>CAVOGC010000011.1:0-81131 GCA_963695105.1 uncultured Gammaproteobacteria bacterium | reverse complement strand
GGAAAGCTCGCTGCTCAATTTTTTCGGCAAGCAGTACCACTGGCCGCGGCAGTGGGACCCCGAGGGTGCGTTTCGCAACAGCTACTGGCTGCGTAATCCCAATTTCAAGGCCAAGCATATCTTCGATTACGACGAGGACGGTCGCGAGACCGGCATCCGTCCCGGCGAGCGCAAGCGGATCGAGATGTTCAGGGAGGCATTTCTGCAAGACGCCGTCGCCAGCGCCCATTTCCGCGATCCGCGACAGGCCTGGGAGGCGGGCTTCGCGCTCAACGACGGCGGCATCGCCTATCTGGCCGAGAACCTGCGCCCGCTGTGCAACCCCGAACTCAAGCGCCGGCAACTGGCCAGCCAGGTAGCGCAACTGGGCGAGCAGATGATCGAGCATATCCGCCATTACTACGTCAGCGACAACCCGGAACAGGAGATGAACAAGCGGCTGGCCGCCGCGCAGCAGGTCGCCGGCCGTCTGATCGACTGCGCCGGGGAGCAGCGTTTCGGCGAGCTGCTGCGCGCCCTGCAAGCCGACAGCGACGAACTGGAAGGCATTTATTACCGCATCGAAACCCGCCTGCCGGATGAGAAACAGGCGGTTGGCGCCCCGACCATCGGCGCGGCGGTGGATACCCAGAAGATGAAGCTGCTGCTGGGTTTGGGGGTGGGCGCCGGGGAGCCGACCGAAGCGCCCCGCCGGGACGATGCCGCGCTGTTCGCCCGCGAGGCGGTGGCGGAATGGATGCGCGACTTGCAGGATCTGAGCGGCAACAAAGCGTTGTGCGATTATTTCCGGGTGCCGGAAACGATGATGGTCGAGTTCGTCAAGGAATTGATCGGTGGGGCGCAGCGGCTGAAGCTGGAAGAGCGGATCGAGGCGCGGGTGCGCGAGGTAACCGGTTTCCGCATGAAGTTCGAACAAATCGTGGCGCTGCCGGCCCGGCTGACCGCCAACCTGTTCAACCGTTACGTGGGTTTTCTGGGTTACGACGCGCTGGCGCCGGAGCAACGGCCGATACTGCCGCTGGAAACCGGTCCCCGCCCGGTGTTTCCGCCGAGGGCGGTACCGCGCGGCGGCCCGCAATTGAGCGAGCGGCAATCCACCTACGATCAGGACTACTACACCGACTGGATTCGCGCGTTTCTCGATCTGGTGGAACGCAACACCCGGTTCCGCGACGGCGCCGAGGTCGACGTTGCCGCCAACCGGCGGCTGGGTGAATTGTTGGCGAAACTGCAAGCGGTCGCGGCCTGAGCCGGGATTGCCGTCAACACGACGCGCGTTCCGGCCTACAATTGTTTTAAAGGAGCGGGATGCCGGACTGGTGGCGCTCGCCGCACGCCCGATTCCCTGGAGGATGATGATGTCCACGCTTTCGGTTCGCGTTTCGGAGGATCCGGCCCGCCCGCTGGGGCACGCGATCGTGACCCTGGAGGGTTTGCCGCGCACGCTGGAGACTTTTGAATTCGCTTTGAGCCGTCACGGTTTTGCCGCCAACCATCTGGGTCCGGAGGGCTGGCAGGGGGCGGAATGCTGGCTGCAACCCGAAGAAGCCTGGTACGGCGGCGCGGCTCTGAAATTCGTCGTCCATCCCGATCTGGCGTTCCAGTTGGAAAACATGCCCTACCGGTTGGCGGTGCGCGGCCAGGGCCTGGATCGCTCCGTCGCCGCGACTTTCGTCTGGCCGCTGGAACTGGATATCGAGGAAGGCAGCGCCAGCGGCGAACGGCGGGTGGTCGGCGGCACGCGGGTCGATCCAGGACCGAGAGCGCGCCCGGCGCCAGTGGGCGATTCCGGGACGACCGAGCCGTCGATGCCGGAGATCGGCGATGCCGAGCTGGCGATCCCCGCCATGCCGATTCCCGACATCGTCGCCGGTTCGGACCCGGCGAAGGACGATTTGCCGACGCGGTTGGCGGCGCCACGTCGGCCGGCGGTGGAGCAGGAATCCTCCCCGTCGGACGGTGATATTCCGTCAGATGCAGAGATCACCCGCCGGGCGCCGGGTCGCCTGGTTCCTCCGACGGTCGGCCAGACCGTGCCGGCGGCGGTCCCGGTTCGGCCGGCTTCGACTCGGCCGGGATCGGTTCCGGCCCAACCGGCGACGGTTCCCGAGCCGGAATTGCCAACGCGGGTGGCGCCGCCCCGAGTGGCGTCGCGGCCAGAACCGCCGCCGTCGCCTCCGGCCGCCCCAAGAGGCGCGGAACGGCGCGGTACGTCCGGCCTACTGGTCGGAGTCATGGTGCTGGCGGTTTTGGCTTCGGTGGCGGCGCTGAGTTGGTGGTGGTTCGTTCGGCAACCCGCCGGGACGTCCGCACCCGCACCCGCTGGCATTCCCGCGCCGACCAGCGCATCGGCCGATGATCGCATTGTGCCCGCGCCGGAACCGATACCCGCGCCGGAACCGATACCCGCGCCGGAGCCGGTACCCGCGCCGGAACCGATACCGGCGCCGGAACCGATACCCGCGCCGGAGCCGACCTACCGACCGAATGCGTGGGAACCACCACCGGCGCCACCCGCGCCGAAGCCGGTGTCCGCGCCGCCCGCGCCCCCCGTCGCGCCGGCGCCGCCGCCTGCTCCCACGCCGCCGGTCCGCCCCTCCGCTCGCAGCCTGGAAGAGGAGTTGAAGTCGCAGTTTGATCCGACCGTGCAGGAACTGGAGAAGGGACTCCGCCATCACAAGCCTGGTGGATCGCGCTAGCGTGGAGCAGCACGCGATTCGGGCAGATTCAGCACATTCATAGCCAGAGGAGCCTTTTCATGAACCGTCTTTCGATTGGCAGTTTGTCGGTATTGCTCGGACTGTTAGCCGGTTTGACGCGGATACCCCGCGCGGCAACTTCCCAACCGCCTTCCCCGCCGGGATCAACGTCGTCCGAACCGTCCGGCGCGGCCCGGCGCGGCCCGGGCGGCTTGCTGCTGGGCTGGATGTTGATTGCCGCCGTAGCCGGCGTGACCGCCGTCGGCCTGTGGTGGTTCAGCCATCAAACGACCGGAATGCCGGCCAGCGCCGCCCGGCAGAGCGCTGCCCCGGCCGCCCCGGCGCCGGGAACGCCGGCCAGCGTCCCCGCGGTCCCCGAACCGGCGCCAGCTTCCGAGCCGAAGCCGGCGGGAACTCAATAGGGCCGCGCCGCCCATCCATCCGGCGGCGTTCGAACGCGGATAAGAGGCCAATTCATCATGATCAACCACCGGGAGCATTTCTCATGAACCGTCCGCCGATCCGCGCCCTGCTGTTTCTGCTGGGGCTGTTGAGTTTGGCGCCGTCCGCGGCCGAAGACACCGATTCCAAACAGATTGGCATGGTGACCGGTTCCAAGACCGGTACCTACATCCAGTTTGGCAACGACATTGCCGGAGTCGCCAAAACCGCCGGTTTGGATATCCTGGTCAAGGATTCCCAGGGTTCGATCGATAACATCAAGCGTATCAACAGTAAGGAAAACGCCACCTTCGGCATCGTGCAATCCGACGTGCTGGGGTTCCTCAGCCGCTCCGAGAGCCCGGAGATGCGTCAGCTCGCCGACCGGTTGCGGCTGATATTCCCGTTCTACAACGAGGAGGTGCATCTGTTCGCCAGCAAATCGATCCAGTCGTTCGACGATCTGACCGGTAAACGGGTGGTGGTGGGCCAGCAGGGCAGCGGCACATGGCTGACCGCCATGAATCTGCTGCAACTGACGGGGGTCAAGCCGGCCGAGTTGCTCAATCTGCCGCCCTTGCAGGGTGTGACCGCCGTGCTCAAGGGCGAAGCCGATGCCATGTTCTACGTGGCCGGCAAGCCGGTCACCCTGTTCACCAAACTGGGCAGCCTGATCGATAAGCCGGAATTCGCCCCGCTGCTGGCGAACGTGCATTTCGTGCCGCTGGACGATCCACGCATGCTGCGGGAATATCAGGTAGCCGAAATCGGCCAGAGCGATTACGAGTGGACGAGCGGTGGCGTGCCGACCATTGCGGTTAAGGCGGTGTTGATGAGCTTCGACTTTTCCAGCAAGCAAAGCCCCTATTTCGCCCAGCGCTGCCAGCAGTTGGCCAAGCTGGGTCAGGCCATTCGCGCCAATATCGGCCAACTCAAGCAAACCGGCCACCCCAAATGGAAAGAGGTCAACCTCGACGACAAGGTCGGCCTTTGGCAACTGGACAGTTGTTCTCGCGGCGGCAAGGGCGGGGGCGCGAATGTGGATCTCACCCGCGAGTTGGAGAAGTTGCTGTTGAATCAGTACGAGTGGCCCTGGTATTCGATCCCGACCGCCTGAAATCGAGGCCACCGGCCGGCGGCCGGATTTAGAAAGATGGTTGCGTGGGAGAAAGTCGATGCGATTCGTTCGGGCAGTCTTGGTGGGGATGTGGGTTGCCGGTGCGGTTCCGGCGCTGGCTCAGGATACGCGGCCGGACGCCCGCCTGGAGTTTTCGGGTTTTTCGGTGGGCCTGCTGCTTGGCTACAGCCAGGGACAGGGCACGCTGGAGTTTCAGGACCGGCAATACCGGTTTTCGGTTTCGGGACTCAAGGTGGCGACGGTGGGTATCAGCCAGGTGAGCGCGGTCGGTCAGGTCTACCGCCTGCGGGACGTGGCTGATTTTGCCGGCCGATATGTCTTGGCCGAGGGAGGGTTGACCGTGTTTCAGGGCGGAGGCCCCGCCGTGCTGCGCAACGAGCGGGGCGTGACCCTGTACCTGCAAAATGCCCAATTTGGCCTCGACCTGACTCTCGGTGGCGGTGGGTTGTCGATCGTGCTGGACCCCGCCGACGAGCCGGACCCACCGGCCAGTTGAACGAACCTACCGTTGTTGGCGCGGCGGGATAACGGTCGGCAAGCGCAAGGCGAGTACACGCATGGTGGAACAAATTCTGCTCAGCAGCAGTTCCTTTGACGGATTGCGCGAGATTGGCGGCTTCGGTCAGCCGTTGCATACCTTGTATCCGCAAATCCGGGCGGTGCTGGCCAGCGAGCTGGAGCCGGATGCGGCCTGGCTGCTGGCCGAACCGGTGGTGGATCGGGTCAATAACCGGATCGATTGGTATACCGAAGGCGATCCCGAGGATAAACCGGTCGCCTTGAGCGACCTGCCCGACGAACAGCGCCAGCCGCTCCGGGCTCGAATCGAGGATCTGCTCAGCCGTGGGCGAGCGCTGGCGGAGCGTTACGCCACGACCGAGGAAGTCCGTCTGAACCAATTGGGCGCGATTCTGCGGGCGGTGTTGGCCGCGCCGGCGGAAACCGGGGTGTTTCTGGTCAACGGCCGGCCGGTGCTGACCGGCTGGGGCTTCGCGCCGGATCGTCCATGGTCGGAGCCGACCGGTTCGCCGAGTCCGGCGATTGCCTCGCCAGAATCGGCCGAGCCGCCCCGCGATGTGGTGGTGCCCGAAATCCCCCTGCCCGAACTGGCGACCGCCGCTCCGCGGTCCATCTCGCCGGTTGAATCCCCCGCCGAAGGCGAACTTCCGGTGGAATCAGTCCCGACACCCGCGCCACCGGGAGCGGAATTGTCGGAATCTTCTCCGCCGTCGTCGGAACCGGATTCTTCCAAACCGCCGCCATTGCCGCCGATGTCCCAGACTCCGCCGCCGCCTTTCGCGGCCATTGAGGTCTCACCGCCACCTCCGGTAGAGGAACCGCCGTTCGAACCCGAACCTGTGCCGGTTGCGACGGCGATTGATCCATTATCGGCCGGAGAGCCGGAACCGGAACCGGTGTCGCCGCTGCGCTATGTCGTGGTGGGCTCCACGGGATTCTGGAGCGTGTTCGCGCTTGCCGTTTTGTTGGCGCTGGGCGCGGCGGTTTTCAGCCATTGGCGGAGTTCGACCCCGGATCGGATTGCGATGGCGCCCGCACCGCCGGACATGAAGAATTCCAGCGCCCTAGCGGATGCGCTGCGGGCCGAAGCGGAATTGCGCGCCCAACTCGAACGGGCGCTGGCGCGGCTGGCCGAACGGCGCGACCAATGTCGGTTGCCGGCCGGAGCCGATGCGCCGGCGCTCACCGCAAATGGGCAAGAGCAAGGCGACGTGGATGTGAGATTGGTTCCGCCCGCTGATGAACCGCGGGGCGCGGAGAGCAGGCCAAGTGATGTCGGAGTGGCGCCGGTTGCCGGCGCGGGCGGGCAAACTCAGTTGCCGGTTATCGCGCCTGGCGCGGAAACCCTTGCCGCGCCCGAGCAGATGGCGCTTCCAGCCGGCCGCGAAATTGCGCTCACCATCCCCGGCGGGGGCAATGCCGAGCAGGAACCGGCTGTCGCCATGCCAGCCGCCGAACCCTCGCCGGTTCAGGCTGGCGCCGCTGTGGGAGAACCTGGTGCGCTGGAAGCCGCGATGGAAACCGCGATTACGACGGCGCCGGCCACGCCGGGCGGCGCGCAACCTCGCAAGGTGGCGCCGGCGCCGGCTGGCCTCAGTCCCTCCGGTGGTGTGGTCGCCGTCGCGCCAAGCCTGTCATCCAGCAAGCCGACGCCGTGGACCCGAACCTTGGAAGAGGAACTGGGCGGTAAATTGAGCGGACCCGAACCACCGCTGACCTCATCATCGCCGAGCTCTGCGCCGGTCGAGTCGTCGCCGGTCAAGAGCGAGCCGACTCCCGAGGAACGTCGGGAGTTCGATCAACGCATGTCGGCCGCCGGCGCGGCCACGGGCGAGATTACCGTCACGCTGCTGTGGAACAGCCACGGCGATCTCGATTTGGTGGTGAATTGTCCCACTGGCCGGCGGTTGGATTACCGCAACCCCACCGAGTGCGGCGGCACCCTGGACGTGGATGCCAATACCGCCCGCGACAAGCTGCAAGACCGTCCGGTGGAGAACGTGTTCTGGCCGGCCGGCAAGGCAGCGCCTGGGGCCTATCGAGTCGCCGTCCGCTACGTCCCGCGCAAGGACGAGCAGGCTCCCCGAGAGACGTCGTATCAGGTGCGGTTGAGCCGAGGTGGCCAGGAATCGGTGTTCAAGGGCATGATCCGCCCCGGCGCGATCGTGCCGGTAACCGGCTTCACTGTGGAGCGCTGAGGAAAATCCATGAGCGATCAGGTCGAGCGGCAACCCACGCAGTTCACGATCTACGCCGCCGAGGCGATGATCCCCAGCTACCAGCGTGCCTGGGTCTGGGGGGTGGTGGCGCTGGCGATTCTGCTGTGTGGCGTCGCGGCCGGCTGGTTGCTGGGCGGTACGGGACCCGACTTCCGGGGCGGCATTCAGCCGACCGAGCCAGCGCTGGCGGTTGACGGCGCCGCGCTGGTCCGACAGCAGGCGGTTAACGAACACCTGCGCGCCCGCATCGTCAGCTTGGAACAGGCGCTGGACGGCGATGCCTGCGGTCCCGAGGCGCTGGAAGCCCTGACGCAGGGGCGCCGCAACCCCTGATGCGGCGCGAGTACCTCCTTACTCTTGCCGAAGGCGAGGGGGCAGGTATGATGGCGGCGATTTTCCCTTTGTTCTGTCGAGGAAAGTGGCATGTCGAGTTATTCGATCAAACTGAACTGGCGGCGCACGACGCCCGATTTCGATCACAAGACCTTCAATCGCGGGCATGTGTGGCATCTGGCCGGAGGCCAGACCGTGCAGGGTTCGTCGGCGCCGGAGTATTTGGGCGACCCTAAGATGAGCAATCCCGAGGAAGCGTTGCTGGCATCGCTGTCCAGTTGTCACATGCTGACTTTTCTTGCCATCGCCGCGCTCAAGAAACTGGTGGTGGACAGCTACGAGGACGAGCCTCTGGCCGAACTCGGCAAGAACGAAAAAGGCAAGACGATGGTTAGCCGGCTGACGCTGCGGCCCAAGGTGATCTTCGGCGACGCCGCTCCCGCTCCCGATGTCGTGTTGGAACTACATCGCAAGGCCAAGGAAAATTGTTTTATCGGCAATTCCCTGTTGACTCCGATTGGCCTGGAGCCCCGTTTTTGACGGCTGGCCGACCCCAGCGAAGGTGAGCGTGCATGGATAACATCAAGCAGCTTTTGCAGGAATGGGACAAGACTGGCGTGGTAAGGCTGACCGCGCGGGAATACCGGGTGCGATTGCCGGTCCACGATGCCGCCCGCATCGCCGCTCTGGCGGACATGTATCCGCGCAAGACCGTTGAGCAAATCATCACCGAGTTGTTGTCGGCGGCGCTGGATACGCTTGAGGCGGCCCTGCCTTACGAGCAGGGCGAGCGAATCATCGCCGAGGATGAGTGTGGCGATCCGATTTACGAAGATATTGGGCCGACCCCGCGTTTTCTGGCGCTTGCCAGACAACACGCCGCGTGTTTGGCCGAGGAAAGCAACAGTGGTTGATATTGCATTGCGGCGGCGCCTGTCTTATATATTCAACCCTGCGGAAATCGTTCGGGAGGAAGGACCGTTGGTTATGCGGGTGTTCAACAGGCAAGTGTTTCTTCTTGGCGTCCTGGCGTCGCTGATCGGTGGCTGTGCCACGAACGAAGTGCAAACCCCGCCGCCGCCGCCGCTGGCGCCGAACCGTGCGACGGTTCCCAGCGAACCCTGGTTGTTGGTGGATACCAAGGCCGATCGGCTGATGATCATGCGGGGCGAACAGCCGGTGCAGGTGTTCCAGCAAATAGCGCTGGGTAGCAGCGGCGCCGGCCTCAAGTTCCGCCGCGGCGACAATAAGACGCCGCTCGGTGTGTTTCGGGTGGGCTGGGTCAACGATCATAGCCGGTTCAAGAAATTCATTGGTCTCGATTATCCCAATCTCGACTACGCCGAACAGGCTTTGCGCGAGCGCCGGATCGACCGGTTGACCTACGAACGCATCCGCGCCGCTTGGATCAGTGGCCGCACCCCGCCGCAGGATACGCCGCTGGGCGGGCAGATCGGTATTCATGGTGTTGGTTTCGGTGATCCGGATGTCCACAGCGCCGGCATCAACTGGACCAGCGGTTGCGTGGCGTTGGACAACGGGCAGATCGAGGCGCTCAGACCTTGGATCAGAGTCGGGATGCGCGTTGAAATTCGCTGACGGGTCCTGACATAAAGGGAATTTCTGCAAGTGTGATAACTGTTCTATATAATCTCTATATAATTCGGTTTTTCGGTGGTTTTGGCCGCCATTCATGACCCTCTCACTAACAACAATCATTTTTTATGCGTAAGGAGCTGATAATGTCGATGAAGAGCCTGACCAAAGTTTCCGCCCTGGCCCTGATCGCCGGTTTGACCGTTGGCTGCGCCAGCACCAGCGATCTGCAGAAGGTGCAGAACGACGCCAACGAAGCCAAGTCCATGGCCCGCAACGCGATGGATACCGCCAACGAAGCCAAGTCCATGGCCGGCGAAGCCAAGTCCATGAGCATGGCGACCGAGGAGAAGATCAACCGTATGTTCAAGAGATCGATGTATAAGTAAACCGGACGCCCGGACGCAAAAAACCCCGCGATCATGGATTGCGGGGTTTTTTGTTGCCGCTACATTCGGCTTGCCGCGCGCGGTTGCGCCGCGGCGCCTGGCACATCGCCAATCGAGGGGCGGGTACTGGGAACAGTGACGCCTGGGTAGGATGTTGGGTTGACCGGAGCCGGTCGGTAAGCGGGCGGGACGCCCGCCGGTGGCGTTCCCGGAGTCGGGTAGGAGTAGCTGGGTACGGGATCGGGGTAGGCAGGCCGGTATCCGGGAGGCGCGGTGGGTACGGGCGAGGTATTTGCCGGCGCGCGATCGTAGCCCGGTGGGGGAGAAGCCGGCATCCGGTCGTCGGACGGGTAGCCGGCGACAGAGCCGGCGGTTGGGTAGGGGGGAGGCGAGTAGGCCGGATTTGAACCCGGCACGGGGCCGATCGCGACGGGAATGCCGCTGACCTGCTCGACCGCGACTTCGAGCGCCACCGGGTCCACGCCGGGCATGTCGGGGCCGGTCTTGGCGATCACCGCCCGTTGCGCCTGCTCCAGGGTGACCTTGATCGGCAGGTTGTCCTCTTCCAGCGGTTCATGCGATTCAACGAACAACTCGCCGTTGAAGCGACCGACCTTGACCGGCTGGTCGATTAGACGCACCGTCGTGCCGACCGGCACCATGCCGAACAGCCGTTCGATATCTTCCGGGTACATCCGCACGCAGCCGTGGGTGACCCGCATGCCGATGCCGTAGGGTTTGTTGGTGCTGTGGATCAGATAGCCGGGCACGCCCAACCGCATGGCATAGCGTCCCAACGGGTTGTCCGGGCCGCCGGGGATCACATCGGGCAGAAAATCGCCTTCGGCGGCGTGTTCAGCCTTGATCGACGCCGGTGGCCGCCACGCGGGGTCGACTTCCTTGCTGACGACCCGGGTCGCTCCGAGCGGGGTTTTCCAGTCCATGCGGCCAATGCTCACCGGATAAGTTAAGACCACTTGCCGCCCGTCGGCGCCGGCTTTTGGATAGTAGTACATCCGCATCTCCGCGATGTTGAGCACCAAGCCATCGCGCGGGGTGTCGGGCAGGACGTAGCGGGTCGGCAGCACGATCGGGGTGCCCACGCCCGGCGCCCAACGGTCTACGCCCGGGTTGGCGTGGACGATTTCATCATAGCCCAGACTGTAGCGGCGGGCGATATCGATCAGGGTATCTTCCTTGGTGGCGTAGACGACCTTGACCTGCCCGATGACGTCGGTGTCCGGGGGCGGCAGGGGATAAACGGTCGCCTGCGCGGCGCTGGCGGCTAGCCACCCCAGCAGCAGCCAGTGAAGGCGTTTCAGGAAAAGGCTCGGCATGGCGGCGTCTTGTCTCCGGTGATATTGGCGGCAAAATGAAAATAGTGCCTGCAATTTCGCGGTAATGCCATAGCGGCCACGCTGCTCGACCGAAAGTCGGCTTGGAGCGCGCGCGCCGCGATTTAGCATCCACCATTTTTGACTCAACTCTGCTCCAACATGTTCCCTCCTGTTGGGAGGACCTGTTTTCACCCTACAAGAAAAAACTCAATATTTAGCCTTGAGCGGCCTTGAGTGCCTCCTGAATCCAGCCGTCAAAGGTTTCCTGGTGACCCTTGATCCAGGCATCGGTGTGGCGTTCGATGTCGGCCATGCTCTTTTCGCCGTTACGCATTCTTAGGTTCTGCGCGTTGATGTCGTTGATGCTGATCTTCATGATCGAGAACAGCTTGGCGGCGGCGGGATTTTCCCGCGCAAACTTCAGATTGGCGATGATGCGCTGATCGTTGGCCTGGAAACCGTAATTCTGGCCGCTCGGCAGGGTCGTATCCACATCCTTGCGCTCCCCCGGTAGCGAAGAAAATGGCACCTGCAACCACACTACATCGCGTCCGGGCACCATCACGCCTGAAACCCAGTAGGGCGTCCAAGTGTAGTACAGCACCGGCTGGCCCTGCTTGAAGCGGGTGATGGTGTCGGCGATGATCGCTGAATAACTGCCCTGATTGTGAGTAACCGTGTCCCGTAGGCCGAAAGCACCCAATTGATGCTCGATCACCTTTTCGCAACCCCAGCCCGGATTACAGCCGGATAGATCCGCCTTGCCGTCGCCGTTGGTATCGAATAGCTTGGCCAGTTTCGGGTCCTTGAGTTGGTCAATATGGGTAATCTTGTATTGATCGGCGGTTTTCTTATCGATCAGATAGCCCTGCACCGAACCGGGGGAGTAAACGCCTTCCCGGTAAATCTTGTCGGCGCCGCCGGCCTTGGTATAGAAATCCACATGGATCGGATCCCAGTGATCCGCCAGGAACGTACCGTCACCATTGGCGATCGCAATATGCGCGGTGGCATATTCGACTTCCTTGATCGGTTTGACCTCATAGCCGAGGCGCTCCAACGCCTTCATCACCAGCAGGGTCTGGAAGGTTTCTTCCGCAATCGAACTTTTCAGGGGTTGAACGGTGATGCCCTTTCCAGGCAGATCCACCGCCTGAGCGCCCGCGGACCACAGGCACAAGGTCAGTAATGTAGCGACAAACCCTTTCAGGCAGGCCCATTGAGTCGTGAAATATCTCATGCATCTCTCCTTCTTTCCGAAGCGGGATTAAGGATGGGGGCGCCGTCAACACCCCGGTGGGGGATGCGTTTCCGCACCGTTAATGGCGACCCAGCAAACGGTAAACGAGACCTGCTGGACCCTGTTGGTACCAGTGGCGAGCTTCCCGGTGGCGGGTATCGGCGCCGAAGGATTGGGTGAGCCGGTCGAGGATGATGGCCAGCAGCACAATGCCGACGCCTCCCACCGTCGCCAACCCCATGTCCAGACGTCCGATTCCGCGCAACACCATCTGGCCCAAACCGCCCACGGCGATCATCGAGGCGATCACCACCATGGATAGAGCCAGCATCAGGGTTTGATTGACGCCCGCCATGATATTGGGCATCGCCAGGGGAATCTGGACCTTGTAGAGCAGTTGGCGTGGGCTGGCGCCGAATGCTTGGGCGGCTTCCACCAAGTCCGCCGGAACCTGGCGAATGCCCAGGTTGGTCAGGCGAATCAGCGGCGGCAGCGCAAAGATGATGGTGACCACCACGCCGGGGACGTTGCCGATCCCGAACAGCATGACGATGGGCACCAGATACACGAACGCCGGCGTGGTCTGCATGGCGTCCAGAATGGGGCGAAATATCGCCAGCGCTCGATCGTTGCGGGCCAGCCAGATGCCCAGCGGCAATCCAACCAGTATGCAGAAAAATACCGAGGTCAACACCAGGGCCAGGGTCACCATCGCCTCGGACCAGGCGCCGATCAGCCCGACGATCACCAGCGAGATCAGTGTACCCACCGCCAATCGGCGTCCGACCATCTGCCAGGCCAGCAGCACGAATATCAGAATGATCAGCAGGTCTGGCGCCGCTAGCAGCGTGGATTCAACGGAGGTCAGGATGGCGTCGATTGGCCAACGGATCGCCTGGAACACGGGGCGAAAGTTATCCACCAGCCAGTCCAGACCCTGATCCACCCAGAGATTCAGGGGAATAAGCGTCTCTTGGAAGGGATCGAGCCAGTTGAATGCGGTGGGCTCTTCAACGGCGGACGGCGTGGTCAACCAATCGGTATCTGCTGGCGCGGACGTGGATGCGGGCTCGCTGCTGCCCCAGGGGTTGGCCATCGGCGCATCGCCGGCTGTCCCCGTGCTGGGCGCTGAGGAAGGTGTCGATTCAGCCGGCGTGTCCCAAGGGTTTTCGGTGCTCATAACAACTCCTCCTCGCCGTTCAACGCCAGTAACAGATTGGCCTTGGTGACCACGCCCAGGTAACGCTTATTCTCGTCGATCACCGGTACGCCGCAGGGCGCCTGCGCGACTTTGCACAACAACTCATTCAGGGGCGTATCGACCGGAATAGGGTCAAGATCCGGCAGGAAGGCTTGTTTGAGCGGGACCCCTTCGTCCCGGCCCGCCGCGCGCAGCGAATCGGCGGACACCACGCCATGAAACACCCGGTTCGGGCCGACCACATACCCATAATCCTCAAAACGGCCGGAAAGTTGTTGCAGAGCGGCGCGGATGCCGGTGCCTTCGCGATCAATCAGCGTCGCATGTTCGGTGCGCGCCACATCGCGGGCGGTGAGCACCTTGGACGTATCCACGCCCCGGAAGAACGAACTGACGTAATCATCGGCTGGATTGCGCAGGATGTCTTCCGGCGTCCCCACCTGCACGACCCGTCCGCCTTCCATGATTGCAATGCGATCGCCGATGCGCATGGCTTCGTCCAGATCGTGAGAAATAAACACGATGGTGCGCTTTTGCTGGGTTTGCAGGTCCAGCAACTGATCCTGCATTTCCGATCGGATGAGTGGGTCGAGAGCGGAGAATGCCTCGTCCATCAGTAGAATGTCGGGATCGTTGGCCAAGGCTCGGGCCAACCCGACCCGCTGTTTCATGCCGCCGGAGAGTTCGTCCGGATAGCTTTCGGCATAGGCTTTCAACCCGACCTGATCCAGCGCCGCCAAGGCGCGTTCGTAGCGGGTCGCGCGCGGAACCGCCGACAGTTCCAGCCCGAAAGCGGCGTTATCGATGACGTTGAGGTGTGGCAGCAACGCGAAAGACTGAAACACCATGCTCATTTTGCGCCGCCGCAGGTTACGCAGCCCCTCCTCGGGCAAAACGGCGATGTCCTCGTCGTCGACCATGATTTGTCCCGAGGTGGGTTCGATCAGTCGATTCAGCAAGCGCACCAGCGTGGATTTACCGGAGCCGGACAGGCCCATGATGACGAAAATCTCGCCTTCATGGATATCGAAGCTGGCGTTCATGACGCCGACGCTTTGGCCAGTGCGTTCGAAAATTTTCGCCTTGTCCACGCCCTGTTCCAGGAGTGGCAGGGCAATCTTGGGATTATCCCCGAAAATCTTGTAAAGCTTTCTGATCGCAATTTTGACGTTCATTGGGGAGATTCAGTTTGCGATTGCGCTGAGCTCGAGATCTGCTCATGACCAATGAAATCATTGTCGGCGGTGCGTCCAAATCCGGTACTGCCAAATGGGAATCGAACGGGTCAGCGAGACAGCGTAATCAATGGCTTATCGGCATCCGGTCGATTCAGCTAGAACCCGGACCAGTGGGTGGTTCAGTCGTTGGATAAACAACGTTCGGGATGAGGAAAATCAAAATAAGTAACTACTGGATTACATTTTTCTCCTTTTAGTTTTACAACGCTCCGGCGAGTCATGCAAACCAATTTTGCTGATATTAAGGTCCGATTGAATTTATCTTTTTGATTTAAAGTGTAAAATTATTAAAGAGGGCGGAGACGGTTTGGTCATCAGATCTCCGCGCGCGCAGGCGCCGCCGCCGGTCTTGGCGATCTTTTTTCACCGTGTCTGGATGCCCCCGATGACCGGCCACCAAATGCTTTGCAACTGATGGACGCGGTTTCGTGGTGCCTGGCATCGTCCAACCGACTCTGACGGTTGATCATCGTTGAGGCGGATTTTCGGCGGCGTCCTTTTGGAGCACCTTCAATGTGGTAGTTCACCTCGCTCTGGGCGAGTTGTCCTCGGCAGTCATTTTGGGAAGATCGTTTTCAACCATACGGAAAACAAGTTTTTTGATGAGGTTTGGAGTATCCTGCGAGACGTTATTGACTGGATAAAACCGGCTTGAAAACAGGCCGTCCATGCGCTGTGCTGGATCGGCCGCGAACGACGGAGGTGATCCATGGCGGAACCCATGACGTTTGCCCAGACGGTCCACGATGTCGTGCGGCGCCATGGCGGGTTACCGACCCGGCTGTTGCAGGTGCTGCGGGACGTGCAGGACCACCTGACCTGGCTTCCGTCCGAAACGCTGGACCAAGTGGCCGAGGAACTGGGCCTGTCCCCGGACAAGGTGCGCAGCGTCGCCGAGTTCTATTCCTTTCTCTACACCGACCCGCGCGGTTCCTACGACATCCTGTTCAGCGACAACATCACCGACCGGATGCTCGGCAACCGTGGGTTGCTCCATTACCTGTGCGAGCGGCTCGGCATCGGGATCGGCGAGACCCGTACCGACGGGGTGGTCAGCGTCGGCACCACTTCCTGCACGGGCATGTGCGACCAGGGTCCGGCCGCGCTGGTGAATGGCTACACGCTGACCCGGCTCGACCGGCCTCGACTGGACCGCATCGTGGAACTGGTCAACAGCCGAACGGCGCTGGAGCAGTGGCCGCGCGAGTTTTTCGAGGTGACCAGCAACATTCGCCGCGCCGATGTTCTGCTGGGCCGCCATTTCGCCGACGGCGCGGCCGTGCGGGCGGCGTTGAAGCGCGGCCCGGAAGCGATGTTGGAGGAACTGGTCAAGTCTGGACTGCGCGGCCAAGGTGGCGCCGGCTACAAATCGGCCGCCAAGTGGATTGCCTGCCGCAATGCGCCCGGCGAGGTGAAATACGTGGTCTGCAACGCCGACGAAGGCGAACCGGGCACCTTCAAGGACCGGGTGCTGATGCAGGACTTCGCCGATCTGGTGTTCGAGGGCATGACGCTGTGCGGCCGGGTGATCGGCGCCCGCCAGGGTTTCGTCTACCTGCGCGGCGAGTACCGTTACCTGCTGGACGCCCTGCGGGAAACCCTGCAACGCCGCCGCGAAGTGGGGCTGCTGGGCGAGACCATTCTCGGCGATACCAGCTTCAACTTCGACATCGACATCCATCTCGGCGCCGGGGCCTACGTCTGCGGCGAGGAGTCGGCGCTGATCGAGTCGCTGGAAGGCAAGCATGGCGTGCCGCGCATCCGCCCGCCGTTCCCGACTACCCACGGCTATCTGAACCAGCCGACCGTGGTCAACAACGTCGAAACCTTCGCCGTCGCCGCCAAGATCGCGGTGGAGGGCGGCGACTGGTTCGCCAGTCGCGGCACCACCGAATCCAAGGGCACCAAGCTGCTCAGCCTCAGCGGCGACTGCGAGCGGCCGGGGATTTACGAATACCCGTTCGGCGTCACCGTGCAGCGGGTGTTGGAGGATTGCGGCGCGCGGGATGCCCAAGGCATCCAGATGGCCGGTCCCGCCGGGCACATGGTTTCCGCCAAACAGTTCGGGCGGCGCATCTGCTTCGAGGATCTGGCTACCGGCGGTTCGTTCATGGTGTTCAACCGGAGTCGCGATATCCTCGACGGCATCCGCAACTTCACCCAGTTCTTTGTCCACGAAAGCTGCGGATTCTGCACGCCGTGCCGGGTCGGCACCTCGCTGATGCGCGACCTGGTCGCCAAGGTGCATACCGGCCACGGCACCCGCTTCGATCTGGAGGAGATGCGCAAGCTGGGGCGAATCATGCAGGTGGCCTGTCATTGCGGACTGGGCCAGACCGCGCCCAATCCGGTGCTCGACAGCCTCGATGAATTCCCGGAAGCCTACGAGCGACGGCTGCGTTCCACCGCCTACGAGCCGGCCTTCGATTTGAACGCGGCGTTGGAGGAAGCCCGACAACTGACCGGCCGGCGCGATCCGGGGGCCTATCTAAATGAGCAGGATCTACTGCTGAGAGCGATGCCATGAGCGAGCAACCGCATTTCACCCTGGACGGGCGGCAGGTGCCGTTTGAGGACGGCCAGACGCTCATGGCGGCGGCGCTGGACGCCGGCGTCTACATCCCGCATCTGTGCTTCAACCCGGAGTTCACCCCACACGGCAGTTGCCGGGTCTGTCTGGTCAAGGTCAACGGTCGGGTGCGGGCGGCTTGCACCACGCCGGCGGCGGTCGGTCTGACCGTGCAGAGCGCAACCGAGGAGTTGCGCGAAATTCGCCGCGGCATTCTGCAAATGTTGTTTGTCGAGGGCAACCATGTCTGTCCGGCCTGCGAGAAGAGTGGAGCCTGTCAGTTGCAGGCGGTGGCCTATTACGTCGGGATGCTAGCGCCGCACTACACGCACTTTTATCCTCGCCGGCCGGTGGACGCCTCCCATCCCGAGGCGGTGATCGACTTCAACCGCTGCATCCTGTGCGAACTGTGCGTGCGGGCCAGCCGCGACGTGGATGGTAAAAATATCTTCGCGGTGCAGGGGCGCGGCATCCAGGCGCGGTTGGTGGTCAACACGCCCTCGGGCCAGTTGGGCGCCACCCCGTTCAGCGTCCACGACAAGGCCGCCCAAGTCTGTCCGACCGGAACGATCCTGATCAAGCACCGAGGCTACGAGACGCCCATCGGCCAGCGGCTGTACGATCGCAAGCCGATCAGCATGGTCGGCGACGTGGCGCAGGTGCCGGAAAGCCGGGGAGGACGCCGCCATGATTGAGCCGCGCCTGAAAGTCGCCACCTGTTCGCTGGCCGGCTGCTTTGGCTGTCACATGTCGCTGCTGGATCTGGACGAGCGGTTGTTCGATTTGGTCGAGCGGGTGGAACTGGATCGCAGCCCATTGACCGATATCAAGGAGTTGGGCGAGTGCGACATCGGCCTGATCGAGGGCGGGGTCTGCAACGCCGAGAACGTCCATGTGCTGATGGAGTTTCGGGCGCGCTGCAAGACGTTGATCGCGATCGGGGCCTGCGCGCTGAACGGCGGCATTCCGGCGATGCGCAATCAGTTCGCGCTCAAGGACTGTCTGGAGGAATCCTACCTGCGCGGGGTTGGCCTGGTCAACCCGCAAATTCCCAACGACCCGGAAATTCCGCTGCTGCTCGACCAAGTGCATCCGGTGCATGAGGTGGTCAAGATCGACTACTTTCTGCCCGGCTGCCCGCCCTCGGCGGACACCATCTGGACTTTCGTCAGCCAGTTGCTGTCCGGCCAGCCGGTCGCGCTGTCCTATACCCAAATTCATTACGATTGAGCGAGGCGCGCCATGAGTGATCTGGAAACGGCCGCCCGGCCGGAATACTTGTGTCGGATCGCCATCGACCCGCTGAGCCGGGTCGAGGGGCATGGCAAGGTCACGCTGCTGACGGACAAGGACCATCACATCCGCCAGGCGCGGTTGCATATCGTCGAATTTCGTGGCTTCGAGAAATTCATCCAGGGCCGGCCGTACTGGGAAGTGCCGGTGGTGGTGCAGCGATTGTGCGGCATCTGTCCGGTCAGCCACCACTTGGCGGCGGCCAAGGCGGTGGATCAGTTGGTCGGAGCGCGGGAAACTCACGCCGACCGCCGAGAAAATCCGCCGGCTGATGCACTACGGGCAGACCCTGCAATCGCACGCCGTGCATTTCTTTCATTTGGCCTCGCCGGATTTCCTGTTCGATTTTGACGATCCCGCCGCGCATCGCAATGTAGGCGGGGTGATGGCCGATTATCCCGATATCGCCCGCCAGGGCGTGCGGTTGCGCAAGTACGGTCAGGAGGTCATCCGGGTCACCGCCGGCAAGCGCATTCACGGCACCGGGGCGATTCCGGGCGGAGTCAACAAGGCGCTGACCCTGCGGGAGCGCAATTACCTGCTGGCCGATCTCGACCTGATGATCCAGTGGGGTCGCGGCATCCTCAAGCTGGTCAAGCAGGCATACCAGGTGAACCCCGGTTATTTCACCTATTTCGCTACCATCCGCTCCAATTACCTCAGTTTGGTGCGCGCCGACGGCGGGTTGGATCTTTATCATGGCGGCTTGCGAGCCAAGAACGAGCACGGCGAAATCCTGTTCGACAAGCTGGATTACCGGCGCTATTCCCAGGTGATCCGCGAGCAGGTGAAGCCGTGGAGCTACATGAAGTTTCCGTTCATCAATTCACTGGGACCGGAGCAGGGCTGGTATCGGGTCGGACCGCTGGCGCGGATCAACAATTGCGATTTTATTCCCACGCCGCTGGCCGAGGAGGAGCGGCGGGAGTTCATGGCGCTGGGCGATGGTCAGCCGGTCCATATGACCTTGGCCTACCACTGGGCGCGGATGATCGAGTTGTTGCACGCCACCGAGGCGATCAAGGATCTGCTGCTCGATCCGGATATCTTCGGTGAGGAACGGGTCACGCGCGGCGAGATGAGCGCGAGGAAGGGATCGGTGTGATCGAGGCGCCGCGCGGTACGCTGTTCCACCATTACCGCATCAACGAAGATGGCTTGATCGAGAAGGCCAACCTGATCGTGTCCACCACCAACAACAATCAGGCGATGAACGAATCCATCCGCCAAGTGGCGGAGCACTATCTGGATGGCAAGGAACTGACCGAACCGCTACTGAACCAGATCGAAGTGGCGGTGCGCGCCTACGATCCCTGCCTGTCCTGCGCCACCCATGCTTTGGGCCGGATGCCGCTGATCGTGGAACTGGTGGAAGAAGAGAGTGGGATGGTGGTGGATTGTTTGGTACGGGATGAGGATGGAACTGTCCGAAACGAAATGGGCGCTCTTCCTGGAGAAGCGGGTTAAGTTTGAGAGTTTCGGGTTTGCTCATTCTTGCCGTCGGTAATCCCAGTCGGGGCGACGATGCACTGGGGCCGCTGTTCCTGGAGCGGTTGGCGATATTGCAGGAGCAGCACAGTGACTGGCAAGATGTCGAGTCTGCTGACCGATTTTCAGTTGCAGATCGAACACGCGGTCGATCTGGAAAATCGGGCGCTGGCGTTGTTTGTGGACGCCAGCGTTTCCTGTTCGCCGCCATTTCAATTTTCCCGCATCCAGCCGGTGCGCGACACCAGCTACACCAGTCACGCCCTGTCGCCCGCCGCCGTGCTGTATGTCTACCAACAGATTAATCACGCTCCGCCGCCACCTGCTTTTCAACTCGCGATTCGCGGCGAGTGCTTCGAGCTGGGCGAGCCGTTGAGCGCGGCGGCGGAAAACCATCTCGCGGCGGCGCTGGAATTCACTGATCGATTACTGGCGCGGTCAGATGTCATGGCATGGGATCAGTGGGCGGTTGCCTGATCGTGCAACGCTCCACAAACTGTCCAATCCGTTCGAATGCTTCCCCGGCTTCCGGCAGAATCGGCTCGAACAGGTGCCAGACATGCAGCATGTCCGGCCAGGTTTCCAGTTCCGCGCGGGAGCCGGCGGCGCGGGCCTTGTTGACGTAGCGCCGGGCATCGCCCAGCATCATTTCGGCTTCGCTGACTTGGACCAGCACCGGCGGCAGCCCCGACAGATCGGCAAAAATCGGTGAGATCAGCGGGTTGGGTGGGACCATCCGGTTCAGTTTCCAGACAATCAGCAGTTGGATCGAGCGCGGGATGCGCAGAAACCCTTTCAGGCCGGGACCCAGCATCAGATCCGTCTTGAGATTGCTCTTGAGCGTGGGGCTGGACAGCGTCATGTCTACCCCCGGCGACAGCGCGATTATTCCCTGCGCTGGACGCAAGCCCGCGTCGCGGACCCAGGCAGCCAACATCAGCGTCAAGCCGCCGCCGGCCGAGTCGCCGGCCAGGAACAGTTCGCGGACGGGAGCCGGGTCGGCGGGTCCATGATCGAGAATCCAGCGATAACCCGTCTGGCAGTCGGCGGTGATGTCCCGGCGTGAATGCTCCGGCATCAGCCGGTAATCCAGCGCGAGGACCGCGGCCCCCGTGACTTGCGCCAGCTTCGTGGTGATCACGCGCTGGCCGCGTGGGCAACCGCTGATGAAGCTGCCGCCGTGCAGATACAGCAGGCGGCGGTGCGGGTCGGATTCTGGCGCCAGCACCCATTCGCCCGGCACGCCGCCGGCATCGACTTCCCGAATCTGGTAGCCCGTATCGCCCGCCAGCAGCGGAGGTTCGACAAAGCCCCGCGCCATCACCCGCCGGACGGTGGCCAGCCACTGTTTCCTGGGAACGGCGCGAATCTCGGCCGCCGCCTGTTCCAGCAACCGAACGGCTTCCTGATGGGCGGGGCTCGCCCGCTCCCGCGATCCGGCCCGACTGTTCGGCGGCAATTGATCGTAATCGCGCAGCGTCGGACCCCGCAGAAAGATGCGGATTAGCAGCCAGGCCACGAAAAGAACCGCCAGCAAGGCCGTCAAAATAGTCCAGTCCAGCATCGGTTTTTCCCTCCTTCGGCGTGCGGAGATTTAGGGCCAGGTCCGCATCGTGTGCCCATGGTTCAGCGGGCCACGACCTTCACCCAGCCCCGGCGCGGTACGGATCGCTTCCCGCACGTAGGTCAGCGCCCGGCGCACCGCCGCGACCAGCGGTAGCTCTTGCGCCAGCCCGGCGGCGATGGCGGAGGCCAGCGTGCAACCGGCGCCGTGGGTGTTACGGCTTTCGAGGCGCGGAGCGACGAATGCTTCCGCGCCCCCACGCCAGGCCAGCCAGTCGGTGACGGTGTCGCCGGACAAGTGACCGCCCTTGACCAGAACCGCCGCCGGGCCGAGTTCCAGCAGTTGCCGGGCCGCCGCGGCCAGGTCGTCGGGTTTTTGGATCGTTAGACCGCTGAGCGCCTCGGCCTCGCGGACGTTGGGGGTGATGAGGGCGGCGCGCGGCAGCAGTCGCTGGATCAGAGTGTCGCGCGCCGCCGGGTCGAGCAGGCAATCTCCCCCCTTGGCGTACATCACCGGGTCCGCCACCACCGGAATGCCGGTTGCGGTGGCGTCCAGCACCCCAACCACGGTGTCGATGACGGCGGCATTGTGCAGCATTCCGGTTTTAATGCAGTCGGCGCCGATGTCGCCCAGCACCAGCCGCATCTGTTGGGCGATAAAAGCCGGCTCCACGCCGACGATGCCGAATACGCCTTGAGTATTCTGCGCGGTCAGCGCGGTGATCGCCGTCGCCGCATAGCCACCCAGCGCCGTGACCGTCTTCAGATCGGCCTGAATTCCGGCGCCGCCGCCGGAATCCGAGCCCGCCACAATCAGTACCCGACCGTTGGTTGACATGCTGGCTCCTGTCGGAAGGTAAATCGAACAATCCCGAAAGCTCTCAAATTTTTCCGCTCCAAGGGAGATGATTCCGCTGGTTTATTGCGGCGGTCAAGCGGAATTCCTGTTGGGGGAGCCGCCCCTGTCTGGATCAAACCGAGGTTCGAAACTCGCCGGTGCGGTAGCAATTGCGCAATGTGGCAAAAATAGGTAGCGTACCGCGCTCCCCCACGGACAGCGACGATGCAACAGCCCATCATGCGGATCGAATCCCCCCTGTGCCTGTATACCGATGTAGTGCCGCCCGAGTGGATCGACTACAACGGCCATATGAACGTCGCTTATTACGTCTTGGCATTCGACCATGCCACCGACGCGTTCATGGACTATCTGGGCATGGGGCGGGATTACCTCGACAGCCAGCGGTGCTCGGCTTTTGTCGTGGAAACCCATGTGAACTACCAACGCGAACTGGTGGCCGGCGACCCGATGCGCGTAACTACTCAACTGCTCGGTTTCGACAGCAAGCGCATCCACTACTTCCACCGTTTGTATCACGCTGACAAGGGATTCGCCTCCGCCACCACCGAATTGATGGTGATTCACGTCAATCTGGAGGAGCGGCACAGCACGGCGATGCCGCTACCGGTGCTGGACCGCTTAAGCGCGTTGATGACCGCCCATATCCAGTTGCCGCGACCGCCGCAGTCGGGCCGGGTGATGGGGGTCCGGGCCAAGACGCCGACCAGCCAGCTCGAAACGCCGACGCTGCGTTGGCTGTCCCGATGATCGGCTCGGAGATGCGCCCGGCTGGATCGGTCAGCGCTCGTTCAGTTTTTCTCGACTACGATGGTCGATAGTAGAATTCATCCATCTGAAGGAGAGTGATGTCATGATTAAGACGATACCGTCTTTGCTGGTCGTGGCCATGCTCGGCGTGCCGTCGGTGCTGTGGGCCGGTCCGACGGCCGATGCGATGCTGGGGGGTGCGCTGGGGGGCGCGCTGGGCGCGGGCGTGGGTTCCGAATTGGGCGGGCGCGAAGGCGCGATCTTGGGAGGTGCGCTGGGGGGCGCGGCCGGAACCGCGATTACCACCAGACGCTACCGCCAGCCCGATGTCATCTATGTGGACCGACCCGGTTATCGCGACTACGGTCCACCGCCTTACTATCGCCATCCCGGCCGGCACCGGGGACATTACAAGGGGCATTACAAAAAGAAGAAGCACCGCCATTACTACAATGATTGAGCGGGCAGGTCGTTTCGACCTGCTGGCGACATTTTGGTGGGGCTGATCTTGGCGACGCCTTGGGTTTGAACGTTCCAGCGAGTTCCGCGGCGATCCCGCAACGGTGGCGGCAGGAATGAATTCATAGGGATTACAACCCGCTGGCGGTCGCCGGCGTTCTGGTGGCGGTGCATGGGGGGAACTGGCGGGCCGAAGGATACGGTTTGCCGCTTCCAATCGATGATCTGGGGTTGCTGGCCGCGCCGCGGGGAGGTGGGCCTAAAACGGGGTCTGAAGCGAAAAACTCAGGGTTGGCGACGGATTTTTTGTTATTCTCAAAACGTGTCTGGACCCCGTTTGCAGCCAGAATCCCATCTTGATCGATTTTGCACAACGCGCCCTGCTGGCGGTAAAAAAACGCATGTGGCCAACCTTGCCGCGCCCGGAGGTTTGGCTACCGGTCGCCGTGCGGGTGGTCAATGTTGTCCTGGTCATTCTGCTGGCCGCTTCCCTGGCGCAATTGACGCTGGCTTTCCTGTCCGGCCGGCTCTCGCCGGCGGTCCGGCCGGCGCCGGCGCGCGGCGCGTCCGCCGCCGAACCCACAAGTTCCGTCGGGCAGGTTGATTACACCACCATCATTGCCTGGCATCTGTTTGGGCGGATGGAAGCGAACCAGCCGGTGGCAGCGCCTCTTCCCGTTATTCCGGTGACTCCGCTCGACCTGCGCTTGGCCGGCGTGTTTTTCATCGAACGGGGCGACAACAGGGCACTGGCGCTGATCGCCGAAGGCAGCAATCTGGAGCGCGGCTATCGCATCGGCGATTCCTTGCCCGGCGGCGCCCGGCTGGAGCGGATTCAGCGCGACCATGTGGTCGTGTCCCGCCAGGGCCGGCAGGAAGTGCTCAATCTCCCCAAGCTGGACGAAGCCGTCCGTCCGCCATCCTCCGTCCCGGAAGACCCACCGCCCATGGTGGAGCCCATGCCCGAGCCGGAACCCGAACCCACCGGCGCCGGTGAACCTCAGGTGATCGACGCGACCGCCGTGGCGCAACAGTTGCGCGGCGAGGCGGCGGCTCGGCCACAGGCCCTGGAAAATATCGCCTTCGCCAGTCCCTACGTGCAAAACGGTCAATTCATCGGATTCCGGCTGCGGCCGGGGCGGGATCGGCGGCTGATGCGCCAGCTCAGCCTGAGCAGCGGCGATGTGATTACCGAGGTCAACGGCACTCGCATCAACAATCCCATGCAGGGTTTCGCCATTTTGCAGGACGTGCTGAGCGCCGATCAGATCAGTCTGCGGGTGTTGCGCGGCGGTGCCGAAATCCCCCTGATTTTTTCCCTGAACGGACCGGTTCCCCGATAAGCGGGAACTGGCGCCCAACGATCGGACCCCCATAATGACCACGATGATCCACCGGCCCGACAGACCATCGATTTTCCGCGGACGGCTCCCGCGCCGCTGGACCCTGGGCGTTTTGCTGCTGGGTCTGCTGCTCGCCGCGCCGGTGTGGGCCGCGCCGGTGACCTTGAACCTCAAGGATGCCGACATCAACGCCCTGGTCGAGAGCATGTCGGTGCTGACCGGCAAGAACTTCATCGTCGATCCGCGGGTCAAGGGCCGAGTGACGATTATTTCCGCCAAGCCCATGGACGAGAAGGAACTCTACGAGGTGTTCCTGGCGGTGCTGGGCGTGCATGGCTTCGCCGCCGTGCCCGGCGACAAGGTGATCAAGATCGTGCCGGCGGCGGGGGCCAAGCAGGAGAGCATTCCCACCGTGGACCGGCAACTGGGCGTCGAGCCGGACCAGATCGTCACCCGGGTCATCCAGGTCCAGAATGTCTCCGCCGCCCAGATCGTGCCGATCCTGCGCCCGTTGATCCCGCCGCAAGGGCATTTGGCGGCCTACACGCCGACCAACGTCCTGATCGTCTCCGACAGCGCCGCCAACGTCGAACGCATCGCCAGCATCATCGGCCGGATCGATCTGGCCAGCAACGAGGAAGTCGAGATCGTGGCCTTGCGGCACGCCTCGGCCACCGAGGTGGTGCGGGTGCTCACCGCCCTGGAACAGGGCAAGGCCCGCAACGATCCGGCCGCCACCGTCGGTACGCCACCGCGCATGGTGGCGGACGAGCGCACCAACAGTATTCTGTTGAGCGGGGACAATCTGTCGCGGTTGCGGCTGCGGACCCTGATCACTCATCTGGATACCCCGGTGGACAGCGGCGGTAACACCCAGGTCGTCTACCTGCGCTACGCCAAGGCCAAGGATCTGGTGACGGTGCTGCAAGGCGTCAGCAAGAATCTGAGCAGCGAAGCCGCGCGCAACGCGCCGGTGCCGGGCGGGCAGCCCGCGCCGCCGGGCGGTAGCAGCGCGGCGGAAACAGCCTGGTGGACATTCAGGCCGACGAGGCGACCAATGCCCTGGTCATCACCGCGCCGCCCGAGGTCATCCGCTCGATCCGTTCGGTGATCGCCCAACTGGACGTGCGCCGCGCCCAGGTGCTGGTGGAGGCGGTCATCGCCGAGATATCCGTCGAGAAAGCCATCGAACTGGGGGTGCAGTGGGTGATCGACGCCAGTTCGAACGGACTGGTCGGTTTTACCAATTTCGATGCGGGCGCCGCCAGTTTGGCCAACATCATCGGCCTGGCGGCTCAAGCCGACAGCGGCGATCTGACGGCGCTGTCGGCGGCGCGAATCCCGCAGGGTGGCCAGATCGCGGTGGGCGACTTCACCGGCACCAACCGCTTCGGCGCCCTGATCAGTGCCCTGGCCAAGGATGCCGATACCAACGTGCTGTCCACCCCGGTCGTGGTGACGCTGGACAACGAGGAGGCGGAAATCGTCGTCGGCCAGAACGTGCCCTTCGTGACCGGCACCTACACCACCTCGACCGGCGGGACCGACACCCAGGTGGGCAACCCGTTCCAGACCATCCAGCGCCAGGATGTCGGCATCACCCTCAAGGTCAAGCCACAGATCAACGAAGGCAACGCCGTCAAACTGGAAATTGCCCAGGAAGTTTCCAATGTGGTGCCCTCGGCCAACTCGGCCAGCCAGGGGCCGACCACCAACAAACGGGCCATCAAGACCAACGTGCTGGTCGAGGATGGGCAGATCCTGGTTCTGGGTGGGCTGATCGACGACCAATTGACCGAGACCGCGCAAAAAGTGCCGCTGCTGGGCGATATTCCGTTGTTGGGCAACCTGTTTCGCTACCGCAATACCACCAAGCTCAAGCGCAACCTGATGGTGTTCCTGCATCCGGTGATCCTGCGGGACCCGACGCAGGGCAACTTGTACACCAGCAGTAAGTACAGCTACGTCCGCCAAGAGCAACTGGCGGCCCGCGAAAAGGGTGTTTACCTGCTGCCTGACGTGCAATCGCCGCTGCTCAAGCCTCAGGAGGAGGTGAAGACCCAAGGGACGATTCTCAACACGGAGCCGGCGCCGGCGCCGGTCGTTGACTCGCCGCCCGTGGTCGCGGAACCGGCGGGTTTCGGGTTCAACAACCGATGAACGAGCCGGCCAGCGTCGAATCCTTGTCGACTAGCGCGGGCGAGACCGTGGGCGAGCATCCCGCGCTGCCTTACGCATTCGCCAAGCGCCACGGTGTGTTGGTGGTGGACGAAGAGGACGGCAGGGTGACCGTCGCCTGTCGGCAGGGCATCAGCACGCGCAGTCTGGTGGAGTTGCGCCGTTTTCTGAACACCCCGCTGCGGCCGGTGCTGGTGCCGGCCGAGCATTTCGATCGGATGCTACAGGACAGCTACGAAGGCGACAGCGACGGCGCGGCCCGCATGATGGAGGACCTCGGCGATGAGATGGACCTCAATCAGGTGGCGCAGAGCCTGCCCGAGCCGGAGGATTTGCTGGAAAGCGCCGACGATGCGCCGATTATCCGTTTGATCAACGCCCTGCTGACCGGAGCAATCAAGGAGAGCGCTTCGGATATCCACATCGAATCGTTCGAGAACCGGTTGTTGGTGCGGTTCCGGGTGGACGGCGTGCTGCGCGAAGCCCTGCAACCGCCGCGGGCGCTGGGGCCGCTGCTAGTGTCCCGGGTCAAGGTCATGGCCCACCTCGACATCGCCGAAAAGCGCCTGCCGCAGGACGGGCGAATTTCGCTTAAGGTCGCCGGACGGCCGGTGGACGTGCGAGTTTCGACCCTGCCGACCGGTCATGGCGAACGGGTGGTGCTGCGCCTGCTGGACAAGCGCGAAGGTCGGCTGGACCTGCGCCATCTGGGTATGCAAGCGCACGACGAGCTGCGCTTGCTGAAAGTGATTCATCGTCCACACGGCATTCTGCTGGTCACCGGCCCGACCGGGTCCGGCAAGACCACCACCCTCTACGCCGGGCTGACCCAGCTCAACGATCGCAAGCGCAACATCATGACCGTCGAGGACCCCATCGAGTATTACCTCGACGGGATCAGTCAAACCCAGGTCAATACCAAGGTCGAAATGACCTTCGCCCGCGGCTTGCGCGCCATCCTGCGCCAAGACCCCGATGTGGTCATGGTCGGTGAAATCCGCGATCTGGAAACGGCCGAGATCGCGGTGCAGGCATCGCTGACCGGCCATCTGGTCCTGTCCACCTTGCATACCAATAGCGCGGTCGGCGCCATCACCCGGCTGCGCGATATGGGTGTGGAACCGTTTCTGTTGTCCTCATCGCTGGTGGGTGTGCTGGCCCAGCGTCTGGTGCGCAAGTTGTGCCCCCACTGCAAGCAGCCGCATGTCGCTACCCCGGCCGATTGCGAGGTGTTGTGCGTCGATCCCGCCGTGCGGCCGACGCTCTACGTTCCGGTCGGCTGCGGCCAGTGCAACCAGTCCGGATTCCGGGGACGCAGCGGGATTTTCGAATTGGTGGTGCTGGATGAAGCGATGCAAACCCTGATTCATGAAGGCAAGGGCGAGCAGGAAATGGAGCGCCACGCCCGGCTGTCCAGCCCCAGTATCCGCGATGATGGCCGCCGGCGCGTGCTGGCCGGCGATACCGCATTGTCGGAACTGATTCGGGTGACCAAGGAGGATTAGGTGCCGGCGTTTCAGTACAGCGCGCTCGACGTCAAAGGTCGTCAGCGCAAGGGTTTGATTGAGGCCGATACGCCCCGGCTGGCCCGGCAGACGCTGCGCGAGCGCGGCCTGAACCCGCTGGGGATCGAGGAAGTAGCCAGCGGCGAGCGCCGGCGCGGCAGCCATTGGTGGAGCGGGCGGGTTCGGATCAGCGCCACCGATCTGGCCTTGATTACCCGGCAACTGGCGACTTTGGTCGGTTCGGGCCTGCCGCTGGAAGAGGCGCTGGGCGCGGTGGCCCAGCAGGCCGACCGGGCGCGGCTCAGCGGGTTGCTGCTGGCGGTGCGCACCCGGGTGCTGGAAGGCCACACCCTGGCGACCGCGCTCGGCGATTTTCCGCAGGTGTTTCCGGAGCTGTACCGGGCCACCGTCGCCGCCGGCGAGCAGTCCGGCCATCTGGACGTGGTGTTCGAGCGGCTGGCCGATTACACCGAGGCCCGCCAGCAGATGCGCCAGAAGGTTGGGCTGGCGTTGTTCTATCCCTTGCTGCTGACTGGCGTCGCCATCCTGATCGTCGCCGGCCTGCTGACCTATGTGGTGCCGCAGGTGGTGCAGGTGTTTGGCAGTCTCAACCAGCAGTTGCCGGCGCTGACCCGCGGTCTGATCGCCCTGAGCGATTTTCTGCGCGAGTACGGTTGGCTGATACTGCTTGCACTGGCGGCCGGCGCGGTGGCTTGGACCTACGCCCTGGGCCGGATTGGCTTCCGGCGGCAAGTGCATCGCGTGCTGCTGCGCCTGCCGCTGCTGGCGCGCTTGATCCGGGGAACCAATACCGCCCGTTTTGCCCGCACCTTCAGCATCCTGATGGCGAGCGGCGTGCCGGTGCTGGAGGCCTTGCGGATTTCCGCGCAGGTACTCAGCAACCTGCCGATGCGGGAAGCGGTGGAACAGGCGGCGGTACGGGTCAAGGAAGGCGCCAGCCTGTACAAGGCGGTCGGCGCCAGCGGTTATTTCCCACCGATGACCTTGCAACTCATCGCCAGCGGCGAGGCCAGCGGCCGGCTGGAGAGCATGTTGGAGCGGGCGGCGGCGCAGCAGGAGCGCGAGACCGAAACCCTGATCGCCGCGCTGTTGGGGATTTTCGAACCCATGCTGATTCTGGTGATGGGCGGCGTGGTGCTGGTGATCGTGCTGGCGATCCTGCTGCCGATCTTCGATCTCAATCAACTGGTGCGCTGAGCGATCACCCGCAGCCTGTCGTGGTCCAGGGTGTAGGCGCGGGCGAAGCCGCCGATAAAGCGGATGCGGATTGGGGTGAGGCGCAGTAGCAGGAAATCGCCGAACTCGAAGCGCGGCGCCGCATCGGGCAGCCGATCCTGATAGCGCAGCGCCGCCTGCCGGTAGTCCGCGCGGTCGCGGGGAATGATCGCGACCTCACCCTGCACCGTCACCCGGGCCAGCGTCTGCGGATCTGCGCCGTCCCGTTCCGGTTCGCTGATCGCCAGCCCGGCGCGCGAGTGGGCCAGCAGGTTGCGGGTGTGGGCGGACAGCGTGCTGAGGTGTAGCAGGAAACCGCCGCAATCCGGTTCCGGGACGTAGGCGACCCAGGAGGCGTCCGGCCCATCGGGACCCTGAGTAGCGAGCGCCGCCCAGCGCCGGTCGCGGATCAGGTTTAGCATCAAGCGTTGTTCTTGAAGGTTCATCGGTCGCCGTGCCCGCTCATGGCGCCGCCCAATCCACCGCGCAGTGCTTTGGACCTCGCCAGCGCGCCTCCCAGAGCGGGGATAGCTCCCGCAGCCGGGTGACCGCCGTCGCCACCGCGTCGATGGCGTATTCGATTTCCTCGGCGGTGGTGAAGCGGCCCAGGCTGAAGCGGACCGCGCCGCGCATCCTGAACGTATCGCAGCCCATTGCCCGCAGCACATGCGAGGCTTCGTGGCTGGCGGAGTTGCAGGCGGAGCCGGTGGCAAGGGCGATGTCCGGCAGCGCGTCCAGCAGGGCCTCGGCGGCGATGCCGGCAAAGCTGATATTGAGGATGCCGGCCACGTTCCGCTCGGAATGACCGTTTAATTCCACCGCGCCCAACGCCGCCAACCCTTGCCACAGCCGGTCGCGCAACCGTCGGATGCGGGCCTGCTCGGCCTCCATTTCGACGCGGGCGATCCGGCAGGCTTCTCCCATCGCCACGATTTGGTGAGTGGGCAGCGTACCGGCCCGCAGACCCCGTTCCTGACCACCGCCGTACAGCAGCGGTTCCAGACGAACTCGATGGGGGCGTTGTCGGACGTACAGCGCGCCGATGCCCTTGGGGCCGTAGAGCTTGTGCGCGCTGATGCTTAACAGATCCACCGGCAGGATTTGCAGATCGAGCGGCAGCTTGCCAGCGCTTTGGGCCGCGTCCACATGCAGCAACGCGCCATGGTTTCGAACCAGGGCGCCAAGGGCGGCCAGATCCTGCGCCACACCGGTTTCGTTGTTGACGTGCATCAGCGAGACCAGCACGGTATCGGGCCGCAGCGCCGCCGCCAGCCGTTCCGGGGCGATTAGACCGTCCGGCTCCGGGTCCAGCCAGATGACCGCGCAGCCTTCCCGCTCCAGTTGTCGGCAAACATCGAGCACGGCCTTGTGTTCGGTCTTGGCGGTGACGAGATGCCGGCCCTTACGGGTGTCGGCGCGCATGACCCCGCGCAGGGCCAGGTTGTTGGCTTCGGTGGCTCCGGAAGTCCAGACAATCTCGCGCGGGTCGGCGCCGAGCAGGGCGGCGACATGCGTCCGGGCGGTTTCGACCGCCCAAGCCGCCGCCCGACCGAAAGCGTGGGTGTTGGAAGAAGGGTTGCCGAAGATGCCGTCCTGGCCGAGATGCTGGTTCAGGACGACGGCAACCCGCGGGTCCGCCGGGGTGGTCGCCGCGTAATCCAGATAAACCGGCAACCGCATTACGGCATGGGGAAACCGGTCAGGCCACGGCCGAAGCCGGCAAACGCTCATTGGAGCGGTCGCGCCGGCGCGAGCCGTTTTGGCGGCGCACCACTTCGCAGACCGCCGGACGCTCGACGAACTGCGCCAGCGTGATGCCTTCCAGGAAGGCGAAAATCTGTCGGCTGAGGTCGGTCCACAATTCGTGCGTCAGGCAGCGCCGGCCCTCCTGGCAGTTCTCGTGCCCGAAGCAGCGGGTGGCGTCCAGCCGTTCGTCGACCGCGCTGATGATGTCGGCGACCGTGACCTGGTCGGGCGAACTGGCCAGCCGATAGCCACCGCCTGGGCCGCGCACGCCCTCCACCAGACTGCGCTTGCGCAGCTTGGCGAACAACTGCTCCAGATAGGACAGCGATATGCCTTGGCATTGGGAAATTTCGGCCAGCGTGACCGGGCCGTATTTGTCGTGAATGGCCAGATGCATCATGGCGGTAACCGCATAGCGGCCTTTGGTCGACAGTTTCATAAGCATTACCCCGCGGTTGGGCTGTACTGTAGGGTTAATTCCTGACTATTGAGTAGGGAAAATATATTAACCTATCAGCTTGGTCAACTAATTTGGCAAAATAATACGTCGGGCGTTCCGATGACCGCGGGGGCTTCAGACAGGGCAGGCGGGTTACCCGGTAAATCGATGGCCCTGGCGCAGGCAGTAGGCGAGCCATTTGAAAAGAAAACGGTTGGTCTGCCAGCGGGCATGGAGGTGCGCCCCATCCGCTTGGGGGCTGGGGTAGAATCCGGCGGTGAAGGCGGCGCGATGCCGCAAGTGCGCGGCCATCACCTCAGCCATCCGCGCATCGTGGTAGATCCGGATACGCAGGTTGGGTTCGGCGATGAGCGTGCCGTGTTCCTGGCGAAATTGGTAGGTCAGGACCAGGTCGCTGGTGTAGCGACTGCGCTCGAGGATTCGCAGGTGCAAATCCAGACCACCCGCCACCCGCGAGACGCGAGTGGCTGAGGTGGGCGGCATGATCGGCAGCAATCGGCGCAGGTTGATGTAGTTGCGTTCGTACAGATCCATCAGCGCCGCAAAGCTGCCCGGTGTGTCGTGCGCGAGCAGTCCGGTCCGGGGGGGGGAAGCAGGATCATGAACCTACGCGCCGAGCAGGGGCAGGGATTCCAGGCGCCAGCCGGCCCTGTCGCAACACAGCACGCTGCCCTGTTCGTACCAGTCGCCCAGCACCGCCCGCCGCGCCGGCCGCCCGTCCAGCATCCATTGGTGGATGGCGGGCCGGTGGGTGTGGCCGTGGATCAGATTGCCAACACCGTGCGCGCGCAGCGCGCGCTCCACCGCCACGGGGTTGACGTCGGTAATCTCGGCGCCTTTCAACTGGGTGGCCTGCCGGCTGGTTTCACGCAACTGGCCGGCCAGTATCCGTCGTCGCGCCAGTGGCTGCGCCAGCAAACCCGCCTGCCAGGCCGGATCGCGGACTTGGGCGCGAAACGCCTGGTACTCGACATCGTCGGTGCAAAGCGTGTCGCCGTGCAGCAGCAGCACGGGCTCGCCGGCCAGCTCGATCACCACGCTCTCCGGCAATAACCGCGCTTGGCTCGCCGCCGCGAAAGCTTGGCCGACCAGGAAATCCCGGTTGCCGTGCAGAAAGTACGTCGGCACGCCGGATGCGACCAGCGCGCGTAGCGCGCCGGCGACGGTATGCCCAAGTTCCGCGTCGTCGTCATCGCCGATCCAGGCCTCGAACAGATCGCCCAGGATATACAGAGCATCGGCCGGCCGGGCGCGCTGTTCCAGAAAATTCAGGAACAGAGAGACGATGGCGGGACGGGTCCGGTCCAGGTGCAGGTCGGAGATGAACAGCGTGGCCATGAGGCTTATTCGTCGACGACTTCAACTTTGGTGATCGTGATGTCCTCGACCGGCACGTTCTGGTGGCCGCGCCGGTTGGTGGTCGGCGCGGCGGTGATCGCATCGACCACATCCCTGCCGGCCACAACCCGTCCGAACACGCAGTAGCCCCAGCCCTGGCTGGTCGGACCGCGGTGGTCGAGAAAGTCGTTGTCCTTGACGTTGATGAAGAATTGAGCGGTGGCGGAATGAGGGTCGGACGTGCGCGCCATGGCAACGGTGCCCACCTGGTTTTTCAGGCCGTTTTCGGCCTCGTTGCGAATCGGGGGGTGCGTCGGCTTCTGGCTCATGTCCGCTTCCAGGCCGCCACCCTGAATCATGAAGTTGGGGATCACCCGATGGAACAGGGTGCCTTCGTAGAACCCGTCGCGGGCATACTGTAGAAAGTTGGCGGTCGTGGCCGGAGCGTGGGCGTGATCGAGTTCGATGCTGATGATGCCGAATCGGGTATGCAAATTAACCATGGCGGGTGTCTCACTGTTTGGCGGGTTCGGGCGCGGCGGACGGCGCGGGAGTTGGGTTCGGCGCAACCGGGGCCGGTTCGGGCGCCAGGGCCGGCGGCAGCGTAACGGATTCGATGAACACCGGGGTCACCGGTACGTCGCTGAACCGGCCGCCCGGACCACCGGCGCCAGTGGGCGCCTGGCTGATCTGATCCACCACGACCATGCCGTCGATGACTTGGCCGAACACCGTGTAGCCCCAGCCTTGCGAGGTTGGCGCGCGGTGGTCCAAAAAGTCGTTGTCCTTGACGTTGATGAAAAACTGGGCGGTGGCGGAGTGGGGATCGCTGGTTCGCGCCATGGCCACCGTGCCACGCCGGTTCTTAAGTCCGTTGTTGGCCTCGTTCGGAACCGGGGCGCGGGTCGGCTTCTGCTGGAAGTCGGGGGTAAAGCCGCCGCCCTGGATCATGAAGCCGTCGATGACCCGATGGAAGATCGTGCCGTTGTAGAAACCGTCGCGGGCGTAGGCGAGAAAGTTTTCCACCGATTTCGGCGCTTTTTCGTCCGCCAGTTCCAGAGTAATAGGACCCATGCTGGTGTCCAGCCGGACTTGGGTGCCGGCTTGGGCGGCGGCGACCAAGCCGAGGACGGCGGCGGCCGCTAACGAAAGTCGTTTGTGCATGAAGTAATCGCCAGGTTGTGGGAATGACCGGATCATGATAATCGGCCAGCCGGCGCGCCGCCAGATTTGGCGGCTGTCGGCGCTTTCCGGTACCATAATTTCACTATGACCACCCAGATCGTCAAAACGCGCTTTGCGCCCAGTCCAACCGGTTACCTGCACTTGGGCAACATCCGCACGGCCCTGTTCAACGAGCTGCTGGCCCGGCGCTGGGGCGGCCGATTCGTGCTGCGGATCGAGGATACCGACCGGGAGCGTAGCCGTCCGGAATATATCGCGGCGCTGCTGGACGATCTGCGCTGGTTGGGGCTGGACTGGCGGGAGGGTCCGGGGGTGGGTGGTCCCCACGCACCCTACGCACAGTCGGAGCGGACCGCAGTTTACGCCGAATACTACCAGCGACTGGATGTTGCCGGGCACGTCTATCCCTGTTTCTGCACTCCGACCGAGCTGGCGCTGAGCCGCAAGGCGCAACAGTCCGCCGGTCAGCCGCCGCGCTATGCGGGCACCTGCGCCCGCCTGAACGAAGCCGAACGGCGGGCGCGGCGGGAGCGGGGCCTGCAACCGACTCTGCGCTTCCGGGTGCCGCCGGGGCGGACGGTGGAATTCACCGATCTGGTGCGCGGCCCGCAGCGTTTCGCCAGCGACCACATTGGCGACTTCGTGATCCGCCGGGCCGACGGCGGTGCCCAGTTCTTCTTCGTCAACGCCGTGGATGATGCGCTGATGGGGATTACCCATGTGCTGCGCGGCGAAGACCATTTGACCAACACTCCGCGCCAGTTGTTGTTGCTGGAGGCACTGGATCTGCCGGCGCCGGAGTACGGTCACATGGCCTTGATCGTCGGGGCTGACGGTGGACCGTTGTCCAAACGCGAGGGCGACCTCAGCGTTCGCGAGTTGCGCGCCGCCGGCTATCTGCCGGAGGCTTTGTTGAACTATCTGGCCCGGCTCGGCCACCGCTACGAGCACGATGGATGGATGGAGCCGGCGGAACTGGCGGGCGGGTTCGCCGTGGAGCATCTGGGTCGCGCACCGGCTCGCTACGACGAGGCCCAACTGCTGCACTGGCAGGCCGAGGCGGTGGGGCGCGCCGCGCCGGAACGGTTGTGGGCCTGGATGGGTGCGGCGATTCACGAACGAGTGCCGCCCGACCGGCGGGAGGCATTTATCGCCACGGTCCGGCCCAACACCCGCTTTCCCGCCGACGCCGCCTTCTGGGCGGAACGGCTGTTCAGCGAGGATTTAACGCTGAGCGACGACGGCCGGACGGTGATCGCGGCGGCGGGGTCGGCGTTTTTTGCTCAGGCACTGGCTGCGTATGCCGAATACGGCGCCGCCTATCAACCTTTGGTCGAAGACTTGAAGCGACGCACCGGCGCAAAAGGGAAAAATCTGTTCATGCCGCTGCGGGCGGCGCTGACGGGCGAGACCCACGGGCCGGAACTGGCGCGAATTTTGGCCCTGCTGCCGCTTGATATCGCGCGGCGGCGGCTGGACGCCTGTTGTTGATCCTGGCGGATACTTTCAGGGTGATCCGCAGTCTCGCACTGTCCCGACCTGCCTTAAATATTGTCGAGATAACCGTTTATGTTGCAGATTTTCAACAGCCTGACCCGTCAAAAAGAGCCGTTTCACCCCATCGAACCGGGCAAGGTACGGATGTACGTATGTGGCATGACCGTCTACGACTACTGTCACGTCGGCCACGCGCGGGTCATGGTGGTGTTCGACGTGGTGCTGCGCTGGCTGCGGATCAAGGGTTACGACGTAAACTACGTGCGCAACATCACCGACATCGACGACAAGATCATCCGCCGCGCCCAAGAGAACGGCGAGGATTTCCACGCCTTGACCGACCGCTTCGTCCAAGCCATGCATGAGGATCTGGATGCGCTGGGCATTCTGCCGCCGGCCCAGGAGCCACGCGCCACCGGAGCCATGGCCGACATGATCGCCATGATTCAAACCCTGCTGGACAAGGGTTTCGCCTATGTCGGCGCCACCGGCGACGTGTACTACGACGTGAGCCGATTCGAGCACTACGGGCGGTTGGCCAACAAGAAGCTGGACGATCTCCGAACCGGGGCGCGGATCGAAGTGGAAGAGGCCAAGAGCGATCCGCTGGACTTCGTGCTGTGGAAAGCCGCCAAGCCCGGCGAACCGAGTTGGCCGTCGCCGTGGGGCGCGGGCCGGCCCGGCTGGCATATCGAATGTTCGGCGATGTCCACCCGCTGCCTGGGCGAGCATTTCGACATTCACGGCGGCGGGATGGACCTGAAATTTCCTCATCACGAGAACGAGATCGCCCAGTCCGAGGCGGCCAGCGGTCATCGCTGCGTCAATGTGTGGATGCACAACGGCTTCGTGCAGGTGAACGAAGAGAAAATGTCCAAGTCGCTGGGCAATTTTTTTACCGTGCGCGAGGTGCTGCGGCGCTACCAGCCGGAGGTGGTGCGGCTGTTCATTCTGTCCAGTCACTACCGGGGGCCGTTGAACTACTCCGACGAGAATCTGGACCACGCCAAGGCTTCGCTGACCCGCTTGTACACGGCGCTGCGCGGCCTGCCGATTCTGGATGCGCCGGTCAACGAGGGCTGGCGCGCCCGGTTCGAGCAAGCCATGGACGACGATTTCAATACGCCCGAGGCGCTGGCGGCGCTGTTCGAACTGGCTCGCGAAATCAATCGCCTGCGAACCGAGGATGAGGCGGCGGCGGCGTACCTGAGCCCCAGCCTGCGTCAGTTGGGTGGTTTGCTCGGCTTATTGCAAGCCGATCCCGAAAGTTTCCTGCGAGGACAGGTGAGTACGGATGCCGCCTCGGCATTGACCGCCGAACAGATCGAAGCCTTGATCGCCGAGCGCGCCGCCGCGCGCAAAGCCCGCGACTGGGTGGAAGCGGACCGCGTTCGGAACCTGCTGCAGGAGGCGGGAGTCGTGCTCGAGGATACCTCGAAAGGGACGGTCTGGCGGCGAAGTTGAAGAAGCGGCTTGACGTCGGCGCCAAGCAAAAATAGAATCCTCAATCCTGCACGGAAACGCGGGTTGCCAATGTTGGCTGATCGCGAACAACGGGGTATAGCGCAGTCTGGTAGCGCACCTGCTTTGGGAGCAGGGGGTCGTGGGTTCGAATCCCTCTACCCCGACCATGGTACGGGCCGGGCGTCTTGCTGGACAGTTTTCCCGCGACAACGCGCCCGTAGCTCATGTGGATAGAGCATCAGCCTTCTAAGCTGAGGGTAGCAGGTTCGAGTCCTGCCGGGCGCGCCAAATCCCGGCGGGTTTAATGCGGATGCAATGGTGGGCGTAGCTCAGTTGGTAGAGCCCCGGATTGTGGATCCGGTCGTCGTGGGTTCGAGTCCCATCGTCCACCCCAAGCCATCTTGAATTTTTGGGATAGCTTTTAGTACCAATCGTAAAGCTTTTCTGGGCCGTTAGCTCAATTGGTAGAGCAGTTGACTCTTAATCAATTGGTTGTAGGTTCGAGTCCTACACGGCCCACCATCTTTGACATCCAGCGTTGCCACAGCCCCCACCACCCACGCCGCCTCGCAACAAGCCAAAACCCGTTCCCTGTCTTGGGCGGCGTGTTGTCCTGTATACTCGTTGCCAACGGCGGCAATCATGGGGTTGGGTGGGTTTTTCACCGTTATTCACCACGGCGACGCTGTCTTTCGCGAAAGTGGCGGAACTGGTAGACGCGCTGGATTTAGGTTCCAGTGGGGTAACCCGTGAGAGTTCGAGTCTCTCCTTTCGCACCACTCATCTCAGCGCCGCGCGCCCACGGAATGATTGCCCGGTCTCTGTTTTTTGAAAAGCAGGCGGCGAGTGGCTTGCCAACATACAAACGATCAACAGATTTGAGGTGCATCGATGCAGGTTTCAGTTGAGAGGCTGAGCGATCTGGAGCGCCGGGTGACCGTGCAGGTCCCCGCCGAACGGCTCGCCAAGGAAATCCAGGAGCGCTTGCAGTCCCTGTCCCGGCGGGTCAAGGTGGATGGTTTCCGTCCGGGCAAGGTCCCGCAAAAATTGATCAAACGGATGTACGGCGACCAAGTACGGTATGAAGCCGTGAGCGAACTCATGGAGCGCAGCCTGCATGAAGCCCTGCTTCAGGAAAAGCTGAGCCCTCTCGGTGGCCCGAAAGTCGAGCCAAAGCCGCTGGAAGAAGGACAAGATCTCGAATATTGCGTCACCTTCGAAGTGATGCCGGAGTTTGAACTGGCCGGCTTTGAGAGTATTACGGTCGAGCGGCCGGTGGCGGAGGTGACCGAACAAGATATCGACAATATGATCGAAACCTTGCGCGAGCAGCGAGCGGTCTGGAATGCGGTGGAACGCACGGCCCGCGAAGGCGATCGCGTTCGAATCGACTTTACGGGCCAGATCGATGGCCAGGATTTTCCGGGTGGCAAGGGTGAAAACACCACCATGGTGCTGGGTAAGTCGACCATGCTCAAGGATTTCGAGGACCGGCTGGTCGGTTTGAGCGCAGGCGCGGAGACCGAGTTCGACATGGTGTTCCCAAGCGATTATCACATCGAGGACGTGGCCGGCAAAACCGCTCATTTTCACGTCAAGCTCCACGCGGTGGAAGAAGCCAGCCTGCCCGAGGTGGACGAAGCTTTCGCCGAAAGCTTCGACGTCAAGGAGGGAGGGAGCGCCGGCCTCCGGCAATCGCTGCGCGACAACATGGAACGTGAATTGCGCGATGGCATCAAAGCTCGCATCAAACGGCAGGTGATGCAGGGGCTGTTGGAAGCCAACGACATTCCGTTGCCCCAGGCGCTGATCCAGTTTGAGATCGAGAACCTGGCCCGTCAGTTGCGATTCCCTACCGGCGATGACGACGAGGAAAAGGTCCGCGAGTTCAAGGCGCAACTGCTGGGACCCGAGGCGCGTCGACGGGTCGCTTTGGGCCTGCTGGTTTCCCGCCTGGCAACCGAACAGGGGATTCAGGTTGACGACCAGCGGGTCCAAGGCTACCTGCGGTCCCTTGCCGCCACCTATCAGGAGCCGGCCGAAGTAATGCGCTGGTACGAACAGACGCCCCAGGCACTCGACGGCGTGCGCGCGCTGGTGCTTGAAGACCAGATCGTGGACTGGCTGCTCGAACGGGTGCGGGTGATCGACAAACCCAGCGCCTTCGCCGAAATCATGGCGCCCGGCAAACCGGCCGGACCCATCGTTCAGGAGTCTTCCGAATGAGTGAAAACGGCGCCTTCGCCGGCATTCAGGCCCTCAACCTCGTGCCGATCGTGGTGGAACAAACCGCGCGCGGCGAGCGGGCCTACGATATCTATTCCCGTTTGTTGAAGGAACGGGTGGTGTTCCTGGTGGGGCCGGTCGAGGATTACGCCGCCAATGTGGTGGTCGCGCAACTACTGTTTCTCGAAGCCGACAATCCGGACAAGGATATTCATCTCTACATCAATTCGCCGGGTGGTTCGGTCAGCGCCGGCTTGGCGATTTACGATACCATGCAGTTCATCAAGCCGAGCGTCAGCACCATGTGCGTGGGCCAGGCGGCCAGCATGGGCGCGCTGCTGCTGGCCGGCGGCGCGCCGGGCAAGCGTTTTTGCCTGCCGCATTCGCGCGTGATGATCCATCAGCCGCTGGGCGGCTTTCAGGGGCAGGCCAGCGATTTTGACATCCATGCCCGGGAAATTCTGCTGGTTCGGGACCGGCTCAACCGGATACTGGCCAAACATACCGGTCAGCCCATCGAAAAGATCGCTATCGATACCGACCGCGATAACTTCATGGGCGGCGCCGAGGCGGTTGAGTATGGTCTGATCGATGCGGTGCTGAACCAGCGTGTTCCGCTAAGCTGAGGCAATTCGCGCGTGGTTCCCGGCGTCGGGCCGACGTCCCAACCCCGAGGCCGCGATACCTGCGACACCCATTGTGCGGTGAGCCGCAGAGCGCCGCCATACCCGGATCCGATGATCGCGCGATGACGAGGAAGGCATTATGAGCAGAGACCGAAGTGACAGGAGCGACGACGACAAGCTGTTGTATTGCTCTTTTTGTGGCAAAAGCCAGCATGAGGTGCGCAAACTGATTGCGGGGCCGAATGTGTTCATCTGCGACGAATGCGTCGAGTTGTGCAACGACATTATCCGCGAGGAGATGGAAGAGACGGCGCCCGCCGCCGCCAGCAAACTACCCAAGCCACATGACATCAACCAAGTCCTCGATGAATACGTCATCGGCCAGGAACGCGCCAAAAGGGTCCTTGCCGTCGCCGTCTACAACCACTACAAGCGACTGGAACTACAACGCGCCGTCCGCGCCAAGAATTCTTCTGAAGTGGAAGTTACCAAGAGCAACATTCTATTGATCGGCCCCACCGGCTCGGGTAAAACGCTTCTGGCCGAAACCCTGGCCCGATTTCTGAATGTGCCATTTACCATTGCCGACGCCACGACCCTGACTGAAGCGGGCTACGTCGGCGAAGATGTGGAAAACATCATTCAAAAGCTGCTGCAGAAGTGCGACTACGATGTCGAGAAAGCCCAGAGCGGCATCGTCTATATCGACGAGATCGACAAAATCTCGCGCAAGTCCGATAACCCCTCAATCACCCGAGATGTATCGGGCGAAGGCGTGCAGCAAGCCTTGCTCAAGCTGATCGAAGGCACCATGGCTTCGGTGCCACCGCAGGGTGGGCGCAAGCATCCCCAGCAGGAATTCCTGCAGGTGGATACCACCAACATCCTGTTTATCTGCGGCGGGGCCTTCGCTGGGCTGGACAAGGTCATTCGCAGCCGCTCCGACAAGGGGGGGATCGGGTTTTCGGCGGATGTCAAAAGCAAGGATGGCGGCAAGAGTATCGGCGAGGTGCTGATGGAGGCCGAACCGGAGGATTTGATCAAGTATGGTCTGATCCCGGAGTTTGTCGGCCGGCTGCCGGTGGTCGCCACATTGACCGAACTGGATGAAAGCGCGCTGGTGCGGATCCTGACCGAACCCAGGAATGCGGTCGCCAAACAATTCAACAGATTGTTCGAGATGGAAGGCAGCGAGCTGGAATTTCGCGAGGAGGCCTTGCGAGCGGTCGCCCGCAAGGCCATGGAACGCAAGACCGGCGCCCGCGGTCTACGCACTATCCTGGAGCATATCTTGCTCGACACCATGTACGACTTGCCGAGCATGCAGAATGTCCGCAAGGTAGTGATCGACGACTCCGTGGTTGAAGGTCACGCTAAACCGTACTTCATCTACGAGAACATCGAGCGGCGCGCGGCCGCGCACGATTGACCCACCCTGGTCCGTTTACCCGGCGTTCGCCGCCGGGCCTGCCTGGCCGATAAGTTGCGCGCGATTTGGCGCGGTCGGGCGCAATTCCGCCGTCAGACAACAATCTTGCTGCGTCCGGCCCGCTGGATCGCCCTGCCAATTCGCCGCCCGGCTCAACCGCGGAGGGTCTGCCATGAAGCAGAACGAAACCAAGTTCGATAGTTTGCCTGGCCATGCGCTGATGCCGGTGTTGCCGCTGCGCGATGTGGTGGTTTATCCCCATATGGTGATCCCGTTATTCGTTGGCCGGGAAAAATCCATCCATGCGCTCGACCTGGCCATGCAAGGCAACAAGCGTATTGTCCTGGTGGCGCAAAAGAGCGCCGAGGTGGACGACCCCCAAAGCGACGACATCTACGCGATCGGGACGCTGTCGAACGTCTTGCAACTGCTGCGACTGCCGGATGGTACGGTCAAGGTACTGGTGGAAGGCAGCCAGCGAGTGGGCATCCACCACTTTACCGAAACTCAGGCCTGCTTCATTGCCGAGGTGTCGCTGTTGGAGTCCGTGCTGGATGAGAGCGAGTCGCAGGAGATCCAGGCGCTGGTGCGCTCGCTGCTCAGTACCTTCGACCAGTACGTCAAACTCAACAAAAAAATCCCCGGCGAGGTGCTGACTTCCGTATCCGGCATCGACGATCCCAGTCGCTTGGCCGACACCATCGCCGCCCACATGGCGCTCAAGCTGAACGAAAAACAGAAGGTGCTGGAAATACAGAACCTGCGCGAACGGCTCGAACATCTGCTGGGCCTGGTGGAGGGCGAGATCGACATCCTCCAGGTCGAGAAACGCATCCGCGGTCGCGTCAAGCAGCAGATGGAAAAAAGCCAGCGCGAGTATTATCTGAATGAGCAGATGAAGGCGATTCAGAAGGAACTCGGCGATCTGGAAGACGCGCCCAATGAAATCGAGGAACTGGTTCAGCGCATCGAGAAGGCCGGGATGCCCAAGGACGCCAAGGCCAAGGTGCAGGCGGAGCTGAACAAGCTGAAAATGATGTCGCCGATGTCGGCCGAGGCCACGGTGGTGCGCAACTACATCGACTGGCTGGTCAGCGTGCCCTGGAAAAAGCGCACCAAGATTCACCATGACCTGAGCATGGCCGAAGGCATCCTGGAAGCCGATCACTATGGCTTGGAGAAGGTCAAGGAACGCATCCTTGAATATCTGGCCGTGCAGCAGCGCGCGCGCAAGCTCAAGGGGCCGATTCTGTGTTTGGTCGGGCCGCCGGGCGTGGGCAAGACTTCGCTGGGGCGCTCCATCGCCCGCGCCACTAACCGCAAGTTTGTGCGGATGTCGCTTGGCGGGGTGCGCGACGAGGCGGAAATCCGCGGCCACCGCCGCACCTACATCGGTTCGATGCCGGGCAAGATCGTCCAAAACCTGGCCAAGGTCGGCGTGCGCAATCCGTTGTTTCTGTTCGATGAGATCGACAAGATGTCGATGGACTTCCGCGGCGACCCCTCGTCGGCGCTGCTGGAGGTGCTGGACCCCGAGCAAAACAACACCTTTAACGACCATTACCTGGAAGTGGATTTCGATCTGTCGGACGTGATGTTCGTGGCGACCGCCAACTCACTCAACATTCCACCGCCGCTGCTGGACCGCATGGAGGTGATTCGGATCCCCGGCTACACCGAGGACGAGAAGCTCAACATCGCGATCCGCTATCTGGTGGCCAAACAGCTTGCCAACAATGGCTTGCGCAAGGAAGAACTGGAAATTACCGCGGACGCCCTTCTCGATATCATCCGGTTCTACACTCGGGAAGCCGGTGTACGCAATCTGGAACGGGAGATCGCCAAAATCTGCCGCAAGGTGGTTAAGGAGGTCACCCTGAAACCGGCCGAGGGCAAGATCGTGGTCATGCCCGAGATGCTGGACAAGTATTTGGGCGTGCGACGGTTTCGCTATGGTCTGGCCGAGGAACGGGATCAGGTCGGTCAGGTGACCGGATTGGCCTGGACCGAGGTCGGGGGTGAACTGCTCAGCATTGAGGCGGTTCTGGTCCCGGGCAAGGGCAGGCTGATTCATACCGGACAATTGGGCGAGGTGATGCGGGAATCGATTCAGGCGGCGATGACCGTGGTACGCAGCCGTGCGGAGGCGCTGGGTGTCGATCCGGAATTCCATCAGAAATACGATCTGCACATTCATGTGCCGGAGGGAGCGACACCCAAGGACGGTCCCAGCGCCGGCATCGGCATGTGCACGGCCCTGGTGTCGGCGCTGACCCGGATTCCCGTATGCGCCAGCGTGGCCATGACCGGCGAGATCACCCTGCGCGGCGAGATCCTGCCGATCGGCGGACTCAAGGAGAAGCTGCTGGCGGCGCACCGGGGCAGTATCGCGACAGTGCTGATTCCAGAAGATAACCGAAAGGATTTGGTGGAGATCCCGAAAAATATTTTGGCCAAGCTCGATGTGCGGCCGCTCCGTTGGATCGATCAGGTGCTGGAAATCGCCCTGCAGTCCTTGCCGGTCACTCAATCCCGGGATGGAGCGGAATTGGCGGAGGAAACGGCGGCCAAGACTGGCAATGCCTTGGAAAACGTGCGTGCCCACTGAAATCGCCGGGCTAATTGACAGTGCTGCAAATGCCCTGTTATAAGAGCAAAATTGCTGTTATACGTTCGATGCGGCTACCGTGAGCCCATGTTCCGATGCCGTACAGGTCAAATAACGAACAAGACTGCACAGGAAGGGGGATCAATGAATAAGACTGAACTGATTGAAACCATCACCCAGGCAACCGATCTATCCAAAGCGGCGGCGGGCAAGGCGGTTGACGCCATGTTGGCGGCCATCGGTAAATCCCTGCAAGGTGGAGATACCGTGGTATTGACGGGTTTCGGCACGTTCTCGGTGCGGGAACGCCCGGCTCGAACCGGACACAATCCCAAAACCGGCGCGGCCATGGAAATCAAGGCCAGTAAGTCCCCAGTCTTCAAGGCTGGCAAAACCCTCAGGGACGCGATAAAATAGCAGACCTTTTTCCGAGGGTGCTTAGCTCAGTTGGGAGAGCATCGCCCTTACAAGGCGAGGGGCGGGGGTTCAAGTCCCTCAGCACCCACCAGGTTTGGATGCCGGAGCGGTAGTTCAGATGGTTAGAATACCGGCCTGTCACGCCGGGGGTCGCGGGTTCGAGCCCCGTCCGCTCCGCCAGATTTAGCTGTGTTTTCGCTGCATTTCGTCCGATCTGTCCCATTTGGAGCGGTAGTTCAGATGGTTAGAATACCGGCCTGTCACGCCGGGGGTCGCGGGTTCGAGCCCCGTCCGCTCCGCCAGATGTTCACAGGGGTGTCTTTTAGACACCCTTTTTCATGGGCGCTCGCCGCGTGCCGGCTCCGTTGCGTTCCTAGTGATCCGACCTGAAGCCAGGTAACTGCCATGCTACAGAAAATCCGCGACCACGCCAAAGGCTGGTTCGCCTACACCATCATTGGCTTGCTGACCGTTCCGTTCGCCTTATGGGGCGTTAATCAATATTTCGAAGCTGGTGGACCCGCGGACGTCGCCGTGGTGGGTGACAGCAAGATCTCCCTGCAGGAATTTCAGCGGTCCTATCAGCAGCAACGCCAGCGTATGCAGGCCGCGTTGGGCGGTAACGCCGATCCAGCCCTGTTGGAGGGACCACGCATCAAACAGCAGGTGCTGCGGCAGTTGATCGACGAGCGGGTACTGAACCAGCTTGCTCGCGACCAGGGGCTTCGCATCAGCGACCAGCAGTTGCACGATGCGCTGATCGAGTTGCCGGTATTCCAGCAAAGCGGTGGGTTCAACAAGGATCTGTACGAGCGACTGTTGCGCAATCAGGGGTATACCCCGACGGTGTTTGAGGAAGGGATGCGGCAGTCGCTGGCGACCGTCCAACTGCGCGACGGTATCGTGGCGTCGGCCTTGGCCACTCCGGCCGAATTGACGCAAGTGATCGCCTTGCTCAAACAGCAGCGCGACTTGCAATACGCGGTGCTGTCGCTGGAAAAATACCTTGCCGGCGCAACCGTGGACGATGCGGCCATTCAGGATTATTTCGAGAAAAACAAGGACCGTTTCGTCAATCCCGAGCAGGTACAATTGCAATTCATCGAGCTGAAACTGACGCAAATCGGTGAGGGTATCGAGATCGGCGAGGAAGAATTGCGGACGAGCTACCAGGAGCAGATCGCCAAATACGGTCGGCCCGAGGAGCGCGCGGCTTCGCACATTCTGGTCAAGCTGTCGCCGAACGCTGACGAGGCCGAGGTGGAAAAAGCCCGTACCAGGGCGCGGGAGATTGCCGACGGCGTGCATTCCGGCGCCAAGAATTTTGACCAGGTTTTGCAGGAAGTACAGGCCGATCAATCCGGTGAATTGGAGGGTAGCGGGTTGGGTGTGATCACCCAGGGTATGTTTGACAGCCCCGCGTTCGAAAGTGCCTTGTACGCCATGCGGAACCCTGGCGAAGTCAGCGACCCGGTGCGGATGCCGTCGGGGTTCCATGTCATCCGCCTGGACAGCATTACCCCGGCGCAGATCAAGCCGTTCGAGGAAGTGCGCGAGGCTGTGGCCAGGGAGTTGCGCCAACAGCAGGCCGAGGATCGTTTTTACGAGATCAGCCAGACGCTGGCCAATCTGAGCTACGAACATCCCGACAGTCTGGAGCCGGCGGCCAAGGCGCTGGGGGTGCCGGTGCAGGAGAGCGACTGGTTCAGCCGCCAGGGCGGGGAAGGGGTCGCCGCTAACTCCAAGGTGCTTAACAGCGCGTTTGGCGAGGACGTGCTCAAGCGCGGCCTGAACAGCGAACCGATCGAACTGGAGCCGGGGCATGTGGTGGTGGTTCGGGTGAAAGAACACAAGGACGCCACCCCGCGCACGCTGGAGGAATCGCGTGAGGACATCGTCGAACTGCTGCGCCAGCAGCAAGCCCGCGAAGCCCTGGCCAAGAATGCCGAGGCGCTGAGGACGCGCGCCGCCAAGGGCGAACACTTGCAAGCGCTGGCGGCCGAGTTTGGCGGTGAATACAAGAACGCCGGGCTGGTGGGCCGCGACGCCGCCTCGGTGGACGGCGCCGTACTGGCCGCCGCGTTCCGTCTGCCGCAACCGCAAGCCGGCCAGGTGGCGCTGGGTTCGACGGTGCTGGCCAACGGCGATCAGGCTGTGTTCGAAGTCGCGCGGGTGGCGCCCGGCCAGCCGGATGCGCTGACGGAAGACGAACGCAAGGCGCTGGCGCAACAATTGGGCCAGCAAACCGGATCAGGGCAGTTCGAGCAATTGCTGGATAGCCTGCGGGCCAAGACCAAGGTCGTGGTTTATTCCGACCGGTTGTGAGCGCATCGGCGTTCGAGCGGCGTGCCGGTCGCGCGTTTAGGTCGGCGGCGTGGCCCGCGGCCCGCTTACTCTAGGGCGCCCAGCGCGACGGTGTTGAATCCGCCGTCCACGTACACGATTTCGCCGGTGATGCCCGAGGCCAGGTCGGAGCAGAGGAATGCCGCCACGTTGCCGACTTCCTCGATGGTGACGCACTTGCGCAAGGGCGCAATGTGCTCAAAGGTATCCAGCATCTTGCGGAAATTTTTGATGCCGGACGCCGCCAGGGTGCGGATCGGTCCGGCGGAAATGGCGTTGACCCGAATCCCTTCCGGTCCCAGCGCCTGGGCCAGGTAGCGAACGCTGGCGTCCAGGCTGGCCTTGGCCAGCCCCATGACGTTGTAGTTGGGCACTACCCGCGCTCCGCCCAGATAGGTCATGGCGATCAACGCGCCCCGTCGCCCTTGCATCAGCGGCCGGGCGGCCTTGGCCAGCGCCGCGAAGCTGTAGGTGCTAATGTCATGGGCGATGCGGAAATTTTCGCGGCTGATCCCCTGCAGAAAGTCGCCTTCCAGCGCCTCGCGCGGGGCGTAAGCCAAGGAATGCACGATAATATCCAGTCCGTCCCAGTGCTGCTGGAGCGCCTCGAACAGTCCGTCGATGTCGGCGTCGCGTTCCACTTCGCAGGGAAAGGTGAGGGTGCTGCCCAGCTCGGCGGCCATTTTCTCGACCCGGGGCTGCAACTTGTCGTTCTGATAGGTAAAAGCCAGTTCGGCGCCTTCCCGGCGCATGGCCTGGGCGATGCCCCAGGCGATGGAACGGTTGCTGGCGATGCCCAGGATCAGGGCACGTTTGCCGGCGAGAAAGCCCATGGAGAACTCCTGTGGTGTTTTGGTATCGTTTAAGTCATTGCTGAATCCGCGGACTGTAAAGGATAGTGCATGATGCGCGCAAAATTCTATTTTCCCGCATGGCTGGCCGCTGGCCTGATGCTATTGGGCGCCGGCCTGGCGCCGACCGTTGTCCTTGGAGCGCCCGCGCACGGCATCGCCCTGCACGGCCAACCAAAGTACGGACCCGATTTTACCCACTTCGACTACGTCAACCCGAACGCGCCCAAGGGTGGCGAGGCGCGTTTCGCCGCCATCGGCAGCTTCGATACCTTCAACCCGTTCAATATCAAGGGCCAGCCGGCCGCCGGTATCGGCCAGTTGTTCGAGAGTCTGTTGGCCGGCAGCGCCGACGAACCTTTCAGCGAGTACGGACTGATCGCCGAGAGCGTGGAAGTGCCCGAGGATCGCGGGTCGGCGACATTCACGATTCGGCCCCAGGCGAAATTTCACGATGGCGGCCCGGTCACCATCGATGATGTGCTGTTTTCCTTTGAGACGCTCAAAAGCAAGGGCAGCCCGTTTTTCCGCTTCTACTACGCCAACGTCCTCAAGGTCGAGAAACTGGGCGAACGGCAGGTGAAATTTACCTTTGCGCCCGGCGAGAACCGCGAATTGCCGCTGATCATGGGCCAGATGCCGGTGCTGTCGAAAAAATACTGGCAAGACCGCGACTTCGGCGCGACGACTCTGGAGATCCCGGTGGGTAGCGGCCCGTACCGGATCGAACGCTTCGAGCCGGGGCGCTTCATCGTCTACCAGCGCGATGAAAACTATTGGGGCAAGGATCTGCCGGTCAACCGGGGGCGATACAACATCGACCGGTTGCGCTACGACTACTACCGCGATGTCACGGTGGCGCTGGAGGCGTTCAAGGCCGGTTCCTACGATTTGCGGGTGGAGAACGTCGCCAAGCAATGGGCGACCGGCTACGAGTTCCCGGCGCTGACCAAGGGCTTGGTGAAGAAGGAAACCTTTCCCAACCAGATGCCGTCGGGGATGCAGGGCTTTGTCTACAATCTGCGCCGATCGTTGTTCCAGGACCCCAAAGTCCGCGAGGCGCTGGCCTACGCCTTCGATTTCGAATGGAGCAACCGTAACCTGTTCCACGACCAGTACAAACGGACCCGCAGCTACTTCGACAACTCCGACCTGGCGGCGCATGGCCTGCCCGCGCCGGAGGAACTGGCGCTGCTGGAACCGCTGCGCGAGGCGCTGCCGCCTCGCGTCTTCACCACCGAGTACCAACCACCCGTCGCCGGCGATGACGGGCAACTGCGCGCCAACTTGCGCCGGGCGCTGGAGCTACTGCAAGAGGCGGGCTGGGTTTTCCGTGACCGCAAGCTGGTCAACGCCAAGACCGGCGAGCCGTTTCGTTTTGAGCTGCTGATCGCCGAGCCGACTTGGGAGCGGATCGGATTGCCGTTCGCCCGCAATCTGGAACGCTTGGGCATCGAAATGAGCGTGCGCACGGTGGATTCGGCGCAATACGAAAACCGGGTACGCGATTTCGATTTCGACATGGTAGTCAACGTCTGGGGCCAATCGCTGTCGCCCGGCAACGAGCAGCGCGAGTTCTGGAGCAGCGCCGCCGCCGGCCAGCCGGGCAGCCGCAATATCGCCGGCCTGAAAAGTCCGGCGGTGGATGCGCTGGTGGATCAGGTGATCGCCGCCCCGGACCGCGCCAGCCTGGTGACGCGAGTACGGGCGCTGGATCGAGCGCTGCAATGGAACTTCCTGGTGATCCCGCACTGGCACCTTCCCTACGCCCGGATCGCCTTCTGGGACAAATTCGGCTATCCGGCGATGACGCCGCTGCAAGGTGTGCAATTGGAGGACTGGTGGATCGATTCCGCCAAGGCGGCGGCGCTGGTGGGAGGCGGCCAGACCGACAATCGGCCGTAATCGGGCATTGCTGTTACTTGGGAGCAGCCGTCATACGCTTTTTCAACACCGCCGGGCCGATCAAACCCGACTTGCACTATTGTCTGCCGCCACTGACCCGCCTCGATCTGGGTGAAGTGCTGCAACTGATCGAGCAGCAGAAATATTTCGTGTTGCACGCGCCTCGCCAGACGGGAAAAACTTCCTGCCTGCTGGCGTTAATGGAGCGTCTCAACGCTTCCGGCCAATACCGCTGTGTCTATGTCAACGTGGAAATCGCTCAGGCGGCGCGGGAAGATGTGGCGGGCGCGATGCAGGCGATTCTCAGCGAATTGGGTTCGTGGGCGCGCATCGTTCTGAACGACGATTATCCCAACTCGGTTCGTACCCGCGTTTTGGCCGACAGCGGCCCCTTTACGGCGTTGAGCGAGTTGTTAAAGCAGTGGGCGGCGCGGGATCGTCGTCCGCTGGTGGTGCTGATCGACGAAATCGACGCGCTGGTCGGCGATACGCTCATTTCGGTGTTGCGGCAATTGCGGTCCGGCTATCCGCAACGGCCGGGCCATTTTCCGCAAAGCATCGTGCTATGCGGTGTGCGCGACGTGCGGGATTACCGCATTCACTCCAGTCGGGAAAAAGCCATCATCACCGGCGGCAGCGCTTTCAACATCAAGGCCGAGTCGCTGCGATTGGGCAACTTCAACCGCACGGAAATGGAGACGCTGTATGGCGTTCACACCGAGGAGACCGGACAAATTTTCACCCCGGAGGCACTGGAACGGCTTTGGGAATTGAGCGGTGGACAACCTTGGCTGGTGAATGCCTTGGGTTACGAAACCTGCTTTCGCATGAAGGCGGGGCGGGATCGGCAACGGCCGATCACGGCGGCGTTCGTGGATGACGCCAAGGAAAATCTGATTTTGCGCCGGGACACCCATCTCGATCAACTGGCCGACAAGCTGCAAGAAGAGCGGGTGCGGCGGGTCATTGAGCCGCTGTTGGCGGGTAATGATTTAGCCGCCGAGTTTCGTTCCGATGATGTCGCTTATACGCAAGATTTGGGGTTGATCCGGCAACAGGTGAACGGTCGAATTCAAATAGCGAATTGCATTTATCAGGAAGTGATCCCCCGAGAACTGGCTTGGAACATTCAGTCGGGGATGAGCCAACAAACACAATGGTACATCGACCCGGATGGCCGATTGGATATGGCCAAATTGCTGGCGGCTTTTCAAGTATTTTTCCGCGAGCATTCCGAGCACTGGGTCGAACGGTTTCAGTACAAGGAAGCCGGTCCGCAATTGTTGTTGCAGGCTTTTCTGCAACGCATCGTCAACGGTGGCGGGCGGATCGAGCGGGAATACGGACTGGGGCGAATGCGGACGGATTTGCTGGTGATATGGCCGCTATCCCCCTCTACCCTTGGGGGAGGGGTTGAGGGAGAGGGTGAGATTCAAAAAATCGTCATCGAACTCAAGCTATTGCACAAGGCTTTGGAGCAAACCCTGGCAGTCGGTTTAGAGCAGACTTGGGAATATCTGGACCGTTGTGGCGCGGAGGAGGGGCATCTGGTGATCTTCGACCGTACCCCCGGCAAGACTTGGGAAGAAAAACTGTTTCGGCGACGGGAAACGGTACGGGGCCGACAGATAACCGTGTGGGGCATGTAGACGGCGGCCAAGCTCGCATTCGGCTTCCAGTCTGAGCAATCGAGTCCGCACGCTGATCGGCTCCGAACGTAAAGGATAAACCGGAGGTGATCCATGCAGGGCAAGCTTTTCACCCAGGATTTTCTGCGCGAAGGCATCAAGGAAACGGACGCTTGGAAGCGTCTGGACACCGCCGAGCTGACCCGATTCCGTGACTGTATCGGCACGATCTTCGACGCCTTTCCCGCCGATAGCCAAGCCAACGAAGCGGCTACGGAAACCGAGATCGTTTTCAAGGTGCTGGAGGCTTTGGGCTGGGCGTATCTGCCGCAACAAACGGCTTCCGGCAAAGGCCGCCAGGATGTGCCCGATGTGTTGCTGTTCGCGGACGCCGCCACCAAGCAGGCGGCGCTGGCGGAACGCAAGGACGAACAACGCTATCGTCACGGCGCCGCCATCGTCGAATGCAAGCGCTGGCGACGCCCGCTGGATCGCGGCGACCGCACCGACCCCCTCGACGCCAATGCGCCGTCGAATCAGATGTTGCGCTATCTGAGCCGGGTGGAGGTGGCTTCGGAACGGGCGATTCAGTGGGGCTTGCTGACCAACGGCCGATATTGGCGGCTGTATTTTCAGGGCGCGCGTTCGCGTTCAGAGGAGTTTTTGGAACTCGATCTGGCGCTGCTCGCCGGCATGAAAGGATTGCAAGCGGAGCTGTTCGATGCCAGCGGTCAGGACGCCGAACATTTCCTCGCCGTGTTCTACCTGTTATTCGGCCGTGCTGGTTTCGTTCCCCAGCCCAACGACCCCGAAAACCGGGCTTTTCTCTTCATCGCCCTGGCGGAAACCCGGCGCTGGGAAGAGCGCGTTTCCCAGGATTTGGGAGAGTTGGTCTTCGAGCGCTTGTTTCCGCGCCTGGTCGCGGCGATGGCCCAACCCGATCTGGCGATGTCCGCGCCGCCCGCGGCGGATGACCTGGACGCCGTGCGCCGCGAGGCGCTGATCCTGCTCTACCGGTTGTTGTTCGTTCTCTACGCCGAGGACCGCAACCTGCTGCCGGTCCACGACCGCCGCTACGACGACTATTCCTTGCGCAAGATTCGCGAGGATGTCGCGCGGCGTCTGGACGCGCACGATGTCTTCAGCACCAGCGCCCGGCGTTACTGCGGCGATCTCAAGGACCTGTTCCGCATCATCGACCAAGGCGATGCCTCGCTCGGCGTGCCGCCCTACAACGGCGGCTTGTTCGACGCCCGCGCGCATGCGTTGCTGGAACGCTTGGCCCTGTCCGACGCCGTGCTGGCCGAGTTGATCGACGGCCTGTCGCGCCGTGCGGTGGGGTCCGAGCGCCGCTGGATCAATTACCGCGACCTGTCGGTGCAGCAGTTGGGCTCCATCTACGAACGCCTGTTGGAATACCGGGTGGTCAGCGACAATGCGGGTCAAATCCAAGTGAGCCCCACCGTTTTCGCCCGCAAGGGCAGCGGCAGTTATTACACCCACGACGATTTGGTCCAACTGCTCATCCGGCAAACGGTCGGGCCTTTGCTCGACGCACGCGCGGATGCGTTTCGGCAACAGGTGGATGCGCTGGCCCGTCTGCGTTCGCCCAAGCCGCAACGCTTGCGCGAATTGCAGGATCACGATCCCGCCGCCGCCATCCTGGAATTGAAAATCTGCGACCCCGCGATGGGCAGCGGGCATTTCCTGGTCAGCCTGGTGGATTACCTGGCCGATCAAATCCTGGAGCGCATGGCCGACAGCACCGCGCGAGTGAGTTGGGCGGATGCCGCCGAACCCTACGTATCGCCCCTGACGCAGCGCATCGCCGACATCCGCGAGCGCATTCTGGCATCGTCGCGGGCGCATGGCTGGACCGTCGATCCCGCCCAGCTCGACGACCGCCATATCGTGCGGCGCATGATCCTGAAGCGGGTAATCTTCGGGGTGGACAAGAACCCGATGGCGGTGGAGTTGGCCAAGGTCGCGTTGTGGCTGCACACTTTTACGGTCGGTGCGCCGCTATCGTTTCTCGATCATCATCTGCGGGCCGGCGATGCCTTGTACGGCGAGCGGGTCGATAAGGTGCTGGACGAGTTGCGCGCTTTCGGCGCTTTGTTCCAGAAAAACGAACTGGCCCGAGTCGCGGTCGCCACCGCCAGCATGAACCAGATCGCCGATCTCACCGATGTGGACATCGCCGAGGTTGACCAATCCCGACGGCTGTTCGAGCAGATCGACGCGGAACTGGCGCCGCTGCGCAAGCTGCTGGATTTTTGGCAGGCGTTGCGCTGGCTGCCCGCGAATGATCCGGTTCGACAACGCGGCTGGGCCGATCTGGCGTCGGGGCGGTTCGGGGATGTCATTGACGTCATCAACGCTGGTTCGGTGGTGGCCGGAGACCCTGCCAGCGACGAGGCGCGGACGATTCTGGAATTGCTGCGGCGAACCCGCGAACTGGCCGAGCAGGAAGGTTTCCTGTCCTGGGCCATTGCCTTTCCCACGGTTTGGCGTCACTTGGAAAGCGGCCAGTCGCAAGGCGGTTTCGATGCCATCATCGGCAATCCGCCGTGGGACCGGATGAAACTCCAGGAAGTCGAATGGTTCGCCGCGCGCAAGCCGGACATCGCCCACGCCGTCCGCGCCGCCGACCGCAAGCGGCTGATCGGTCGGTTGGAGAAAGCGGGCGATCGCTTGTGGCTGGATTATCAACAGGCCAGGAATCGGGCCGAGACCGCCGTTCGGATCGCGCGGGACAGCGGCGAGTATCCGCTGTTGTCCGGCGGCGACGTGAACCTGTACTCGCTGTTCGTGGAACGGGCGCAAAGCCTGGTGAATGCGCGGGGCATCGTCGGGCTGTTGACGCCCTCCGGCATCGCCTCGGACAAGGGTTCCAGCGCCTTTTTCAAAAGCATCGCCACCACCGGACGGTTGGCGGCGTTACTGGATTTCGAGAATCGGAAAGGTTTTTTCCCCGATGTCGATAGCCGTTTCAAGTTCTGCGGCCTGGTGTTCGGTGGGGCTAAACGCACGTTTCCCAAAACCCGCTGTGCCTTTTTTCTCCATGCCGTGGCGGAACTTGACGATCCACAGCGTTCTTTCGCCTTGAGCGCGGACGACTTCGCCGCCGTCAATCCCAACACCGGTACCGCGCCGATTTTCCGTTATCGGCGGGATGCCGAGATCACCAAGGCGATTTACAGCCGTTGCCCGGTGCTGGTGGATCGGCGCGGCAATCCGCCTCGACAAGTTTGGCCGGTGCGTTACCTGCGCATGTTCGACATGACCAACGATTCCCACCTGTTCAAGCGGCGGGATGAACTGGAGGCGGCGGGATTCTATCCGGTGGCGGGCAATCGCTGGCGCAAGGGGCAGGACGAGTATGTGCCGTTGTACGAAGGGAAAATGGTGCAGGCGTATGATCACCGCGCGGCCAGCATCGTGGTCAACCTGGCCAATCTGCATCGACCCGCGCAGCCCGAACCGGTGGATTTGGCGCGGCATCAGGATGTGAACTGGTTGCCGGAACCGCAGTTTTGGATTGGCCAGCAACAGATCGAAACGCCGTCAAACATACAGTGGACGCTGGCGTTCAAGGACGTGACCGCGCCGACCAATATGCGCACCATGATCGCGATGATCGTGGCGAGGAGCGGGTTCGGCAACACCGTGCCCGTGTTGCTACCCGATGGCGCGAACGGCGAACCCGCCTATCGCCGTTTCGCCCCGCTGCTGCTGGCCAATCTGAACTCCTTCGTTTTCGATTTCATCGCGCGTCAGAAGGTGCAAGGGCAGCATTTGAATCTCTACATCGTGGAACAAATTCCCGTCATCCCTCCGCACCGATTCGAAGTGTCCATCGGTAATCACACCATCGCCGACTTCATCCGTGAGCAGGTCCTTCGCCTCAGCTACACCGCCGTGGATATGCAACCTTTCGCCGTCGACATGGGTTATGAGGGCGAGCCGTTCGTCTGGGACGAAGACGACCGCCGTCACCGTCTGGCGCGGCTCGATGCTTTGTTCTTCCATCTCTACGGCCTGGATCGAAACGACGCCGATTACATCCTGGCGCAATTTCCCATCGTCCGCGAGCAGGACGAAAAGCAATTCGGCCGCTATCTCACCCGGGATCTGATTCTCGCCTACATGAGCGCGGTCGCGGCGGGGGATTTGGATACGGTGGTGAAAATCCATTAGGCTCTCCCGCTTCCAGACCGCCTCAAGCCTGGGTGCTTCGTGATAACCTTGTGCGATCATCCAGCCAGCGACCACTAACTAACTGTTTCCCTGATGTTCGCCTACATCCTTCGCCGCTTGGCGCTGATTCCCCTGACCCTGCTCGGCATCATCGCCATCAACTTCGCCATCGTGCAGATTGCACCCGGCGGGCCGGTGGAGCAATTGCTGGCGCAACTGAAAAATACCGCGGTGGCCGCGACCGCCCGGGTGGGTGGCGGCGAGGGTGTGGAAGCGGGACGCGGCAGCGCGGCGGCGGGTGGGAATAGCGCCTATCGTGGCGCCCAGGGCTTGGACCCGGCTTTCGTGGCGGAATTGAACCGTCAGTTCGGTTTCGATAAGCCGGCTTATGTGCGGTTTGGCCTGATGATTCGCGATTACCTCACCTTCGATCTCGGCAACAGCTACTTCCGCGATCGGGACGTATGGGATCTGGTGCTGGATAAGCTGCCGGTGTCGATTTCGCTGGGCGTGTGGAGCACTTTGCTGATCTATGTGATTTCGATTCCCTTGGGTATCGTCAAGGCGGTGCGCGACGGTTCGCGCTTCGATGTGTTGACCAGCGCGGCGGTCATCGTGGGCTATGCGATTCCAGCGTTCCTGTTCGCCATCCTGTTGATCATCCTGTTCGCCGGCGGGCGCTATCTGGACTGGTTTCCGCTGCGGGGCCTGGTGTCGGATAACTGGGCGGATTTGAGCTGGCCGGCGCGGATCGTGGATTATTTTTGGCATTTGACCCTGCCGGTGACGGCGATGGTGATCGGCGGCTTCGCCTCGCTCACCATGCTGACCAAGAACGCCTTCCTGGACGAGATCAACAAGCAATACGTGGTGACCGCCCGCGCCAAGGGCTTGAGCGAGCAGCGAGTGCTGTACGGGCATGTGTTCCGCAACGCCATGCTGCTGGTGATCGCCGGCTTTCCCGCCACGCTGGTCAGCATGCTGTTCACCGGCTCCTTGCTGATCGAGGTGATTTTTTCGCTGGACGGACTGGGCTTGCTGGGATTCGAAGCCGTGGTGAACCGGGATTATCCGGTCATGTTCGGCACGCTCTACATGTTCAGCCTGATCGGTCTGCTGCTGAATCTGGTCAGCGATCTAAGCTATCACCTGGTCGATCCGCGCATTGATTTCGCGGCGCGGTGAAAGGCCGCTCCGCCGCGTTTCTGTTGGAATGCATCTAATTGATCAATAAGGTGGATTGATCTAAGCTCCAGAGAATCCACCGCCAACCCGTACCCCGCATCATGCGCTTCCTGCACGCCGCCGATCTGCATCTGGACAGCCCCTTGCGCGGCCTCGATCGCTACGAGGGCGCTCCGGCCGACGAGGTGCGCGGCGCCACCCGCCGCGCCTTCGAAAACCTGATCGCCGCCGCCCTGCGCGAACAGGTCGATCTGGTCGTCATCGCCGGCGACCTGTACGACGGCGACTGGCCCGACCACAACACCGGATTGTTTTTCATCAAGGGCGTGACTCAACTGGCCGAGGCCGGCATTCCGGTCGCCATCGTCCGCGGCAATCACGATGCGGCCAGCCGGCTCACCAAAGCCTTGCGTCTGCCGGCGAACGTGCATCTATTCGCCGATGCCGGCCCCGAAACCCAAGTCTTCGCCGAGATCGGCGTCGCCGTGCACGGGCAGAGCTTCGCAACCGCCGCCGTGGTGGACGACCTGGCCGCCGGCTATCCCCGCCCGCTGGCCGACTGTTTCAACCTCGGCCTGCTGCACAGCGCGCTCGACGGTCGCCCCGGCCATGACCCCTACGCCCCGACCACGCTCAACGTGCTGCGCGGCAAGGGCTACGATTACTGGGCGCTCGGCCATGTCCACGCGGCGGAAATCGTATGCCGCGAACCATGGGTGGTGTATCCCGGCAACACTCAGGGCCGGCATATTCGCGAAGCTGGTCCCAAGGGCTGCGCGCTGGTGACCGTCGAGGGTGGAGTCATTTCGCGGCAATTCATCGCGCTCGACGTCATGCGCTGGGACACCCTGATGCTCGACATCGACGGCTTGCCCGATCTGGATGCGCTGCTGGACGTGGCCCGGCTGGATTTGCGACAACGGCTCGCCGGGTCCGAGGATCGCGCGCTGGCGGTGCGGATTCAGGCGCGGGGCAGTGGTCCCCTGCATCGCCAGCTCGCCTCGCAACCCGAAACCGTGGAGCAGCAGTTGCGCGGCGTCGCCATCGAAGCCACCAACGCGCGGGCCTGGATCGAGAAAGTCGAATTTCGTACCCGTCCGCTGCTGGATCTCGACCGCATCGCCGAACGCGACGATCCCATCGGGCTGCTGGTGCGCGAGCTGCGCCGGCTCGCCGCGAACGAGGAAGCGCTGCGCGCCGTGGCCGAAGAGGCGCTGGGCGAGCTGCGGCAGAAGCTGCCGGCGGAACTCCGGGAAGGCCGCGATGCCCTGCGCCTGGATACCGCCGATGCCTTGCTCGAACTGCTGGGCGAGGTGGAAGCCGATCTGCTGGCGCGGCTGTCCGGGGACGAGGGCGCCTGATGAAGATCGAGCGTCTCTATCTCAAAGCCTACGGCGCCTTCTCGGAGCGCCGGCTCGATTTTACCGGCGGGCCGGATTTCCATGTCATTTACGGTCCAAACGAAGCGGGCAAGTCCACCACCTTGCGCGCGCTCATCGGCCTGCTGTTCGGCATCGAGGAACGCACCGCCGACAACTTTCTTCATCCAAACCCCCGCTTGCGGATCGGCGCCGCGCTGGCGACCGCCGACACCGGGCGGCTGGCGGTGATGCGGCGCAAGGGGCGCAAGCAAACGCTGTTCGCGCTGGACGAAGTCAGCGGCGAGGAACGGACCGACCGGCCGTTGACCGAGGACGCGCTGACCCGGCTGCTGGGCGGTCTCGACGAAGCGCTGTACCGCGCCCTGTTCGGACTCGACCTCGCCGGACTGGCGCGCGGCGGCGAAGCGCTGCTGGAAGGAAAGGGCGAAATCGGCCAGAGCCTGTTCGCGGCGGCGGCGGGGCTGGCCGACCTGCGCCAGATGTCGGGCAGCTTGGAGGCCGAAGCATCCAAACTGTTTCGCCCGCGCGCCAGCACCAGCGAAATTCAGCTCGCCCTCAAGGAACTGGAAGAGCAGCGCAAGCGGGCGCGGGAGGCCACGGTGCGTTCCTCGGCCTGGGAGCAGGCCGAGCGAGCCAGGCGCCAGACCGAGAAGAAACATTCGGAGTTGCGCGCGGAACTGAATCGCTGGCGCGAGGAGCAACGCCGGTTGTCCCGGATCATCGCCCACCTGCCGCTGGCCGCCGAACGCGCGGCGAAACGCCAGGAACTGGCCGCGCTCGCCGCGGTTCCGCTGCTGCCGCCGGAGGCCGGACAGCAACGCATCGAGGCCGAGGAACGTTTGCGCGCCGCCACCGACAACCAGCGGGAAGCCCGGTCGGCGCTGGAAGAGTTGCGCCGGCAACGTTCCCAACTGGCGATCCGCGAGGCGCTGCTAACCCATGCCAGCGCCATCGAGCGGTTGCATCACGCCGCGAACGACTACCGGGGCGCCCTGGAGCGCCTGCCTCGAATCGAAGCGGATCTCGATGCCGCGCGCCAGGCGCTCGCCAACCAGCTTGTCGCCATCGACCCGGCGCTTGCGGCGGAACCCGCGCCCGCCGCTCTGCCGGAACGAACCCGCGCGCTGTTGCTTTCGCCCACGACGCGGGCGCGGGTGCAGGCGCTGCTGGAGGAGCACGGCAACCTGTCGGTTCAGGACGGGCAACTGGAGGAACGGGAGCGCGGGTTAAGCGAAATGCTCCAGCGGCTTCGGGAGGAACTGGAGACCCAGCCCGCGCCCGTGCCTTTCGATGCGCTGGAACAGGCGCGCGAACAGGCGGCCGCGCCCGGCGACCTCGCCGGCCAGCACGCCCAGTTGGAGCGGGAGATTGCCGCACTGGAAACCACACTCGCCCGAGAGGCCGCGTCGCTGTGGGAAGGGGCGCTCGATGCGTTGATCGCGCTGCGCGTGCCGCCGTTGGCCACGGTGACCGAGATGGGCGACGGTTATCGCCAATGGGCCGATCGGGAACGTTTGCTCAAGGATCGGGATGGAACCTTGCAACGCGACCTCGGTGACCGGGAACGCGAGTTGCGCGCCTTGGCCGCGGCCGGCGAAATCGTGACCCACGATCAGGTCCAGAAGGCCCGCCAAGAACGTGACCAGGGTTGGCGGCGGGTTCGTGAAGGCTATGTCGAGCGCACGGCGGACCCCGGCCGGCTGGCGGCGAACCATGCGCCGGGACCGTCGCTGGCCGATGCCTTCGAAGCCGCCGTGCGGGAAGCCGACCGTCTGGCCGATCTGCTGCACGCCGACGCCAAGCGGGCCACCAGCGTCGAAAACCTCCGCCAGCGCATCGCCGACATGCAACAGGCGCGCTCGGATCATGTGGCCCAGTTCGCCGCGCTGGCGGCCGAACGCGACCGGCTCGACGCCCGCTGGCGGGTGATCGCCGAATCCTTGCGCCAGCCCGAGCTTTCGCCCGGCGCGGCGGCGGAGTGGCTGGGCAAACAGGCGCTGCTGGTCGAGCGCTCCGCCCGCCTGGACACGCTGCGGCGGGAACGTCGGGAGATTGGCGCGGCGCTGGCGGCGGCCCGCCAAATGCTGGATCGAGCCTTGCGGGGATGCGGTTTGCCGGGACTGACCGAAGACGAAGCCCTGGCGGCCGCGCTCGGACGGACCAGGGCGGCCATCGAGCAGGGTCGCCAAACCGCCATGGCGCGCGCGAAGCTCGATAACGGCATCCGCCAATACGATGCCGAGTTGCGCGGAGTCGCCGCGAAGCGCGCCGGACTGGGGGAAAAGCGGGCGGTCTGGGAGGCGCGGTGGACCGCCGCCATGGCCGAATTGCGGCTGCCGTCCCAGGCGTTGCCGGCGGAAGCGCGGGTCCGGCTCGACCAGTGGGATCAACTTGCCCAGACCTGGCAAAAGCTGGAAACCTTGTCTGGCGAGGCCGGGCGGGAGCAGGCCACCCGCTCCGATTTTGAAGGCGCGCTGGCCGAACTGGCGCGGGCCGTTGGCGAACCCGCCGCCGGTCAGACGTCCGACCGGACCGCCATCGCGCTGTACGGCGCGTTGAGCGAAGCGCGCGACGCCGACCGTCGGCGCAAGCAAGCCGACGCCGCCATCGCGCGGGAACAGCAACGACTCGACCAGGCGGAAACCGCCGCCGCCAACCAGCGCGATCGCCTGGCCGAACTGGCGCGTCGTGCTGGAGTGGAAGCGCCGGACGAACTGGCGGCGGTCGAGGAACGCGCGGCGCACAAACGGCGGCTGGCCGAGCGGGTGACCGAAATCGAGGAGCAACTGGTGCGCGGCGCCGCCCGCCCGCTGGCCGAAGTCCTGACCGAGATCGAGGGCGAGGATCTGGACGCCGCCAACGCCCGCCTTGACCAACTGGAAACCACGATCCGCGAGCGGGAAACCGAGGTGGAAACCGCGCTCGCGGTCTGCCTGGACGCGCGTCGCGCTTTTGACGCCATCGACGGCGGCGACGTGGCGGCACAGGCGCAACAGGACGCCGAGGGGACTGCCGCCCGTCTCGCCCGGCAGTCCCGCGCCTACGCCCGCGCCCGGCTGGCCGGCGCCATCGTGTCGCGGGTCGTGCAGGCTTACCGGGAGCAGCATCAGGGGCCGGTGCTGAGTCGCGCCAGCGAGATCTTCGCCCGAATCACCCTGGGCAGCTTCGGCGGTCTGGCGATGGATTACCAGGACGACCGGCAAGTCCTGCTCGGCCAGCGGCCGGACGGTTCGCGGTTGACGGTGACGGGCATGAGCCAGGGTACCCGCGACCAGCTTTTTCTGGCGCTGCGCATCGCGGCCATCGAGGAACATCTCCTGGAACGCGAGGCCATCCCCATCGCCATCGACGATTTGCTGGTGCAATTCGACGATGCCCGGGCGGCGGCGACGCTAACCGTCTTGGCCGAACTCGCCCGCCGCACACAGGTGCTGTTTTTCACCCACCACGGCCATCTCTGCGAACTGGCGGCCGCCGCGTTGCCGTCGGACGCCTGGCGGCGGCACGACTTGAGCGCCGATCCGATCGAAATTCCCATGGAGGCCCACCCGTGAGCGAATACCAATACTACGAATTCCTGGCTATCGACCGGCCGCTGAGCGCCAAGGAGATAGCCGAGCTGCGCGCCCTGTCGACCCGCGCCCAGATCACCCCAGCGAGCTTTGTTAACGAATACCACTGGGGTGACTTCAAAGGCAGTCCCAATACCCTGATGCGGCGCTATTTCGACGCCCACGTCTATTTTGCCAACTGGGGGCAATGTCGTTTTTCCCTGCGCCTGCCCCACGACGCGCTGGACGCTGGGGCCATCGCCGCTCATGCGACCAAATACGCCCTGCTGATTGCGGATACCGGCGAGCACTGGGTAATCGACTGGAGCTTGAACGAATCGGAGGACTACGACCGATTTGGAGAGGACGACGGGTGCGGCTGGATGGCTCGTTTGACGCCTCTGCGCGACGAACTGCTGCGCGGCGATCAGCGCGGGCTTTATCTGGGTTGGCTGGCGGCGGTCGAGGCCGGCGAAGTGGAGGACGATCAGTTGGAACCGCCGGTGCCGGCCGGGATGCAGCAACCAACTTCAGCCCAGCGCGCCCTGGTCAAATTCCTGGGTATTGGCCTCGACCTGCTGACCGCTGCAACCATCGCCAGCACCGCCGCAGCGGCGGAAGATGTTCCGGCGCCGGAGGAGAGGGAAGCCTGGCTGGACACCGTGCCGACGGATGAAACGCGCGAGCTGCTCCGCCTGTTGCTGGACGGCCGGGGACAGCAGGCCGAACGTGCCCTGAAAGCCCGTTTCGCTGCCTGGCAACGCGAGCGGCGTCCGTCCTCCGTGGCCGGAACAACCCGCCGGACCGTGGCCGAACTCCGGCGCTTGGCCGAGGAAGTCGGTCAACTCCGCCTGCGGCAGGAAGCCGAGGCTCGCGCCCGTGCCGATGCCGAGCGGCGGAAACAGCGCGAGGCGTATCTGAGCACCTTGGCGCAAAACTTCGACCAAGCTTGGGCGGCGGCGGACCAGCAGGCCGAACGGGGCGTGGCATCGGCTTACGACGAGGTACGACGCGCCGTGGTCGATTTGGCCGAAGCCTACCAGCGGCACGCGAGCCACGAACAGTTCGAGCAGGCCCTGCAATGCTTCATGGCGCCGCATCGGCGTCGCACCACGCTGGTGAAACGGCTGGCGGACGCCGGCCTTTGGAAAAAGCGGTAACTTCCCCAGCATCGGTCTTTACCGGCACGACCCACACGCAATGCGGTTTGCCCGCAAACTCGGTTCACGGCATTTCTATATTAGTTTATAGTAATTTACTAAATACCGCGCACCGCCAAACGTCGATCATTGCCATCCGGCAGTACCTGGTGCTTCAAACCTCTCTCAGACCACCAGACCACAGACTTTTACCAATGAATACCCAGACACCGCTGCAATCCGCACCTGTTCCCGCGCCTGGGCAGGCGATTCCGCACCAACGCCTCGAACAATTTCCTGTCGCCTTTTTCTCGATAGTCATGGGCATGGCCGGACTGGCCTTGGCCTGGCAGAAAGCCCACATCGTGCTGGGCGCACCGTCGATGATCGGCACGGGTCTGCGTGGAGCGGTCAGCGCCTTGTTCATTATCCTGTTGGTTTTTTATGCCCTGAAAGCCCTGCGTTATCCGCAGGCGGTCGCTATGGAAATGCGTCACCCTGTGAAGATCAACTTCTTCCCGACCGTCTCGATTTCCTTGCTGCTGCTCGCCATCACTTATTTGGAATCGGCACCCGAAACGGCATTTTGGCTGTGGGTCGTCGGCGCTGTCCTGCATCTTGGCTTCACCCTGGCGATCTTTGGCAGTTGGCTGCACCACACCCATTACGATATCAAGCATGCCAATCCCGCCTGGTTCATTCCCGTGGTCGGTAACATTATCGTGCCGGTGGCCGGGGTACGGTTAGCCTCGCCCGAGCTGTCCTGGTTCTTCTTCAGCATCGGCCTGGTGTTCTGGATCGTGCTGTTGACCATCGTGCTGTACCGGTTGTTCTTCCACGAAGCGCTGCCGGCGCGGTTGGCGCCCACACTGTTTATCCTGTTGGCGCCGCCGTCGGTGGGATTCATCGCTTACACCAACCTGACCGGCGAGATCGACGCCTTCGCCCGCGTGCTTTATTACACCGCGCTGTTTCTGGCCCTGCTGCTAGCCAGCAACGCAGTGCGCTTCCTGCGACTACCTTTTTTCCTCTCCTCCTGGGCCTACTCCTTCCCATTGGCCGCGCTGACTATCGCGACCCTGATCATGGCCACGCACTTGGCCAGCCTCCCGTTTTTTACTGGCTTGGGTGTCGCGCTGCTGGCGTTGCTCTCGCTCGTGGTCGGAGTGCTGGCACTTCGGACCCTGCTCGCGATCGGACGGCGGGAAATCTGCGCGCCGGAGTAAGCGTTCACGGCCGGGCTGGGAGTCGTTTTCGGCTACACTCTTTTCCATCAATCGGAGGAGGGCTCCCCATGCGTTGGCGCGATCTGAGGCGCAGCAGTAACGTGGAAGACCGGCGGGACGAGTCGCCGTCCGCCCGGCGTGGCGGTGGCGGCGGCGGCATCAAGCTGGGTGGAGTCGGGTTGGTGCTGGTGCTGGTGGCGAGCCTGATATTCGGGGTCAATCCCATGGAAGTGCTCAGCCTGCTGGGTGGTGGATCGACGGTGACGGCGCCCCAGCAGACCCAGCAGCGCAAGGCGTCGCCCGCCAACGACCCGAACGCGGATTTCGTCAGCGCCGTTCTGGGCGACACGGAGGATACCTGGAGCCAGTTGTTCCAGGCGCAGGGCGGCCAATACGCGCGGCCGAAGCTGGTCCTGTTCCGCGACGCCGCGCAATCCGCCTGCGGTTTCGCCAGCGCCGCCGTGGGTCCCTTTTACTGTCCGGGCGACCGTCAGGTTTATCTCGATCTGTCTTTCTTCCAGGAGTTGTCCCAGCGCTTTGGCGCGCCCGGCGACTTCGCCCGCGCCTACGTGATCGCCCACGAGATCGGGCACCATGTACAGAATCTGACCGGTACTTCCGCAAAGGTACAGGCGCAACAGCGGCAACTGCCCGAGGCGCAGGCCAACGCCCTGTCGGTGCTGGTGGAATTGCAGGCGGATTGCCTGGCGGGCGTGTGGGGCCACCATGCGCGGCAGCGAGGCGTGTTGGAACCGGGCGATATCGAAGCGGCGCTGAAGGCGGCCTCGGCCATCGGCGACGACCGCCTCCAGCGGCAGGCCCGTGGCTACGTCACGCCGGATTCCTTCACCCACGGCACTTCCGAGCAGCGAATGCAGTGGTTCAGCCGGGGACTGAAAACCGGCGACGTCAAGGAATGCAACACCTTTGTCGCGCGGCGTCCCTGAGCGGGTTTCGCCGGTCATGGCCGCCCGCATCCTGCTGGTCGAGGACGAACCCACCATCGCCGAAATCGTCGAATTCGCCCTGGCCAGCGAAGGGTTCCAGGTCGCTTGGCGTACTCTGGCCCGCGACGCCGAAACCGAACTGAGCGCCGATTCCCACGATCTGGTCATCCTCGATATCGGTTTGCCCGATGGCTCGGGGCTGGAGCTGCTCAAGTCGATAAGACGCGACTCGGACATCCCGGTGCTGATCCTCTCCGCCCGCAACGCCGAACTGGACCGGGTGCTTGGGCTGGAACTGGGCGCGGACGATTACGTCAGCAAGCCGTTCAGCCCGCGCGAGCTGGCCGCCCGGGTCAAGGCCATCCTCAAGCGCAGCGCCCGAACCCACGCCATCGCGGCGGAACCGGCCGCCGGCGAAACCACCGGGGCCGGCGGGTTCGAAATCGACGAGGTTCGCGCCGCCATTCGGTTTCAGAACCGTCCCCTGGACCTGACCCGCTATGAATACCTCATCCTCAAGACTTTGCTGGCCCAGCCGGAACGGGTGTTTTCCCGCGCCCAACTGATGGATCGGGTTTGGCCCGATCCCGCCGCCAGCTTCGAGCGCAGCGTGGATACTCACATCAAGACGCTACGAGCCAAGCTGCGCGAGATCGAACCGCAATTCGATCCGATCCGCACCCACCGCGGTTTGGGTTATTCGATCCGAGTCGTGGACCGATCCTGAAACCGCGCCGCCATGCGTCTGGGTCTCAAGCTGTTTCTCGGCTACTTCCTGATCGTCGGTCTGGGCGTCTATTTCTCCCTGAACATCTTCGGCAAGGAACTCAAACCGGCCTTTCGCCAAGCGACCGAGGACACGCTGATCGACACCGCCAACCTGCTGGCGGTGCTGGTGCGCGACGACTTGCTCGACGGGAGCATTGCCGATGGCCGCTTCCAGGAGCGGCTGGCGGAATACGCCAGTCGCGCGCCCAACGCCTGGATTTGGGATATCGCCAAACGGGCTTTCGACCACCGCATCTACATCACCGACCAGCGGGGCGTGGTGCTGTTCGACTCCAGCGGGCGCGATGTCGGTCAGGACTATTCCGGCTGGAACGATGTCTACCTGACCCTGCGCGGTCAGTACGGCGCCCGCACCACCCGCGACAACCCGAACGATGATCGGACCTCGGTGATGTACGTGGCGGCGCCGGTTCGGGACGGGGCGCGCATCGTCGGCGTGCTGACCGTGGCCAAGCCCGGCGCCAGCGTCCAGCCCTACGTGGACCGGGCCGAGGCCAAGCTATATCGCGCCGCCGCCGTGCTGGTGGCGGTGTCGCTGAGCGTGGGGCTGGCGTTTTCCTGGTCGTTGGCCCGTTCCATCGGCCGGCTGGCCGGTTACGCCCGCGCCGCCGCCGACGGCCGGCGGATGCGCGCCCCGAAAGGCGGCGGGCCGGAACTGCGGGCGCTGGCGGACGCGCTGGAAACCATGCGGAGCAAGCTGGACGGCCGGGATTATGTGGAGCGCTACGTCCACACCCTGACCCACGAGATGAAAAGCCCGCTGGCGGCCATTGCCGGGGCCGCCGAACTGTTGCAGGGCGAACTGCCAGGGCCGCAGCGCGAGCGCTTCGCCGGTCTGGTCGCCGGGGAGGCCGAACGGCTCCAGCAGTTGATCGAACGCCTGCTGGCGCTGGCCACCGTCGAGCAGCGGCGCGAACCGCAGGAGCGGCGGCCGGTTGCTTTGCGTCAGACCGTGGCGGAATGGCTGGCCGCCCGTGCGCCCGCCGTCGCCCGCAAGGACCTGCGGATCGACAACCGGGTTGCCGAGGGCGCGGCCTTTCTGGGCGAGCCGTTCCTGCTGGTTCAGGCCATCGGCAACCTGCTCGACAACGCGCTGGATTTCACCCCAGCGCACGGAACCGTGGTGATCGAGGCCGTTCCGGTCGGCGATGCCTGGCGGTTGACCGTGACCAACAGCGGCAGCGCCATTCCCGACTATGCCCGCGAGCGGCTGTTCGAGCGCTTCTATTCGCTGCCCCGTCCGGATACCGGCCGCAAAAGCACCGGGCTGGGGTTGGCTTTCGTCTGGGAAGTCGCGCAACTGCATGGTGGGACGGTCACGGTGGATAATGTGCTGGACGCCGCTGGAACGGTTTCTGGAGTTGCCGCCCGGCTTACACTGCCAGCGGCCTGATTCGCTCTCGATCCCCGCGTTTGAGCACTTCACCCAATCCCCACATTTCCCGCACCTCCCGCACATCAGGACCTCAATTCGCTTGGTTAGGCTGGCCTCGTTCGTTCAACCGAGGAAGCCCCGATGAGAAATCCGCTGTTCGTCAAGGTGGTTCTAGTGTTTCTGGTTACGGTGGCGCTGGCCACCGGCTTGTCGCAAATCGATTATCTGGTGAGGGAGCGGACGCAGCGCCGCGATCAGGTCGTCGCCGGCATCGCCGCCGCCACCGCCCGCAGCCAAACCTTGGTCGGGCCGCTGTTGGTTATTCCCTACACCCGCATCGTCAAGACGCAGAAGCCCAGCGAGAAGGATGAAGGCAAAATGATCGAGGTCGAAAAACGCTTTTCGGACCGTCTCTATCTGCTGCCGGTCGAGCTGGACATGCAAGCCAGTCTGAGCACCGAACAAATTCGGCGCAGCCTTTACCACGCCGTGGTGTTCGGCGCCAGCATCGCGATCAAGGGCCGTTTCGCCACCACCGGCGGTTTTCTTAAGCCGGGTCCGAACGAACAAGTGGTCTTCGGCGATCCTCGTCTGATCGTTGGGATCAGCGATCCGCGTGGCATTCTGCGAGCGCCGGCGCTGGTTTGGGCCGGACAGCCTCTCGATTTTCTGCCGGGCACCGCCGAGGAAAAGATGCCCAACGGCATCCAGGCTCCTATTGGCGGTCTTAACCTGCAAGAACCCTGGTCGGTCGAGTTCGAACTGATGCTCGATCTGCGCGGCACTCAGTCCTTCGATGTCGCGCCGGTGGGCGACACCACCCGCATCGGCGTGCGCGGCAACTGGCCGCACCCCAGTTTTTATGGCCAGTTTCTGCCGGAGTCGCGTCAGGTGAGCGATGCCGGTTTTTCCGCCGCCTGGTCCACGACTCGGCTGGCCACCAACATGCTCCATCAGTTGTTCGAGCACCTGCGCAACAATCGCCCGCTCGATACCTTGATCGGGGTGCGCTTCGTCGATCCGGCCGATAGTTACACGCAGACCGACCGGGCGACCAAATATGGGCTGCTGTTTATCGGCCTGACCTTCGCCGCCTTCTTTCTGTTCGAGGTGCTCAAGCGGCTGGCGATCCATCCCCTTCAGTACGGTTTGGCCGGCGCGGCGCTGGTGCTGTTCTATCTGCTGTTGCTGTCGATGTCCGAGCATGTGGGCTTCGGGATCGCCTACGCGATCGCCACCGCCGGTTGCGTGGCGCTGCTGGCCTATTATCTGAGCTTTGTGCTGGGTAGCCTGGGCTGGGGTTTGGGTTTCGGGGCGCTGATCGGTGCGGTGTTCGGGATTCTGTATGTGTTGATCAGCCTGGAGGATCTCGCCCTGTTGGCCGGTTCGGTGACGCTGTTTGGCGCTCTGGCGCTGGTGATGGCGCTGACCCGCAAGGTGGATTGGTATCAGTTGGGGGATGCGCTGGGCGCGCGGCGCGGCAAGGGATCGAACGGCGCGTGAGATACGCGACGCCCTTTCTCTCGCAAGGGGGAAAGGGTTTTTTTATGGGGCGGGATCGGTCGTCCGCTCCCGATTCAGGGCCAGCAGACGATGCAGGATTTCTTCGTCGCTCAAGTCCGCCGGCCAGCCGTAGGCGGCGGCGACGGCTTGATCCAGGGTGCGATGGGCGTTGATCAGCCAGGCCGGGCGCTGGTTGTAGAGGTTGGTGAGGGTGCGCTTCTTGAGTTCGGCGGCGTGTTCGGGCTTGGGAATCAGCCGGTCGGGATAACCGGGAACGACCTCGGGAACCCATTCCACCCATTGCGGGGGATTGAGCCAGTTCTCGCGCAGTTCGTTGAGGGTGCGGGCGGCGGCGGCGATGGCTTGGGCGCGCGGATCGTCGGCGTAGTCACTGGCCGGGATGTTCGGGGTCAGGCCAGCCGGGAAGGGGAAGGTCTCGAAGCAGGTGGTGGGGGTGTAGCGAGGGCGGTCTTCCAAGCTGGTACCGAGTCGCAGCGCCCACAGCTCGTGGAAACGGGAATGAAGAATGCCAAAGGTGGTGTCGTCGGATCGAGCGATAACGATCAGCATTTTGTCGGGCAGCACGGTTACCGGCAACCAAATGAAAAGCCGATGTTTGGCGACATGTGGTGTGGCGATATAGCACGCCAGCGGTTTCAGGGCGGCTCGCATTGCAGGTTGAGGGTCGCCATGCCGCCACCAGTATTTCGCGCGAACCGGACGCGGGTTTTGCTCTCGTTCCGGCTTGACATGCTGGACGACATACCCGAAGGGTTGTTCGTACAGCGCGGCTTCGGCTTCGGGCATATCCACGCCGAAGTCGATGATCCAACCATCGCGGGGGCGACGGGCCACGTCCAGCCCGTTCCAACTGGGTTTGAGCACATCGCTGTTCGGGCGTCCGTTTGGGTTTGGCAGCGGTAACCATTGCCTGGCCAGATCGCCGGGAATGTCGAACGCACCGATTTTCTGCGAACCTTGAAACGATACCCCGGCGTTCTCCGCGAGAGGCTTGGCTTGGGTTAAATCCCCGCCACGTTCAACCGCCTGCACACGTCCGGTCAAGTCGGCATGAATCTTCGCCACCGGCTCGCCATCAAGTCGGGCTTCTTCTCCCGCGTCCCGCCCAAATCCCACCAACGACACCCGCACCGCCGCGCCTTCGTTGATCCACGGCTCGTCGCTCCAGGCGTGAAAGATCGTTGTAGTCTCCCGGATGCGCTCCAGCACCTTCCGGTTGGCGCCGCCGCGAATGCTGTTGGTCGCGACCAGGCCAGCCCGTTCTGTCTGTCCCGTCTCAATCCGCGCCCGCGCTTTTTCAAACCAGTAGCACACCAGATCCGCCCCGCCCGGTACTCGTCCCTGATAGGTCTGACGCAACCGTGCGGTAGCGCCCTCCCCCAACGCTCGCAGCAGCTTGGAGCCGCCCAGAAACGGCGGATTGCCCACAATGGCGTCAGCGGCGGGCCAAGCGGCTTCGCCGTCCCCGTCCAGCAGCGCATCCCGGCATTCGATGGTATCCAGCGGCTTCAAAATCGGCTGATCGTTGAGGCTGTAGCCGTGCCCCAGCATCCATTGAATCTCCCCGATCCACACCGTCAAGCGCGCCAGTTCCGCCGCGTAGGGATTGAGCTCGATGCCGAGCACCGCCTCCGGCCCGACCGCCGGAAACTCCCGTTGCAGGCCCAACATCTCCGCCTCCAGCATCACCTGATGCTCGATGTCCTTCAGCGTCCGCAGCGCCAGATACAGGAAATTACCCGAACCACAGGCCGGGTCCAGCACCCGAAAGGTGCGCAGACGTTCGAGAAAACCCTGTAGCGCCTGGAGCGCCTGTGCCCGCTTGGGTTTCTTCGCCGCCAGCAACCGCTCCATCTCCGCCTTCACCGCCGCCCATTCCGCCCGCAACGGATCGCGGATCACCGGCTCGATCAAGCGACGGATCGACGCGGCATCGGTGTAATGCGCCCCCAACTGGCTGCGCTTGTCCGGATCGAGACCACGCTCGAACAGGGTGCCGAAGATCGCCGGTTCAATCGCCGACCAGTCCAGGGCCGCCGCCGAATGCAGGAGATCCAGATCCGCGCGCTCCAACGGCAGGCAGGTGGCATCATCGAACAGCCCGCCGTTGAACCAGGCAATGCGCCGAAGACCGAAGCGGCCGCCGCGCTGCATGGCGCGAAACAGGTCGCCGGCCAAGGCGGGAAAATCCGCCGGCGTCCGCCGCGCCTCCGCCAGCAACTCCCCGAACAACTGGCCCGGCAGCAGCCCGATGTCCTCGGCGAACAGGCAGAACAGCAGCCGCGTCATGAAGTGCGCCACCGGCTGCGGAGCGTGGCCCCGTTGCCGCACGCGTTGCGCCAGGCTCCCCATCAGCGTCGCCGCATCCTCGGTGACGGCCTGCCGGGTCCGGGCCGGCTGCAAGCGCTCGGGCTCGGTGAACGCCCATTTCAGCTTTTGAAGCTGACCGGGATCGGCCAGATCGTCCAGGCTCAGCCGGTGGGTGACGTTGACCGTGTTGGGGAAATTGGTGTGAATCTCAATCGTCTCGATGTCCGAAACGATCAGCAGCAGCGGGTTTTCCAGCGCCAGCGCGTATTGCCGCAACTGGCGCAGCGCGGCTGCCAAATCCTTACCCTTGCCCTTGTACTCCCAGGCAAAGCAGCCCTTTTTCCACACATCGGCCCAACCGTCGCCGCCGCCGGTTTTCTTCGCGCCCTTCTCGAAGGTGAACCACTCGCCGCGCGGATCGGCGATGGCCGGCTCGGGCAGATCCAGCAGCCTGCAAAGCTGATTGAAATGCGACTGCGAACCGCTGCGTTCCTTGAGCGTGCTATCGCGCCAAAGATCGATGAATGCAGCGGCTTGAGAAGGGTCGCTCACGTCCGCGTCGCCTGAGTCGGCTAAATGACGTAGTTCGGCGCCGCGCCGGGAATCTCGATGCTGGTGAGCGTCGAACCCTCGCACTGGACTGCGGTGGGCTTGCCGATGCAGTCATCCCCATAGAGTGCGGTCAACGCCTCGGCCAGCAGGCGTGAGTCGGCGTGTAGATAATGCTTGATTCGGCCCGTGTCCAGAATCAGCGTCGCGGTAGCACCGTCTTCGATCACGTCGGCGATGGTGCCGGAGAAATACATCATGGCGCACGCTCCATCAGTCGGTTGCACATCGCATTAAGCGATGGATGTGGAAAATCGCAGGTCTGTTCACTAACCATGTCGCCAAGCTTCATGGGCGTCTCCGATGGACGTTGATGGATTGAGAGATTGTACGAAAGAGGCAAAACGGTTGAGCACTGTTCTGGATCACGAACGGCCGCCGAACGGCCGCGCAACTCCCCCCTCAAAAACCATGCGGACGGCGCTATAGCGCTCCTCTCTAAGTTGTGGAATCGCCGTTTCGAACCACCCCGGCGCTTCGCGCCACCCCTCCTTAGCCAAGGAGGGGAACGTTCATAACCGATGTAGGAACGCTATATGCCGGTCACCTCACGTATTGCAGCGCAAACGGAACCATCTCTCCCAGCACTTTCACAACGGCGGCGTTCGTCGCCCGAACCGCGCCGTAGGCATCCTCGCTGGGGGCCGGTTCCACCACCTCGAACACCTGGGTTCCCAGCACATGCCCGCTTTTCATGTCCAGCACCTTGATGCGCGCACTCAGCCGCACTTTACTGGGCTGGGTCATGAACTCCTGTTGCAGGCGGATCACATCCACATCCACCCGCAGATCGGCCAGCCCCGGCGCCGGCGGCGACACCACCGCCTTGAACGCGCCGGTGGCTTCGAACGCCCGCACCAGGATCGGCAACAGCATCTTGGCCGGCGTATCGCTCCAGCCGCTGTCGTTGTAGTAGTCTATCTTTAGCGGTTCCCGGCGGTAGGCGATCCGGTCGGAATCGAAGCCCGGCGCCGCCTTGGGCACCGTCACCAGCAGGATCTTGTCGCTGGTGCGGCGGGCTGGCGGCGGCGCGAAGGCCGTAGCTTCCAGCAAATAGTCCTGTCGCGGCGGGGACTTGTCCTGCGGCAACAGACAGCCGCTCAGCACCAGCGCCGCCAGCAGCGCCCAGCCCAGCCGGACCCAGTGCCCCCCGCATCCGCGCTCAAGAAGCAAGCCATCGTTATTTTTCACATACTTTCCCTTCCAACATTTAGCCTTCAGCCCCCAAGCTACTCCTCCCCAGGTCCCGGTCGGCCAATGGGCTTGCCCACCACCAGGGCGCGCGGGTTCTGCTCCAGCAACTCGGCCAGCCGCCGCAGGACCACCATCAGTTCGTTGGCTTCCACCAGCAGGTTATTGAATTCCGGCACGGTATTTTGCCCCAATTGTCGCAATTCCCGTTGCCCGACCTCGGCCAGGCCGCTCAAGTCCCGGCTGGTTCGGTTGAAGGTGTCCGCCGTCCGACGCACCGACTGGGCGCCCGCGCGAAAGTCGCTCAGGGTTGCCCGAAGCTGCGCGCTTAGGTCGCCGGTTCCCTGCAACATCGTCGTCAGTTGATCCAGTGCCTTGCCTAATTGCACCGCGCGTTCCGCCAGTGTGCCGGTGAAAGCTTCCACATGGTCCAGGGTCTGGCGGATGCGGTCGGAACGGTCGGCCACTGCGCCGGTGATCGTGCTGAGATTTTGCAGGGTCTGGGCCAATGCGGTTTGATTCTGATCGCCCAGCAAGCGCTCGAAGCGCCGCGACAGATTATCCACATTGGTGATGATGTTGTTGAACGCATCATCCAGGCGGGCCACCAGCGACGGCCCGGCCTGAATTACCGGCAGTTTCTGCCCCGGTTGCTTTTCCAGGGGCAGCGACTGACCGCCGCCGCTCAGTTCCACCGACGCCACCCCGGTCAGCCCCTGCTTGGACAGGGTGGCGATGGTGTCGCGGCGAATCGGTGTGCCGCGTTCGATGTTCAGCACCACGTCCACCTGATCGGGGTTGCTGGGATCCAACCGGATGGATTCCACCTGTCCGATCTGAACACCACGATAGCGGACCGCCGCCTTGAGGCTCAGGCCGGCCACCGATTCGTGGAAATACACCCGATAGCGGTCGTAGGTCTTGTTCTCGACCCCGATGGTCAGCCAGAGCGACACGCCCACCGCCGCCACGCCAAACAGGACGACGAATAGGCCCACCAGAGCGTAATTCACTTTGCTGTACACGCTTGTCCCCGCGCCGCGCGGCCGCGCGGTCCCTCGAAATAGGCCCGGATCAACGGATGTTCGGCTTGCACCAACTCCGCCATCGGCGCGTAGCCGATCACCCGTTTCTCGCCTAGAAACGCCACCCGGTCGGTGGCGTGCCACAGCGAATCCAGGTCGTGGGTCACCATGACCACCGTCAGCCCCAGCGATTCCTTGAGCTGCACCACCAGTTCGTCGAAGGCGCCGGCGCTGACCGGATCGAGACCGGAGGTCGGTTCGTCCAGAAACAGCAGCGCCGGGTCCAGCGCCAGCGCCCGCGCCAGGGCCGCGCGCTTGAGCATACCGCCGCTCAGCTCGCGCGGCAGCTTGTTGCCGGCGTCGGCTGGCAGACCCGCCAGCGCGATCTTGAGATCGGCGATTTCCGCGATCCGTCGGGCCGACAGTCGAGTATGTTCGCTCAGCGGCACCGCCACATTCTCCCGCACCGTGAGCGAGCCGAACAGTGCCCCCTGCTGGAACAACATGCCGAAACGCCGCCGCAGCCGGAATGCCGGGCCGTCGCCAATCCCGACGATCTCTTCTCCAAACAGTTTGATAGAGCCCGCCGCCGGCTTCAGCAGCATGATCACCGCCCGTACCAGGGTGGTCTTGCCGGAGCCGCTGCCGCCGACCAGGGCTACCACTTCGCCCCGAGGAATAGCGAGATCCAGGTGATCGTGAACGACTGTCTCGCCGAAGCGGGTGCGCAGGTCGCGGATTTCGACCACGTTCTCCGCTGGACCCCCGCTCAACGCCATAATCCGATGCTGCCCAGTACCACCGAGAACAGGGCGTCGGCGGCGATCACCAGAAAAATCGACTGCACCACGCTGACCGTGGTCTGTCGGCCGACGCTGTCGGCCCCGCCGCGCACCTGAAAGCCCTGATAGCAACCCACCAGGGCGATGATGGCGGCGAACACCGGCGCCTTGCCGATTCCGATCAGGAACGAGGTCAGCGTCACCACTTGCGGGAATCGGTCGAGGAAATCGCCGTAGCTCACATCCAGCATGGTCCGCGCCATGACCATGCCGCCGAGCACGCTCAGCGCGTCCGCGAATAGCGTCAGTAAGGGCAGGGCGACCACCAGCGCCAACAGTTTGGGCAGCACCAGCAGATTCATGGGCGGGATGCCGATGGTGCGCAGCGCGTCCACCTCCTCGGTGATCTGCATGGTGCCGATCTGAGCGGTGTAGGACGAACCGGTGCGGCCGGCGACGATGATGGCGGTGATCAGCGGCGCCAACTCGCGCAACATGGTCAGCGAGACCAGTTCAACGATGAAAATGTTGGCGCCGTAAAATTCCAGTTGTCGGCCGCCCTGATAGGCGATAACGACACCCATCATGAAGGCCAGCAGCGCGATAATGGGCAGAGCATGGACGCCGGCGGTTTCGATGTTGCCGAACAGCGCCCGCCAGCGAAACCGCCTGGGGCGCCATAGCAGCTGACCCAGCGCCAACGCCGCCTCGCCGACGAAGGCCAGAAAATCGCCGCCGCGCCTGAGATGATGCCAGACCCAGCGGCCCAGCCGTTCCAGCCGGGGCTGCGGCGCGGCCGGCGGCGGCGGTTCTCCGGCGGTGGCGCGGCGCTCCCGCACCAGATCCAACAGCTCCCGGTGCTCTTCGTGCAAGCCAACCAATTGCACTCGGCGGCCGTCCCGCTCCAGCGCGGCGACCAGATTGAGCAGTTGCAGCGCGCCGGTGGTGTCGATGGCCCGGATGCCGGAGCCGTCCAGTTGCAGCGCGCCAGTCGCCCAGCGGATGCCTTGCAGTTGCGCGTCGAGCGCCTCGATGCCGGCCAGGGTCCAGCGGCCCTCGCAGCGGTAGCGGCCCTGGTCGCGGCGGACGACGGCGATATCGCCGCTGGTGGGCGGAACCGGCGCGGATGCCGTCATCATGCGAGATCACCGTTCACGGCCGGTTTAGCGCGGGTTCAACCGCCGCCAGGCGGCCGGGTCCTGCTGGCTGCCGGATTTTTCCCAGATGCCGCGCCGGTCCCGCTTCGCCTCGGTCTGGGCCTGCCGGTAGGCCGCCGAATCGTTGTACTGCTCGTAAACGGCGGCCCGCCCCTGCCGAACCATCTCCAAACCGATATCGTTTTGCCCGACAAACACCTGGGCGACCGTCCGGCCGTAGCGGTCCTGATCCCGCACTCGCAGGGTGATCTTGTCGCGGCGGGGCAGCAGCCCGCGCAGCACATCGCGCGACCGGGCGCCCCACGGCTCCTGGCCCATCTCCGGGGTGTCGATGCCGAACATCCGCACCTTGACCTCGCCCTCCGGGCAACTGGCGGTCAGGGTGTCGCCGTCGTAAACCGATTTGACGGCGCAGGTCAATTCCGCGCCCTTGGGAATCGCCGAAGGCGGCGCCTTGGGTTCGTGCAGAAAATAACTGATGGCGGCGATGGCGATCACCAGCCCGCCGATCGCCCATGGCGAACGATTCCGGCGGCGGCGAGTACGGCTCAGTTCGCCCCGCAGCAGGCTTTGCAACTGCTTCAGCAGATCCCGTTTCACGAAAAACCTCTGTGGATGGGGCGAGCGGAGAGTTAGTCGTCCCGCAACGCCCTGGCGTGGTAGGCGAGATGCTCGCCGATGAAAGTCGCGATGAAGTGGTAGCTGTGATCGTAGCCTTCTTGCCATCGCAAGGTGAGCGGAAAGCCGCGAGCGGCGCAGACCCGTTCAAGTGACAGGGGATGCAATTGCCCGGTCAGGAATTCATCGGCGCTGCCCTGATCGATGAGCAGGGGAATGGCCGCCGCTCCCGCTTCGATCAGGCGGGTCGCATCGTAAGCGGCCCAGTCCTCGCGGTTGTGGCCCAGATAGGTTTTGAAGCAGCCCTGACCCCAGCCACAGGCCATCGGATGGCAAATCGGCGCGAAGGCGGAAACGGAACGGTAAAACCCCGGCTCCCGCAGCGCGCAGATCAGCGCGCCGTGGCCGCCCATCGAGTGCCCGGTGATGGAGCGGGCGGCGGCGAGGGGCAGTTCCGCCTCGACCAGCGCTGGCAGCTCGTGGGTCACATAATCGTACATGCGATAGTATCGCGCCCACGGCGCCGCGGTGGCGTTGAGATAAAAGCCGGCGCCCTGACCGAGATCGTAGCGTTCGGGGACATCCGGTACGTCCGGGCCGCGCGGGCTGGTGTCGGGGATAACCAGCGCCAGCCCCAGTTCCGCCGCGTAGCGCTGCGCCCCGGCTTTCACCCGGAAGTTGTCGTCGGTGCAGGTCAGGCCGGACAGCCAGTAGACCGCCGGGACCTTTTCCGTCTCCGCCTGGGGGGGCAGATAGACGGAAAAGGTCATGTCGCAGCCGCAGGCCGACGAACGGTGGCGGTAGCGGTTCAGCCAGCCGCCGAATTCCTTGATCGATTCGATATGCTCCACCGACGCGAACCCCCTAGAAGATGATGACCGAACGGATGCTTTTTCCTTCGTGCATCAGATCGAAAGCGGTGTTGATGTCTTCCAGCGGCATGGTGTGGGTCACCATGCGATCCAGCTCGATCTTGCCCTGAAGGTAGTTGTCCACGTAACCGGGTAACTGGCTGCGACCCTTGACGCCGCCGAACGCGGTGCCCTTCCAGGTGCGACCGGTCACCAGTTGGAACGGCCGGGTGCGGATTTCCTGACCGGCGCCGGCCACGCCGATGATGGTGGATACGCCCCAGCCCATGTGGCAGCACTCCAGCGCCTGGCGCATCACCTCGACGTTGCCGATGCACTCGAACGAATAGTCGACGCCGCCGTTGGTCATCTCCTTGATGGCCTCGACCGTGTCGCCGCCGAGTTCGGTCGGGTTGAGGGTGTCGGTTGCGCCCAGGGCCGTGGCCATGGCGAATTTGTCGGGATTGAGGTCGATGGCGATGATCCGCCCCGCCCGCGCCATCACCGCGCCCTGGATCACCGACAGGCCGATGCCGCCGAGACCGAACACCGCGACCGTGGCGCCGGGCTCGACCTTGGCGGTGTTGAGCACCGCGCCGATGCCGGTGGTGACGCCGCAACCGAGCAGGCAGACCTTGTCCAGCGGCGCGGCCGGGTTGATCTTGGCCAGGGCGATTTCCGGTACCACCGTGTATTCGGCGAAGGTCGAGCAGCCCATGTAGTGAAACAAGGGTGTGCCCTTGTGGGAAAAGCGGCGGGTGTGGTCGGGCATATAGCCGGTCCACACCGTGGCGGCGATGGATTGGCACAGGTTGGTCTTGGGGGAGCGGCAGTACTCGCACTCGCCGCATTCCGGGATATAGAGCGGGATGACGTGGTCGCCGGGCTTGAGCCCCTGGACGCCGGGACCGCACTCGACCACCTCGCAGCCGCCTTCGTGGCCCAGAACGCAGGGAAACGCGCCCTCTGGATCGTCGCCGGACAGGGTGAAGGCGTCGGTGTGGCAGACGCCGGTCGCCACGACTTTCAACAGAACCTCGCCTTCCCTGGGACCTTCCACGTCGATTTCTTCGATGGCCAACGGTTTCTTCGGCTCCCAGGCCACGGCGGCGCGCGCTTTCATAGGGGCAATCTCCTTCAGGGTTTTCGGTATGACGACGTCTTTACCTGGCCGCCGCCAGCGCCTGCTCCAGATCGGCGAGGATGTCGTCGATATGCTCGATGCCGATCGACAGCCGCACCAGATCCTCGCTCACGCCGGCCTTTTCCAGCTCCGCCGGCGACAACTGGCGGTGCGTCGTGGTGGCCGGATGGCAGGCCAGCGACTTGGCGTCGCCGATGTTGACCAGTCGGGTCACCAGTTGCAGCGCGTCGATGAACTTGGCGCCGGCCGCGCGTCCGCCCTTGATGCCGAAGCTGAGAATGCTGGAGCCGCGCCCGCCCATGTATTTATCCACCAGCGGTTTCTCCGGGCTATCCGCCAGCGCCGGGTATTTGATCCAGACCACTTGCGGGTGGTCGCGCAGGTATTCCGCCGCCTTGATCGCGTTTTCGCAGTGGCGGTCCATCCGCACCGGCAAGGTCTCGATCCCTTGCAGGATCAGGAAGCTGTTGAACGGCGAAATCGCCGCGCCCATGTTGCGCAGCGGCACCACTCGCGCCCGGCCGATATAGGCCGCCGGCCCCAGCGCTTCGGTATAAACCACGCCGTGATAGGACGGATCGGGCTCGTTCAGGCGGGGAAAGCGGGCCTTGTGCTGATCCCACGGGAACTGGCCCGAATCGACCAGCACGCCGCCGATGCTGGTGCCGTGCCCGCCCATGTACTTGGTCAGGGCGTGGACCACGATGTCGGCGCCATGCTCGAACGGTCTGCACAGATAGGGGGTCGGCACCGTATTGTCCACCATCAGCGGCACGCCCTGGGCGCGGGCGACCGCCGCCAGCGCGCCGAAGTCCACCACGTTGGCCGCCGGGTTGCCGATGGATTCGCAAAACACGACCTTGGTTTTGTCGTCAATCAGCCGGCCCAGCGCTTCGGTGTCGCGATAGTCGGCGAAGCGCACTTCGATGCCGAATCGCGGCAGGGTGTGGGCGAACAGATTGTAGGTGCCGCCGTAGAGCGTGCTGGTGGTGACGATGTTGTCGCCCGCTTCGGTGATGGTCATGATGCCGGCGGTGATCGCCGCCATGCCGGAGGCCAGGCCCAGGGCGCCGACCCCGCCCTCCATGGCCGCCACCCGCTGCTCCAGCACGGCGGTGGTGGGGTTCATGATCCGGGTGTAGATGTTGCCCGGCACCTTCAGGTCGAACAGGTCGGCGCCGTGCTGGGTGTCGTCGAAGGCGTAGGACGTGGTCTGGTAGATGGGAACGGCGACGGCCTTGGTGGTGGCTTCGGGCGTGTAGCCGCCGTGGATGGCGATGGTCTCGATTTTCATTGGATCGGGTTCCGTCGGTTGTCGGGAAGGGACCTGCAAAGTCTGGACGGGGGAATCGGGATATGTCCAGTAGGACGGCGCGGCTGGCAAACCGCGCGCTGGCTCGATACAGTATAACTGATCAGATTTTCTGATTCGCGGAGGGGCAGACGCATGACCGTACAGACCATCACCGCCACCGAGGCCGCGCGGGCTTTCTCGGAATTGTTGAATCGGGTGCGCTACGAGCATCAATCCTTCGTCATTCTGCGCGGCGGCGAACGCATCGCGCGCATCGAACCCGCCACCGCGCCCACCGCGCCCACCGGTTCCGAACTGGATCGTCTGTTGGCCGACGCCATTCCCCATCTGGACATGGAGGAAGCCGCCTGCTTCGATGCGGATATTCGGGCGGCCAGGGCGCAACTGGACGGATCGGAACGGTCATGGGATTGATTCTGGATACCAACGTTCTGCTTCAGGCCGAACGCCAGCCAGGCAGTTTTCGCTTCGGCGATTACGAGACGCACGGCGGATTGTATCTCAGCGCGATTACCGCTTCGGAACTGCTGGTCGGCGTCCATCGCGCCAATACCGCCGAACGCCGGTTGAAACGCCTCGCGTTCGTGGAAAGCATTCTGGCGGCGATCCCCGCCTTGGCGTTCGATCTGGAAACCGCGCGGCTTCATGCCGGCATGATCGCCGCGCTGCCCAAAAATCTCACGGCGAGCGCCTTCGATTCGCTGATTGCCGCCACGGCCTTGCGGCATGGGTTCGCCGTGCTCACCGCCAATCCCGCCGACTTCACCCTTTTCCCCAGCCTGACCGTCATCGCGGTCCAGCGCTGACCGCGCCATCGAACGACCGCCTTGTTGCCGTATCTCAGGAGGTGGCCGCGAACAATCCAGCCAGCGCCTGCAACACCAGCCAGGCGTAACCGGCCGCCAGCAGGTCGTCGAACATGATGCCGAAGCCGCCACCGATGCGCTGATCGGCCCGCCGGATCGGCCACGGCTTGAGAATGTCGAACACTCGGAACAGGACGAAGCCAATCACGATCCACAACCAACCGGCTGGCGCGGCGATCATGGTGGCGAAATAACCGACCACTTCATCCCAAACGATGGCGGGATGGTCGTGGACGCCGAGATCGCGGGCGGCGCGGTCGCAGATCCAGACGCCCGCCACGAAACCAAGCGTCGTCAGCAACAGATAAGCCCACAGCGGCAGCGGTTGCGCCAGTAGATACAGCGGAATCGCCGCCAACGTGCCGAAAGTGCCCGGAGCCTTGGGCGCGCAGCCGGAGCCAAAGCCGAGGGCGAGAAAATGGACGGGATCGCGGAAAACGCGAGCACAGGGATTTACGGCGTTTTCTCCCTGGATGGGGGGAGGCGGGGAGGGGAGTGAAGTTCGATTCATATTCGTGGTGACTCCAAGCCTCCCTGGGGAGGCGACGATGCGGCGGGGTTCAAGTAAGATTAAAGACTCTTTTTCCCTCGCGTCGAATGAACGGTTGACCCAGATGAAGAAATATCTC
>CAVOGC010000010.1:0-126244 GCA_963695105.1 uncultured Gammaproteobacteria bacterium | reverse complement strand
CCGTTGCCGGGATCAACCCGCTTCGGGTGTCTCCGCCAGTTCCCGAAGCACTTCGGGATAACGTTCGGCGATTTTGAGCAGGGTTAACTGGCTCCCACGCTCCAGTATGGAAGCAGGTCCAAGTCACGTTAACTGGCTCCCACGCTCCAGCGTGGGAGCAGGTCCAAGTCACGTTAACTGGCTCCCACGCTCCAGCGTGGGAGCAGGTCCAGACGCTCCAGCGTCCCTCATCCCAACCATCGCGTCTCAACCGCAATCAACCCCGCTTGGCCGGCGTAGTTGCGGGCGCTCGAATACCGCCAATGCACTGGATCATCCACATAGCCCCTGGCGACCGGATTATTGTGCATATACGCCAGTTTCTGCCGCATCATCGCCTCCCCCTGGATGTGCTCCGGGTGCGAACCTTCCTGCCAGACCTGATGATCCCGATCGACTTTGTGTCGGGCCTTGTGGAAAGCGAGGAGTTCCAAGACAGGCGATTGGCGCTCGGTCAGGCGCTGGATGATCTGGCCGGCGGTAAAGGACTTAAAGCTGGCGATGGTGTGACTCAGGTCCGGGGCGGCGGCGAGCAGGTGACAGTGATTTTCCAGGATCACGTAGCCATATAGCGTCAAACGCCCTTGATTTTGCAAGTAGGTCAACGAGTCGAGCAAAATCTTCGCGTTGGCGGGTTGGGCGAATAGCGGCAGCCATTTCAGTACGGTGCAGGTGAGGAAATGCGGGGCGGTTTGCTCATGAATACGGTAGCGGTCTCGGCCCATGGCTCAGGTTCTTGCGGGTGGTCTTCGAATTCGCGACGCTGGAGCGTCTGGACCTGCTCCCACGCCGGAGCGTGGGAGCCAGATGACGCGCATGGTGATCGCCTCGCGGAACATGGAGCGTTCTCGTTCCCACGCCGGAGCGTGGGAGCCAGATGAAAGCGAACCGCGTGCCTCTATGTCAACATCCCGATCCAACCCCCATCCACTCGGCTTCGACTCGTCGCCTGGACCAAGGGCGCGCTCGACTGGTTACGCCCAATTCAACTGCTGTTTTCTTAATGTGTCATAAATAAATTTTATTATAAATCAGTTATTTAAATTTGGTATGGGCTCTAACTTTGATGAGCTTCTTGAATTCACCATTGCTGTACCTCCATTGTTCTGCAGGTATATCTCGTTGACCAGGAACACCATGATTGGGAGCGCTTTCAGGAAACGTAACAATGATACAATCACCTTGTAATCTTTGTCAACGATGGGCAAGTCCTTCCGACTTCCCACAAAAATCTAAGCGGGCCATGATACTTTGTAATTTGCCGGTGGGTTTCGTGCCGCATCGTCAATACCAACTAGTCGTGGTCGTCACCATCGCATGCATTTCCCATTCCCCCGACGGCATTTCCTGCCACTTCGAGGACTTGACTAAACTTTCCCTGAGAAAATTGAAAATTACCAATTACAATTAAGATCGTCATGAACCTACTCCACGATCCATACTAAACGATGAGTTGTCGCTGAAATGCCCGCCAGCCCTTACATAACTTCTACTTGCTATCTCGGCTCGCCGACTCGTGTGTGCTGCCATGCGTTGCCAACCGGATTTTGCCGAGCGGCTGTCCTCAGGAGTCGGCGGCGGATACGCCCACCGGTGCGACCGGTGACGCAAATCCGGCGGCCGGGGATCCGCTTGCAACGCGATCGGCAGTTCTTGCGCTCCCGCCGCCAGATGGTGCCACGCCCGGTAGGTCTGATAGCCGGGGGCGCTGATTTCAAGATCGAAATCGCCCGGCGTCAGTTCAATCCCGTCCCGATACGCCGGGCCAATGTTCATGATGCGGATTTGAGCGGTCGCCGGCGTGGCCTTGACCGTCAGATAGGTGCGTGGCTCCACAATGGGCTCAGGTTCCACCACCGGCGGCGTCGCCGCAACCGGTGATGATTCGGCGACCGGCGGCGTCACAATCACTGGCGGCTTTGGCGAATCCGGCGAAGTTCTCAACCCAATCGACCACCCGCCCCACGCTATCAACCCGATCATGGCGATGACCACCGCCGCAACCCGCCAGTTCGGCTGGCCGGACCGTTCCAGAGTCGTTTTAGGCGGGGACGGCGCTTCTGGGAGCGGCTTCACCGGCCGTACCGGGACCGCTTTGGGCGGAATCGGCGGTTTTGGCGCGACTCGGTGCTGGGTCGGCGGTTCGGGCAGCGGGGTCGGGCGCGGTTTGTCCTCTTCCGCCAGCGCGGTTTCCAGGTGCTGCTTGAACGCTGTAATCGATTGCAGCCGCTGTTCCGGTTCCACCGCCAGCGCCCGAAGCAGCGCGGCATCAATCCCTGGCGGCAAGTCGGGGACAAAATGACGAGCCGGTTTCAGCAAATCCGGTTGTTGCAGCAGTTCCGTCTGCTTCCGCTCCAGCGCCGACGGCACCCGATGCGCGGTCAGCATGAAATACAGCGTCGCCGCCACGGCATAGACGTCGGTCCACGGTCCCTGCCGGTTCAGGTGGCCTTGCAGGTACTGTTCGTAGGGGGCAAAGCCTTCGGAAAAGATCAGCAGGCTGCGGGTGTGGGTGCCGCTCACCTGCCGGGCCGAACCGAAATCCAGCAGAATCAGTTCGTCGTCACGGGTCAGATACAGGTTGCCCGGTTTGATGTCCCGGTGCATGAAGCCGGCTTGATGTACTTTCTGCAAGCCGTCCAGCACCGGCGGCAGCAGCGCGATCGCCCGCCGCCACGGTAGCCGGACTCCCGGTTGTCCTCGCCGGGGCGGTTTCAGATGCCGCGCCAAGTCTTCGCCTTCGTAGTAGTCCATGACCAGGTAGGCGGTGTCGTTCAGTTCGAAGAAGTTTATGACCCGCACCAGATGCGGATGGCGTAACTGCGCGATCGTTTGCGCTTCCTGTAGGAAGGTTTTTAGTCCGTAGTGGAACAGGTCTTCATGCTCGTGGGCGTTGAGCACCACCATCTTGCGATTGGTCGAGCGCCCGACAAATTCGCTGGGGTAGTATTCCTTGACCGCGACCTTCATCTTCAGGGTCACGTCGAAACCGCGATAGGTGATCCCGAATCCGCCCTGGCCGAGCTTTTCCCCGATGACGTAGCCCTTGAGTTGCGTCCCGACCGGCAGTAGCGCGGCGGATCGCCCCTCCAGACCGGCGCGGTAATGGCAAATCGGGCACAACTCCGGCCGCGTCCCATTCGCGCGGGTGGAAACACCCCGGACAGGTGACCTCGACCGGCTGGGCGCGGGTTTCTTCCGGTGGCGCGGTCATGCGGAACGCTCTCCCTCGATAAATACGGTTGTACGATTATTGGATCAGGGCAATAGAATAGCGCCGTTTGTCCAAGACGCGCGACGAGGGCGCGTATTTTCGTTGCTGCTCCAGCGGCCCGCAACGCGGGAGCGCGGAAGCCGGAAAAATCGGACTCATGATCGCCCGCGCATCGCACCCGCCGCGTTGACCGCATTCAGCACGCCGGCGATACTGCGCCGACCCCGCTATCCGACCCGGCCATGTCCATCCCGCATCCTCACGACGTCTTCGTGCGCGATTTCCTCGCCGATCTCGACCAGGCGCGGGCCTTCTTTCGCCTGCTCCTGCCGCCCGCTTTCCAAACCGAGTTCGACCTCGACACGCTCGCCGCCGAACCGACCAGCCTGATCGACGAAACCCTCAACGAACTGCAATCCGACCTGCTGTTCTCGCTAACCACCCGTTCTGGCGAACCGTGTCAGTTGTACCTGCTGTTCGAGCACAAGTCCTATCTGGACCCTGGGTTGCTCGCCCAACTGCTCGGTTATCTGGGCCGCCTGTACGGCAAACAACCCGCCCGGACGCCGATCCTGCCACTGGTGCTTTACCACGGCGCGGCGTCGTTCACTCTCCCACGCCGCTTCGGCGACGAGTTCGCCCTGACCGCCGCGCAACAGACCCTGCTGCGGCCCTACCTGCCGGACTTCAGCTACCTGCTCTACGATCTGAGCGACTGGCAGCCGCCCGCCGAGCCGCCGCTGGCGATTCGGGTGTTTCTCGAAGCCTTGCGCAACGCCGCCAGCGGCGATCCCGAACGCACCCGGCGTTTGCTCGAACTGGCGGTTCGCCTGTATGGGGAACGCAACGGCGCGCGCATCGTCCATGCTTTACTGACCTACCTGTTCCACGTAACCCCGCTGGCCTCCGACACCGTGCGCGGCCTGCTGACCCATTCCCGACCCGAACTGGAGAACGCTATGCTCACCGCCGCTCAACAACTTTATGAACGTGGCCATCGCGAGGGCGAAGCCAAACTGTTACGGGAACAACTCGAATATAAATTTGGGGCGCTGCCGAAACGGATTCAGCAACGCCTGGCTGAGGCCGATGAGGCAGACTTGCGGACTTGGAGCCTACGGCTACTGGGCGCCGCCACCCTCGACGAGGTGTTCCCGAAAACGCCCCGGCGTCGCCCGCCTGCCTGATTTCTATCGGGGTCAGGTCTTGTCTTTTGCGGATCTATCCGATAACAACAATCTCCCAAGTCGGGCTGATAACGTCGGATAGGCAAAAGACAAGACCTGACCCCATTAACCGCCTAGCGCCCCCCTAACGGCGATGCTATAGTTTTCTGCCGATGTTGTTATTGTTCGAAAATTACTGATGACGCGCAAACTTTACATCAAGACCCACGGCTGTCAGATGAACGAGTACGACTCCGCCAAAATGGCGGACGTCCTGCGCGCGGCCCACGGTCTGGAGCGCACCGACGACCCCGACCAGGCGGACGTCCTGCTGCTCAATACCTGCTCCATCCGCGAAAAGGCCCAGGAAAAGGTATTTTCGCAACTGGGTCAGTGGAAAGCTTTCAAATCCCGTCGCCCCGGCGCGGTGATCGGTGTCGGCGGCTGCGTCGCCAGCCAGGAGGGCGAGGCGCTGCGCGAACGGGCGCCGCAGGTGGATCTGGTGTTCGGGCCGCAAACCCTGCACCGGTTGCCGGACATGCTCTCGGCTGTGTGGGCCAACCGGCAACCCGTGGTCGATGTCTCCTTCCCGGAAATCGAAAAATTCGACCGGCTGCCGGAACCGCGCGCCGAAGGGCCGACCGCCTTTGTGTCGGTGATGGAAGGGTGCAGCAAGTACTGCACCTTCTGCGTGGTGCCCTACACCCGGGGCGAGGAAGTCAGCCGGCCGTTCGCCGCCGTGCTGGCCGAGGTGGCGGCGCTGGCGGCGCAGGGCGTGCGCGAAGTGACCCTGCTCGGTCAGAACGTCAACGCCTACGCCGGACCGACCGACGATGGCGAGACCGCCGATCTGGCGCTGCTGATCGAATACGTCGCCGCCATCGACGGCATCGACCGCGTCCGCTACACCACCTCCCACCCGGTGGAATTCTCCGACCGGCTAATCGAAACCTACGCCCGCGTCCCGCAACTGGTCAGCCACCTGCACCTGCCGGTGCAGAGCGGTTCCGACCGCATCCTGGCGCTGATGAAGCGCGGCCACACCGCGCTGGAATACAAGGCCAAAATCCGCAAGCTGCGCGCCGCGCGCCCGGATATCAGCCTGTCCTCGGATTTTATCATCGGCTTCCCCGGCGAAACCGAGCGGGATTTCGAGGCGACCATGGCGCTGATCGACGAGATCGGCTTCGACCACAGCTTCAGCTTCATCTACAGCCCCCGGCCCGGCACCCCCGCCGCCAGCCTGCCCGACCCCACGCCACTCGCACTCAAGAAAGAGCGGCTGGCGCGCCTGCAAGCGCGGATCGAGAATGACGCGCGCGCCATCAGCCAGGGGATGATCGGCGCTGTTCAACGGGTGCTGGTGGACCGGCCCTCGCGCAAGGAAGGCCGGCAACTGTCGGGCCGCACCGAGAACAATCGCGTAGTCAACTTCGACGGCCCGCCCGGGCTAATCGGCTGCTTCGCCGAGGTCGCCATTACCGAGGCGCTGCCCAATTCCCTGCGCGGCCGACTGCTGGCCTGTCCGGAATTGCCGGCCGCCGCCCTCAAACAAGCCAGCTAACGGATATCCGATCCGAGCCGCCCGCGCGTTCGCCTTGAACCCAAACACTTCTCCCCAATTTCAAGATCTATTGCTGGAACCCGCCGACAACGCACGGCTGGCCAATCTGTGCGGGCATCTGGACGAACACCTGCGCCAGATCGAACGCCGGCTGGGCGTGGAAATCAACAACCGTGGCCATCAATTCCGGGTGGTCGGCGAACCGGCGACGATCACGGTCACGGTCGCGGTGCTGGAAGCCCTGTACCGAAGCACCCGCGACGAGACACTGACCCCAGCCAGCGTGCATCTCACCCTGCAGGAAGCCGGCGCCGACGCCCTGGTCGAGGAACTGGAGCCGGGCGCCGATGATGTGTTGATCCGCACCCGGCGCGGTCTGATCCGTGGCCGCGGTCCCAACCAGCAGCGCTACCTGTGGAATATCAAGCACCACGACCTGAATTTTGGGGTCGGGCCGGCCGGCACCGGCAAAACCTATCTGGCGGTGGCCTGCGCCGTGGATGCCCTGGAATCCGGCACGGTGCGGCGGCTGGTCCTGGTGCGGCCGGCGGTGGAAGCCGGTGAGCGGCTGGGCTTTCTGCCCGGCGACATGGCGCAGAAAATCGATCCCTACCTGCGACCGCTCTACGACGCCCTGTACGAAATGCTGGGTTTCGAGCGGGTGACCAAACTGATCGAGCGCAGCGTCATCGAAGTCGCGCCACTGGCGTTCATGCGCGGAAGAAGCCTTAACGATTCCTTCATCATCCTCGACGAGGCGCAGAACACCACCGTGGAACAGATGAAGATGTTCCTGACCCGGATCGGCTTCGGCTCCACGGCGGTGGTCACCGGCGACGTGACTCAGGTCGATCTGCCGCGCAACGTCCAGTCCGGCCTGCGGCAGGTCCTGCAGGTACTGAAAGACGTGGAGAGCATCAGCATGACCTTCTTCAACGCCCGCGACGTGGTGCGGCATCCCCTGGTGCAGCGAATCGTCAACGCCTACGCCCGTTACGAACAGGACAACCCCTCATGACGCTGGAACTGGACAACCCCCCATGGACGCTGGAACTGGACTTGCAAATCGCCCTGGACATGCCGGGATTGCCGGCGGAGGCCGAGTTCCGCCGCTGGGCCGAAGCGGCGCTCACCGGCGCGGGCTATCGGCACGACGCCGAACTGACCATCCGCGTGGTCAACGAAGCCGAAAGCACGGCGCTCAATGAAACCTACCGCCACAAGCAGGGGCCGACCAACGTGCTGTCCTTCCCGTTCGAGGCGCCGCCTGGGGCCGAAAGCGCTTTGCTGGGCGATATCGTGATCTGCGCCCCGGTGGTGCTGCGCGAGGCGTTCAGCCAGGAAAAGCCGCCCGAGGCGCACTGGGCGCACCTGGTCGCGCATGGCGTTTTGCACCTGCTGGGCTATGATCATCAACATGAGTCGCACGCCGAAACCATGGAAACCCTGGAAATCCGTATCCTGGCGGGTCTCGGCTATCCTGATCCCTATGGAGACCCCCAAGACCGACCATGAACGACGAGCGATCCGAATCAAGCCATAAATCGTGGCTGGAACGTTTAAGCTCCGCCCTGATGGGCGAACCCAAGGACCGGGACGAACTGATGGCGTTGTTGCGCGACGCCCAGCAACGGGAACTGCTGGACGCCGACGCCTTCACCATGATGGAAGGCGTCATGAAGGTGTCGGAGCTCCAGGTACGGGATGTCATGATCCCTCGCGCTCAGATGGTGATCCTGGAGCATGACTGGAGCCTGGAACGGCTCATCGCCGAAATCGTCGAGTCCGGTCATTCCCGCCTTCCGGTCATCGACGAGACCAAGGACAACGTCATCGGCATCCTGATCGTCAAGGACTTGCTGAACCACGCCTTCGACCGCCGCGAAACCTTCGACCTCCGCGCCCTGCTGCGCCCGGCCAAGTTCATCCCCGAAAGCAAGCGCCTCAACATTCTACTCAAGGAATTCCGCGGCAACCGCCTGCACATGGCCATCGTGGTCGACGAATACGGCGGCGTGGCCGGACTGATCACCATCGAGGACGTGCTGGAAGAGATCGTCGGCGAAATCGACGACGAGCACGACACCGACGACGCCAGCGCCTTTATCCGCTCCCAGGGCGACGCCTTCATCGTCAAGGCGCTGACTCCGGTTGAGGATTTCAACGAGTACTTCAAGGCCGCCCTCAGCGACGAGCGCGCCGACACCGTCGGCGGACTGGTCATGATGGAACTGGGGCGGCTACCCAAGGGCGGCGAGACCGTGGATCTCGACCGGTTCCACTTCCGGGTGCTGCGCGCCGACAACCGGCGGATTCATCTGCTGGAAACGAGCCTGCACGACGGTCAGGAAGCCGCGCTGCCCACCACCGAGGATATCTAATTCCGGCGCCGTGCAAACCCTCTCCCGGAGAGGGTTTTTTCTTTGCCACCGCGCCCTTGCACGCCACGGCAACCATCATTCGCCAACCGGGTGGGCCGAACCCATCGACACCTGTCCGCCGATCATGATGCTCGATCTTTCGCAACGCCGCCCTCTCGCCACCGACTTGTCGGCTTTCGCCGCCGGCGCGCTGCTGCCGCTCGCCTTCGCGCCGTTCGGGATCTGGCCGCTGGCGATTCTGCTGCCCGCCATCCTGTTGTGGACCTGGGACAGCGCCTCGTCGGGGCGCGCGGCGGCGCGCGGCGGGCTGTTTGGCTTGGGCGCGTTCGGTTTCGGTATTTACTGGATTTTCATCAGCCTGCACGATTACGGCAACGCTCCGGCGGCGTTCGCGGCGCTCGCCACCTTCGTGGTGGTGGCGGTGATGGCGCTGTACCCGGCCGTCACCGGCTGGCTCCTCATCCGCTGGGGACCGCCGCCCGGTCCGGTTCGCTGGCTGCTGGTCTTTCCGGCGCTATGGACCCTGCTGGACTGGGTCAGGAGTTGGCTGTTCACCGGCTTTCCCTGGCTGGCGGCGGGTTATAGCCAGACCGACTCGCCACTCGGCAATCTAGCGCCCTACGGGGGTGTGTTCGGCGTCGGCTGGGCGGTATTGGCCAGCGCGGGCCTGCTGCGGGCGCTGCTGAATAGTGGTCGCGGACGAGAACGGTTGCTCTGGCTGGGCGTGCTGGCGGCTTTGTGGCTCGGCGCCTGGAGTCTGGGCCGCATTTCCTGGGTCGAGCCGGCGAGCCCGCCACTGCGCGTCGCCCTGGTCCAGGGCAACATCGTTCAGGATCAGAAATGGCGACCCGCCGTGCTGGAAGAAACCCTGCGACGCTACGTCCAGCTCAGCCTGAACGAGCACGGCCGCGCCGACGTGATCGTCTGGCCGGAGACGGCGATCCCGGTTTTCCAGGATGAAGCCCGCGCCTTTCTGGCCGCGCTGGCCGAAAGCGCCCGGTCCGCGAATGTCGACTACGTGACTGGAATTCCGACCGGCTCGTGGGAAACCAACATCTTCCACAACAGCGTGATCGGTATCGGCCGCGCGCCCGGTTCCTACCAAAAGCGCCGCTTGTTGCCGTTCGGTGAATACCTGCCCCTGCGCTGGTTCTTCCTGTTCTTTCGGGACTGGGTGAATATCCCGATGGCCGACTTCAGCCCCGGCGAGCACGATCAGCCGCTGCTGCGCGCCGGCGGGCAGCCAGTCGGGATCTCCATTTGCTTCGAGGCCGTGTTCGGCAACGAGATCCGTCTGGCACTGCCCGAAGCGACCTGGTTGATCAACGTCAGCAACGACGCCTGGTTCAAGGATTCCACCGCCCCGCACCAGCACCTGCAAATCGTGCGGATGCGCGCCCTGGAAATGGGTCGCTACCTGGCCCGCGCCACCAATACCGGCCTCTCCGCCATTCTCGACGACCGTGGCCGGATCGTGAGCCGGGGCGCTCAGTTCCAGGCCGAAGTCATCCGCGGCCAGGTGCGGCCGCTGCGCGGGTTGACCCCTTACGCCCGCTTCGGGGATTTGCCGGTGGTATTGGCGCTGCTCGGTTTGCTGGCGGCCGGGTTATTGCTGGACAGATACGGCAGGATCGAACCATGAGCGGATGGCGCGCTTTATTCCGGCCCGACTGGCGTGCCCGGCTCGCCGGAGAAGTGCGCCGCCGCGCCGGGTTACCGCCGCGGGAACAGGTTTGCTGGGGCGGGAGCCTCGCCGTGCTCGGCAGCCTCCTGCTGCTGGCTTCGTGCGCGACCGCGCCGCCGCGCGATATCGACGATGCCTGCGCCCTCTTCGACCAATACGAGGGTTGGTTCGCCGACGCCAACACCGCCAGCCAGCGTTGGGGCGTGCCTCTGCCGGTGCTGCTGGCGATCATCCGTCAGGAATCCGCCTTCCAGGCCGATGCCCGACCGCCCCGCGCCTGGTATCTCGGTTTCATTCCCGGCCCCCGCCCTTCCTCCGCCTACGGCTACAGCCAGGCACTCGATGGGACCTGGGACGACTACATCGCCGCGACGGGCAGGCACGGCGCCGACCGCGACCAGTTCGATGACGCCGTGGATTTCATCGGCTGGTATGTCAACGAAACCGCGCGCCGCAACGGCATTGCCAAACACGATGTCTACCATCAGTATCTGGCCTACCACGAAGGTCAGGGCGGTTTCGCCAGGCGCACCTACCGGAACAAACCATGGCTCATGAAGCGGGCCAGTCAAGTGGGCCAGCAAGCGGCCCGCTACCGCGCCCAACTGGACCGTTGCAAACCGCGACTGGCGGCGCGGACACCCACCTGAACGCCGCGCCTCCGTGGCCACCGCGAATCGGCGATATCCCCCCGGCGACGGTCATAAAAAAACCGCCAGCAGATCCGGCTGGCGGTTAAAGTACAGGATATTGAGCTTAAAACACGCTTCGCTGGGGAAACCAGCTTAAGCGGTGTTTAGTTAAAAACAATCCGGCACGGCGGTAAATCGGGACGATTGACAGATCAATCAGGGTTTGTACTTATTCGGTGGTCGTCACGGCCCTTCGCTCACGCGCGCGAAGTCCGTGCCCCCACAAACCGGACAAGGCGCAATCGTCGCGCTGGCGCGAAAGGCCATCAACTCCCCGCAGTTTTCGCATTGCAGGGTACCGGGTCCGGTAATCTCGCCGCCGCGATAGCGCTCGGTCTCCACCTCCGCCGGCGGCGCTTCGAACGCCAGCAGCTCCAGCCGCGATTGATCCACGCCGCGCTGAAAAAATTCCAGCAGGCGATCCTCAAGCAACTCCAGATCGAATCGCAGCCAAGCGCGCAAATCTTGACCGGTGGTGGTCAAATACTGGCCGGCATCCTCCAAGTCGCGCTTCAAATAGCCGCCGATCAAGCGAGCTTCCTCGCGGGTCAATTCGCCCAGTTCCACCGCTTTTTCCGCCGCGTGCTCGATGCTGGCGCGCAGTTGCGGAAGCGCCTCCCGTTCGGCCTGCTCCAGCTCTTCCAGACGGATTTTCACCCGCTCCATCATGCGGTCATACGCCTGAACCAGGCGATTGGCTTGCGTGGGTCCGGTCATTTCATATCCTCCATCCGGCTTTCCCGGAGCGGGGTCGTCGCTCGCTTGATCCCTTTATTCTAGTTGTATTTCCAGGTGCTGTTCGGCGGGATTCAGCTACGTTATGCTTAACATGGCGCTCGAACCCCAGCGAGCACGCGCAGCCTCCAAAACGGACGGACAGCGCTGACATGATACTGTTACCCGTGAAACCCCGCGATATTCCCAATCTCATCACCGGCCTGCGGATTCTGCTCGTGGCGCCTTTTTTGTGGCTGCTGCTGGAGGAGCGCTACGGTGCGGCGCTGGCGCTGTTCGTGGTCGCTGGCGTCTCCGACGCGCTGGATGGATTCCTGGCCAAATACTACGGCTGGACCAGCGAACTGGGCGGCATCCTTGATCCCATCGCCGACAAGCTGTTACTGCTGGGCGCGATCCTGGCGCTGGGCTGGCTGCACGAGCTGCCGGGCTGGCTGGTGGCGCTGGTGCTGGTACGGGATGCCCTCATCGTCGGCGGCGCGATCGGCTATCATTTTTTGATCGCGCGCTTTCAGGCCGCGCCGCTGATGATCAGCAAGCTGAACACCCTGCTGCAACTGACGCTGGTGCTTGCGGTCGTCGCGAACCACGGGATCATGCCGCTGCCGGCGCGATTGCTGGAAACCCTGATCGGCCTGACCGCGCTGACGACCGTCTGGAGCGGCGTGGCCTATGTCGCGCGCTGGGGTCGCAGCGCTTGGCGCCAGCGCCGCCATCCCTCCAACCAGCAGCCACCGTCGCCATGATTCTCGAAAAGCAGCCCGACCCCCAACAGCTCAAACCTTCCGGTCCGCCGCAGGCGCGCTTCTGGCTGATCGTTGCCGCGATTTCCGCCGTTCTGCTGTACCTGCTGGCGCCGGTGCTGACGCCGTTTCTGTTCGCCGCCCTGCTGGCCTACCTGGGCGACCCACTGATCGACCGACTGGAGGCGCGCAAGCTGTCGCGGTCCTGGGCGGTCAGCCTGGTATTCGGCGCGCTCGTGCTCGGTCTGCTGCTGCTGCTTTTATTGGTGATCCCGGTGCTCACCCACCAGTTCAAGGGGCTGTTGCAGCGGCTGCCGGACTATATCGACGGGTTCAACGCCAGCGTTTTACCCTGGTTGCGCGATACGCTGGACGTCGATCCCCAGTCGTTCGACTTCAGCCAGTTGCGCACGGAACTGCTCAAATACGCCGATAATATCGGTGATCTGGCCACCAGCCTCCTGCGTTCGTTCCGGGAATCGTCTGGCGCAATTTTCGCTTGGCTGGCCAACCTGGTGCTGGTGCCAGTGGTCACCTTCTATCTGCTGCGCGACTGGGACCTGCTGGTCGCCCGGATTCACGCCCTGCTGCCTCGGCGCATCGAACCGACAGTCAGCACGCTGGCGCGAGAATCCGATCAGGTGATCGGTGCTTTCCTGCGCGGCCAGTTCGTGGTCATGGGAGCGCTGACGGTGATCTATTCGACTGGGCTGGCGGTCATCGGGCTGCAATCCTCGCTGCTGATCGGCGTGCTGGCTGGGCTGGTGAGCTTCGTGCCCTACCTGGGCCTGATCACCGGCATCGGCGTCGCCAGCATCGTCGCGGTCCTCCAGTACCACAGCCTGCTGAGCGTGGTTCCGGTGCTAATCGTTTTCGGCGTTGGCCAGTTGATCAGCGATCTCGTGCTGACCCCGAAGCTGGTCGGCGATCGCATTGGCTTGCACCCCGTGGCGGTACTGTTCGCGGTGCTGGCCGGCGGCCATCTGTTCGGCTTCTTCGGCGTCCTGCTGGGATTGCCGGTAGCGGCGGTGATCGCGGTGATCCTGCGCCACGCCCACGAGGAGTACCTTAAGAGCATCTTCTACATCGATTAGGCTCCGGGTCCAGCGGCACGCTAAAAACCGATACGGATCGCCTTCATTCCCGCTCAGAACGCCGGCCGCAGATCCACCACCCGTCGAGCCTTACCCTCGGACACCGGCAGGCTGCCCGGTGCGTGCAGTTCGACCGATGGCTTGATCAGAATGGCGGAACGAATCTGCTCGGCGATGCGCTCGCGCAGGTCGCCCAGCGCGTGCGCATCGCCAGCGAACAGCTTGGCGTGGATTTCGGTCTTGACCGCCAGCCGGTCCAACGCCCCGCGTTTTTCGACCTGGATCAGATAATTGGTGCCGACTTCCGGCGCCTTCATCAGCGCCTCCTCGATCTGCGACGGAAAGATGTTGACCCCGTTGACGATCAACATGTCGTCGCTGCGGCCTTTGATCCGCGCCAACCGGCGGTGGCCACGCCCGCAAGGGCAGTGACCACCGACCAGATGGGAAAGATCGCGGGTACGGTAGCGCAGCAACGGCGTAGCCTGTCGCTGTAACGTGGTCAGCACGATCTCGCCTGTCTCCTCCTCGGCGCGGGGCTGCAAGCTGTACGGATCGATCACCTCCAACAGATAGGCGTCTTCCCACAGATGCAGGCCGGTCTTGTACAAGCATTCGAACGCCACGCCGGGACCGTTCATCTCGCTCAGACCATAGGAGTTGTAGGCTTCGATTTCGAACAGCGTTTCGATCTTGCGGCGGGTTTCCTCCGAATGCGGTTCGGCGCCGATGAACGCCTTGCGCAAGTTCGGCGGACCGGCGCCGACATCCTCGCCCGCCAACACTGAGTGCAGGTGCAGCAAATAGCTGGGCGTGGCATGCACCACGCTGGTCTGGAAATTCCGCATCAACTGAACCTGGCGGCTGGTGTTGCCGGAACTGGCCGGGATCACCAGCATCCCCACCCGTTCGGCGCCGTAATGCAGGCCCAAGCCGCCGGTAAACAACCCGTACTGGGTCATGTTCTGAAACACGTCGCGGCGACTGGCGCCGGTGGCGACGATGCAGCGGGCCACCAGTTCGGTCCAGGCGTCGAGATCGGCTTGAGTGTGGTAGATCACGGTCGGCATGCCGGTGGTGCCGCTGGAGGTGTGCAACCGCACCACCTGTTCCAGCTCGACCGCCAGCAGGCCGCGGGGAAAGGATTCGCGCAGATCCTCCTTCGTGGTGTAGGGGATGCCACGCAGGTCGCGCAGGCTCGTGATGTCTTCGGGACGGCGCAAACCAGCCTCGGCCAGCCGCCGCCGGTAAAAGGGGGTTTTCAGCGCCCAAGCCACTGTTTTACGCAGATTGGCGAGTTGCAAGCGCTCGATTGCCTCCCGCTCCAGGAACTCAACCGCCGGATTCCAAACCGGTACCTTCATGCTGCTGGCCCTTGCCTCGCCTTTATTGAGTACGGTTCTGAAATGGTAGCATGACCGCCCTAACCGTCGTCCCATTGCCGCGCTGGAGTTCACATGTTCCGCTTGTTCCCGGTTCTCTTGCTGATTTTAACCCTGCAAAGCGCTTGCGCCCGGGAATTCCAGGCAACACCCATCACGCTCGCCGACTCGCTCAGCTTCGGAGACACCGATGCCGGCATTCGCTGGCTCGGCGCGTTGCGGCTGAACCGCGCCGACTTCGACGGTTTGGCGTTGTGCGGCCTGTCCGGCCTGGCCTGGGACGAGGGTGCGGGGCTGTTGTACGCCATCTCCGACATCGGCGGGCTGTTCCATCTGCGGCCGGAATTCGATCCGCGCGGGGTGCTGACCGGGGTGCAAGTGATGGCCGCCTATCCGCTGCTGGACGCATCCAGCCAGCCGGTTCGTCCGCCTTTCGACGATGCCGAAGGCTTGGCGATCCGCAAAGGTGGCAACCGGACGCCAGGCGATACTGAACTGCTGGTTTCGTTCGAAATCAGGCCGCGCGTGGTGCGCTACAGCCCCACCGGCCAATGGCGGGGCGAGGAACCTTTGCCCGCCACCCTGCGCGACCCGCGCAATTACCAAGATATCAACCAGGCACTGGAAGCGATGACCCTCGATCCGCGCTGGGGCGTGCTGGTCGGAACCGAGGCGCCGTTGCGCGGCGACCCGGCCGGCCGAATACGCCTCTTCGCCGGCGACGGCCGGTACTGGACCTATCCACTCGGCGCCGCGCCGGGCAGTGCCCTGGTCGCCATGGAAGCGCTGCCCGACGGCGGTCTGCTGACGCTGGAGCGCGCTTTCGTCGCCCCTCTGCGGCCCCTGATCATCAGCTTGCGCCGCACCGAACTGCCGCCGGCGGGAGGGAAAACGCCATTACCGGTGGCCGATATAGCGGTTCTCGACAGCAGCCAGGGCTGGTTGCTGGACAATTTCGAGGGCTTGACCCGCTATCGGGACCGCCGGTTTTTCATGATCAGCGACGACAACTGCAATGGGTGGCAGGCGACCCTGCTGGTTCATTTCGAGCTGCCGCCCACCACCTCGCGGTCCGGCTCGCCTTGAACGCCTGGACCGATGCCATGCCGCCCGGCCGTCCGATGCTGCAATGCCAGAATCGGTTGACAAGGATTATGGCAAGCTTCAGTATGTTGCGCTCAAATCAGTCAAGAGCGGAGTTCTTGCCAGTTGTCGCCGGTCGCGCGCTGCATCATCACAGCCTTGAACATTCCTCTCACCACCCCTTTGCGTCCGTATGATATTGCTGGTGCGCGGCGCAAGGCGTCTCTCGCCAACACATGACGATTTTCAACACAACGGGGCTATCCGGAGGTTAACTCGATGGAAGATGTGGTCATTGTCGCCGCCGCCAGGACCGCAATCGGCAACTTCATGGGCTCGCTGTCAACGGTCCCGGCCAACATCCTGGGTGCCAAGATCATTCAGGGTCTGCTCGGAAAAACCGGGATCAAGCCAGAACAAATCGACGAAGTGATCCTTGGCCAAGTGCTGACCGCCGGCACCGGCCAAAACCCGGCCCGAACCGCGGCGCTGAACGCCGGACTGCCCATCGAAGTACCCTGCCTGAACATCAACAAGGTCTGCGGCAGCGGCTTGAAAGCCGTGCATCTGGCCTATCAATCCATCCGCGACGGCGACAACCGCATCGTGATCGCCGGCGGCCAGGAAAACATGAGTCTGTCCCCGCACCTCCTGCTGGGTTCGCGCCGCGGCACCACCATGGGTGACGCCAGGCTGACGGATTCAATGCTGAGCGAAGGTCTGCACTGCGCCATCAACCACTACCACATGGGGATCACGGCCGAGAACATCGCCGCCCAGTGGGGTATCTCCCGCGAGGAACAGGACGCCTTCGCCGCCGCCTCCCAGGACAAGGCCGCCGCCGCGATTCGCGACGGCAGATTCAAGGACGAAATCGTGCCGATCGAGATTCCCCAGCGCAAGGGCGCGCCGATCGCGTTCGATACCGATGAGTTCCCACGGGCGGGCACCGTCGCCGCCGGTCTGGCCAAGTTGCGGCCGGCATTCAAACAGGACGGCAGCGTCACCGCCGGCAACGCCTCCGGCATCAACGACGGCGCGGCCGCCGTCGTGGTCATGACCGCCAGCATCGCCCGCGACCTCGGGCTCAAGCCGCTGGCGCGCATCGCCGCTTACGCCAAGGCCGGCGTCGATCCGAAAATCATGGGCACGGGTCCGATTCCGGCCTCCCGCGCCTGCCTGCGCAAGGCCGGCTGGACGGTGGACCAGCTCGACCTGGTCGAATCCAACGAAGCGTTCGCCGCTCAGGCGATCTCCGTCAACCGCGAAATGGGCTGGGACACCAGCAAAGTGAATGTCAACGGCGGCGCCATCGCGCTGGGCCATCCGATCGGCGCTTCCGGCTGCCGCATTCTGGTGAGCCTGCTGCACGAAATGGTCCGCCGTGACGCTAAGAAGGGTCTTGCGACCCTGTGTATCGGCGGCGGTCAGGGCGTTGCCTTGGCCGTCGAACGCGATTGATTCCAACCAAAAATCCGAGGAGAAGTCTCTAATGTCTCGAGTCGCAGTCGTTACTGGTGGTATCGGTGGTTTGGGCACGGCCATGTGCAAGGCGCTGGTCGAACAGGGCCGCCGCGCTGTCGCGGTCGACTACCACGGCCTCAGCCAGGAGGTCGTGGACAAGTGGAAGGCCGCCCGCAAGGCCGAGGGCCTCGACATTCCGGTCTATCTGGCTGATGTCACCGATTTCGAGTCCTGCGCCGAAGCGTGCAAGAAGATCGAGGCGGAAGTCGGCCCGGTCGAAATTCTGGTCAACAACGCCGGCATCACCCGCGACGCCATGTTCCACAAGATGACCTCGGAACAGTGGCTCGCCGTCATCAACACCAACCTGAACAGCATGTTCAACATGACCAAGCAGGTCTATGGGAAGATGGTGGAACGGGGCTGGGGCCGCATCGTCAACATCTCGTCGGTGAACGGCATCAAGGGCCAAGCCGGCCAGACCAACTATTCGGCGACCAAGGCGGCGGTCTACGGCTTCACCAAGTCGCTGGCCCAGGAATGCGCCAAGAAGGGTGTCACCGTCAACTCGATCTCGCCCGGCTACATCGGTACTGAAATGGTGCGGGCTATCCGGGAAGATGTGCTGGCGTCCATCGTCAAGACCATTCCAGTAGGCCGTCTGGGCGAGCCTTCCGAAATCGGCCGCACCGTCGCCTTCATGACCGCCGAGGACGCCGGCTTCCTGACCGGCGAAGACGTCACCGTTAACGGCGGTCTCTACTTCCGCTGAGCCCTGAACCGCGCGGCGCTTGCCTTCCGGCCGGCGCCGCGCCGCTTTTTATATGCCCGTCATGAGCGAACTGCGCACCATCAAAAAATACCCGAATCGCCGGCTCTACGATACGGCCATCAGCAGCTACATTACGCTGGAGGATGTCAAGCAACTGGTGCTGGAACGCGCCGATTTCCATGTCATCGACGCTCGCACCAACACCGACATCACCCGCGGTATTCTGCTGCAAATCATCAGCGAGCAGGAAGAGCAGGGCAATCCGATTTTCACCGCGGAAGTACTGGCGCACATCATCCGCTTCTACGGCGACACCCTGCAGGGCATGATGGGCAATTATCTGGAGAAAAGCTTGCAGGCGTTCGTGGACCAGCAGCACCTGTTTCGGGAACAGATGCGCACGTTTATCGGCAAGAATCCGCTGGCGATGGTCACCGAGCTGGTGGAGCACAATCTCTCATTGTGGAAAAGCGTCAACGAGCGGTTCCAGAAGCCCTACATCCCGCCGGAGACGGTCAGTGAATTGGCGCCCCTCTCCCGGCAAACCGCCCGAGCCGACAATTCAATCGCAAGCAGCGAACCGGAAAAGCCCAGGAAGGCGCGGAAAGACCAACAAGATTGATCGATACCCTTTCCGGATTGAACGCCACGCGTAACGCCGCGCGTGGCCGCCAGCGCTTTCGCTAACGCGCCAGCAACCAGGCCGCGACTGCCGGCGGGACTTCGCGTTGGGCGCGACTGCTGACGTAAATGCCGATGTGCCCCCCCTGGAAGGTAAGTTCCGCGTAATCCCGACTGCCGCAGCATCCCGCCAAGGCCTTGGAAGCGGCCGGCGGCACCAGATGATCCTGAGCGGCGTACACATTCAGCACCGGCATGGCGATGCTCCCCAGATTCACCCGCCGATCACCGATGCTCACCTCGCCCTTGACCAACTTGTTCTGTTGGAAGAAATCCTTGGCAAACTGGCGGAACGCCTCGCCGGCCTGATCCGGGCTATCGAAAATCCATTTTTCCATCCGCAGAAAGTTCTTCAGCGCCTGGGCGTCGTCGAGGATATCGATTAAATCCACATACTTCTGCCCGGTCAGCCGAAACGGACTGAGCGACAGAAAGGTAAAATTCAGCAACTGGCCCGGCAGGTTGCCGAGGGTATCCACCAGCAAATCCACGTTCACATGCCGGATCAGGTGGGTCAACAGATTGTCCGGCGTGTGAAAATCCACCGGAGTCACCATGGTGACGAGGTTGCGAATCTTCTCCGGATAGAGCGCCGAAAAGCACAGGCTGAGGGTGCCGCCCTGGCATACCCCCAGCAGGTTGATCGTATCCTGCCCGCAACGCTCGCGCAGGGCATCCACGCAATGGCCAATGTAGCGCTGGACATAGTCCGCCAGGCTCAATTTGCGGTCGGCGGCGTCCGGGTAGCCCCAGTCGATCAGGTAGACATCCAAACCAGCATCCAGCAGGCCGCGGATCAGGGAGCGGTCTTCCTGCAAGTCCATCATATATGGCCGGTTGACCAGGGCATAGACGATCAGCAACGGCACCGGATGCGGTTTTGCCACCCGGGGCCGATAGCGATACAGCGTCAGCTTGTCTTCCTGATAGACTGCCTCCCGGGGGGATACACCGACCTCAATCTCGCCCAAACCGCGCAGGGTCTGGGCGCCCTGGGCCAGCTTGGTTTGGAAGGACTGGAGTTCCTCGGCAATCCGTTCGGACGTCAGACCAATCATGGGGTAGTTTCCACGCGCGCGCAGCAACCTAGCAACGCATTCAGCAGGCGGCCGCTGAGTTCGCTGTATTCGGCGCCGCGCAGCATCCGGGCGTAGGTGGTCTCGTTGCAATCCACCCACAAGTTAAACAATTCGCGCAGGCTGCCGGCAGTCTCGCCGGAGGCCGCGCGTTCGTGCAGCCGTTGTTCCATGAGATCCAGCGCGGCCATGGCCGACTGCCGCAGCAATTCAAGATACTCGCCCTGGACCTGCTGGTAGGCTTGCCAGATATCAGCGCTCAGACCAGCGCGAGGGGCGATGGCGGAGATTCCCAAGGACGAGGCTGCCTGTTGCCAGCTTTCCAGGGTCAGCGTCCATAGCTGACCCAGATCGGGATTGCTGTTCGAATCCTCGGTCGATTGGGCGATCGCCGCCTTGAACCGATCAACATACTGGCGCAGCGCAGTGTCCCAATCGGTCGGCTGTGGACCGGCGCCGGGGGGTTGTTCGGCAAACTGGCGGATTTGCTCGCCGAACGCCAGATAGGTGCGCGCCTGCTTGAGCAGCAGTTCGACATCGAACATACCCGGTTCGGAGGTGGAATTCTGATCGGCCATGGAGAGGAGTAAAATTTTTCAGATGGAGTGTTGATGTCGTTTAAGTATAGTGGGTCAGTCGCATCGATGCAGGGCGCGACATCGACCGGACCACCGCCGATCTTCCGCGATTCAGGGCGAAGCCCGCTTGGGAAGTGGCAGGTCCTGGGCGACGGCTTCCGCCCTGAACTGCTTGAGCCGGGCACGCAACTGGGCCTCCCGGTTCGGCGACAGGCCGGGATTCCGGAGACCGAGTTCCAATTGTTCGATGGCGGGCAGCAGTTCGCCGTTCAGATAATGATACTCGGCCATGGTGGCATGAGTTGCCGCCATGTCGCCCGCCCGCTGCGCCGCCTGGGCATAGCTTGCATACAGCAGGGGATCGTTGGGACGGCGGCGCAGATGTGGTTGCAGCAAGCGCATCGCCAGCTTCGGATCGCCCTGGGTGGCCAGAGCGCGGCCATAGTGCATGGCCAGGGTAAAATCATCCGGATAAAGCTTGCGGGCCTCCTCGAACAGCCGCCAGGATTGTTGCCGGTCGCCTTGGGCCAGCGCAATCTCCGCCGCCTCGATTCGAAAGGCCAACCGGTCGGAATCGCCGCCGACCAGGCGCGCCACCTGCTGTCGGGCCTCGTCGTAGCGGCCGGCCTGACGCAGCGCCAGCGCGTAAGCATAGCGCACGGCGGTTTGGTCGGACGCACCACCCTTGGCCAGCAGGGTTTCCAGTTCCCGGATGAGGGTGTGGGTATCCTCGCTCGTCAGCACCCGCGCCCGGGCCTTGGCGAGATCGTAGGCCTTGCGGTCGCGGGGGACAGTGCGCCGCAGCGGCGGGATCTCGATTCGATCCCGCGTGTCGGCGACGCGACTTTCCGGGCGCGGATGGGTCAGCAGCATTTCGGGAATCTGGTTGCGGGCCTCGCCGCTGGACACCCGCTCCAATTTGCTAAAGAAATCGCCCATGCCCTGGGGGTCGAAGCCGGCCTTGGCCAGCAGTTGCATGCCGATGCGGTCCGCCTCCTGTTCGTTGGCGCGGGTAAAACTGATCTGGTGCTGGGCGCCGGCGGCCATGGCGCCCACCATCGCCGCCTGACCGGCCTGGCTGCTGGCCGCCGCCAGCGCCGCCGAAGCCACCATCGCCGCCGCCAGCGGCAGCGTCAGACGCTTCATGTCGGCGATGGCGCGGACGATGTGCTTCTGCGAAACGTGAGCGATTTCGTGGGCCATGACCCCCGCCAGCTCGTCTTCCCGCTGCGTGGCCAGCAACAGGCCGGTATTGATGCCGATGAAGTTATGCGGCAGGGCAAAGGCGTTGATGCTGGGGTTGTGGACGAAGAAAAAATTGAATGGCACGCCGTTTTGATCGGCATAGGTCACGATGCCTTGACCGACGGAATCGAGGTATTCGTTCAACTGCACGTCTTCCAGCACCGCCCCACGCGTGCGGAGCTGCCGCATGATTTGCAGACCCATTTGCTGCTCGTCGTCGGGGCCGAAATACACCCGCGAAGGATCGCCCATATCCGGCAACAGGATGGATTGCGCGCCCACCGGCACGAACGAAGCCATGACGAGCGACAGACTCAAGATCAGGGAAAGCAGACGATGCGACATCGGATTTTCGATTTGCGGAATACTCTTACTTAAGACTTGGGAACGCGCGGCACGTTCCACAAAATCGTTCCTAATACGCCGTTCGCCGGAGAGGTTCGCCTAAATGCTATTCCGGATTTCGTTGGTCGCGGCCTGCTGCGTGGCTTTGGCCGGTTGCGCCACAATGCAAGGCGCATCGACCAGTTTGGAGACCGCCGCGTCGCACCCGCCAGATGATCGGGCGGCGCCGGTCGCGCCCGCGTCACCGCCGAGTTCGGATTTCATCGAGGAACGCGCGCTGCAAGCCTACGCCACCGGTCGCTGGGACGTGGCGGAAGGGTATTATCTGCAACTGACCCGTTTGCAGCCACGGGAAGCCGGTCCCTGGTTCCAGTTGGGTAATCTCTACGCCGAACAGGGACGGCTGGACGCGGCGGAGCGCGCCTATCGGGAGGCGCTGCGTCGTCGCGACGATGCGCGAACCCTGCACAATCTCGGCCTGGTGCAGGTACGGCTTGGGGTGGGCGCCTTGCGCGAGGCGCGGGAGCGGTTGCCGCCGGACGACCCGTCCCGCCAGCAAACCCGTGAGTTCCTGCGGGCGCTGTTGGACGCGATGGCGCAATGAAATCCTGATTGCGTCACCATCGAACCGGCGCGGTACGTCGATTCGAGCCCATTGGGTGAAATGACTCGGGAGGAAGTGAGATGGCTTACCAACACGTTTTATTCGCCGCCGACTTTTCCGACGAAGCGTTGCGGGTCGGCGAACGCGCCAGGGATATCGCCCGCCAATATGGCGCTCAATTGAGCCTGATCCATGTGATCGAGAACGTAAACATCAGCTTGGGCGGCGGCTATGAACTGCTGCCGGTGTTGCCGGATTTACCCGACGAGGCGCTGTTGGGGGAAGCACGGGAAGCACTCGGCGAAATGGCGCGCCGCCTGGAAATAGAAGACGCCGAACAATGGGTGGTCAGCGCTCCTTCCACCAAGGAAGGTATTCTCGACGCCGCTCGGGAGCATGGCGTTGACCTGATCGTGGTGGGTAGCCACGGACGCCACGGTTTGGCGCTGCTGCTGGGATCGACCGCCAACGCCGTGCTGCACGGTGCTCCCTGCGACGTGCTGGCGGTGCGCATTTGAGTGCAAGAGTGAAGAACCAACCCCTTTTCCCTTTTGCCTACTACTCCGGCTCATCTCTTGACTGCGGATTCCGCATGTGGTTCCACATCCACCGAAACTTCCAGCGAGTGCGAACCGCCGCCGGTCATCACGCCGGTGAGCGGCGCGACATCGCCGTAATCCCGGCCCCAGGCCAGGGTGACGTGGCGCTCTCCCGGCATGCAGTCGTTGGTCGGATCGAACTCCGCCCAGCCGGTGCCGGGGATATAGACCGCCAGCCAGGCGTGCGATGCATCGGCGCCGACCAGCCGCGGCTGGCCCGGCGGAGGCATGGTTTCCAAGTAGCCGCTGACGTAGCGCGCCGCCAGCCCCAACGCCCGCAGGCAGGCGATCCCCAGATGGGCGAAATCCTGGCAGACCCCGCGGCGCTCGCTCAGAACTTCGTCCAGCGGGGTAGCGGTTGTGGTGAAGTGCGGGTCGTAGGTGAATTCCTGATTGATACGCCGATTTAGATCCGCCACCGCTTCCAGCAACGGTCGCCCCGGCGGAAAGCTGGGTTCGGCGTACTCGCGAAAGGTCGGATGCAGGGTCACGAACGGCGAATCCAGCACGAACAGCCGGGCCTCGATGATTTCGGGGTCCGGATCTTCCCGCAGCATCTTGCGGGCCTGTTCCCAGGCCGGCGATGGGCTGGATTGCTCGAACGGCCGCGCATCCAGTACCTGGACCTCGGTGACGAGGGTGACTTCAAGACGCTGGTGAATGTCCTGGATCGCAAAATACAGCACCCGATTGCCGAAAAAATCCTGCCGCTCGGCGGACAGCGCCGGCCGCGGCTGGATGGTGATGCGGCTGGGTCGGCAACGCTGCCAGCTTGCTTCCCGCGGCAATAGCCAGGCCTGGTTGTGGCACAGAGCGACACCGCTGCTGTAGTGGTAGAGGGTGCGGTGGGTGATGGTGTACTTCACGGCTGCATGGTGATCAGTTGCCGGGGCACTTCGGCGTGGCTGAAATGGCTGTGGGTCAGGGCGTCGGACAGGCTCGACAATGGCGTGTGCAGAGCGTCCAGCAACCGGTTCAGTTCGGTGCTGGAGCGGGTGCTGTCGTGGGAAAGCGTGGCCAGGGCTTCGATATCGGCCAGTTGCAAGGTAGTGAAGGCTTCCAGAATCAAGCGTTCCTCGGCATTGCGGTAGGTAGAACTCACCGGCCGGTGCAGCCGGCCGACATTGCGTTGCAGCCGCCGCAACTGATAGCCGACCGACCGGGGGTTGCCTTCATCGAACAGCAGCAGGTCGATGATCGCGGTCGGATGCAGCGCGGAACGGTAGCGGCGGCGGTAGGCGGTCAGATTGTCGGTGAGGGTGAGCACCACCTCCCACAGCGGGAGCCCTGGATTGCGGGCGGTAATGAAAGCCAGCTTAAACAGCTCCAGAGTGTGCAGCACCCGTTCCAGATGGCGACCGATGTCGAAAAACAGCCAGCCCTGATGATGAGGCATGGTTTCATTGCTCAGCCCGGAAAATGCCGCCACCAGCATCAGATCTTCTTCCAGCAACTCCCGTGCCTGGCGGGCGCCCAGCCCTTTGGGTGGCTCCTGAATGTTCTGCTGCAAACGATTCAGCAACCGCCAGCTATCGTCACCCAGATGGTTGCGCACCGCGCGGCCGGTCCGCAGCAAGCCCTCGAACAATGCTTGCATGCTGCTGGGGTGTTCCGAGTCGACGATCAGGTTCAGCAGTTCCTGGCGCAGGTTGAAGAAACGGGCACGCGGCGATTCCGCCACCGGCGGCACCGGAATTTCCAGCGCGTCGAGCAGGTCGTCCAGGCAGCGCTCGTCGGTGTTGTCCTGCTCCCATTCCAGCAGCCGCCCGAACGCTTCCCGCAACAACCGCGCGGTGCTGTCGAGCCGCTCCAGGTACCGGCCCAGCCAGTACAGATCATCGGCGACCCGGCTGGGCAGATCGCTGCCATCGCGAGTCACCACGATCGGGCCATAGGATTGCCGCAGCAGACTGACGTGGCGTTGCGGGGTCGGCGCCAGCACCCACCAGTCCTTGCTGATGCCGCCGTTTTGCAGCGAGGCTTGCAGGGTGTCCAGGCCGGACGAGACCCGGGCCAGGCCGCCGGGCATGACCCGGTAACCGTCGCCGTCGGCGACCGTGAAGCCGCGCAGGATCACCGGTCGCGGCGTCAGCCGGCCTTCTTCCAGCACCGGCGCGGTGGACAGCGGCAGCGGCTCCTGACCGACAAAGCGGTACGGGTTGGCGTGAATCCGCTCGATCAGGTGCGCGCGGGTCGCCGCGTCGAGCTGACCGCCGTCCCAGCACGGCCCGTCCGCCAGGATCGAGCGCACCACCAACCGGTCCAGATTCGCCAGAACGTAACCGCGTTCGGTCGGGTCGCCGCACCACCAGGTCGCCAGGGACGGCAGCCTGAGATCCTCACCCAGCAGATGCCGGCACAGCAACGGCAGGAAGGCGGCCAGTCCGGGATTTTCAATGAGACCGCTGCCCAAGGCGCTGGCGAGCGCGACATGGCCGCCGCGCACCGCTTGCAGCAGTCCGGGGATGCCCAACAGGGAGTCGCCGCGCAGTTCCAGCGGGTCGCAGAAAACATCCGATACCCGCCGCAGAATCACATCCACCGGCCGCAGCCCGCCGAGGGTTTTCAGCCAGACTCGGCCATCGCGCACCACCAGATCCTCGCCCTCGACCAGGCTGAGCGACAGATAGTTGGCCAAGTAGGCATGTTCGAAATAGACCGGACTGCTGGGACCAGGCGTCAGCAGCACGACATGCGGGCTGTCGGGGTTGTGGCGCGCCATGCCGGCCAGCGTGGTCCGTTCGGTCTCCAGAAAGCTGGCCAGCCGGCGCAAGGGCGCGTCGCGATACAGCATCGGCAGGGCCCGCGCCAGAATGACCCGGTTTTCCAGCGTATAGCCGGCGCCGGACGGAGATTGGGTGCGGTCGCCGTGGATCCGGAACGCGCCGTCCGGCCCGCGGGCCAGGTCCACGCCGTGAAAGGTCAGCCAGCGGCAGCCGGCCGGCAGCGACTGGTGGCAGGACGGCAGGAAACCGGGATGGGTGTAGATCAGTTCCGGCGGCAGCCAGCCCTGGCGGATCGCCAGCCGCCGGTCGTAAAGATCGGCCAGCAAAGCGTTCAGCAGCCGCGAGCGCTGCTCCAGGCCCATGGCCAGCGCGTCCCATTCCTCGCCGGTCATCAGCAGCGGAATGGGATCGACCAGCCAGTGCCGCAACGAACCACGCGGATCGTCGTAGGTGTTGTAGGTGACCCCGTCCGCTTGCAGCAGGCGTTGGATTTCGGAATGCCGGCGTTCCAGCTCCGCGCCGCCGATCTCCTCCAGCGCCCGCGCCATATCGCCCCAATGGGGGCGCAGCAGGCCGGGCGCCTCGAACATTTCGTCGTAGCCGGACGCGGCGACCGGGTAGTCACCCAGCAGGCCGTTGCCGGTCAGGTTCGAATCATCTTGATAGGCGACAGAAGCTTCAGGCATGCAAATTTCCACGGAGGAGGTCGCCGCGAAGCCGGCCACCAGCCGCGCGGTCATGGCCGGAGCAGCTCCGGTATGCCACTACTGGCCGGGGAATTGCGGGCATCATGCGGTGCGTCATGCAAACAAGCGTTTTCAAGCGCGCGAGCGATCCGCTTCGAACCGAGCGACGATCCGGCGGCCGGGCCGCGCGATCAGTCGCGAAGCTGGTTGGTGGTGCGGCGCAGCCGTTCGGCCATCACCCGCATGACCTGGATGGCGAAGGAAGGCGTCAACCGGACCAGCGCCAGAAAGTGCAACCGGCTGACGGGCGCCAGCACGCAGTCGGTGCGGGCGATGGCCGTGGCGCTGCGCGGTTTGTCGTCGACCAGCGCGAGTTCTCCGACAATGCCGCCAGGGCCAACGGTTTCCAGGATGTGGCCGCCGTTCATCAGAATGTCGACCTCGCCTTCCGTCACGATATACAGGTTATCGCCCGCCTCGCCCTCCCGGAAGATGGTTTGGCCGGCGGCGAAGGAGCGGTATTCTTCAATTTGGGTGAAAAGATCCTGATTATGCATGGACCGGTGCCTCGTCGTGCGGAGGGTCGATGGAAATACCCGCGCCTTGGCTTGCCAGACGGTTGGTGCGATAATTTTGTGGCAGTTTAACTGACTTTGTGGGGGTGTGATAGGGTACGCGCTCCAGACATTGCCTCGGCTCTTCCAAGGCCCTTCCGGAGTGCGTTTATGCCCGATGGCATCGAAAAAAGGCAATTCGTCCGCATCGAAATCAGCGCCACGATCCAGTACAAGGTCGCCGACGCTGAAATGCTGCACGAGGGCTTGATGGGCAATATCAGCGCGGGCGGCATTTTGTTGTGGACCGAGCAGGAGCTGTGGGTTGGCGCGACGCTGTACCTCTTCATCCAATCGGACGAACTGGCGGACAACGAACTGGAGGCGACGGCCACGATCGTGCGCGTCAACCCCGCCAAGCAGGACGGGCGGTTCGGCTATGGCTGCCGGTTCGAAGCGCTCTACAGCAACCCCCATGGCGGCTGAGTCATCCATCCAGCCGCCGGATAACGGCCAAACGGACCGCGAGCGCGACCCCGGAGTTGCGCCGGCATGAAAACCGTGGTGGTGATCGACGCGACCTGCGATTTGCCGGGCGCTTACGTGCAGCAGCAGCAGCTAAAGGTGTTGCCCAGCAAGCTGATCCTGGGCGATCAGGTGTTTTCCGACGTTCGGGATGTCAACCTGAGCCTGGCTTTTTTTCACCGCTACGCCGCATCGCCGGACCTGAAGGTGACGAACGAACCTTGTCCGGCCGACACCATCGCCACGCTGTTTCTGAACCGCTGGGTCGTCGAGTACGACCGGGCGATCCTGATTACCCTCTCGCAAACCCTCAGCGCTCTGTTTCAGAACGCGACCGAAGCCTCTTTCGCCATTCTGCGCGGCTACCGCGAGAAGCGCCGGCTGGCCGGCTTGCAAACGCCGTTCTATCTGAACGTGCTCGACAGTAGAACCGTTTTCGCCGGTGAGGCGGTGCTGGTCGATGCGGTGATCCGGCTGTTGCGGGATCAGGATTTGGCCTTCAACGAATTGCGCCGGCGGATCGAAGAGTTCCGACAGTACATACACTGCTACATTCTGCCCAGTGACCTGTCCTATGCGCGCAACTGGGCGCACGAAACCGATGAAATGCGCATGGCGTTTCCGGAATCCCGTCTGGATGGGTTGCTCGGCAACAAGCCGGTCGCCCGCTTTTTCGATGGCAAAATCGAACTGGCGTTCAAGGGGCGCGGCTTCGACAAGGCCTTGTCGAACCTGCTGGATCATGTCCGGAAAGCAGTCGAATTGGGGCTGAGAAACCCGCTGGTGGCGGTCAGTTACGCCGGCGACCCGCAAGCACTCAAGCAGAAACCCTGCTTCGTCGAATTCGAACAGTACGCCCGCCAGTGGGGCGTCGAAGTCATGGTGTCCGTCATGAGCGCGGCCGGCGGCGCCTGCGTCGGTCCCGGCGCGCTGTCGCTGGCTTACGCCGCCGGCTGAATCCCGTTCACACCGTCAAATATTGCCGCACCAAGTCGTCGTTCAAATCGGCAATCGCTCCGGTCGCCACCGCCCGGCCCTTGTCGACAATGCAAAATTGCTGAGCGACCCAGCGCGCGAACGGCAGCTTCTGTTCCACCAACAGCACGGTCATGCCCTGTTCCTGATTGAGCCGCTGGACCGCCAGGCCGATTTCTCGAACGATGGTGGCCTGCTCGCGGGTTCGGTCGAGCTGCTCCTGATTCAGCCGGCGAATCACCCGGCCGATTTCCCGGACCACGTTGGGCTGAATGCCCTCGGTGGGTTCGTCGAGAATCAACAGGCGCGGCTCCAGCACCAGGGCACGGCCGATGGCCAGTTGCTGCTGCTGCCCGCCCGACAGGTCGCCGCCGCGTCGCTTGAGCATGGTCTTGAGCACCGGGAACATCTCGAAAATCAATTCCGGGATGCGTCGCAAGCGGCGGGGATTGGCCGCCAGGCCGATTTTCAGGTTTTCCTCGACGGTCAGCAGCGGAAAGATCTGCCGGCCCTGCGGCACGTAGCCGATGCCGAGCGGCGCCCGTCGCTCCGCCGGCAGACGACTCAGATCTTCGCCGGCGAAAGTGATTTGGCCGGAGCGGATCGGCAGCAAGCCCATCAGGCACTTCAGCAGCGTGGTCTTGCCCACGCCGTTGCGGCCCATCAGGCTGATCACCGCGCCTTCCGGCACCTCCAGCCCCAGATCCCACAGGGTATGGGATTCGCCGTAATACTGGTTCAGACCGTTAATGGTAAGCATCGCCGGCTCCCAAATAGACTTCGATGACCATGGGATCGACCTGCAACTCCTCCAGCCGTCCCTCCGCCAGCACCCGTCCCTGATGCAGCACGGTAACCTGATCGGCGATGGAGCGGACGAAGCCCATGTCGTGTTCGACCACCACCACCGAGTGCGCGCCGGCCAGCGAGCGCAGCAGTTCGGCGGTACGGTCCATCTCCGCCGGAGTCATGCCGGCCACCGGCTCGTCCACCAGCAGCAGGCGCGGCTCCTGCATCAGCAACATACCGATTTCCAGCCATTGCTTCTGGCCGTGCGCCAGAATGCCGGCCCGGCGCCCGCCGTGTTCGGACAGGCCGATCTGCTCCAGCACCGCGCCGATGCGGTCGCGTTCCTCGCCGCTCAATCGGGTGGACAGCAGCCGCGCAACCGCTTGGCGCCCGACATCGCCAGTTCCAGATTCTCCAGCACGGTCAGTGGTTCGATCACGGTCGGTTTCTGGAACTTGCGGCCGATGCCGATTCGGGCAATCGCTGGCTCGTCCAGCTTGAGCAGATCGATGGTCTGGCCGAAAAACACCCGCCCGCTGTCCGGCTTGGTTTTACCGGTGATGATGTCCATCATGGTGGTCTTGCCGGCGCCGTTGGGACCGATGATGCAGCGCAGTTCGCCATCGCCGATATACAGCGACAGCTTATCGATGGCCTTGAAGCCGTCGAAACTGACGCTGACGTCTTCCAGATACAGCAGGATGCCGTGGGTCGCATCGACCGGGCCGACCGGCGTATGCAGACCCGCCGCATCCAGGTCCGAGACGAATTCGCTCATGCCGTCTTCTCCTTGCGCCGCAGCAAGCCGATTAAACCGTAGGGCAATAACACCGTGACCGCCACGAACAATCCGCCCAGGGCGAACAGCCAGACTTCCGGCAAGGCGCCGGTCAACCAGGTTTTGGCGTAGTTGACCAGCACCGCGCCGATCACCGCGCCAACCAGCGTACCGCGCCCGCCGACCGCCACCCAGATCACCGCCTCGATGGAATTCAGCGGCGCGAATTCACCGGGATTGATGATGCCGACCTGCGGCACGTACAGCGCCCCGGCCACCGCGGCCAGCATCGCCGACAGGGTGAACACCAGCGCCTTGACCCGTTCCACCCGGTAGCCGAGAAAGCGGGCGCGGTCCTCGCTGTCGCGGATCGCCACCAGCACCCGGCCCATTCGGGTCGAGACCAGCCAGCGGCACAAAAGATAACCGCCGGCCAGCGCCAGGGCCGACAGTGCGAACAACACGATGCGGGTTCCGTCGGCATGCAGCGGGAAGCCAAGCACATCCTTGAAGTCGGTCAGGCCGTTGTTGCCACCGAAGCCCATCTCGTTGCGGAAGAAGGCCAGCATCAGCGCGTAGGTCAGCGCCTGGGTGATGATCGACAGGTAGACTCCCGACACCCGCGAGCGGAAGGCGAACCAGCCGAACACGAAAGCCAGCAGACCGGGCACGACCAGCACCATCAGCGCCGCGAACCCGAAGCTGTCGAAGCCATGCCAATACCAGGGCAGCTCCGACCAGTTCAGAAACACCATGAAATCGGGCAACAGCGGATCGCCGTAGACCCCGCGCGTCCCGATCTGCCGCATCAGGTACATGCCGAAACAGTAACCGCCCAGGGCGAAAAAGGCGGCGTGGCCCAGGCTGAGGATACCCATGTAGCCCCACACCAGATCGATGGACACCGCCAGCAGCGCGTAGCAGAGATATTTGCCGAGCAGGGTGACGGTATAAGCGGTCAGATGCAGCGGGTGATCGGGTGGCGCCAGCAGATTGAGAACCGGAACAACGATGCCGAGGATGGCCAGCACGGCCAGCAACACCAGTCCGGCACGGTCGGAGACAAGCCAGGGAGGGAAACGCATGATTTCAGACCTCCGCCGCCCGCCCGCGCTGCGGGAACAGTCCGCGCGGGCGTTTCTGGATGAACAGGATCAGGAACACCAGCACCAGGATCTTGGCCAGCACCGCGCCGGACCAGGGTTCCAGCAATTTGTTGGCGACGCCCAGCGACAGCCCGGCGACCATCGTGCCCCACAGGTTGCCGACCCCGCCGAATACCACCACCATGAACGAATCCACAATGTAGTTCTGCCCCAGATTGGGGCCGACATTGGTCAGTTGCGACAGCGCGACCCCGGCCACTCCGGCGATACCGCTGCCCAAGCCGAAGGTCAGCGCATCCACCCGCGCCGAACGAACGCCCATCGCCCGCGCCATCGCCCGGTTCTGCGCCACCGCCCGCACCTCCAAGCCCAGCCGGGTACGTTGCAGGGCCAGCCACAGCAGGGCGAACACCGCGATGCAGAAGCCGATAATCACCAGGCGATTGAGCGTGACCTCCAGTGGGCCGAGCAGGATCGTGCCGCTCATCCAGTCCGGGGTCGCCACCGAGCGGTTCAGTGGGGAGAAGATCGAACGCACCGCCTGTTGCAGAATCAGGCTGATCCCGAAGGTGGCCAGCAGGGTTTCCAGCGGCCGGCCGTAGAGAAACCGGATCACGCTGCGCTCGATGGCGATGCCCACCAGCGCGGCCACGAGAAAGGCCAGCGGCACGGCCACCGGCAGCGACCAGTTGACCGGCAGATATTGCTGAGTCAGCCAGGTGGTGTAAGCGCCCAGCATCATCAATTCGCCGTGCGCCATGTTGATCACACCCATCACCCCGAAGGTGACGGCCAGACCGATGGCCGCCAGAATCAGCACCGAACCCAGCGACAGGCCAAAGAACAAAGTTTCCGCCCAACCCAGCATCTGCAGACGAAATTCGGTTTTGGCCAGCGCGGCCTTGGCGGCCTCGCGCACCGTGGCCTCGCTGTCTTCGGCGGCCACCCGCAGCAACGGGCCGCGTATCTCTACTTGCGTCCATCCGCCCAGCGCCTTGGCGGCTTGCGCGCGCAAGGCGGCATCGGTACTGGCCAGATCGACCAGTGCCAGCGCCGCCGTCAATAATCCCTGGATTTTTTTGTCGGGCTCCACCTCCAGACGCGCCTTCAGCCGGGCAACGCCTTCCGGGTTGGGGCCGCGCAGGAAAGCTTCGACCGCCGCCCGACGCTCTTGAGGATCGGCGCTGGACAATCCCAGGCTGGCCAAGCGATCTTCGATCAGGCTGCGCAGGCGATTGTTAACCCGGATGCGATCCAGGCCGCGCTTGACGACTTGTCCCAATGCTTCACCGGTGATGGCATCCTCGATGGTGATCTCGGAACCATCGCCCAAACCGATCACGATTCGGTCGGTCTCTTCGGCGTAGTACAGGCGACCTTCGGGCAGCGCGCCGAGGATCGCGGCGACCCGGGGATGGTCCATACCCACCAGGGTTTCGATCAATGCGGCTTTTTCAGTGAAATTGGCTTCGCGGAGTTGCGTCAGAGTGGTCCGCAGCGCATCGTCATCGGCGGCGCGGACGGATGATGCCGCGAAGAGCGTCAGCAACAGCAGGGCAAAACCGGTCAGCCCGGCGCGAAACGACGTGCGGGATACCATAAGGGCGTTCTCATCGGGGAGTGAGAGGAAAATCCCCTCTTTAATGAGCTTTCGAAAATGGATCGGTGGCTTTCCCCCTTTGGCCAAGGAGGGGAGCACGGGGCGCCGGAGTGGTTTGCGCTGGCGCTACCCGATCATTTTTTGAAGATCAACAAGAGGGGACGGGAGGGATTACTGGTAATTCTGACCCGAGCACTTCTTGGTGACGGTGTTGTAGTTGCCGCACTTGATCTTGGGGTCGGACCAGTCGGCGGTGAGGTCCTTGCTGCCCGGCAGGTAGTCGGACCAGGCGTCGCCCGGCACCAGACCCTTGGTCTTCCACACCACGTCGAACTGGCCGTCGGCCTGAATCTCGCCGATCAGCACCGGCTTGGTCAGATGATGGTTGGGCAGCATCTTGGCCACGCCGCCGGTGAGGTTGGGATACTCGATACCGACCATGGCGTCGATCACCTTGTCCGGATCGGTGCTCTTGGCCTTTTCCACCGCCTTGACCCACATGTTGAAGCCGATGTAGTGCGCTTCCATCGGGTCGTTGGTAACGCGCTTCTTGTCCTTGATGAAGGCGTGCCACTGCTTGATGAAGGCATCGTTGGCCTTGTCCTTGATGCTCATGAAGTAGTTCCAGGCGGCGAGGTGGCCCACCAGCGGCTTGGTATCGATGCCGGACAGTTCTTCCTCGCCGACCGAGAAGGCGACCACCGGAATGTCGGTGGCGGAGAGTCCCTGGTTGCCCAGTTCCTTGTAGAACGGCACGTTGGCGTCGCCGTTGATGGTGGAAACCACGGCGGTCTTTTTGCCGGCGGAACCGAATTTCTTGATGTCGGCGACGATGGACTGCCAGTCGGAATGACCGAACGGCGTGTAGTTGATCATGATGTCTTCTTCCTTGACGCCCTTGGCCTTGAGGTAGGCTTCCAGAATCTTGTTGGTGGTGCGCGGGTAGACGTAGTCGGTGCCCGCCAGCACCCAGCGTTCCACCTCCAGATCGTTCATCAGATAGTCCACCGCCGGGATGGCCTGCTGGTTGGGGGCGGCGCCGGTGTAGAACACGTTGCGCGACGATTCTTCACCTTCATATTGCACCGGGTAAAACAGGATGCCGTTCAGTTCCTCGAACACCGGCAGCACCGATTTGCGCGACACCGAGGTCCAGCAGCCGAACACCACCGCCACTTTCTCCTTTTGCAGGAGTTCGCGCGCCTTCTCGGCGAACAGCGGCCAGTTCGAAGCCGGGTCGACCACCACGGCTTCCAGTTTCTTGCCGAGCAGGCCGCCTTTCTTGTTCTGCTCATCGATCAGCATCAGCACGGTGTCCTTGAGCGTGGTTTCGCTGATCGCCATCGTCCCCGACAGTGAGTGCAGCACACCGACTTTGATCGTGTCGGCGGCGTGAGCCAGCGTGGCGCCCAGCGTCAGCGCGCCGGCTAGCAGCCAATGAGATAACTTCGGCATTGTCTTTGTCATGCGCAGCCCTCGATGTTGTGATGGATCGGTCCACTCGGATGCGGACCCGGAGGACGCCTTATCAAATGCCGTGCCAAACCATAAATATCAATAATATTCAATTGATTGCATTGAGCTGTGCGTTATCGGCGAAACGGACGCGCCTTGTAATGGTGCGAGGCGGGGCATCGGCGCGGTAAAGCGGGGCGAAAACGGGCGCAAGGGTGCGGTCTGAGTTTCAAACAGGTGCATCCGGCGAGCGGATTAGGTGCGTGACCAAGGGAAAAGCGTGCGGAATGGCAGGCCCAACAACCGGGCGACGCCATCAAAAAAACCAAGGCGCCACCCGTCAGCCCGCTCCAAAAACGACGCGGACCCCCGTGGAATGAAATCAGCGGGTCAAGCCGCCTGGCCGCGTTCCACGCCGAGCATCCCCCGCTCGACGATGAAGTCGATCACCCGCTCCAGCCCCTGCCGGGTCTTAAGGTTCGTGAAGACGAACGGCTTGTCGCCGCGCATCTTACCCGTATCGCGCTCCATGACCTCCAGCGACGCACCAACATGAGGCGCAAGATCGATCTTGTTGATCACCAGCAGGTCAGAACGGGTGATGCCGGGTCCGCCCTTGCGCGGGATTTTGTCGCCGGCCGCCACGTCGATCACGTAGATCGTAAGATCCGATAGTTCCGGGCTGAACGTGGCGCTCAGATTGTCGCCGCCGGATTCGACCATCACCAGATCCAGATCGGGAAAGCGCTCGCACAACTGCGCCACCGCCGCCAGATTCATCGAGGCGTCCTCGCGGATCGCGGTATGCGGGCAGCCGCCGGTTTCCACCCCGACGATCCGCTCCGGTTCCAGCGCTTGGGCGCGGGTGAGGAACTGGGCGTCTTCGTAAGTGTAAATGTCGTTGGTGACCACCGCGATTTGATAGCGGTCGCGCAACGCCTTGCACAGAGCTTCAACGAGAGCGGTCTTGCCGGAGCCGACCGGGCCGCCGACACCGATCCGCAGAGGTTGTGGGTTCATAAGTGGATGACCTGTTGAGAGGGGATATGGGGTCCGTCAGCAACGGACATGCCAGCCGGCTTGACTGAAAGGCTGTACAAAAACCCCTCTCCCCGTGGGAGATGGGCCGGGGGTGAGGTTTTTTTCAATATCTTACGTCCCCGGAGGTTGTACATAAACGCCTCTGAATCTCCGAAGCTTTCGTCGGAATGTCATGGTGCGTTGCACTTGTATTCATTTCGGCGAGATTGAAGGCTTCCATGGGGCTGGACTGTATGCTAATACTAATTGATCTCTCTTAATCGGTTCAAACCCTATTCAATCCTTTCAATTACCATTACTATTTTTACTCAAACTCGCCACTGTTGGAATCCGTCATGCAAGACCGCTGGTTATCTGTCGATGAAATCGCCGAATATCTGGGTGTCAGCAAGGACACGGTGTACGCCTGGGTGAGCGGCAAGGGAATGCCTGGCCATAAGGTCGGGCGGTTCTGGAAGTTCAAGAAGGAGGATGTGGATGCCTGGGTGCGGGCTGGTGGCGCCGCCAGCATCTCCGACGACGACCTTGAAGAAACACCAAGAGATGCCTGAAGGTGAGCGTGATCGCGAGAACGGCAAGGGCGCGGTAAACGAAGACGCTCGGGTCGGCTACTGGATCGATCAAACCGTGCCTGTTGGTCCTTCTCAGCGGACGGATACGCTGACACCCGCCGCTCGGAGCGAGCGGATGAGCCGGATTCATGGAAAAGACACCAAGCCGGAAATGAAAGTCCGCCGTCTCGTGCATGGCTTGGGTTACCGCTATCGCCTTCATCGCGGAAATCTCCCCGGTAAACCCGATCTGGTTTTTTCCAGACGACGCAAGGTTATATTCGTGCATGGCTGTTTTTGGCACCGCCATCCAGATGCACATTGTAAGTTGGCGAGACTGCCGAAATCCCGCTTGGAGTTTTGGCGTTCCAAGTTGGACAGCAACCGATTGCGCGACCTTGAAAACCACAAGAAGCTCACCGAAGATGGGTGGCAGATGTTGATTTTATGGGAATGCGAACTGCACGATATCGCAAAGCTTGAGGAGAAAATCAGGAGCTTTCTCGAAGATGAATAAAATCAAGGTCATTGAGCTTTTCGCAGGTGCGGGTGGTCTTGGCATGGGCGTGAGTCACGCTGGTTTTGAAACCGCCGCCGTGATTGAATGGGATCGTTATTGTTGTGACACCATTCGTGAAAATCAAATTCGTGGCACGGAGCCAATATGCAAATGGCCTCTGATTGAAGGTGACGTCAGGAAGGTTGATTTTCGACCTTTCGAGGGCGGTATCGATCTCGTTTCCGGCGGACCGCCTTGCCAACCATTCTCGCTTGGGGGAAAGCATCGTGGCCATGGCGATCACAGGGATATGTTTCCCGAAGCGGTCCGCGCTGTCCGCGAAATTCGACCAAGCGCGTTTCTTTTCGAAAATGTCAAGGGATTGACGCGGACTGGATTCGCCAGCTATTTCGAATACATCCGCCTGCAATTAACTTATCCTGAAATCATAAGGCGTTCGGACGAAGAGTGGCCAGATCATCTCGCCCGTCTGGAGCGCCATCATACCCATGGTAGTTCCCTAGACCTGCAATATCGATTGGTGACAAGAGTTTTAAATGCTGCTGATTACGGTGTCCCACAACGTCGGGAGCGAGTATTTTTTGTGGGGTTTCGGTCAGATTTGGACATTGAATGGGCTTTTCCTGAACCAACGCACTCACACGCGGCATTGTTTTGGGAACAGACTCATTCCAATATGTATTGGGAGCGGCATGGAATACCAAACCCCAAAAAAATGATGAAATCGATCCCTCGGTGGGCTGAAAAATTAAAGGAAAAGCCCATCTTGATGCCATGGCGCACTATCAGGGATGCCATATCCGACCTGCCCGATCCGGAATTTAATCCTCTCACCGCGGCAAATTATTTGAATCATCGTTTTCAAGGAGGAGCGCGCGGTTACCCCGGTCATACAGGAAGCCCACTTGACGAACCGGCAAAGACCCTCAAGGCTGGCGTGCATGGGGTTCCCGGTGGAGAAAACATGTTGCTCAAACTGGACGGGAGCGTGCGCTATCTGACCGTCCGGGAAAGCGCGCGACTCCAGATGTTTCCCGACACCTTTGTGTTTCATGGCTCCTGGACCGAAACCATGCGGCAGCTTGGAAACGCCGTGCCGGTTGGATTGGCCGAATTGCTGGCAAGCCATGTTAGAAAACATCTTGAGCGATCGTCATGACCGTAAAGACACCACCGTACAATCCGCTGGACAAAATGAATCTTGGCAAGAGTGTCGCCCAGGCGTTGTTGGCGCAAGCGGTGGTTGCGCTGGCCGAGACCGCCGAACTTCGAGGGGCCGGAGTGTATGCAATCTACTACATCGGCCCATTTCCGGCTTACGAGCCCGTCGCGAAGCCAAACCGAAGCGACGAATTTTGGCGGCCGATCTATGTTGGCAAGGCCATCCCCAAGGGGGGACGGAAAGGCGGTATCACCGCCGATGCGAGCAAGGGAACAGCCCTGCGAGACCGTCTCCGACAACATGCCGCCTCTATCGAACAAGCTCATAATCTGGAACTGCAAGATTTTTACTATCGCTGCCTGGTGGTTGACGATATCTGGATTCCCTTGGGCGAGAACATGCTGATTGAAACCTTCAAGCCAGTCTGGAACATCGTGATCGACGGTTTCGGCAACAAAGACCCAGGCAATCGCCGGGCGACCCAGTACCGCTCATCCTGGGATGTCCTACATCCCGGCAGGGCCTTTGCGGAGAAGCTGGCCGACGGTGAAACCACGCCGGAAGAAGTCTCGCGCAAGCTCGAACGCTACTTTGCCGGACTGCCCGTTTCCCCTGTTCCCACCCAGGACAACGAAGATGAAGACGAAGACGACGCTTGAAATTTTCTCGCGGCGACTCCGCGCGGAACCGATGAAAACCAAGCTCGTCGACCCGATCCCTCTGAAACCCTGAAAGCAGACAACGTCGAACCCTGATCGGTCCGAGCGACCAATTCACGGTGCGTTAACCCCCAAAACCGGCCACGAGCGTTTATGGTTATACCGAACCCCGCTCAACCCTTGGAGGTCGCGACCGATGAACCGAACCCCGTTGCTGTATCCGCTCGGCATTTTGCTGCTGCTCGGCGCCGCGCCGCCGGACGTGCTGGCCCGCATCAAGCTCACCACGCTGCCGGTGCGCGAGCGGGTGGAAATCCAGCTCGATCACGCGCAAATCGCCCTGGTCGAGGAAGAACGCATCGTGCCCCTGGTCAAGGGCGTCAATCAGGTGGATTTTTCCTGGGCCAACACCCGCATCGATCCCGACACCCTGGTGCTGCGCATCCTCGCCTCGACTGGTGAGCAGGTGCTGGACGCCAAGGTGCTGTCGGTCAGTTATCCCCCGAACGAAACCGCCCTGGTCTGGTCGGTGGCCGCCAGCGCCTCCGGCGCGGCCCGCATGCGGATCAGCTATGTGCTGGGCGGACTGGGCAAGGAATTCCACTACCGCGCCGTGGCCGACCGCGACGAGAAGACCCTCAATCTGGCGCAATATCTGCGGGTGAACAACAACGCCAACGAAGCCTACGACGCCGCCCAGTTCTGGGCCGGAGTCGGCGAGCGTTTCGAGAAACCACTGGGTCTGAGCGAGACCAAGGAAGTGCTGCTCGATCGCTTCGCCGCCGTGCCGGTGCGCAAAACCTACACCTGTGACCCGGTGCAATTCGGCTATCTGGACCGCGCCCAGGACAAACTCAACGTGCCGATGCACTACGTGGTCAAGAACGCCGGCGGCCGGCTGGGCCGGGAACCGCTGCCGGCAGGCAAGGCGCGCATCTTCCAGGACGACGGCAAGGGTGGCAGCGCCTTCCTCGGCGAGGATCGCGGCGCGTTCACCCCACCCGACGACGAATGGGAACTCTATCTGGGCCTGGCCCGCGACATCGGCGTGCGGCGCACCGTGGATCGCAACGAGCGCCAGCGCATCGCCGGCAATCTGTATCGCCACGACGTGACGCTGAAATACGAGATCGAGAACTTCAAGGACACGCCCGTGACCTTGGATATCGCCGAGAGCGTGCGTCAGATCCGCAACGACATTCGCGGCGACAATGGCCGCGATCCGGACTGGCAACTGGGCGACGGCACCCTGCGCCAACCCGATCCCGAGAAGAGCGATGCCGACAAATTGCTGTTCCATGTGAATTTGCCCGCCCGCGCCGCCGACGGCCAGGCGCAAAAACAGATTCACACCCTGCGGCTGACCCTGAACAACGAGTGGTGAGCGCCATGATCGTGAACCGGATTGCCCGTTTGCTCTGCCTGTTCGGGTTGCTGCTGCCGCTGGCGCTGCCGGCCCGCAACGTCGATCTCGCCACCGTGCCCGAGCGGCGCACGGTGCAACTGACCATCTATAACTCCGAGGATCTAACCCTGGTGCGGGAAACCCGGGTGGTGACCTTCAAGCAGGGCGTCAACCCCTTACAGTTCTCCTGGGCCAACACCCTGATCGATCCGACCTCGGTGGATTTGAGCTTCCGCGAACCCCGAACCGGGCTGGAAGTGCTCGACACCACTTTCCCGCACGACAAGCCGCAGACCTTGTACTGGAACGTGCACAGCGACGCCGACCGCGAGGCGACCATCGAAATCAGCTACTTCACCTCCGGCATCACCTGGGCGGCGGATTATCTGGCGGTCGCCGATCCCGATGAAAAATATCTGCGGCTGGAAAGCTTCGTGCGGGTTCGCAATCAATCCGGCGAGGATTATGAAAACGCCCAGGTGCGGCTGGTGGTGGGCGCCATCAACCTGGTGGAGAAAATCGCCGAACTGGCGAAAGTACCGGTCGGTCGGGTCAACGAACTCAAGCGCGAGGAATATAGCGATCTGCGCCAGAAAGCCGCCCGCAAGATGATGACGCCAGCACCGACGGAGTTGATGATGTCCGGCGCAATCGCATATGACTCCGCCGAGATGGAAGCGCCCAAGGAGATTATCAAGGAAGGGCTGAGCGAATACTTCATCTACACCATCGAAGGCGCCGAAACCGTGCCGAACGGCTGGGCCAAGCGCCTGCGCAGCTTCCAGGCGGACGCCGTGCCGATGACGGTCCAGTACCGCTACCGGCCGCGCGAATACGGCGACCAGTTGACGCGGCTGTACCTGCTGAAAAACGACGCGGCCTCGAAATTGGGCGGCACGCCGTTGCCGGACGGCCTGATCCGGGTGTTTCGCGCCAACGGCCGCGAGGGGTTGAGCTATCTGACCACCCAGAACCTCAAGTACGTACCCATCGGCGACAAGATCGAACTGAATCTGGGCGTCGATCCGGCGGTGGTGTTCGAACTGGTCAAGCAGAAGGTCTACCGCGACAACTTCTGGCTGCAAATCAAGGGCGGCAACCTCTACCGCAAGCTGGGCGAAGACGGGCTCAAGCTGGAACTGGACAGCCGGGTGGCGGGCTGGGACGAGCACGCGGTTTACCGGCAACGCATCCGCAACTACAGCCGCAAGCCGATCGCGGTGCAAATCCGCCGCGACTATCCGGGCGATGTGGTGTTCCGCGGCCGGCTGAATCCCAGCCTGCACGATTTCCAGACCGTGCAGTTCGAGGCCGAGATTCAGGCCGGTGAAAAAGCCGGACTGGATTACGAGATCATCGTCCGGCAGGGCTACAACCAGAAACAGAACCGGGTGGAGTTGCAAACCGGGGAGCCGGGACGCTGAGCTTGGAGAACACCGGGAGCGGCGGCAAGTCGTTCCCGGTGGCCCGATTCAGCGCAGCACCAATAGCAACTCGCCCTGGCCGCGCAGCAGATTGAGCAGCAGGGAGTCGCCGCGCGCGGCAAGCTGGCGCAGTTCGTCGGTGCTGGTGACGGCCCGATGATTGACGCCGGTGACGATATCGTTCGAGCGCAGGCCGGCGCGGGCGGCGGGGCTGCCGGATTCGACCCGGGCGACCAGCACCCCCTGCGCGCGACCCGCCAGCGGCGAATTCGGGCTGATGTCCTCGAACACGGCGCCGGCCAGCCGCGGGTGGATGTCGTCGCCCTCGGCCTTGGCCGGCACGTACTCGCCCACCTTGGCGTCGATGGTGAGCGGCTTGCCATCCCGCAGGATTTCCAATCGCACCGCCTCGCCGACCTCCAGCAGGCCGATGGCGTTGCGCAGGCCCCCGCCGTCGCGAATCGGTCGCTCGTTGACCCGCAGCACCACGTCGCCCTCTTTCAGCCCGGCCTTGGCGGCGGCGGAACGGGGGCTGACCTGGGCGATGACCGCGCCCTGACTGGCGGGCAGTCTGAAAGCCCGAGCCAGATCCGGCGTGAGATCCTGCACCGATACGCCCAACTGGCCGCGCCGCACCGAGCCATGGGCGACGATCTGTTCCATCAGCCGCGACACCATGTTGGCCGGAATGGCGAAACCGATGCCGACGTTGCCGCCACCGGGCGCGATGATGGCGGTGTTGACGCCGACCAGTTCGCCGCGCAGGTTGACCAACGCGCCACCGGAGTTGCCGGGATTGATGGAGGCGTCGGTCTGGATGAAATCCTCGTAGCCCTGGATGCCCAGGCCGGTGCGACCCAGGGCGCTGACGATGCCCGAGGTCACGGTCTGACCCAGCCCGAACGGATTGCCAATGGCCACCACGAAGTCGCCGACCCGCAGCCGGTCGGAATCCGCCAGCGGCAGCGCGGTGAGGTTGCGGGCGGGCACCTGGATCACCGCCACGTCGCTTTCCGAATCGGAGCCGATCACCTTGGCTTCGAGCTGGCGGCCGTCGCGCAGGGTGACGGTGATGGTATCGGCCCCATCGACCACATGGTGGTTGGTGATGACGTAACCACGGCGGGCGTCCACCACCACGCCGGAACCGACGCTTTGCGCCCGGCGCTCGCGCGGCCGGTCGGGGATGTTGAAGAAGTGGCGAAAGAAAGGATCGTCCAGCAGCGGGTTGCGGCGCAGTTGCACCCGGTTTTCGGTGGCGATGTTGACCACCGCCGGCGTGGCCTGCTCCAGCATCGGCGCCAAGGTCGGCAGCGGCTGGCCCTCCACCATGGCGGGCAGGGCGGCTGGCGCCGGCGGCGGAACGGCGGCGGCGAGACCCAAAACCAGCAGGGCTACCGACAAGAGATGGCGTTGGCTGTTCATGCGGCGAAGACTCTCTTTCTTAAACGACCTTCGGTAATCTTAGGCAAGGAAACGGCCGGCGTTCGCGTTACGGCGTCATCGCCCCCAGGACGCGCGCGGGTCGAACGGAAGTTCCCGCTCCATGCGCCGGAAGCATTCGCGCGCTTCCTCGGTATCGGCCGGCGGGTTGACGATACGCAGCACCGCCAGTTGATCGCCGGGCGGCTGACCGGGCAGGCCGCGACCGCGCAACCGCAGCTTCTGGCCGTTGCGGGCGTTGGCCGGGATGTTCAACGTGACCGGTCCGCCCAGCGTCGGCACTTCGACCTTGCAGCCCAGCGCCGCTTCCCAGGGCGCCAGCGGCAGTTCCAGCGTAAGGTCGCGACCCTTCACCTGGTACAGCGAATGCGGCCTGATCGTCACTTTCAGATAGAGATCGCCGCCGGGTCCGCCGCCGCCCTGACCGGCCAGCCGAATTTTCTGGCCGGTGCTCACTCCAGCGGGAATCCTGACGTTCAGGGTGCGAGTTTGGGTGCTGACCCGGCCACTGGCGTCCATCTCCGGGGCCTGCAACTGCAAGGCGCGCTGGCCACCGTGATAAGCCTCTTCCAGGCTGATCTCCAGCGCCACGGTTCGATCCGAGCCGCCCGCCGGGAATCCGCGTCCGCCCGCCTGAAAACCCCGCGCGCCGCCGAAGCCGCCGAGCCCCCCCAGGTTGCCGAACAGCGATTCGAAAAAGTCGCTGAAGTCGCCGCCGAAACCGCCGGCGGCGGATGCCCGTCCGCCCTGCCAGCCGGGCGGCGGCCGGAACTCCTGACCGGCCCGCCAGTTGCTGCCGAGCTGGTCGTAGGCGGCGCGCTTTTGGGCGTCGCGCAGCACCTCGTAGGCCTCGGCGACCTCCTTGAAGCGTTCTTCGGCTTCGGTTTCCTTGCTGACATCCGGGTGATACTTGCGCGCCAGCCGGCGGTAGGCTTTGCGGATGTCGTCTTCCGAGGCATTGCGGACCACGCCGAGGATTTGATAGTAATCCTTGTATTTCATGCCGGCTCCGGGCGGTTTGGGCGGAAACAGCCGGCGGGAGCGACCCCGCCGGGCATCGGGTTCAGCCTTCGACCTTGACGGTCCGCGACACGGTATGGGTCAACTTGGGAATGCCGATTTCCAATACGCCGTGCGCGCTGCGAGCGGCGATTCGGGCCAGATCGGCGGTGTCGGGCAGACTGAAACGGCGGTAGAAGCTGCCGCAGGGCCGTTCGATCCGGCTGTAGCCGGCGCGGGTTTCCCGGGTTTCGCCCGGACGGTTGCCACGGAGGGTCAGAATGCCGTTTTCGGCGATAATCTCGATATCCTTCGGGTCCACGCCGGGGATATCGGCGCGCAGCACGTAGCGCTCCTTCTCTTCCTTGATATCCACCGCCGGGATCCAGTCGCAGGTGGCGATGCTGGATTGGTCGTTGCCGGCGTTGTAGGGTTCGAACAGCCGGTCCAGTTCATTGCGCAGGTGATGCATGTGCCGCCAGGGTTCGAAACGGGCTGGGTTCATGGCAGGAAGCCTCGCGTAAGTGAGTTGTCGATGTGCTTAAAGTGAGGCCGACCCGCCGGATTTCAAGCGGTTCCGGCCGGATTTTCTTCGAAGCCGCAAGGGGTGTCTGTCATGAACGAACGTGAATTTCTGCCGCTGGCGATTGCGGTGCTGACTGTGTCCGATACCCGGACCTTGGCGGACGACGCCTCCGGTCAAACCTTGGCGGCACGGCTGAGCGCCGCCGGTCACCGGCTGGCCGACCGGGCTCTCGCGCCCGACGATATCTACCGTATCCGGGCGGTGGTATCGGGCTGGATCGCCGATCCGGCGGTGCAAGTGGTGCTGATCACCGGCGGCACCGGCATGACCGGCCGCGACAGCACGCCCGAGGCGATTCGGCCGTTGCTGGACAAGGAGATTACCGGCTTCGGCGAGCTGTTTCGGATGTTGTCCTGGGAGGAGATCGGCGCCTCCACCCTGCAATCGCGGGCGCTGGGCGGACTGGCCAACGCCACTTTCGTTTTCTGCCTGCCCGGTTCGACCGGGGCCTGCCGCACCGGCTGGGATCGCATCCTGCAAGCGCAGTTGGACGCCCGCACCCGACCCTGCAATCTGGTCGAGCTGTTGCCGCGCCTGCGGGAAGGACAGGGAGGCGGCAGTCATGCGGTCGCGTAAGCCCCGGCTCGGCATCGCGCTCGGCAGCGGCTCGGCCCGCGGCTGGGCGCACATCGGCGTCCTGCGGGCGCTGGAACAGGCCGGCATCGTCCCGGACGTGGTGGCGGGTACTTCGATCGGCGCGCTGGTCGGCGCGGCCTACGCCAGCGACCGGCTGGACCAGTTGGAAGAGTGGGTTTCGCAGATCGACTGGTGGGAAATCATCCGCTACATGGACGTGCGCCTCGGCGGCGTGGAAGGCGAACGGCTGATGCGCGCCTTCGGCGAGCGGGTCGGAGACGCGCGGATCGAGAGCCTGGCCAAGCCGTTCGGCGCGGTGGCCACCGATTTGCAGACCGGCCGTGAGGTGTGGTTTCAGAATGGTTCGCTGCTGGAGGCGGTGCGTGCCTCCATCGCCCTGCCAGGACTGTTCAGCCCGGTGCGGTTTCAGGAGCGCTGGCTGGTGGACGGCGGACTGGTGGACCCGCTGCCGGTGTCGTTGTGCCGGGCGCTGGGCGCGGAGCAGGTGATCGCGGTGAATTTGAACGGCAACATCGTTGGCCGGCATTTCGGCGAACGACCGATGCGCCTGCTCAGATCCAGCCCCCTGCTGACGCGGCTGAGCGCCGGCTGGCAGGCGGTATTGGGGAATCTGCACGACCGGCTGTCGCCGCCGGAGGAGCCGGAGGGGAAGGAAGAAGACGAGCCGCCGAGCCTGTTCGACGTGATGGCCGGCTCGATCAACATCATGCAGGACCGCATCACCCGGGCGCGGATGGCGGGCGACCCGCCGGATGTGGTGCTGGCGCCGCGCCTGGCGCATCTGGGACTGATGGATTTCGACCGCGCCAGCGAAGGAATCATCGCCGGCATGGATTGCGTGCGACTGCACCTGCCGCTGCTGCGCGAGACCCTGCACCCGGCGGAAAAGCCGGGGTGACGGGCTGCGATTTCGCCTACAATCCGCCCTCTTTCGCGCAACCCTGCTGAAATCTCCATGCCCATCCTTCGCTATATCCTGACCATCGCCTGCCCCGACCGGGTGGGGATCGTGGCCGCCGTGTCCGGTGTGCTGGCGGCCCATCGTGGCAATATCGTCGAATCCAGCCAGTTCAGCGACACCGAGTCCGGCCGGTTTTTCATGCGCCTGGTGTTCGATCTGGACGAAGCGACCGAACCGGCGCTGCTGGAGCATTTCACCCCGCTGGCCCGGCAGTTCGAGATGGACTGGCGCCTGTACGACCGGCGCCGACCGCCGCGGGTGATGGTTCTGGTGTCCAAGGCCGAGCATTGCCTGAACGATCTGCTGTACCGGCACCGCACCGGGGCGCTGCCGATGGAGATCGCCGCCATCGTTTCCAACCATCGGGAGCTGGCGCATCTGGCCGATTGGCACGCGATTCCCTACCACCATCTGCCGGTGACGGCGGCGACCAAGCCGGAGCAGGAGCGGCGGATTCTGGACCTGGTCGAGCAGACCCGAACCGAACTGGTGATCCTCGCTCGCTACATGCAGATCCTGTCGCCGGAACTGTGCCAGGCGCTGGAAGGGCGGGCGATCAACATCCACCATTCCTTTCTGCCGGGCTTCAAGGGCGCCAAACCCTACCATCAGGCCCACAACCGCGGGGTGAAGCTGATCGGGGCCACCGCCCACTACGTCACCGCCAACCTGGACGAAGGGCCGATCATCGAGCAGGAAGTGGAGCGCGTGGACCACGCGCACGGCCCGGAACACCTGGCGGCGGTCGGCCGCGACATCGAAAACATCGTACTGGCCCGGGCGATTCATTATTACCTGGAACGACGGGTGTTCCTGAACGGCGGCAAGACCGTGGTGTTGCGCTAGAGGCGGCGAGGTGGCCATCGATCCCCCCTACCTGGCCGCTTTTTTGATCGGTCTGAGCGGCGGCGCGCATTGCTTCGGCATGTGCGGCGGCATCGTCGGAGCGCTCACCCTGGGCCTGCCGCCGACGCCGGGGCATCCACTGCGCGCGCGCCTGCCGTATCTACTGGCCTACAACCTCGGGCGCATCGCCAGCTACATGGTCGCCGGCGCGCTGGCCGGCGGAGTGGGCGCCTGGGCGGCGCATCTGCTGTCCGTCCATCGTGCCCAGTTGGGGCTGCAACTGCTGGCCGGGCTGTTCATGATTTTACTGGGATTGTATCTGGCCGGCTGGTCAGCGGCGCTGGGACGGCTGGAACGGGCTAGCGGCGTGTTGTGGCGGCGGATCGAGCCGCTGGGCCGACGCTTCTTCCCGGTGCGGACTTCACTCCGGGCGCTGGGGATCGGGCTGGTGTGGGGCTGGCTGCCCTGCGGGCTGGTCTACAGCGTGCTGGTCTGGGCGGTCGGCGCCGGTGGGGCGCTGGAAGGCGCGCTGCTGCTGCTCAGCTTCGGCCTGGGGACCTTGCCGGCGCTGCTGGCGATGGGCACGGCCGCGGCGACGCTGGCGGAATTCGTGCGCCGCCCGGCGGTACGCCGCCTGGTCGGGACGCTGGTCATGCTGTTTGGGACCCATGAAATCGTGCTGGCGGCGCGGATGCTGTTGAGCTGACACCGCTTGGGTGGCGCCTCCGGCATTATTTTATCCGGGTCATCCCGCGCCGCGCCGCGATTCGCCACGCGGCAAGAGTGAACATCGCTCCACAAACCCGACTGAATTCTGATAGTCTCCAACTTTGCAGCCGTCTCCGCCCTTCCCAGCACCCGTTCCATGACTCCGATTCCCCGCACCCGCGTCAAGATCTGCGGCATCACCCGTCCCGAGGACGGCGTGACGGCGGCCGAGCTGGGCGCGGACGCCATCGGCCTGGTGTTCCATCCGCCCAGCCCCCGCTGGGTGAGCGCGGACACGGCGCGGCGGATCGTCGCGGCCCTGCCGCCGTTCGTCACCACGGTCGGCCTGTTCATGAACGCCGAACCGGCGGCGGTTCGCGCCGTCTTATCCGACATCCCCCTGCACCTGCTGCAATTCCACGGCGATGAGGATGCCGCCTACTGCGCGGCTTTCGACCTGCCCTACCTCAAAGCCGTGCCGATGGGCGCGGACGCCGACGTGCGGGCCTACGAGCAGCGATTCGCGAGCGCGGCCGGGTTGCTGCTGGACAGCCACGGCGGCGGCAAGATGGGGGGTTCCGGCCAAGGCTTCGACTGGGCGAGAATTCCCGTCGAACGCCGCAAGCCCCTGATTCTGGCCGGCGGTCTGCACCCCGGCAACGTCGCCACCGCGATCCGCCAAGTCCGGCCTCAGGCGGTCGACGTCAGCAGCGGCGTGGAAACCGCCAAGGGCGTCAAGGACGCCGAATTGATGCGCGCATTTTTTCGAGGTGTGAACGATTGTGAAAGCCGCACTGCATAGCCCGGTCGATTTCAGCCAGTTTCCCGACCTCAACGGTCATTTTGGCCGCTATGGCGGCCGGTTCGTGGCCGAAACGCTGATGGAAGCCCTGCACGAACTGAACGATGCCTGGCGGGACTGCTACAACGACCCCGAATTCCTGGCGGAACTGGACGCCGATCTGGCCCATTACGTCGGTCGCCCCAGCCCGCTCTACCACGCCGAACGCTGGAGCCGGCAACTGGGCGGCGCGCAAATCCATCTCAAGCGCGAAGACCTCAACCACACCGGCGCGCACAAGATCAACAATACCGTCGGCCAGGCGCTGCTGGCCAAACGCATGGGCAAGACCCGGCTGATCGCCGAAACCGGCGCCGGTCAGCACGGCGTGGCCTCCGCCACCGTGGCCGCCCGGCTGGGGATGGAATGCGTGGTCTACATGGGCGCGGAAGACATTCAGCGCCAGGCGCTGAATGTCTATCGCATGCGGCTGCTGGGCGCCACCGTGCATCCGGTGACCTCCGGCTCGCGCACCCTGAAGGACGCGCTCAACGAAGCCCTGCGCGACTGGGTCGCCAACGTGGACAACACGTTTTACATGATCGGCACGGTGGCCGGGCCGCACCCCTACCCGCTGATGGTGCGCGAATTCCAGGCGGTGATCGGGCGCGAGGCGCGCGAGCAGATGCTGGCCGAGTACAACGCGCTACCGGACGCCCTGGTGGCCTGCGTGGGCGGCGGCTCCAACGCCATCGGTCTGTTCCATCCGTTTCTGAACGACAGCAAGGTGGCGATCTACGGGGTCGAGGCCGCCGGCGCCGGCATCGACACCGGCCGTCACGCCGCCACGCTGTGCGCCGGCCGGCCCGGCGTGCTGCACGGCAACCGCACCTATCTGCTAAACGACGAGTACGGCCAAATCATCGAGACCCACTCGGTCTCCGCCGGACTGGACTACCCCGGCGTCGGCCCGGAGCACGCCTGGCTCAAGGATATCGGCCGGGTTCAGTACGTCGCCGTCACCGACCGCGAGGCGCTACAGGGCTTCCACGATCTAACCCGCACCGAAGGCATCATCCCGGCGCTGGAAAGCAGCCACGCCCTGGCCTACGTCACGAAACTGGCCCCGACGATGCGCCCCGACCAGAGCATCGTGGTCAACCTGTCCGGCCGCGGCGACAAGGACATCTATACCGTCGCCGCGCTGGAAGGCATCCAACTGTAAGAGTCTTAAATCTTATGAACCGGATTACCCGCCGTTTCCAGGAATTGCGCCGCGCCGGGCGCAAGGCCCTGATTCCGTACATCACCGCCGGCGACCCGCGCCCGGAACTGACCGTGCCGATGCTGCACGCCCTGGTCGCGGCCGGCGCCGACATCATCGAACTGGGCGTGCCGTTTTCCGACCCAATGGCCGACGGTCCGGTTATTCAGAAAGCCTGCGAGCGGGCATTGGCCCAGGGCATGAACCCACGGCGAGTGCTGGAGCTGGTGCGCGAATTCCGCCAGATCGACGCGCAAACCCCGCTGGTCCTGATGGGCTACCTCAACCCCATCGAGTGCATGGGTTACCAGGAATTCGTCACCGCCGCCCGCGATGCCGGAGTGGACGGCGTGCTGACCGTGGACCTGCCGCCGGAAGAAGCGGCCGAACTGATCGAACCGCTGAACGCCGCCGGGATCGCTCCGATCTTTCTGCTGGCTCCGACCAGCTCCGCCAGGCGCATCCGCCGCACCGCCGAACTGGCGCGGGGTTATCTCTACTACGTCTCGCTCAAGGGCGTGACCGGCTCGGCCGCGCTCGATGTCGCCGAAGTGGCGGAGAAGCTGGCGGCGATCCGTGCCTGCACCGATCTACCGCTGGGCGTCGGCTTCGGCATCAAGGACCCGCCGACCGCCGCCGCCGTCGCCCAGGTCGCCGACGCCGTGGTGGTGGGCAGCGCGCTGGTCGCCAGGATGGGCGAACTGGCCGACGACCCCGAACGGATGCGCCGGGAAGTCGCCGCGCAGATCGCCGCCATGCGCCAGGCCATGGATCAGGCCTGTATGCCCGCCGCTCTCGCCGACTGAGTACCCCATCGCACTCGTTGCTCCTCCAGACCCGCCCGGCATCTTGGCCACCGGCCGCCGGAGGGTCTCCGCAAACCCGGAATCCCTTGCATGAGCTGGTACGAAAAACTCGTTCCCTCCCGCATCCGCACCGACGGCCGCAACAAGCACCAGATTCCCGAAGGCTTGTGGAGCAAGTGCGACGAATGCGGGGCGGTGCTGTATCGCGTCGAACTGGAGCGCAACCTGCAAGTCTGCCCCAAGTGCGGCCATCACATGTACCTCGGCGCCCGCAAACGCTTGCACGGCTTTCTCGATGAAGCCGAACCGAGTGAAATCGGCGACGATATCGAACCGACCGATTTCCTCAAATTCAAGGACAGCAAGAAATACAAGGACCGCTTGGCCCAAGCGCAGAAAACCTGCGAGGAAAAGGACGCCCTGATTGCCATGCGCGGCCTGCTCAAGGGTATGCCGGTGGTTGCCGCCGCTTTCGAATTCGAGTTCATGGCCGGCTCGATGGGTTCGGTGGTCGGCGAACGTTTCGTCCGCGCCGCCCGGATCGCCCTGCAGGAACACATCCCCTTCATCTGCTTTTCCGCCAGCGGCGGCGCGCGGATGCAAGAGGCCCTGGTCTCGCTGATGCAGATGGCCAAAACCAGCGCCGTGCTCGCCCGGCTGGCCGAGCACGGCATCCCCTACATCTCCGTGCTGACGCATCCGACCACCGGCGGTGTCTCCGCCAGCCTGGCGCTGCTGGGCGACATCAACATTGCCGAACCCAAGGCTCTGATCGGTTTCGCCGGCCCACGGGTGATCGAGCAAACCGTGCGGGAAAAATTGCCGCCCGGCTTCCAGCGCAGCGAGTTCCTGCTGGAGCACGGCGCCATCGACCTGATCCTCGACCGCCGCGAACTGCGCGACCGGCTGGCCAGCCTGCTGGCGATGCTGACCGGCCGCCCGGCCCTGGCGGCCTAGGCGCGCGCATCGAGACACTACCTCATGCTCGACCCGCGGTTTGCGACCCTGGACGACTGGCTGCGCTGGCAGGAAACCCTGCACCCTCGAACCATCGAACTGGGTTTGGAGCGGGTGCGGACCGTGTTGCGCCGGCTGCAACCGGAACCGCCACCCCACATCGCGATCACGGTCGGCGGCACCAACGGCAAGGGCTCCTGCGTCGCCCTGCTGGAAGCAATACTGCGGGCCGCCGGCTATCGGGTCGGCGCCTACACCTCGCCGCATCTGTTGCGCTACAACGAGCGCATCCGCGTCGACGGCACGGAAGTGAGTGATGATGCGCTCTGCCGGATTTTTGCCCGCATCGACGCGGCCCGGGGCGATATCTCCCTGACCTACTTCGAATTCGGCACCCTGGCGGCGCTGGAGCTGTTCCGCGCGGCCGGCGTCGAGGTCGCTCTGCTGGAAGTCGGTCTCGGCGGGCGGCTGGACGCGGTCAACATCATCGACGCCGACGCCGCGCTGGTGGTCAGCATCGGCCTCGATCACACCGACTGGCTGGGACCGGACCGCGACAGCATCGGCTACGAAAAAGCCGGTATCTACCGCGCCGGCCGGCCGGCCGTCTGCGCCGATCCCGATCCGCCGCGCCGGCTGGTCGAGCACGCCCGCGACATCGGCGCAACTTTCCTGCAAGCTGGTCGCGACTACGGCTTTGCCCGCACCGGCCAGACCTGGCGCTGGTGGGCGGACGACCTGTGCTGCGACGAGCTGCCACCACCGGGGCTGGCCGGCTCGCACCAGACCGGCAACGCCGCCGCCGTGCTCATGACCCTGGCCAGCCTGCGCGATCGACTGCCGGTTTCCGCCGCCGCTATTCGTGGCGGATTGGCGCGAGCCGAACTGCCCGGCCGCTTTCAAAGCATCTCCGGCCCGGTTGAGTGGATTCTCGATGTTGCCCATAATCCACATGGCGCCGCCGTCCTGGCCGCCAACCTGTTGGAACGACCCTGCGCCGGGCAAACCCGGGCCGTCATCGGCCTGCTGGCCGACAAGGACGCGAACGGCGTCATCCGGGCATTGACCGGCCTGATCGACGCCTGGCATCCGGCCACCCTGATCGGACCGCGTGGCCGCACCGGCGACGAACTGGCGCGAGTCATGCGCGCCGTCGGCGCGCAAGCGACCGCCGCCGCCGACATCGCCGCCGCCTGCCGGGCCGCCCGAACCGCCGCGCGGCCCGGCGACCGCATCGTCGTGCTGGGTTCGTTTCAAACCGTCGCGCCCGTGCTGGCCGCCCAGCCGTGGCTATCCGATTCCCCCCCGCCGCCATCACGGGAGGCTTGATTTTGGACAACCGTTTAACCCAACGCCTGGTCGGCGCCGCCGTCATCACCGCGCTAGCCGTGATTTTCGCCCCGGAATTGCTGGAAAAGTCGCGAACGCCGTCCAGCGCGAATCCCCCCGCGGCCCACTCGCCGGACACCCCATCGCCGAGCAATCCGAAACCACCCGCGCTGACCTTCTCCACTCCGGCGCCGGCGGATGCCCCCACACCGACCGACACGGCCCCACCGCTGGCCCCCGGCGAGCCGAACCCGCCTGACCAAAACGCTCAGACCACTCAGGCCGATCAGGAAGAAGCGGCGCGCGCCGCCAGGGACCAAGCCGAAGCCGAACGTATCGCGGCGGCCAAGGCCCGAGCCGAGGCCGCCCGCCGCCAGGAACAGGCGGAAGCCGCGCAAACACGAGCCCGCGCCGAGGAAGCTCGCGGCACCGCCGCCAACAGCCAAGCCGCCCGCCTGCAAGCCGCTCAGGAAGCCGCGCCCTCGCCGCGTTCGTCCGCCGCGGAAACCACCGCCGCCCAGGCTGAAACCAGCCGCGCCGCCCAGGCCGCCCGCCGGGAGGTCGCTCGCGCCGAGGAAGCCCGCCGCAAAGCCCAGGCCGAGGCCACCCGCCGCGCCGCCCAGGCCGAAACCGCCCGCCGGGAGGCCGCCCGCGCCGAGGCGGCTCGCCGCAAGGCCCAGGCCGAGGCCGCCCGCGCCAAGCCGCCCACCGCCTTGCCTCAAATCGAACTCGTCGCCAAATCCCGGGCGCCCTCGGTGGCTCCGAACCCACCGCCCGCCACCCCGGTCGGCGGTGGCGTTGTGGTGGCCAGTTTCGCGTTGCAGGACAATGCCTATGCCGTGCGCGACCGCTACCGGAGCCGCAATGTCCGAGCGGCGGTCGAACAGATCACGGCCAACGGCCGGCCGTTGTACCTGGTGCGCATCTGGCGTTGAATCCCGTCGATGGCCGCCGCGTTTCAGCGCACCCGCGTTTTTGCTAAGATGCAAGTCCCTGAGCGACCGCGAGCGGCTTTTCCCCTCATGATCGATGCGCACGAACGTTCCGGAGCGGGATACCGCAACTCATGAACTGGGCGGATTACCTGATCATCGCCATCATCGCCCTCTCCATGCTGGTCGGACTGTGGCGTGGCCTGCTGCGCGAAGTGATTTCGCTGGCCACCTGGATCGCCGCCTTCGCCATCGCCTTCCTGTTCGCCGAACAAGGCGCCGCGTATCTTACCCCCTACCTGGACGTGCCATCGCTACGCGCCGCGGTCGCCTTTGGCGGCCTGTTCCTCGTCACGCTGCTGCTCGGCGGGCTGGTCGGCATTCTCGCGTCCTATCTGGTCCACTACACCGGCCTGACCGGCACCGACCGGGTCTTGGGCATGAGCTTCGGCCTGGCGCGCGGCGCGGCCGTCGTCGCCGTGCTGGTGCTGGCGGCGGGACTGACGCCGCTGCCCAAGGATCCCTGGTGGCAGCAATCGCTGCTGCTGCGTCATTTTCAGGAAACCGCCCTCTGGCTGCGGGATTTCCTGCCGCCGGAGCTGGCCCAGAATTTTCGCTTTCCTGAAATCGTTCCCAAATGACGGCGACAGCCGTCCAGTACGCGCGGGTGGTGGCAGATGTGCGGAATCATCGGTATCGCGGGGCGTGGCCCGGTCAACCAGAGCCTGTTCGACGGCCTCACCGTATTGCAACATCGCGGCCAGGATGCGGCGGGCGTCGTCACCTGCGACCTCGGCCGCCTGTTCCTGCGCAAGGACAACGGTCTGGTCCGTGATGTCGTCCGCACCCGCCACATGCGCAACCTGCACGGCAATATCGGGATCGGCCACGTCCGCTACCCGACCGCCGGCAGTTCCGATTCCGCCGAGGCGCAGCCGTTCTACGTCAACTCGCCGTTTGGCATCGCCCTGGCCCATAACGGCAACCTGACCAACGCCATCCAGCTCAAGGACGAACTGTTCCGCTCCGACCTGCGCCACATCAACACCAATTCCGACTCGGAAATCCTGCTCAACGTATTCGCCCACGAATTGCAGCAGCGCAGTAAGCTGTCGGTCGATGCCGGGGATATCTTCGCGGCGGTGGCGGCGGTGCACCGGCGGGTGCGGGGCGCCTACGCCGCCGTGGTGCTGATCGTCGGCTTCGGCCTGGTGGCTTTCCGCGACCCGCACGGCATCCGGCCGCTGGTGTTCGGCCGGCGCGAGACCGAGAACGGCATGGAGCACATGGTTGCCTCCGAAAGCGTGGCGCTGGACGCGCTGGATTTTCAGCGCATCCGCGACGTGGCGCCGGGCGAGGCGGTGCTGTTCGACCTCGACGGGCGCATGCACGCCCAACAGTGCGCCGATCACCCAAGCTACTCCCCCTGCATTTTCGAATTCGTCTACCTGGCCCGGCCCGACTCGATCATGGATCAGGTCTCGGTGCACAAGGCCCGGCTGCGCATGGGCGAATACCTGGCGGAAAAAATCCTGCGGGTCTGGCCGGATCAGGACATCGACGTGGTGATCCCGATTCCCGACACCAGCCGCACCGCCGCCTTGCAGATGGCTTCGATTCTGGGCATCAAGTACCGGGAAGGCTTCATCAAGAACCGCTACATCGCCCGCACCTTCATCATGCCCGGCCAAAAGACCCGCAAGAAATCGGTGCGGCAGAAACTGAATGCGATCGACCTGGAATTTCGCGGCAAGAACGTGCTGCTGGTGGACGATTCCATCGTCCGCGGCACCACCTCCGAACAGATTATCTGCATGGCTCGGGAGGCCGGCGCCCGCAAGGTGTACTTCGCCTCGGCCGCGCCACCGGTGCGCTATCCAAACGTCTACGGCATCGACATGCCGGCCGCCCACGAGCTGATCGCCCATGGCCGTTCCGAGGAAGAAGTCGCTCACGCCATCGGCGCCGATCACCTGATCTTCCAGGATTTGCCCGATTTGGAGGAAGCGGTGCGGCGTGGCAACCGCGCGCTCAAAACCTTCGATGCCTCCTGCTTTACCGGCGAGTACGTGACCGGCGACATCGACCGGGCCTATCTGGACTGTCTGGCCCGCGAGCGTTCCGACAGCGTCAAGGCCACCCATGAAACCGCCGAAAACGCTTTCATCGACCTGTACAACGATGCCTGAGCGCGGCGCTTGGTCTTTTTGACAGCACGGCGCTGACCTTCTAAGCTTGCTTCCCAGCGCCGATTTGAGTTCTCAGCTTGCAGGCGCTTAACAAATTTCGCTAAAGCGGGTTGAACCTGCCTGGGCCGTCCCACCGAGCGGGTTTTTTTCATGCCCGCGCGCCGCCGGCGCCATCAGGGCGCTCCACGGCGATTTTACAACCCCCTGTTTACCGCGGAGACGCCCAGACATGTCCATCGACGACACTCCCGAACTCGGTTTCGCCAGCCTGGCGGTGCGCGCCGGCCAGCAGCGCACCTTTGAAGGCGAACATGCCGAACCGATTTTCGCCACTTCCAGCTTCGTATTCGCCAATGCCGCCGAAGCCGCCGCCCGCTTCAGCGGCGCGATCACAGGCAACATCTATTCCCGCTTCACCAATCCGACCGTGCGCGTGTTTCAGGAGCGGCTGGCGGCGCTGGAAGGCGGTGAAACCTGCATCGCCACGTCCTCCGGGATGGCGGCTATCCTGGCGACCTGCATGGCGCTGCTGAAGAGCGGCGACCACATCGTCTCGGCCAACAGCATCTTCGGCAGCACGATTTCGCTGTTCACCAACTACTTGAGCAAGTTTGGCATCGCCACCGGCTACGTCCCCTTGTCCGACCTCGCCGCTTGGGAGGCCGCGATCCGCCCGGAAACCCGGCTGTTCTACCTGGAAACCCCGTCCAATCCGCTGATGGAACTGGCCGACATCCGGGCACTGGCCGATCTTGCTCACGCCCACGGCTGCCTGCTGGTGGTGGACAACTGTTTTTGCACCCCCGCCTTGCAGCAACCGTTCCCACTGGGCGCCGATCTGGTGATCCATTCCGCCACCAAGTACCTGGACGGTCAGGGTCGCTGCGTCGGCGGCGCGGTGGTGGGCGACCGACAGCGGGTCGGTGTCGACATCTACGGTTTTCTGCGCACCGCCGGCCCCACCCTGAGCCCGTTCAACGCCTGGGTTTTCCTCAAGGGGCTAGAAACGCTGTCCCTGCGGATGCGCGCCCACAGCGAGGGAGCCCTGCATTTGGCGTGCTGGCTGGAGGCCCAGCCGGCGGTGGAGCGGGTCTATTACCCCGGCCTGCCCTCGCACCCGCAGCACGAACTGGCGAAGCGGCAACAGAGCGGTTTCGGCGGCATCGTTTCGTTCGAACTGCGCGGCGGCCGGGAAGCGGCCTGGGCACTGATCGACAGCACCCGGCTCATTTCGATCACCGCCAACCTGGGCGACACCAAGACCACCATCACCCACCCCGCCACCACCACTCACGGCCGGCTGACCCCGCAAGAACGCGAAACCGCCGGCATCCGCGAGGGGCTGGTGCGAATTTCGGTGGGCCTGGAGACGGTCGCCGACATCCAGCGCGATCTGGAACGCGGCTTCCAGCGCCTCACTCCTCACCCCGGTCTCTCTTCCGCCAGAGGAGAAGCGACAGCTCGATGATCAAAGCCATCACTTTCGATCTGGACGACACGCTCTGGGATATCTGGCCGGTGGTCGAACGCGCCGAGCAGTTGCTGCACGATTGGCTGGCGGTGCGCTACCCGCGCATGACCGAGCAGTTCACTTCGCTGGAGCTGCGGGATTTATCGGCCGAGGTGGTCGCCGCCCGCCCGAACATGGCCCACGACCGTACCTGGCTGCGCAAGGCGGCGTTGAATCTGGCGGCGCGGCGGGTCGGTTATCGGGAGTTCGACGTGGAAGGCGCGTTTGAAGTGTTCTTCACCGCCCGCAACGCGGTGGAACCGTTCGCGGACGTGCGGCCGACCCTGGAGCGGTTGGCCCGACGCTATATGCTGGCGTCCCTGTCCAACGGCAACGCTGATCTGCGGTTGATCGGCTTGCACGATGTCTTTGCCTTCTCGTTCAACGCCATCGATGCGGGCGCGGCCAAACCGGAACCATTGATGTTCGAACTGGCTCGGCAACGACTGGCGGCGCGGCCCGAACAGATCGTCCATGTCGGCGATGACCCGGAACACGATGTCTTCGGCGCGGCTCAAGCCGGTTTCCGCACGGTCTGGGTCAATCGCGCCGGCCGGGACTGGCCCGGCGGTCCGCGAGCAGAAGCGGAAATCGGCAATCTGGCGGAACTGGAAAAAGTGTTGGCGGGTTGGGAAGACGACGATCCCTGAAACGGGGCGCCAGCGCCGGCTCACCAGGGAATCGGCTCTCCGTCGCGGAAGAAACCGCCGGTCGGCCCATCGTCCGGCAGGGTGGCGGCCCAGACGATGCCGGAAGCACCCTCCTCCACCGTCCGCTCGGCGCCGGGGCCGCCCATTTCGGTGCGCACCCAGCCCGGACAGACCGAATTGACCAGGATGTTGGAACCCTGAGTCTCGGCCGCCAGGATGCGCGTCAGCGCGTTCAAGGCGGTTTTGGAAATCCGGTAGGCCGGCGACCTGCCTTCCATTTCGCTCAATTGACCCATGCCGCTGGAAACATTGACGATGCGGCCATGGTGCTGCTGCTTCATCAACGGCGCCAGCTCCTGCGCCAGCAGCAGCGGGCCGTACAGGTTGGTTTTCAGCGTCGCCGTCAGCGTCTCCAGGCTGGCGTTGAACACGCTGGTGTTGCCCGCGTCTTCCGAACCGTGGCTGTCGAGAAAAACCCCGGCGTTGTTGACCAGAACATCCACCCGGCCGCAGCGGCTGTGAATGAATGCACCCAGTTCGGCGACACTGTTTTCCGAGGTAACATCCAACGGCTGGAACAGCACGTCCAAGCCCTCGGCCAGCAATTTTTCCAGCGCCATTTCGCCCTTGCCCGCATTGCGACTGGTGAGAAGCACGCGGAAATCGCGCTTGGCCAGTTGCCGGGCCGTTTCCAGGCCCAGCCCGCGGTTGGCGCCCGTCACCACCGCCACGGGCGAAGTGTTTTTACCGGTCAGCATGATGATCTTCTCCAGTCCAGCCCTGCTTGTTGTTAAAAAAACACTGATTGTTGTAAATCTTAACAGCATCCCTCTTGTAAGAAAAACAAAACCCTATCGGGTCGACAGGCCGGCTGACCCGGAGAAACCCTCGCGACTTTCGACGGCGCAACAAAAAAGGGCGCGATGCGCGCGCCCTTTGCTCAACTCCCGAAAAAACTTCAGGTATTGATCTTGTGCAGGGCGCGGCCATGGACGGACAGCGCCGCCTCGTGCATCGCCTCGTACAAAGTCGGGTGGCCATGGATGGTCCGGGCCAAATCCTCACTGCTGGCGTGAAACTCCATCGCCAGCACCGCTTCCTGGACCAACTCGGAAGCGTAGGGACCGATGATATGGCAGCCCAGCAGCGCATCGGTTTCCGCATGGGCCAGCATCTTGACCATGCCGATGGCGGCATCCATCGCCTTGGCGCGACCGTTGGCGCTGAACGGGAAAGTGCCGATCTTGTAGGGGATGCCTTCGGTCTTGAGCGCCTGCTCGGTCTTGCCGACCCAGGCGATCTCAGGATCGGTGTAGATCACCCAGGGAATGGCGTCGTAGTTCAGATGACCGGATTGGCCGGCAATGATCTCGGCCACCATGACGCCTTCTTCCGACCCCTTGTGAGCCAGCATCGGCCCGCGCACCACGTCGCCGATGGCGTACACGCCGGGCAGGTTGGTCTCGCAATGCTCATTAACGTGGATAAAACCCCGTTCACCGAACAGCAGATCCGACTCGGGAGCGGCGACGTTGTCAGTGTTTGGCCGTCGGCCCACCGACACCAGTAGTTTCTCGAACACGATCTCATGGTCGCCGTCCTTATCCTTGAAGTGGACCTTGACACCGTCCCCAGTTTCCTCGGTGGCGATCACGCGGGTGCCGAGCCGGATGTCCAGGCCCTGTTTCTTGAACTGGCGCAGCGCGTCGCGGGCGATCTGCTGGTCGGCCAGGGCCAGGAAATCCTCGACCGCCTCCAGCATGACGACCTTGGCGCCCAAACGGTTCCACACGCTGCCCAGTTCCAGGCCGATCACGCCGGCGCCGATCACGCCCAGGGTTTCGGGCACCTGGCGGAAATCCAGGGCGCCGGTCGAGTCCACGATGACGCCTTCGGCGTTGTCCACCGGAGCGGCGCCGATATCGATCGGCACGGAACCGGTGGCGATGATGACGTTGTCGGCGTTCACCATGTCGGCCGAACCGTCGTGGCGAGTGATTTCCACCTGCCGGTCGGCCAGCAGCTTGCCGTGACCTTGCAGCCATTCGACGCCGTTGGCCTTGAACAGGGCGCCGATGCCGTTGGTGAGTTGCAGCACGATATCTTCCTTGCGCGCCATCATCCGGTCGAGATCCAGCCTGACGCCCTCGACGTGAATGCCGTGGCTTTCGATGCCTTCCTTGAGGTGATGGTACTGTTCGGAAGATTCGAGCAGGGTCTTGGATGGGATGCAGCCCACGTTCAGACAGGTGCCGCCCAGGGCGGGATCGCCCTTGAAATTAATCCACTGCTCCACGCAGGCGGTTTCCAGGCCGAGCTGCGCGCAGCGGATCGCCGCCACGTAGCCGGCGGGACCGCCGCCGATGACGACCACATCGTAAGTCTTTGCCATTGCTTGCACCTATCAGCGAATAGGAAATAGGGATCAAGGGACAGGAGACAGGGGGCAGACCTAACGCCGCGCACTCACCCCGATACCTGTCCTCTTCCCATCTCAGACGTTCAAGACCAGTCGGGCCGGGTCTTCAATGCACTCCTTGACGGTGACCAGGAAAATCACGGCTTCGCGCCCGTCGATAATGCGGTGATCGTAGGAATGGGCCACGTACATCATTGGCCGGACCACGACCTGGCCGTTCTCCGCCACCGGCCGGTCCTTGGTGGCGTGCATGCCGAGAATGCCGCTCTGCGGCGGGTTGAGGATCGGCGTGGACATCAGCGAGCCGAACACGCCGCCGTTGGTAATGGTAAAGGTGCCGCCGGTCATGTCCTCGACGGTCAAGGTCCCTTCTTTCGCCTTCTGGCCAAACTCGCCGATCGCTTTCTCGATGTCGGCCAGGCTCATCTGGTCGGCGTCGCGCAGGATCGGCACCACCAGGCCGCGCGGCGAGGACACCGCGATGCCGATATCGTAGTAACCGTGATACACGATGTCGTTGCCGTCGATCGAGCCGTTCACCGCCGGATAGCGCTTAAGCGCCTCGATCACCGCCTTGACGAAGAAACCCATAAAGCCCAGGCGGACATTGTGGGTTTTTTCAAACTGATCCTTGTAGCGGCTGCGTAGATCCATCACCGGCTTCATGTTGATTTCATTAAAAGTCGTCAACATGGCCGTGCTGTTTTTGGCCATCAGCAGCCGCTCGGCGATCCGGGCGCGCAACCGGGTCATCGGTACGCGCTGCTCCAGCCGACCGAGGGCGTCGGGCGGCAGCGGCGCGGCCGGCGCGGAAGCCGGCGCGGAAGCCGGCGCGGGGGCCGGGGTGGAAGCCGGGGCGGGAGTCGGGGCGGCGACGGGGGCTGGCCGGCCTTGCTTCTGCGCCTCAATATAGGCCAGCACGTCGGCCTTGGTCACACGGCCGCCGCGGCCGCTGCCCGCAATCTTGCCGACATCCAGTCCCTGCTCGGCGGCCAAGCGGCGCACCGCTGGGCTCAAACCTTCCAGATCCACCTCCGCCGCCACCGCCGGGGTCGGGGCGGCGGGAGCGGCGGGCTCGGCCGCCGGAGCGGGCGCGGCGGGGGCTTCGGCCAAAGGCTGGGCGCCTTCTTCCAGCGTGGCGATCACGTCGCCGGTGGTCACGATGTCGCCTTCCTGCCGCAGGATCGGACCGAGCACGCCGTCCGCCGGGGCGGGAATGTCCAACACGACCTTGTCGGTCTCCAAATCCACGAGGTTTTCACCCCGCCGCACCGGTTGGCCGGGTTGTTTCTTCCAGTTGACCAAAGTACCGTCGGAAACGGATTCAGGCAGAGCGGGGACTTTTACTTCTATGGTCATTGTATTTGTTTCCCTTGGGTTCCGGGTTTTTTTAGGCTAAGCCATGGTGGTTATTGGCCCAGGGCCTGGTTGACGAGCGTTTGCTGCTGTTCGACGTGGACGCTGTAGTAACCCACCGCCGGCGATGCCGAAGGTTCGCGACCCGCGTAATGGAGCTTTTGGTCCGACCGCAGGCCCCGCTCCAAGTGATGCAGGGTTTGATACCAGGCGCCCTGGTTCTTGGGTTCTTCCTGACACCAGGCAATGTCGGTGACGTTGGGGTAACGCTCCAGTTGCTGGCTGTAGAGTGCTTGCGGGAACGGATAAAGCTGTTCGATGCGGATGACGGCGACATGCTCCAGCTTCCGCTCGCGACGCGCTTCCAATAAATCGTAATAGACCTTGCCGCTGCAGAACACCAGCCGGGTGACCTGCGACGGATCGTGGGGATCGATCTCGCCGATGATCTCCTGGAAACAGCCCTCGGTCAGATCCTCCAGGCTGTTCACCGCCAGCCGGTGCCGCAACAGGCTCTTGGGACTCATGACGATCAACGGCTTGCGGAACGGGCGCAGCATTTGCCGGCGCAGCATATGGAAGCACTGGGCCGGGGTCGACGGCACCACCACCTGCATGTTGTTCTCGGCGCACAATTGCAGGTAACGCTCCAGCCGGGCCGAGGAGTGCTCGGGACCCTGGCCCTCGAAACCGTGCGGCAGCAGCATGACTAGCCCGCACAGTCGGCCCCACTTGGTCTGGCCGGAAGAAATGAACTGATCGATCACCACCTGCGCGCCGTTGGCGAAATCGCCGAACTGGCCTTCCCAGATCACCAGCCCGTTGGGTTCGGCGGTGGTGTAGCCGTATTCGAAGCCCAGCACCGCTTCCTCGGACAGGATGGAGTCGATCACGAAGAAGGTCGGCTGACCGGGGTACAGGTTGGCCAGGGGCGTGTAGCTGCTGCCATCCTTCTGGTTGTGCAGCACCGAATGGCGGTGGAAAAAGGTGCCGCGGCCACAGTCCTGACCCGAAATGCGCACCTGATAGCCTTGCTTGAGCAGGGTGGCGTAGGCCAGATTCTCGGCGAAACCCCAGTCCAGCGGCAGGGCGCCGGCGGCCATCTTGCGGCGGTCGTCCATGATCTTGGCCACGCGCGAGTGCATCTCGAGCCCTTCGGGCACCTTCAGCAGCCGCTCGGACAAATCGCGGAGGGTCTCCAGCGGTACGGCGGTGTCCACCGGGAGGCTCCAGTCCTCGTTTTTGAACGCCGACCAGTCGATGGCATTGGGTCCCTTGCCTGGAGGCTGCGTCGGTCGCGACACCTGGCGGCCGGCGTCGAGGTCGTCGCGGTACTTGGTCTGCATGTCCTGAAAATCCTGCTCGGCGATCACGCCTTCGGCAATCAACCGCTCGGCGTACAGGGTAGCCGTGGTTTTACGCGCCCGGATCTTCTTGTACATCATCGGCTGGGTGGCGGCCGGCTCGTCGGCCTCGTTGTGGCCCAGGCGCCGGTAGCAGATCATGTCGATGACCACATCCTTGTTGAAGGTCATCCGGTACTCGACCGCCAGCCGGGTGACGAACAGCACCGCCTCGGGATCGTCGCCGTTCACATGGAAGATCGGCGCCTGCACCATCTTGGCCACGTCGGTGCAGTACAGCGCCGAGCGAGTATCCAGCGGGTTGCTGGTGGTAAAACCGATCTGGTTGTTGATGACGACGTGAATGGTGCCGCCGGTGCGGTAGCCGCGCACCTGCGAGAACTGCATGGTCTCCATGACCACGCCCTGGCCGGCGAAAGCGGCGTCGCCGTGGATCAGCAACGGCATCACGGCGTTCAGGGGCGGAAATTCCGCGCCGGGCGGGCGGCGGCGCTCCATGCGGGCGCGCACCGAGCCCTCGACCACCGGATTGGCGATTTCCAGGTGCGAGGGGTTGAAAGCCAGGGCCAAATGCACCGTGCCGCCGGGCGTTTCGACATCCGAGGAGAATCCCATGTGGTACTTGACGTCGCCGGTGCTGCTTTCGGCCACTCGCCGCTTGCCCTCGAACTCCTCGAACAGCTCGCTGGGGGCTTTGCCGATAATGTTGACCAGCACGTTGAGGCGACCGCGGTGGGCCATGCCGATCACGATCTCCCGCACGCCCTGGGCGCCGGCCAACTGGACGATCTCGTCCATCATCGGGATCAGGCTATCGCCGCCTTCCAGCGAGAAGCGCTTCTGGCCGACGTAGCGGGTGTGCAGATAGCGCTCCAGCCCTTCGGCGGCCACCAGCCAGCGCAGCAACTCCCGACGCTGCCCGGCTTCGAGATCGAGCCGGGCGCGCTGCCCCTCCAGCCGCTTCTGAATCCAGCGCTTCTCGGCGGTGTCGTTGATGTGCATGTATTCGGAACCGATGGTGCCGACGTACACATCGCGGATCAGGTCGAGAATCTCGCGCAACGACCACTGCGAGGACGCCACCAGCGAGCCGGTATTGAACAGCACGTCCATATCGGCCTCGCTCAGCCCGTGATAACCGGGATCCAGCTCCGGCACCGGCGGCCGATCGCGCAGGCGCAGCGGGTCGAGATCGGCGGCTTTGTGACCGCGAGTGCGATAGGCGTTGATGATGCGTAGTACCGACGCCTGTTTTTCGGCGGCGGCGGGGCTGAATGCCTGCATGCGCCCCACGCCGGCCCTCGACTGCAAGGCCAGGTGGGCGAAGGAATCGCGGATCGGACCGTGCGCGACGTCGCGGGCGCCCTGGGTCTGCGATTGCATGTCGCGGAAATACCGCCGCCAATTCTCGCTGACCGATTCCGGATCGCTCAGGAAGCTTTCGTACAGATCCTCGATGAACGCCGCGTTACCGCCGAACAGGGGTGAACTTTGGCGAAACTGCTCGATAAGTGTGCTCATTGATGGTCGTCAACTCTCCGGTATTGTAGGGACCCCAATAAATTTGGGTTTGGGGCGGTTTTTCCTGGAGCGCAGGGTGGATGCGGGCAGGCCGCGCGGCGCGTCTCCGTCGGGCCGTGGCGACGCTTTGGCCGTACCGGGAACAAGGAAGGCGTCGGGCAGAACACCACCGCGCGCAGCCGTGCCGGTTGTCCTCATCTATCTATTCCGGCCTCAACCATTTTTTCGGGCCGGCCGGTCAATGATACAACCATACCCATGGCGGCGAACGATGGGATGCGCCGGGCGGAAAGCATGGTGGATATCCGGAGGCGTGGGTGGTTTTAAAGGCAGCGTGATTATAACGATGGCACAGGCGCGGATAAACCCGCGATTGGTGGTTCCAATTACATTTGCCCGCAAGCGCGATCAAACCCCGATGACCCCGCGCTCCACGGCCAGCAACGACGATTTCCTTCATAACTTTTGCCATGGCAACAAGGCTGCTGTACATTTTTAACCGATGGCATCGCGAATCACCGGTGCCAGCATCGTGGCGAAAATCGATAAGGACTGTTTCCGCCACGCCGGTCTGGTTCCATTCAGGAGGGAATCGCGATGGTCGCTACCAATCCGATCGCGCAGGGAACGCCCGTGCCTTACCAGCCCGCCGAAGGCGAGGCCTACATGGGCGATGCTCAACGGACTTACTTCCGCCAGGTTCTCCAAGACTGGAAGCAAAGTCTGTTGGACGAGGTGAACCGCACAGTCAACCACATGCGGGACGAGTCTACCGCTTTCCCCGATCCCAACGACCGCGCCACTCAGGAAGAGGAATTCAGCCTGGAACTGCGCACGCGCGACCGGGAACGCAAGTTGCTCAAAAAAATCAACGAGGCCCTGGCTCAGATTGAAAGCGGCGACTACGGCTATTGCGAGGCCTGCGGCGTGGAGATCGGGCTGCCGCGCATGCAGGCTCGTCCAACCGCCACATTGTGCATCGACTGCAAGATGCTGGAAGAAATCCGCGAAAAACAGGGATAGCCGCGCGGCATCGCCGGCCGGTCTCGCATTTCGCTCATGCCGCGACGGTTGTCTGACGCAGGCGCCCGGTCGGCGGGGAGTCGTATGGCGCGCGGCCGTTTCGCGCCGTCCCCGACCGGACCGCTCCATTTTGGCTCCCTGGTCGCCGCGCTCGCCAGTTTTCTGGAGGCGCGGCGCCATGGTGGGGAGTGGTTGCTGCGCATCGAGGACGTGGATACGCCCCGCGGCGCGCCGGGCGCCGCCGACGCCATTTTGCGCGCCCTGGACCGCCACGGCCTGCACTGGGACGGGCCGGTGTGGTATCAGAGCCAACGCCGAGATTGCTATCAGGCGGCGCTGGAGCGGTTGTTGCGAGCTGGACTGGCCTATCCCTGCACCTGCACCCGGCGAGAATTGGCCGCCCACGCCAGCCACGCTCGCGACGGCAGTCCGATTTACCCCGGCCACTGCCGTGGCGGCATCCGCCAACCGGGCCGCCCCGCCGCCATCCGCCTGCGCGTCGCCGACGTGTCGCTGACATTCCAGGACGCCCTGCAGGGTTCTTGCGAACAGCGCCTGGAACGGGAGGTGGGCGATTTCGTGATTCGCCGCGCCGATGGTCTGTTCGCCTACCAACTGGCGGTCGTGGTGGACGATGCGGCTCAAGGCATTACCCAGGTTGTGCGTGGCAGCGATTTGCTGGATTCCACTCCCCGACAAATCCATCTGCAAAACCTGCTGGACCTGCCCACGCCCGCTTATGCCCACCTGCCGGTCGCCGTCGACCGGCGCGGCCACAAACTCGGCAAACAAACCGGAGCGGCGCCGCTCGACCTCGACAAACCGGGGCTGGCGCTCATGGCCGCCCTGCATTTTCTCGGCCAAAACCCGCCACCCGATCTGAGCGGAGAATCGCCGGCGGCGATTCTGGCTTGGGCGCGAGCGTGCTGGCGACTGGAACGGGCACCGGCGATACCGGCGCGCCACTGGGACCCCCGGCACGCTCACGGACCCGCGCCGGATGGATTGACTCAAGCCACCGAGGTTCTAGACTTAGAGCGATAAAATCAAGCGGCTCCAGGCGCGGCGCTTGCTGGCCTCCGTCCGTGGCCGCTGATATCACAACCCCATCCCCACCAAAGGAGCAACACGATAATGTCTGAAGTCAAGGTCTATCCAGTACCCGCCGAAGTTGCCGCGCACGCCTGGATCAACAACGACCAATACCAGGAAATGTACAAACGTTCGGTCGACGATCCGGAAGGGTTCTGGGCGGAGCAGGCCAATCAATTCGTCACCTGGTTCAAACCCTGGGATAAGGTGCTGGACTGGGATTTCACCAAGGGCCACATTCGCTGGTTCGAGGGCGCCAAACTCAACGTCAGCCACAACTGCCTGGACCGCCATCTGGACACGCGCGGCGATCAGATCGCGATCATCTGGGAAGGCGACAGCCCGAATGAGGACAAGAAGGTTACCTATCGGGAATTGCATCAGGACGTCTGCAAATTTGCCAACGCACTGAAGGGCCTGGGCGTCAAGCGGGGCGATCGGGTCTGCATCTACATGCCGATGATTCCCGAAACCGCCGTGGCCATGCTGGCCTGCACCCGGATCGGCGCCGTTCACTCCATCGTGTTCGGCGGCTTCTCGCCGGATTCGCTGAAGGACCGCATCATCGACGCCGAATGCAACGTGGTCATCACGTCCGATGAGGGCCTGCGCGGCGGTCGCCAAGTGCCAATGAAAGCCAATGCCGACAAGGCGTTGCAGAGCACGCCCAGCGTCCAGAAGATGGTGGTGGTCAAGCGCACCGGCGGCAACGTTGCCTGGGTCGAGGGCCGCGACGTGTGGTATCACGAGGTGATGGCCACCGCGTCCGCCGACTGCCCTCCAGAGCATATGGACGCCGAAGACCCGCTGTTCATCCTGTACACCTCCGGCTCCACCGGCAAGCCCAAGGGCGTGCTGCACACCACCGGCGGTTACCTGCTGCACACCGCGATTACTCACAAGTACATCTTCGATTATCACGATGGCGACATCTACTGGTGCACCGCCGACGTGGGTTGGGTGACCGGCCACTCCTACATCGTCTACGGCCCGTTGGCCAACGGCGCCACCACCGTCATGTTCGAAGGTATTCCGACCTTCCCGGACGCCGGCCGGTTCTGGCAGGTGGTCGACAAGCACCAGATCAACATCTTCTACACCGCCCCGACCGCCATCCGCTCGCTGATGCGCGAGGGCGAAGGCCCGGTCAAGGCGACCTCGCGCAAGTCGCTGCGCCTGTTGGGTTCCGTGGGCGAGCCGATCAACCCCGAAGCCTGGGAGTGGTACTACCACAACGTCGGCGACGCGCGCTGCCCGATCGTCGATACCTGGTGGCAGACCGAAACCGGCGGCATCCTGATCACCCCGCTGCCGGGCGCCACCGCCCTGAAGCCCGGCTCCGCCACCCGGCCGTTCTTCGGCGTAACCCCAGCCCTGGTGGATGCCGAGGGCCAGTTCCTGGAAGGCGCCACCGACGGCAACCTGGTCATCACCCGGCCGTGGCCGGGGATGATGCGCACCGTGTACGGCGATCACCCGCGTTTCATCGAAACCTATTTCTCGATGTACAAGGGTTTGTACTTCACCGGCGACGGCGCGCGCCGCGACGCGGACGGCTACTGGTGGATCACCGGCCGGGTGGACGATGTCATCAATGTTTCCGGTCATCGCATGGGCACCGCCGAAGTCGAGTCGGCGCTGGTGCTGCATCCGGCGGTCGCCGAAGCGGCGGTGGTCGGCTTCCCGCACGACATCAAGGGTCAGGGTATCTATGCCTACGTCACCCTCAAGATGGGCGTCGAACCGACCGAGGCGCTGCGCAAGGAACTGATCGCTCACGTCCGCAAGGAAATCGGTCCCATCGCCTCGCCTGACGCGCTCCAGTGGGCGCCCGGCCTGCCCAAAACCCGCTCCGGCAAGATCATGCGCCGCATTCTGCGCAAGATCGCCGCCAACGAAGTGGACGCGCTGGGCGACACTTCAACTCTGGCCGATCCGAACGTGGTTACCGATCTGGTCGACAATCGCGCGGTCAAGTAAAGGTCTGTCGGGATAACAACAACGACCCCGTGGTAACCCTGAACCCGGCCGTCTCGGCGAGACGGCCGGGTTTTTTTATGGCGCCGCGACGGCCTGGCGCACTCCCGTCTCGCTGATCCAGGCATCGATCAATCGTGCCGGGGTGATGTCAAAATACACGTTACGCGCGCTGACGCCGGGCCACGCCGGCACTTCCAGTTCGACGGACGCCATTTCCTCCAGCTCCGGCGGCGGCTCGTCCTCGGCGCGCTGTTTGAAACTCTCGCAACAGACGTAGAAGGGCACGCCGGACTCGCGCGCCGCCAGCGCCAGCAAAGCAGTCCCAACCTTGTTGATGGCCGAACCGTCGGCCAACAGGCTGTCGGCGCCGACCAGCACGCCATCGGCGCGGGCGACAAACAGCCCCATCTGGGCGTCGGTAATGTAGGTCGTGGGTACGTTCCAGGCCGAGAGTCGCTCCACCACCCGGCGCCCTTCGGCCAACGGCCGCGATTCGGTGACGATCATCCGCAACCCCTGGCTCCTGAGCAAGCGACAGGTTTCGAGCACCGTCGAGCTGAGGCTGTGGGTCATTAAGGTGCGCCCAGGGCCGAGCCAGCGGGCGGCATGGGCGGCACAGTCGGCCACCGCCTGGCGCGACAGAGCAATCAGCGCTGCTGCTTGCTCGGCGGCCAGCCGGCGGAGCGGTTCCAAGTCTCCATTGGCCGTACCGATCCGCGCCTTCCAGCGCCGCAGCAGGTTGCCGATCGGGGCCATGCTCGGCCGGATTGCCGCCAGTTCGGCGGCTAACGCCAGCAGGCGTTGCCGGAGCTCGATACCGTCGGCGGCCGGCAGCGTCTCCGCCGCCTCCGCCAGAATCGCCAGGCAGCGGCGGGCCAGCTCGCTGGCGCCGCGCACGCGGTCATTGCGAATTTCCGCGATTTCGCGGTTGAATTGTGGGAGGTTCATTGTTCAAAATCTAACAGGGATAATAAATGATCGCTGGTCGTTACCAGGATATGACCACGCCGGCCCGCCGGCGGCCCGCCCACTTCCCGATTTCAGCAGGAGACCGGTTATGAGCGATGTTGATCCCATCATCGGCAATTGGTACCGCAACGAGGAAACCGGCAACGATTTCGAGGTCGTCGCCCTCGACGAAGACGCCCAGACGGTCGAAATCCAGTACTTCGACGGCGAGTTGGAGGATCTGGATCTGGACGCCTGGTACGAGCTGCCGCTGGAGATCATCGAAGCGCCGGAGGACTGGTCCGGCCCCTACGATGAAATCGAGCCGGACGATCTGGGCTACGACAAGGACGACGAAGAGTTCAGCGACGAGAACGACCTGCTCGCCGACCGGGAAGAAGACTGAGCGCCAGCCTCGTCGCTCCGGCGGTTCGCGCCGGCGTCACTTTTCCCGGCGCGCGCGGGCAAACGCCTCGGCCAGGGTGCCCGGACGATTTTCCGGCGGCTGTTCCTGACGGTCGCGGTCGCCGGATCGGTCCTTGCGCGGCTTCCGCTCGCGGGCGGCGGCGGTTGGTTGCGCGGCGGCGTTCGCCTGGTGGCCCCCCTCGCCGGCAACCGGCTGACTCAAACGCAAGGTCAGGGCGATGCGCCGCCGTTCCAGGTCTACCTCCAGCACCTTGACCTTCACCACCTGACCGACCTTCACCACCTCGCGCGGATCTTTCACAAAACGATCCGCCAGCGCCGATACGTGCGCCAGTCCATCCTGATGCACACCGATATCGATGAACGCGCCGAAATTGGCGACGTTGGTCACCACGCCTTCCAGCACCATCCCCGGCTGTAAGTCGGCCAGCTTTTCCACCCCCTCCTGGAACGCGGCGGTCTTGAACTCGGGCCGGGGATCGCGCCCCGGCTTTTCCAGTTCCGCCAAAATGTCGCGCACGGTCGGCACGCCAAACCGCTCGTCGGTGAAGCGGGCTGGCTCCAGCGTCTTGAGAAAGGCGGTGTTGCCCAGCACTTCGTGCAAGCCACGCCCGCTGCCGGCGAGAATGCGTTCGACCAGCGGATAGGCTTCCGGATGGACGGCGGAACGATCCAGCGGGTTGTCGCCGTTCAAAATCCGCAAAAACCCAGCCGCTTGCTCAAAGGTTTTGTCGCCCAACCGGGAAATTTTCAGCAACTGTTCCCGCCGCCGGAACGGGCCGTTGGCGTCACGATGCTCGACGATGTTGCGGGCCAGCGTCGCGTTTAGCCCGGCCACCCGCGCCAGCAACGGCGCCGAGGCGGTATTCACGTCCACCCCGACCGCGTTGACGCAATCCTCCACCACCGCATCCAGGCTCCGCGCCAGCCGGGTTTGCCCGACATCGTGTTGATACTGGCCAACCCCAATGGCTTTGGGTTCGATCTTGACCAGCTCCGCCAACGGATCTTGCAGGCGGCGGGCGATGGACACCGCCCCACGCAACGACACGTCCACTTCGGGAAACTCCCGCGCCGCCAGCTCCGACGCGGAATAGACCGAGGCCCCGGCTTCCGACACCACCAGTTTTTGCAGGCGCAGCTCGGGATGACGCTGCATCAACTCGGTCGCCAGCCGGTCGGTTTCGCGCGAGGCGGTGCCGTTGCCGATGCTGAGCAACTCCACCTTGTGCCGACGACACAGTTCGGCGAGGGCGTGCAGGCTCTCGTCCCACTGGTTGCGCGGGGCATGGGGATAAATGGTCGCGGTGCTCACCAGCTTGCCGGTAACGTCCACCACCGCGACCTTGACGCCGGTACGCAGTCCGGGGTCCAGCCCCAAGGTCGGCCGGGCGCCGGCCGGCGCGGCCAGCAGCAGATCGCGCAGGTTGCGGGCGAACACCCGGATCGCCTCCTCCTCGGCGGTTTCGCGCACGCGCTGCTTCAATTCGGTCTCCAGGTGCGGCAATAGCTTGACCTTCCAGGCCCAGCGGGCGGTTTCCCGCAGCCAGCCATCGGCGGGCCGACCCTCGTCGCGGATGCCGAAATGGGCGGCGACCCGCCGCTCGCCGGGATCGGGTCCGGGGGCTTCGGGATCGCCGATTTCCAGCGCCATCTGCAATACGCCTTCATTGCGGCCCCGGAACAGCGCCAGGGCGCGATGGGAGGGAATCTGCTGGAGCGCTTCCCGGTAGTCGAAGTAGTCGCGAAACTTGGCGCCTTCCTCGGCCTTGCCTTCGATCAGTTGCGAGTGCAGCACCGCGTTGTCCCACAGGTACTCGCGCAACTTCGCCAGCAATTCGGCGTTCTCGGCGAATTCTTCCATCAGAATCTGCCGCGCCCCGTCAAGCGCCGCCTTCGCATCGGCCACGCCACGCTCGACATCCACGAACCCGGCGGCGGTCTGCTCGGGCATCCGCGTGGGATCGGCCAGCAGACCGTGAGCCAGCGGCGCCAGTCCGGCCTCGCGGGCGATCTGCGCCTTGGTGCGGCGCTTGGGCTTGTACGGCAGATAGAGGTCTTCCAGCCGGGTCTTGGTATCGGCGGCGAGGAGGGCGGCTTCCAGGTCAGGGCTCAATTGCCCCTGTTCGCGGATGCTGGCGAGGATGACGCCGCGCCGTTCCTCCAACTCGCGCAGGTAGCCGAGCCGCTCCTCCAGCAGGCGCAGTTGAGTGTCGTCCAACCCGTCGGTGGCTTCCTTGCGGTAGCGGGCGATGAAGGGCACGGTGGCGCCGCCATCCAGCAGGTTAACGGCGGCTTCGATCTGGCTTTCCCGGACGGCGAGTTCGCGGGCGAGAATGGCGACAAGAGTCATGGGGGCGAACCGTTTGCTCTGTGTTGTGGGAGGTGACGCGCTTGTAAGACAGCGTCGGTTTGCTTTCAATACTCCGCCTTGGCGTGGATTTCCCGGCGGCCTGGCGGGCATCGCGCACGATCCGGACCCAAAGCTCAAACAACGGGTTGCCTTGGCGTCGTTCCCCAGCCGACAGGAAGGTGAGGTCGGCGGTCCGCATCGCGGGCAAGACCGTGAGGAACGTGTCTTTATAACCCTAGAATACCTGGTTCTCGATGGTTAAGCGGTTTGCTTAACGGTATGAGTCCAATACCCGAATTTGAAATACACACTTTTCGTTCTATCCTGTGCTGGCGGGTGCATGGGATAGGGCTAAGTTGTTGACCTCAAAGCACCGCAATGTATTGAAAATATGACAATAACCTCGTGAGGAAAAGCGCATGACGAATGACGAGCGAATGCATGAAGCCTATAAAAAACAGTGTCGAACGACACTGTTCGCTTTTGTGCTCATCACTTTGATGACCCACATTTTCCCCATGTACTTCTTGTTCCCCGAACTGAACAAGATGACGATCTTTGGGTTCCCAGCCGACTACTGGCTAACCATTGTCATCGGCTGGCTGGTGCTCATACCGGTTTTCTGGATCTACATTCAGATCAGCGAAAAAGTTGACCAGGAAATCAACGATTCCAGCAGCGGAGCAGCGGACAGCGTGCCAGGAGGTCAGCCATGAGCAGGCTTCTGGCGCTGATTGCCCTGTTCCTGCCGGTGCTGGCCCAGGCCCAGGCCGCGGAACCCAAGTACTACGTCTTCGAGCCATCGGCAACGGTCTCGACGCTCGGTATCATCTACACCCTGGTGATGATCGGGTCCTTCCTCTATGTCGGTTGGCTTTCGAAGCGGCGCGTTGCGTCCAGCGACGATTACTTTACTGCTGGCCGTAGTATTGGCCCACTCGCGAACGGTTTGGCCATGAGTTCCAACTACATGAGCCTGGCCACCTTCCTGGGTTTTACCGCCCTGCTGTGGAAGATGCAGTATTACGTGGTGGCGCTGGTGCTCAGCTTTACCGGCGGCTTCGTACTGATTTCGATTGCGCTGGCGCCGGCATTGCGCCGTTGGGGCAAGTTTACCAGCATGCAGTTTATCGGCGAGCGCTTCGGGCGGACCGCCAAAGTGGTTGCCGTGATCTGCATGATCTTCCTGGCCCAGCTCTATTTGATTGGCCAGATGAAAGGCGTCGGCAACGTCTTCCAGGTGATGTTCCACTGGGACTACACAACCGGCCTGATCGTCGGTGGCCTGGTGGTCACGGCTTACGTCACCATCGGCGGCATGTACGGCCTGTCCTACAACCAGACCTTGCAGGCGATTATCATGATCATTGCGCTGTACGTGCCGGCGGTGATCATCCTGCTGAAGATCGGCGCCGGTCCGGCCAGTTTCTTCCCGCCGTTCGGCTACGGTGATCTGGTGCCGCAGATGAACGAGGTCATGGCATCCTATTTCAATCCGTTCCTCACCGTGGACGGCACCGTGCCGATGAGTTTCAAGTTCTACACCGGCGTCTTTTTCTCGATCGCCTGCGGCACCATGGGCTTGCCGCACATCGCCATGCGCTACTTCACGGCGCCTTCGATCCGCGACGCCAAGATGTCGACCTTGTGGGGCACCTTCTTCGTTGGCCTGGTGTTTTTCACCACCTTTGCCATCGGCTTCGCCGCCAAGCTCTACACCGTGAACGAGCTGAACGCCCAAGGTCTGCAAATTCAGGCCAAAGAAGCGGACCTGCTGATCGTCGTGATGAGTCAGGCACTCACGCCAGGCTGGATCGCGGCGATGCCGGTGGCCGGCGCGCTGGCGGCGGGCTTCTCGACCATTGGCGGTCTGCTGATGGTGATTGGATCTGGCCTCGGCAGCGACATTTACGAAACGATTAACCCGAAAGCCGAGGATAAGAGCAAGGTCAAGATGGGCTACATCTTCACCGCGCTGGGTGGCTTGGCGACCATTGGTTTGGCACTCAATCCCCCGGACTTTCTGCTGACCAGTGTGATTTGGGCCTTCATCGTGGCGGCTTCGACGTTTACCCCCGTGCTGGTTCTCGGCATCTGGTGGAAGGGGGCCAATAAACCGGGCGCCATCGCCGGTCTGTTGGTCGGCGGCGTCCTGTCCGGTATCCTGTTCTTCAGCAAGGGCAAGTTGGGTGACTTCACGCTGATCGACGCGGGACCGATCGTTCATTTGGTCACCGGTATCTTCACCATGTCGGCGGCCTGGTTCACCATCGTTGTGGTCAGCCTGCTGACCGGTGGTGAAAAGAACGAGAAGATACTGCGTGAGATCGACCGCATCCACGGCTGGCAGAACTACAACCCCAAGCGCTACAGCAGCAACACCTTTGCCTTGGTGACTGCTGCTTTTGCCTTGGTGCTGATGATCTGGTCAGCCATGCCTGATCCGACCTATGCCAAGAAACCGGAGGCCCCGGCCACCGCGGCCCCGGCGGCTAAACCCGCTCCAGCCCCAGTAGCAGCGCCCGCTCCAGCCCCGGCCCCAGCGGAAACCTCGGCTGCTCCGGCTCCGGCGGAAGCCCCGGCTGCTCCGGCGGAAGCTCCGGCAGAAGCTCCGGCGGAAGCTCCAGCAGAAGCTCCGGCAGAAGCTCCGGCTCCGCTCCGGCTCCGGCCGCTCAACCGGCTTCGGGTCAACAGTAGTCAACTGGTTCAGCCCTCCCCTTAAAAGGCCGGGCTGTTAGCTTCTCCCCGAGACTCCCTCCCCCTTGTGGGGGAGGGTTAGGGTGAGGGAAGTGGAAATTACCCCCCAACCCCACCTTTCCCCGCAAGGGGGAAAGGTGCTTACACCAAAGAATCCAATCTACTGATCCTCATGCCAATTCTCGATATTTTTCTCCTGCGGCCACAGGCAGCTATAAACGCCTGTGAAAATCGGCGCGCGCCGCTCTGGATCAGCGCCTTTATCATCCTGATCGGGGCGGTTTATGGCGTTCTGGTCGCCCTGCTGCAACGCAGCCTCGGCGGCAAATTGCAAGACATCCCGGTCGCCGACATCCCATTCTGGGTGCTGGTGCTGGGCAACATTCTGCCCGGTGTTCTGATCACGATCATGATCCACATTGGCATCATGCTGGTGGCTTGGCTCATGGCCAAGGCGGTGGGTGGGCCAGGCTTTTTAGCATTACTCTACCGGGCAGGCGGCTATTTATTGCCGTTGACCTTGCCAGCACTGCCAGCAGTGGCGTTCACGGTCGCCACCACGACCACGACCGCGCATTCGGCGGGACCGATGCCACTGCTCTATCTGGTGTTGGCCATTTTCAGTGCAGCCCTGTTTTTTGCTGGCCTCTACCAAGTGTTTCGCGTTACCCAAAATCTTCAACCGGCCCGCGCCCTGTTTGCCGTCGCTCTGTTCGCGGCCTTCTCGGTTTCGATCCTGAGTCTGGCCTGATAACCTACCTGCTTATTCAGATACGTTCAGCGGCTGTGGAGGTGGCGGGGTGCGATCTCAAACGGCGATTTTCAGCAAACTGGTTCGCGATTTCATGCGCGACCGCCCGCCGATGGTGTTGTCGGGCGCGACCTGCGCCGAAGCGATCACGCACATGTTCAGCGACCATGTATCCAGCGTGGTCGTTACCGACGCCAGCGGACGCTTGCTGGGCATCCTGACCGAACAGGACGTGACCCGGCGGATCGCTTTCCAGGTCCCCCCCGAAACTCCCGTCGATCAGGTGATGACCCGCCGGGTGCTGACCATTCCCGCCGGCGAGTATCTCTACCACGCGATCGGCCGGATGCGGCGCTACAACCTGCGTCACCTGCCGGTGCTCGACGAAAACCGCGCCGTGGTCGGTATCCTCGATCTGTACGATGCCTTGTCGGCGGCGTCCGAACAGATGATGCAGCAAATCGATTTGATCACGCACGAAGGCACGCTCGAAGGGCTCAAACGGGTCAAGGCCGCCCAAGTCGAATTGGCCGCCGAACTGCTGGAGGACGGTCTGCCGACCCCCGAGATTCAAGCCCTGCTGACCCACATCAACAACGACATCTACCGGCGGGTGACCGACCTGTGCATCGCCGGTCTCGATACCGAGGGCTGGGGCAGACCACCGGTCGATTTCTCGGTCATCGTCATGGGTTCGGGCGGGCGGGGCGAGAATTTCATCGGTCCCGACCAGGACAATGGATTCATTATCCAGGACTACCCCGACGAAGAGCACAACCGTATCGACGGCTACTTCATGGAGCTGGCGAGCCGGCTGGTCGCCACCCTCGACACGGTCGGTCTGCCGCTGTGCCGCGGCTATTGCATGGCGGTCAATCCGATGTGGCGCAAGAACCTGTCGCAGTGGTTCCGACAACTGGATGGCTGGGGACGCAAGCGCAATCGGATCGCCCTCCAGTTGTCCGATATCTTTTTCGATTTCCAGCCGGTGTGGGGACAGCACCACGATCTGGCGGGTCGTCTGCGCGGCCATGTCACGAAGATGCTGCGCGAAGATCGCGCGTTTTTACGGGCGATGTACGAGGAAACCAGCGACCACAATGTCGGTTTGGGTCTGTTCGGGGGTTTCGCCACCGAAAAGGAAGACCCCTATTATCGCGGCCAGATCAACCTCAAGCACCACGCCCTGCTGCCCTTGGTGGAGGCGGCGCGACTGCTGAGCCTGCGCGATGGCGTGGAGCAGACTGGGACGCTGGCGCGGATCGACGCCCTGCACGGTCTCGGCGTATTGGACGTCAACGAGCGCGAGGACCTCAGGAATGCGTTCGCGCATATTACCAACCTGTTGTTGAGCCAGCAGATCGCCGATTTTCGCATCGGCCGAAAAGTGACCTACTTCATACACCCGGACAGTCTGTCGAAGCGGGTCAAGGAGCACCTGGCGGACGCGATGAAGGCCATTGACCGATTGCGCGACCGAGTCCGCGCCGAGTTGACCGGCAACCTGTCCTGATCGGCGCCAGCGCTGGCGTCACGCACAACGAAGATCGACGAAACCCATGAAACTGCGATTCATCTTCGCGCTGGCGTTCGCCGCTTTCGCCATGGTGGCGGTGGTGGTCGTGTTCGCGTTGTTGTGGCTGGTGTTCGACGAAATGGCCCGGCGCGGTGAATTGGCCAACCCGGAAATATTCAATCCGTGGAGTTACCTAACCAGCTACGGCGCCAGCGCCGGATTTTTCCTGGTTGCCATGACCGCCGCCGCGTGGTCCTTCTTCGATCTGCTGGTGGCGTTGCCGCTAACCAGTCTGACCCGCGGCCTGCTCACCGCCCTGCACGCCAATCCCGACCATGAAGCCCAGCACGAAGGGCCGACGCAGCTCAGCCAACTATTTCGGGCCACCAACGAAATGTTGCGCCGGCTCGCCGCCCACCGCCGCGACCTGCTCCAGTCCGCGGCCACGGCCACGGCGCGGGTCGAGGAGCAGAAAAGCCGACTGGAAGCGATCCTGATGGATTTGCAGGAAGGCGTGGTGGTGTGCAACCTCAACAATCAAGTGCTGCTGTACAACCAATACGCCTTGAAAATCCTGCGCGTCACCGGCGAACTCGGGCTTGGCCGCTCGCTGTTCACCATGGTCACCCGCGAACCGATTTCCAACGCCTTCCGCCGCCTGCGCCTGCGCGTGGCCCAAGGGCGTCACCGCCAGCACCCGATGGGCGCCACCACACGCTTCGTTTGCGCCACCACCGACGGCCGCTACACCCTGCACGCCCAAATGACCTTGATCCTCGGCGCCGAGGAGGAATCGCCTACCGGTTACGTGGTCACCTTCAACGACATCACCGAGGAACTGGCAACACTGGGCAAGCGCGACCGCCTGCTGCGTCAAGCCACCGAGGGCTTGCGACCGCCGGTCGCCAACCTGCGCGCGGCGGTCGAGACCCGCGCCGCCCATCCGGACATGGACGCCACCGCGCATCGGGCTTTCGAAACAGTGATTCTCAAGGAAAGCGCCTTGATCAGCGCGACCTTGGACCGGCTGGCCCGCGAGTACCGCAATGTAATCACCGGCTGGCCGATGAGCGACGACCTGTCCACTACCTTGCTGGAGCTGGTGGCGCAGCGGTTGAAAGAGAGCTCGGACATCGCGGTGACGGTGGTCCAGCTCCCGCAATGGCTATACGGAGACAGCCACTCCATAATCTCGCTGAGCGAATACCTGATTCGCCGCATCAGCGCCCACACCGGCATCAAGGCTTTTGACATCGGCGCCGAAGCCGGTCCACGCCAGATCTATATCGACATCGTCTGGCACGGCGAACCGTTGCCGTCCGGTCTGCTCGACGGCTGGCTCGATACGGTCCTGCCCGGCGCTCCTGGCGCTCTTACCCTGCGCGACGTGCTGGACCATCACCAGAGCGAGATCTGGAGCGACCGCCCCGGCGACGGATTGGCCCGGGTACGGGTGCCGCTGCCGCCGGGGCAGGTCGTACAAACCGAGAGCGAGATGCCGCCGCGGCCGGAGTTCTACGACTTCAGCCTGCTGCGGCGGACAGAGCCCAGCGGGGATCTGGCCGAACGACCGCTCAAATCGCTCGATTACGTGGTGTTCGATCTGGAAACCACCGGGCTCAAACCCTCGGAAGGCGATGAAATCGTTTCCATCGCCGGGGTGCGCATCGTCAACGGCCGCATCCTCACCGGTGAAACCTTCGAACGCCTGGTCAACCCCGGCCGCCCCATTTCCAGGAACTCGATCCGCTTTCACGGCATCACCGACGATATGGCGCGGGGCAAACCGCCCGCGCATCTGGTGCTACCCCAGTTCCGTCAGTTCGTCGGCGACGCCGTGCTGGTCGCGCACGATGCCGCGTTCGACCTGAAGTTTATCGAGATGAAAGAGACGGAAAGCGGTGTCGTCCTCGACAACCCGGTGCTCGACACCCTGCTGTTGTCGGTGTTCCTCCACAGCCATACGTCCGAGCATTATCTGGATGCCATCGCCCAGCGCTTCGGGGTGCGGGTGTCGGGCCGCCACACCGCGCTGGGCGATGCCCTGGTCACCGCCGGGATCTTCGTGCGCATGTTGGAACTGCTGGAAAACCTGGAAGTGACTACCCTGGGACAAGCCATTGCGGTCTCTTCAAAGATGATCGAGGCAAAGGAACGACAGAGACAGTTGTAGCCCAGCAGCTCCGGGGCGGCAGTCAAGCAGCGCTCGCGAAAGACCTCGATCTAATTGACCTCACGCAGCTCGATCTTGAGTACCGGACCCGCGGGTCCCTTTTCGTGCTCGCGAATCACCCCAAGCACTGTCACTTCCTGCCCGACCGCGAACGCGCCAACCTTCGAGACCGGGATCTTGAACGTCGCATCGGCTGCCCCCGAACCGGCGCCGGGTGGATCGAAGTCAACGAACATGTAGGCTTCTTCCACATAGTCGTCGCCACGCTGGCGCAGCACTTCGGTTACCCGCCCCTTCCACTGGACGAGTTGCCCCTTGGCCTGGGCGAACGCCTGTTCGAAGCCTGCCTCTCCCTGGTCGATGGCGGCGCGGAGGGTCGAATACGAAAGCTCCGAGACTTTCTGTTCGCCGCAACCGAAAAGCATCGCGCCGACAAACAACGCCAGCCCTGTCCAGGCCACGGCAAACCGTGACAGCGGAGCCGCGTTCAATCTTTTTAAGCCCCCCAGACCGCCGAGCAAACCCGCCATGGACATCTCCTTCTTGCACCGGATCAAAGATGAAATAATTTTTAGACTATTGTGCACGTGCCGAGATTGTGGCTGTGGCTTAATTCCAAGATCGCACGCGAGCAGCCCTCTATTGTCAAAAGCCCGAACGTCATGGTCGATGGAATCGCTACCGCGACCAGATGCCCTATACAATACGCTCGCTCGAATTTCACCTTAACAGCGAGCCAACCACCGAATATCTGTACCGCCGCAACGAGCGGGCAGGAGGGGCTGAATGAATTTTTTTCGGGTTCTGATCAATCCCGAACGAGAAGAGGCCGAACACCCCGACCGCAAGCTCGTTGGTTCCGCCGCTAATTTATTGCAGGTGGGCGAATTTCAGCTATTGCAACTGGCTTATCACGAATGGTTCGGCAAGGATCTTCCGCAAGAGCTTGTTTCGCGTCTTTTTACTACATATATGATGCACCACCAAGTGCCACCCTGGGCTCGCCATTACGCTCGCTCGATCCTTGAGCACTATCGTAGCGGACAACTCAATATCAACAACCCAACGTACCATCGCTACGATAATGATTATGTTCGAAAACTGCCGACCGGATTGAGCCGTTTTCTCTTGGCTACCGCTCTGATTGCGCTCATCATGCTCGCATCGATCCTCGCGGCGTCCACGGTAAAAAAAGAGACTACCTCGATTCTGCCCCCGTACTTCGAACGAAAAGAACTGCGATCCAATCCAAGCGATTGAGCATGAAGAGACCAGCGCTTCCGTCAATGGAATGACTGGTCAGCAATTCGATTAAAAGGGTAACGCGATGTTTGAATTCACTGGCGATCTTGAGCCCACCGTCAATATCATTTTCCTGATTTTCACCGGCTTCATCGCCTGGCATGGCATCCGCTTCCGCGACGAAGCCGGCAATGCCGATCCTGTACGACTGCTATTCGGCTGTATTGCCGCGGTTTTCTTTTTCATGGTGCTGTCTCAGGACGTACTCAATATCGTCCGCTTCTAGCGCAGGCTCACGGTTTATAGGTACGCTGGCGTTCGTCCAGTTCGGGCACTCTCAGCAATCGCTCGGATTCCGGCAGGGCCAATTGCTGTTCGAGATACACGGCTCGATCTCTTACGGTCGATGGGCGTGAATTGCCGTAAATAATCCGGTGAGCCAAGCCGGGGCCTTCGACCGCGCCCGCGTCGATGCGCAACGCCCGTTTGTAGTCGTTCAAGGCTTTTTCATGGTGGTTGCCGCGATCATAAAGAATGCCACGGTTAGCATAGGCGCCGGCGAGCACACCATAACCGGTCGAATCGTCGGCACTGAGCGTTTTGGTTAAGTAATTGATGAGATAAGTGAATTCGGCTTCGGCGTCATCATGGCGCCCGGACTGAAGAAACGTAATGGCGCGACCCATGAGCGCTCCTCGATGGTTGGGAGACACCTTCAGGGCAGCATCGAAACGTTCCAGCGCCAAATCGTACTTTTTATCGGTGAGCAAGATATCGCCTTGGCGAACTTCGTAGTCGCCCGGCAGGGATGAGGTGAAATGATCGATGACCGCCCACAAGGAGAACATGACAACGGTGGCGATGGCGCAGAAGATGATAAATCGTCGAAGGATACGCGGATTCATGGAATCGGGTACAGTTTGCTGATCATCACTTGGACGTAAAAAAGCGAAAAAATGAAGCAAAGCAGGGTCGCGGTAAAGCCCGCGCGTCGCTTCAGCGCAATGCGTTCGACATCGTCCATTTGCCGGCCCTGCTTCCGCTCCTGACGGCGAACGGAAGACACCCAGATCAGTTGGCGAACCGGAAAGAACAGAGCAACCGCCAAGGCGGCTGTCCAAAACCACCGCCCTTCCGGTCCGAATAGAAACGCCATCGACATTAACCTGAATGGTTGAGAATACTCGACGATCAATCTGGCAATGGGGGAAGGCGTTTCCTCCTTCCCCCAAACCTACAGGCTCATCACAACGACATCATGAACTGGCTGCCTCTCCACGTTTGGCATCGCCGATGTCTTCGATGAGAGCTTTCACCTCGGTGGTCGGCACCGTCGACATTTCCATCTTATAGGCGAGGAACCACATCATGCCGACGCCGAGCAGCCAGAACAGAATCTGCCAGGCCCAGATCGACGGGATGCCGAACGTCCAACCTTCGATGCCGGCATTGGGTGCGCCGAAGATCCAGTTGCCGATGACGCAACCGGGGCCGATGCCGAAGAAGAACCAGGCGATGGTGATGATCCAGGCGATCGGGATCAAGCCGCGCTTCGACTCCGGCAGCCCGGCATGTTCGTGCAGGAAGTCGTGGTACTTCATCTTGTGGGCGTGATCTTCCGCGTTTTGCGTCATCGCCGAAAGGGCGACGCAAACACCGATGTTGAGGAAGATACCCCAGCCGGCCGAGTGAATGGTCAACGGCCAGCGACCCCAAGGCAGCGCGGCGCCGAACAGGTCCACTCCGATCGAATCGGTCATCGCCACACCGATCAGACCCGCCACCAGTCCCCAACTCGCCCCGGCTCGGGTGATCCAGGGGAAGTAGCAGATGGCCGCCAACGGCACCCACATCTGCAAACCGAAGGCGACGGCCAAGCCACCCAACAGCACCAGCGCATCCTTGGAAAAGGTTGCCACCATCAGTGCGGAGATGACGATGAAGGCGACGCCGAACCGGCCGAACAACTTCTGGGTGACGTGACTCGCCTCGGGGTTGAGATAGCGCTTGTAGAGATCGCGAGTCAACATGCCGCCGGCGGTGGACATGTAGGCCGCCCCGGTGGATTGCATCGCCGCCAGCGCGCATACGGCAAGCAGGCCCACCAGCCAAGGCATGGTGTCGCCGATCAGGTTGAAGTAGTTCGGCACGATCGAGTCAGGCTTCGCCGCCACCGTGTCAGGGATAATGTTGAGAATCGCGATTCCCGCCTCGTTGAACCGAGGGCTCGCGCCGAGGAAGTGGGCCGCCATGCCCTGGAAAGCGGTAAAGAAGAACAGGATCAGGCCAATGCAGAAAGACGACGCCCACACCTGCTGCGCCGCGAACGGCCTCGGGTTGGTGTTGGCGAACGACCACATGGTAAACGCCGGGGCGGACTGGATCCCCATCAGCGCAAACATGTAGGTCAACACCATGATACCGGTCCACAAACCGCCCACCGGCGTTTCCTTGCCGAGACCGGCGGTCCATTGGATGACGCCCGGCACGGCCAGATAGGCGTTGTAGTCGCCTCCGCCGTAACCCTTGGTCGTTCCCCATTTGCCGATATCCGTCTGACCGAGCTTGGCCATCAGTCCGTTCAGCGCATCCCAGCCGCCGACGGCGTTGAGGGCGATGATGCCGGTGATGATGATGCCCACCGCCAGCAGGATACATTGCACGGTGTCCACATAGGCCACCGCGCGCAGGCCACCCGAGGCGACATAGACGAGCACCACGATCGACAATACCCACATCCCGAAGTTTTCGGTGACCAAACCGTCGGTCAGCACGTTGAACAGGAACCCCGAGGCGCCCAACTGCACGCCCAGATAGGGGATCGAGAAAAACAGCGCCACGATCACCGTCAGAATGCGGATGAAGTCACCGCGGAAATAATCCGCCAGCATTTCGCCCGGCGTGACATAGCCGAAGCGCTTGCCCAGCATCCACTGCCGTTTCAGGAAAATCACCCCGGTGAAGGGGATGGTGATGGTGTAGAACGAAGCGTAGGCGTACTGGAAGCCGTCACGGTAGACCAGACCCGGATGACCCATGAAGGTCCAGCCGGAGAACGAGGTCGCCGTGGCGGCCAGCACGAACACCCATAGAGAGAGTTGGCGGCCGGCGATGAAGTAATCGCTTGCCGTCTTGGCCATGCGGGCGCCCCGAATACCCCAGTAAATACAGTAGGTCCAGTAGAGCGCCACGAAGGCAAAAAGCCAGATGACTTTCGCTGACATAAAGAACTTTCCTCCTAACCGTTGGTGCTATAAATCGCAAAACGCAAAACGCACCCTGACGCCATCGAACGGTTTCGTCGCTTTCCATGCAAATGATAGTAGGAGTAGTGATAAGTCCCGGAAAGGATGGGCGGAAATTGCACGGAGGACATACGCGTGCCAATGCATAGCCGTTCCACACGCCGCCATGAAGCAAGTCCGTTTCCGACAACAATCTGGTTGGTGAGCTACTTATCCTTTTATGTTCGTTCGATGCGGTGCGACCACGGAAAAAATTTCAGCGGCTACCTTAATTTTTGTAGTAAATATCAGGATTGCAACAGCCAACTAAAATTTTATTGTGGCTACTAATGTAGTTTTCATCTCAACCGGCGCATTTTATGACACTTTATACTGACACTTTGACCAAACCTCGCCCTAAAACTGCTTGAGGAACATCGGATGGCGGCCAAGGAGCCCTCAAACACGACCTTTTCACGAACAGCCTTTTTCAACTCGCGGGTTCACGACTCCATGCGGGCCAAGAGCGCGATGGTCATCGTCAGACCGAACACGCGCTGCGCCGAACTGATCTCGCTGCTGGCTTCCACACGGAAATCCTGCGCGCTGGTCGCCGACAGCGCCGGACACCCACTCGGCATCATCACCGAACAGGATATCGCCCGGCGCATCGCCTACCGCGCGCCGCCGGACACGCCGGTGGACAAGGTGATGACGGAACCGGTGCTAACGGTCCAGCGCGGACAACCCCTCTACCAGGCCGTTGCGGTGCTGCTCCGCCACGACTTCCAGCAAATGCCGGTGGTCGACCATCGGGGCCAACTCGCCGGCATCCTGTACCTGCGGGACGTACAGACCGTCGCTTCCGGCGGCCTGATGCATCAGATCGAGCAACTGAGCCACGAAGGCACAACCGAAGGGCTGCAAGCGGTGAAGGCGGCGCAGGTCGAGCTTGCCCAAGCACTATTCACCGACAACGTCCCAGCCACGGAAATCCAGCGATTGCTGACCAGCATTAACAACGATCTCTACCGACGCATCGGTGAAATGGCGCTAAAACAGATGGCGGCGGAAGGTTGGGGCGATCCGCCGGTGCACGCGGCGACCATCGTCATGGGGTCCGGCGGACGCGGCGAGAACTTCCTGTTTCCGGATCAGGACAACGGCTTCATCATCGCCGACTACCCCGACTGCGAGCACACGCGAATCGATGCCTTCTATATCGAATTGGCGGAGCAACTGTGCCGGGTTTTGAACGAGATCGGCTTTCCCTACTGCAAGGGTTACTGCATGGCGGTGAACCCGCTGTGGCGAAAAACGCTCAGTCAGTGGATCGAGCAAATCAACCTGTGGAGCCAAAAGAGCAACTTCGTCGCCATCCGCCTTTCGGATATTTTCTTCGACTTCCAGCCCGTCTGGGGCGATATCGAACTCGCCCGCCAACTGCGTCGGACCGTTTCCCGGTTGATTCGAAAAAATCCTTTCTTCCTCAAACAGATGTTTCTGGATAAAACCCAGCACAACGTCGCGCTGGGCTTCCTGGGCCGCTTCGTCACCGAAAAAGACAATCGGGACTATCGCGGCCAAATCGACCTGAAGTACACCGGCACCGTCCCGCTGGTCGGCGCGGTGCGCCTGCTGGCGCTGCGCGAGGGCGTGGAGGAAACCCCGACGCTGGAGCGCATCCGCACGCTCAGAAAGCTCGGTGTATTCAGCGCCAACGAGCAGGAAGACCTGTCGGCCGCGTTCTCGCTGCTCGCCGAAATCCTGCTAAAAAAACAGCTTGCCGATTTCAATGCCGGCCGTCGCGTCGGCTACTACGTCGACCCGAAAACCTTGAGCAAACGGCAGCGCTGGCTGTTGCTCGACGCGCTCCGCTCGATCAACGCGCTGCGCGATCGAGTCCATTACGAGTTCACCGCCCAGGTTTTTTGAGGCCTGCTCGGCCGATCCTTGCGCCGTCTCCCCTTTGCTATCCCGACCGTCGCCACCACTTGCGCCGGGCGCATCGGCGGCGGACAATCGCCGCACTTTTTCTGGCCGACCTGTTCTCCCGCGACTGATGAAACTGCGACTTGTCTTTGCGTTGATATTCGCCGCCATCGCCCTCACCGCGCTGGCGGCGGTCACGACCTCACTGTGGCTGGCGTTCGCCGAACTGGTCCGCGGCGGCAAGCTGGCGGCGAGCTTCGAACCCTGGAGCTATCTGATGCACTACGCGGCCGTCGCCGGGTTCTTTCTGATCGCCGTGATCGCCGCCGCCTGGTTTTTCTGCGATCAACTGGTGGCGGCGCCGCTGACCGGCCTGACCCGAGGCTTGCTCACCACTCTGCGCGCCAACCCCGATCATGAAATCCAGTACGCCGGGCCGAGCCAGTTGGGGCCGTTGTTTCAGGCCGTCAACGAACTGACCCGGCGTCTCGCCGCCCACCACCGCGAACTGCTCCAGGCCATGACCACCGCCACGGCGCGGGTCGAGGAGCAAAAAAGCCGGTTGGAAGCCATCTTGATGGATTTGCAGGAAGGCGTGGTGGTGTGCAACCTCAACAATCAGGTGCTGCTTTACAATCAACTGGCTCTAAAAATCCTGCACGTCACCGGCGCACTCGGGCTCGGCCGCTCGCTGTTCACCATGGTCACCCGCGACCCGATTTCCAACGCCTTCCGCCGCCTGCGCCTGCGCGTGGCCGAAGGCCGCCACCACCAGCACCCGATGGGCATCACCACCCGTCTGGTCTGCGCCACCACCGACAGCCAGCATACCCTGCACGCCCAGATGACCCTGATCCTTGGCGCCGAGGAATCGCCCACCGGCTATGTCATTACCTTCAACGACATCACCGAGGAACTGGCGGCGCTGGGCAAGCGCGACCGCCTGCTGCGCGAAGCCACCGAGGGCCTGCGGGCGCCGATCGCCAACCTGTGCGCGGCGGCGGAGATGCAGGCCGTTAATCCCGACATGGATATGGCCGCGCACCGCACCTTCGATGAGGTGGTATTCAAGGAGAGTACCGCGCTGAGCGAGACGGTGAACCGGCTGTGCCGCGAGTATCGTGACGTAATCACCGGCTACTGGCCGATGACCGACGACCTGTCCGCCACCCTGTTGGAGCTGGTGGCGCAACGATTGAAAGAAACCTCGGACATCGCGGTCACCGTGGTCCACCTGCCGCAGTGGCTGCACGGCGACAGCCATTCGGTGATTTTATTGAACGAATATCTGATCCGCCGCATCAGCGCCCAGACCGGTATCAAGGCTTTCGACGTCGGCGCCGAAGCCAGTCCGCGCCAAATCTACATCGACATCGTCTGGCGCGGCGAACCGCTGCCGGCGGCCGTGCTGGACGGCTGGCTCGACGCCGGGCTGCCGGGCGCGCCCGGTGGACTCACCGTGCGCGACGTGCTCGACCATCACCAGAGCGAGATTTGGAGCGACCGCCCCGGCGACGGATTGGCCCGGGTACGGGTGCCGCTGCTGGCGGCGCGCGGCGCGCACACGGCCAGCGAACTGCCGCCGCGACCGGAGTTCTACGACTTCAGCCTGCTGTTGCCGTCGGTGCCGGGCGGCGATCTGGCCGAGCGACCGCTCAAATCGCTCGATTATGTGGTGTTCGATCTGGAAACCACCGGGCTCAAACCCTCGGAAGGCGACGAAATCGTTTCCATCGCCGGGGTGCGCATCGTCAACGGCCGCATCCTCACCGGCGAAACCTTCGACCGTCTGGTCGATCCCGGCCGCCCCATCCCCAAGGATTCCACCCGGTTCCACGGCATCACCGACGACATGGTGCGGGGCAAGCCGCCCGTGCATCTGGTGCTGCCCCAGTTCCGCCAGTTCGTCGGCGACGCCGTGCTGGTTGCGCACAACGCCGCGTTCGACCTGAGGTTTCTCCAATTGAAAGAGGCGGAAAGCGGCGTCGTCCTCGATAACCCGGTGCTCGACACCCTGCTGCTGTCGGTGTTCCTTCACGACCACGCGCTGGAGCACAGTCTGGACGCCATCGCCGAGCGCTTCGGGGTGCGGGTGTCGGCTCGCCACACCGCGTTGGGCGATGCCCTGGTCACCGCTGGGGTCTTCGTGCGCATGTTGGAACTGCTGGAAGACATGGAAATCATGACCCTGGGGCAGGCGATCGCCGCCGCCTCGACCATCGTCGAGGTGCGGGCGCGACAGCGGCAGTTCTAAGCCCCAACCCGCCCAAGGAAATTCCGCGGTTCCACCGGCCCCTAAAAAGACCGAAGGGGAGGACCGGCCAGTCCTCCCCTCCGTTGTCCTCAAATCAGGCAAGCTTCAGAGCAGCGGCTTTTCCGCAACCAGCAAACCATCCTCGTCGGCGTAGACGTAATAGCCCGGCAAAAAAGTCACGCCGGCAAAGCGCACCGGAATATCCCGCTCGCCGATGCCGCGCTTGACGCTCTTCAGCGGATGCACGCCCAGCGCCTTGACGCCGATGCCGATTTCGGCGATGGCGGCGGAATCGCGGATGCCGCCGTTCACCACCACGCCGGCCCAGTCGTTTTCCTCGGCCATTTCGGCGAGCTGGTCGCCCAGCAGCGCGCAGCGTATCGAGCCGCCGCCGTCCACCACCAGCACCCGACCCTTGCCGGGCTCTTCCAGCGCGGCGCGGACCAGGGAATTGTCCTCGAACACCTTCAGGGTCACGATGGGACCGCAGAACATCACCTCGCCACCGTAATCGCCGAAGATCGGCTCGGCGATTTGCAGGCGATCGGAAAATTCATCACACAGATCGGTCGTCTTGAAATCCATGGGGCTTACTCTCGCGGATTGGGGACAGGGATTTAAAAAGTCTACCACACTTATTTTGTGCCTTAACGGCTGGTGATTTTCAACTCGATGCGGCGGTTGCGGCGGTACGCCTCCGGGTTGTCCGCCGGATCGATCGGGTGATATTCCGCCATGCCGACCGCCGCCAGCCGCCGCGGCGGGATGCCTTGCTGGATCAGATAGTTCACGACTTCCTGCGCTCGCGCGGTGGACAGCTCCCAGTTGGAGGGAAAACGGCCACGGATCGGCACCCGGTCGGTATGACCCTGCACTTCGATGATCACTGGCAAATCCGGCGGCAGGCGCGCGGCCAATTGCTGGTAGACCATGGCGAATTTGTCCAGGTCGCCGCGCCCTCCCGGCGACAGCGTGGCCTCGCCGGAGGGAAACAGCACTTCGGACTGAAACACGAAGCGGTCGCCCACCACCTTGATGTCAGGGTTGCCGGCGAAGACCTCGCGCAGCCGGCCGAAGAAGTCGCTGGCGTATTTCTCCAATTCCTCGACCCGTTCCAGCAAACGCTTCTTGAGCGCGCTGTCCAGCGCCTCGATCCGATCCTTCTGCTGGACGATGACGGCGTCGCGTTGCGTCAGTTCGTCCTGATTGGCCGCCAGGGCTTGGTTGAGCCGTTCCAGTTCGTTGGCCAGGCGTTCGGCCCGAGCGCTGAGCAGCGCGGCCAGTTCCTGGGCACCGGCGGCGGCCTGCTCCGCCTTGCTTTTATCGACGCTCAGCGCCGATTGCGCCATTCGCACCGCCCCCAGCTCATTGCGCAGTTGCGCCAACAGCGCGTCCCGCGCGCCGACCGTGCGTTCCAAACCCTGGACCCGTCCGCGCAGCCGCTCCGCTTCCTTTTCGGCGTCGCCGGCCAAGCCTTCCAGATGCTCGACAATGCGTTGCAACTGACCGATGGCGGTATCCTTGCCCATCATCTCGCGGCCGATCAGCACCTCGCTGACCACAAACACGGTGATCAGGAAGATCAGCACCATCACCAGCCCGCCCAGGGCGTCGGTGAAGGCGGGCCAGATATTGATGTCGCCGAGCGTGTCACGCCTGCGAGGCATGGGTGTCCTCGTCCCGCTGAACGGCAGTCCCCGGCTGCTGCGCCAGCAGGCGGGCGATGGTGCGCAGTTCGTGCCGCAGGTCGGCGGTGCGGTCGTTTTCGATGTCCCGCAAGGTCGCCCGCAAGGACTCGATCCGTTCGCTCAGGCTGGCGATCTGCTCCGCGACCCGGGTGATGCCCTCGCCGCGATTGGCCAGATATTCGGTGGTCGCCGCCACCCGCTCCAGCCGGTCGGTGGTAGCTTGCAGCAGGGCCGCCAGATGGCGCGGCGAAATGGTCTCGGTGCTGGCGGTGACCGTGACCACCGGCTGCCATAGCGGCACCAGATCGCTGACCACCAGCGCCTCCATCTGGGCGTGGTGGTGGTTCTGGGCATGGAGCAGTTGCAATTCCAGAAAGCTCAGCGCCAGCGCCGCCAGCAGGCCGAACATCGAGGACGAGAACGAAGTGCCCATGCCGCCCAGCGGCGCGGCCAACCGATCCTTGAAGCTGGCGATCAAGGTCATGGTGTCGGCCGCCTTCTCGGTGGACAGACCGCCGATCACGTCGCGTACTCCGGCGATGGTCAGCAGCAGGCCGTAGAAGGTGCCGATCAGGCCGAGCAGCACCAGCGCCCCGACCAGATAGCGCACCAGCGCCCGCTGGTCGTCGCCACGGGTGGCCAGCGAATCCAGCAGATACGGCAAGGTCGCGGCGGCGTCGCCGTGGCTGACGACCCGATGGATCTTGCGCAGAAAGTCGCCGACCCCGCGCCCGATGCCCTCCAGCAGAGCTTCGTTGGCCTCGGCATGGGACCATTCCCGGCGGCGGGCCTTCAAAGTCATGGCGGCGGCCCGTTCGGCGGAGCGGACTTCCCACAGCGTGTCCGCCAGCGCCTTGAAGGTGTAGGACACCCCAAACAGAAAGACGGCCGCGACAGTGCCGTTCAAGTAAGGGTTGGTCATGAAGGCGTCGGCCAGTGGGCGCTGGAAAAATATCCCCAGCGCCGCCAGCGCGATCAGAAACAGCACGGAACGAAGCAGATATCGGCTGGCGCCCCGGGCGGAGCGCCGATCGGACAGGGTCATGGGCATCGGCTATCCATCGTCTCCCGAACAAGGGAGCGCACTCTACACGAATCGGGCAAACGATGGATACGACCGCCGGGCACGGCGACAGTTGCTAAGCCTGCAAACCGTTGCCCCAGCAGCCGGCGAAAACGATCCGGTCGAGCGGCTTGCGCGTTCTGGGCGCCAGTTCCCGCTCGCGCAGCGCATCCGGCAGGCCGTCGGCGGGCGCGGGATGGCCGACCGCGATCATCGCCATGCAGGCGTGATCGGCGGGGATGGCAAACGTCGTCTTGGCCTTGTCGGGGTCGAAACCGCCCATCTGGTGCGCCACCAGGCCCAGCGCCGTGGCTTGCAGGCAAAGGTTTTCGCTGGCGGCGCCGGTATCGTATTGCGCCCAGCGGTTCGGCTTGTCGTTGTGGCCGAAGTTCGGCGCCGCCACCGACAGCAGCAGCACCGGTGCGTTTTTGACCCAACTCTGGTTGCCTTCGGCCAGGCATTCAAACGCGCTTTGCCAGCCGGCGGGATCGAGAAAGCGGTCCCAGACCAGATAGCGCCACGGTTCGTCGCCGAAGCAGGACGGCGCCCAGCGCGCCGCTTCCAGCAGCGCCAGCAAATGCTCGTGGCTGACGGGCTGGTCGGCGGCGATGGCGCGCGGACTCCAGCGGCGGGCGATGAGATCGGCGACAGGTATTTGGGTGACGGCGGGTTTTTCGAGCATGAGGAGACATCTCCCGGTTGTTGGTTTTTGCAAGGCTCTATAAAGGACCACGCCAAGCCGGAAAAAAGCGAAAATACCGGCGCATTTTCTTGCGAACCGTTCATTCCATCCGCCCACGGGGAACCGTCATGTCCTACCTGCAGGAAATCAACGACTATCTCAACCACCACGTCCCGCTGTTTGGGGCCATGCAGGCGCGGCTGGAACGCTACGACGATTCCGGGTTGGCGATGACCGCGCCACTGGCGCCGAACATCAACGACAAAGGCATCGCCTTCGGCGGCTCGATGGCGGCCATCGCCTCGCTCACCGGCTGGGCGCTGACCCGCGCCACCCTGGACGAACACGGCGAGCGCGCCGAGATCGTCATCACCGACAGCACATTGAAGTTCCTGAAACCGCTGCGGGAGGACATCGTGACCGAATGCGCCCGGCCGGACCCGGCCGCCACCGAAAAATTCCTGCAAAGCCTCCGCCAGCGCGGCAAGGCCCGCTGGGCGGTCGAGGTGATTATCCGCTCCGGCGGCGAAGCGGTGATGACCTTCAGCGGACAATACGGCGTCTACCGGCCTGAAAAAGCGGCTTGAATCGCCCTTGATGGCGGAAAACGGCATGACCGGCGACGCCTTCATCCAGGACGGCCCACGCGGGTTGCGGTTCGCCGCGCCGGCGCAAGTGGTGGTCGCCATGCGGCCGGATGAAGTCATCCCGGCGCTGCAAGCCGTCGAAACGGCCGTCAACCAGCACGGCCTGACCGCCGCCGGCTTCATCGCCTACGAAGCCGCCGCCGCCCATGGCCTGGCCGTCCATGCCCCGCTGCCGGACCTGCCGCTGCTTTGGTTTGGTCTGTATGAACATGTGGAAATCCTCGATGATTGGGCGGCGGAATGGGTCGATCCGCCGTCCTCCGCGTCCTATACGACAGGTCCCTGGCAACCCGCCCTCGACCGCGCCGCCCATGCAACGATCATCCGCCGCATCAAGGATTACCTGGCCCGTGGCCACAGCTATCAGGTCAACCACACCTTTCCACTCCAAGCGGCGTTCGCGGGCGACCCGTGGCCGTTCTTCGTCGATCTGGCGACGGCGCAGCAGGGGGAGCACGCCGCTTTTATCGACACCGGCCGGTTTGCGGTCTGCTCGGCCTCGCCGGAACTGTTTTTTCAACTGGATGGCGAGCGCTTGACCACGCAGCCGATGAAGGGTACGGCAGCGCGCGGACGGACCTTGGCGGAAGACGAGGCGCGGATGGCCGATCTGCGGCAATCCGTCAAAAACCGGGCCGAAAACCTGATGATCGTGGACATGCTGCGCAACGATCTGGGCCGGGTGGCCGAAACCGGCAGCGTGGCCGTGCCCCGCTTGTTCGCGGTCGAGCGCTACCCCACCCTGCTGCAAATGACTTCCACCGTCACCGCCCGAACCCGGGCCTCGGTGGTGGAGATTCTGGCCAGCCTGTTTCCCTGCGCCTCGATCACCGGCGCACCCAAGGTGCGCACCATGCAAATCATTCGGGAACTGGAACCGCAACCGCGTGGCGTGTACACCGGGGCCATCGGCTGGATCGGCCCGAAGCGGCGGGCGCGCTTCAATGTCGCCATTCGCACGGCGCTGATCGACCGCGAACGGCGGCGGGCGAGCTACGGCGTGGGCGGCGGCGTGGTCTGGGATTCCGATGCCGGCGACGAGTACGCGGAATGTCTGCTCAAGGCCCGTGTGCTGACTGCGCGGCAACCCCAGTTTCAATTGCTGGAATCGCTGCTGTGGGAACCGGGCGATGGCTATTTCCTGCTGGAAACGCATCTGGCGCGGTTGGCGGACACTGCGATTTACTTCAAGGTCCCGCTCGACCGGCCCGCCGTCGAGGCCCGGCTAAGCGAATTGGCGACGACTTTAAATGCGGCGAGCAAAATCCGGCTGCTGGTCAATCGGAACGGCGCATTCACGCTGGAGGTAGTCACACTGACACAGGAGACATCTCCGCCACCGGTGCGAATCGGTCTGGCCAAGACCCCCGTCGATTCCAACTCGATCTGGCTGTACCACAAAACCAGCCGGCGCGAGGCCTACGCCGCCGCCCGCGCGTCGCGGCCGGATTGCGACGAGGTCATCCTGTGGAACGAACACGGGGAACTGACCGAGGCCAGCACGGCGAATCTGGTGCTGGACCTGGACGGCGAACGATTCACTCCACCGGTGACGAGCGGTCTATTGGCCGGCACGTTTCGCGACTGGCTGCTGGCCGCCGGCCACATTCGCGAGCGTATCCTGACCTCGCCGACCTGCGAGCGGCGCGGCATATTCATCTGGTCAACTCGGTGCGCAAATGGTGGACGGCTGCGTTCGTTGGCTAAATTTCTCTGGATATCGGATTCAAAATCCGGGTGGCTGCTTTGATAAAGATGTCGTCAGACCAAAATCGATGCAGGCACCGTGATCTGGTTGAGTACAGTATTATACAGATCAATTTTGATTTCCGGAGCAAGGATGGATACCACCAGCGCATACCGACATGTTTTGTCGTAACGCCGTAGAGCGGCGCGCGTTTTCCACCAACCGAGCGCGGGATAAATCACCAAGATACCACGCTCGGCCAAGTCCGCCGCCGTACCCCGCCAGATATCACAATGGATTGACCCCCGGTGACGCAACTGGGGACCGAGTATCCAACCGGAATCGGTGGAGGTAGTGCGTGTACCCTCTTCTTCATCGCGCGCCAACCGATTAATCCGCTTGCGCAAGTCCTCTAGTGATTCTGTCGGGCGTTTGACATCGAAACGCAAGCCGTGCGATTCGTAACGGTACCGGCCTTTGCTACCACGTTCGGCCGGATTCGGCTCAACAAAGTAAGAGAGCGTGACGCGCATCTCCACTTCTGTTTCACCGAGTGCTTGCAGATCCAGAAGAGGCCATGGCAGTTCATGGAGACTCATATCCCGCGTCTTAATGCCGTCCCTTTCTTGTTCGAATGGCTGTAATGATTCCTGTACGATCAAGGTCAATGAGTTCGCAGCGCTCCACATTGCACGATCCAGATCGGGCACGCCAAAGCCACAATGTTGGATCAGATTACGGATACCACCGCTTTTCCTATCATCTATCTTGAACGTCTGTACCATTGCATCCGACCATCGGGCGGAATGGACAATTAACGCCCGGATTGTCTCTGGCCAGAGTTTTGGGTACGCAGCCATCAGTTGAGCAGCCATGCGTGCGCATAACGCAGTCGCGGCACTGGTCGCATTGGTCGTGGTCAACAAGCGTTCTTGCGGCGCGAGATAGGTCGTCAACAAGGACAGACTGTGCATCCAGCAGGCACTAATCGCGTCCTTGGCGGCGTTTCCGCCTTCAAAAAGCACATCTGGCTTGAGCGGGGTGTGCCTTCCCCAAGTCGCCGAAGTAGTGCTGAAAGGGCTCAAACCACCCACTGGGGCAATCGGGTCACAGGCTTGTGCATCTTCTTCGGCTATAAGGGTTTTTTCGGTGTAGGCACCGATGGTAAGAGCATTCCACGCTTGCCCAGGGTCATGGATACCATCAGTACTGTTACTGTCAGGGTAATCGAGCCAGGAACCAGGGTCATTGATATTGCCAGCCGCGACGACGATTAGCCTCGGAGCGCCACCATCTCCCGACCAATCTGCTGCAAGACTGTCGATGGCTCCCGACCAAGCCGATGGCCGCCCACGATCACGGTTATCCTTGGTGGTCACCGCCATGTTGAACACCCTCGATCGATGCGGGGCTGTCACCTCTGGTCGTGAAACCGCCTCAACTGTAAGGGCGCCGAAATGCTCTCCCTGGTTATCTCCATCCTTTCGAAGGAGTTTCACCGACTCCAAGCGATGATTGAGCCGTACCGAACCAGCGGAGCCCATCACATCCGTCAGGTCTCCGTACAAGGCTAGCCCTGCCATTGCAGTTCCATGACCCTCCTGATCATCAACACCCCAGTTCGGATCGACGGTATGCACGTCACCTGACGCCAAGACGGGCGCCAATAACGGATGTCCACGATTGACACCCGTGTCCAATATGCAGATGTAAGGCACCAACATATTTTCGGCTGAAAAATCGATTCGACCCAGCAGTTCCTCAACCCATTTTTGCTGCTCGATGGGCAAGAGAGAGTCGAAAAACTCTGCGGTTTCCTTGGCGCGGCGTAGTTCAGCAACATGATTGAGCAGCATGACCGAACGCTTCATCTGGCCTTTCGTACCATGCGTCAGAAGGACCGTCCTCTCAGGAAATTCCAACTCCGCGCTCGCGACCTGAAATCCAATTTTTTCCGCCACGGAGCGAAAGCGAGCGACCTCCATCTTGCGATTACCGCGAACCGGAAGCCACGTCTCCCACCAGATCGCCTCGTCATCGGTGATAGGGAAAGATTCAAGAGAATCAGTCCATAGGGCGAGAAGCTCGGCGGCGCGAATTTCCCGAATGGTTTCGACCAGATCCTGGTGTTTCGGGCGTCCGTTCGGATGTTTCTCGCTTGGCTTGGTATTTTTTTCGAGGTACTCCTTGAGCAGCTTCTCGAACACGTCCAGCTTGCCGTCTGGAACGAATACCGTGGCGCTGGTGATCCCATCTTCATGCTTGACATTGAGCAGTTCGATACCGGATCGCTCGCGGGCCAAGCTCTCGAAGGCCAACTCAATCCCCGGTTGGCTGGCGAACTGGACTTGAATTCCAAGACCGTTATCGAGACCGATGTCTTCCTGATCTTGCTTGGCTGTCTCCGCTATCGGCTTGAGTCGGGCAATCTGCCTCAGCAAGGCAGCACCATGGATGGCGCGGTTCAATGGGGATAGTGACGGGCGACCTCCACCAGACGAGACCGAGCGAAATTTTTCAGTCTTAGCGTATCCCGATAAGATGAAATGCGGGCGTTGATCTCGTTGATTATCCGTCATCTTGTTTGTCGACTATTACTTTGAACCGAGCCGCTCGTTGATAGCTCGACGCTCGCCCAGAGCACGCCCGAGTTCCTGCTCCGAGAGAATGTTACGGTCATGAATGATCGCGTCTTTGATCGCTTCTTCCACGGCACGGGTAATTTCAGCGTAACTCAAGCCATTCGCATGGTCGGCAAGGTGTTCCCAATCCACTACCGGCGGACTGAAGGAAAGCAGCTTGGTCTTAAGCAGTGCGATTGCCTGATCGCGATTCGGCAAACCGTATTCGACCACATCGTCGAACCGACGAAACAGGGCGTAATCAAGGATCTCCGGATGGTTGGTCGCTGCGATAATCATGCTGCTTGACCGATCTTGTTCGAGCATCTGAAGGAAGCTGTTCAGCACTCGCCGAATTTCTCCGATATCGTTGGTCAAACCGCGCTGCGAGCCGATGGCGTCAAACTCATCGAAGAAGTAGATACCCCGCACCTCCGAGACCGCATCGAACACTTGACGTAACTTGGCGGCCGTCTCTCCCATGTACTTGGTGATCAACGCGTCGAGCCGGACCAGAAATAGCGGGATACCCAGTTCGCCCGCGAGTACCGAGGCTGTCAGGGTCTTTCCGGTTCCCGGCGGGCCAACCAAAAGTAGCTTTCGGCGTGGTGACAATCCGTGCTCACGAATTTTTGCAAAGTAGCGCTGTTCCTTAATGATGCGTTCCAGCCGAAATTCAATCAGGCTATCCAAGACCATGTCGGACAGACGCGCTTTCGGAAATGATGCTTCGAGGAGATTGGCTAATTCGCCGCGAGGCCGCGCGATGGGAACCGCCTTGCGAGACAAAGCATCCACTGAACTTTGCGTTTTAGCCTGGTCGATCAGTGCGCGTAGCTCTTCCGCCAGTTTTCCATGGCCAAGCTTTGCCTCATGCGCCGCGACTTGCATGGCAACCGAGAAAAACCGCGCGTCGTCGCCACTCATGTGGGATTTTAACAACGCCTTGAGTTGTTCCGCGCTCGCCACCTTAAGCCCTCGTTAGACAAATCTATTTAAACAAGTATAGTTCATCCAGGGATAAAATTACAGAAAGCTTCTGATTTACAAAAGATAAATGCGGATTCCATAGTTCGAAAGACGTTTTCAATCCAGCACGTTCCTAGCAATCATCAGGTAGACAGCGCGCTAGAATGGCGGTCGCGGCACAGGCTTGCCGACCCGGAGATTTGCCATGGTTACCTTCGATCTACCCGGCTTTATCACCACGTTTCTGGCCGTGATGGCGGCTTTGTTCGTTTTCGCCATCGGCGTCGGCATCCTGCTGGTCGCCGTGCTTTACATCATCGACATCACCCAGACTCAACATGCCATTCGTCGCAATTTCCCGGTGATCGGGCGGTTGCGCTACCGATTGGAACATCTGGGCGTGTTCTTCCGTCAGTATTTTTCCGCCATGGATCGGGAGGAGATGCCCTTCAACCGGGCGCAACGCGCCTGGGTCTACCGGGCGGCGAAAAATCTGGACAATACCCAACCGTTCGGCTCCACCCGCGATCTGCGTCCGCCGGGCGCCGTCCTGTTCGCCAACGCCGCCTTTCCCGCGCTCGACGCCGAACCCACAGCGGTCGAGCCGCTAACCATCGGCCCGGATTGCCCCCAGCCGTATGCGGCGCCCAGCTTTTTCAACATCTCCGCCATGAGCTACGGCGCGATTTCCCAGCCGGCGGTACGCGCGCTGTCGAGAGGAGCGCGACAAGCCGGTTGTTGGCTCAACACCGGTGAGGGCGGGCTGTCGCCCTATCACCTGGCGGGCGGCGCCGACCTGGTGTTCCAGATCGGGACCGCGAAATACGGGGCGTGCGACCAGTGGGGTGCTCTGGACGAAAATAAACTGCGCGCGGTAGCCGCTCATTCTCAGGTCCGCCTGTTCGAGATCAAGCTGAGCCAAGGGGCAAAACCGGGCAAGGGTGGCATCCTGCCCGCAGTCAAGGTCACGCCGGAAATCGCCGCCATCCGCGGCATTCCGCCCGGCCAGGATTCGCGCAGTCCCAATCGTCATCCCGACATCGCCGACGCGGCGGCGCTACTGGATTTCGTCGCTCGGGTTCGCGCCATCACCGGCAAGCCCACCGGCTTCAAGCTGGTGATCGGCGATTCGCGCTGGCTCGATGAACTGGGTCGGGAGATCAACCGTCGAGGTCCGACCAGCGCCCCCGACTTCATCACGGTGGACAGCGCCGACGGCGGCACCGGCGCGGCGCCGATGAGCCTGCTCGACTACGTGGGCCTGCCGATCCAGGAAAGCTTGCCGCTGGTGGTGGACACCTTGAGCGAATACGGCCTGCGCGAGCGGGTCCGGGTCATCGCCGCCGGCAAGCTGATCAATCCCGGCGAAGTGGCCTGGGCGTTGTGCGTGGGCGCCGATTTCGTGACGACATTTTAAGTTATTAAGCCCATGTATATCAAATATTATTAGATTATTTACATGCCTGCAATTTCGGACAAATTTCAGCTTTAACATGAATTATCAATGGGTTGCCTCAAAAGAAGCCGGAAGGTCGGTCGGGCTCGGATATCCGGGTGGCGGCCTTGCGCCATCGCCGGAACAAGCACTTCCGATTATCGCCTATCGGGAAGCGGGCCTGACGCGCGCCGCCAGCTGAGATCTCCCCTGCCTCCAGCCCCTTTCCCGCTAGCCGGAAAGGGAGCATCGTTTACGCCGGCTCCGTCAACCGCTCCAGCGCTTCGCGGTATTTGGCGACGGTGCGCTCGACGATCTCCGGCGGCAGTTCCGGTCCCGGCGGTTGCTTGTCCCAGTCCAGCGTTTCCAGGTAGTCGCGCACGAACTGCTTGTCGAAGCTGGGCGGATTGAGGCCGGGCCGGTATTGATCCGCCGGCCAGAACCGCGAGGAATCGGGGGTCAACGCTTCGTCCATCAGTACCAGTTGCCCGCCCTCGTCCAGGCCGAATTCGAACTTGGTGTCGGCGATAATGATGCCGCGCGCCAAGGCATACTCCGCCGCTTCCCGGTACAGTCGCAGACTGATCGTGCGCACCCGTTCCGCCAACTCCCGCCCGATGGCGTCGGCGATGAAATCGAAGCTGACGTTTTCGTCATGCGCGCCCAGCGCCGCCTTGGTGGAAGGGGTGAATATTGGTTCCGGCAACCGATCCGCCAGCCGCAACCCCGCCGGCAGCGGGATACCGCACACCCGGCCGTCGCGCTGGTAATCCTTCCAGCCCGAACCGATCAGATAGCCGCGCACGATGGCCTCGACCGGCAAACCCTTCAGCCGCCGCGCCACCACCGCCCGACCCGCGACCGCTGCCCGTTCGGCCGGGTCGGGTAGTGCCTGCTCCAGCGCCAGGCTGGCCAGTTGCAAATGATTGGGAACAATGTGACGGGTGCGATCAAACCAGAAATTGGACACCGCCGTCAGCACCGCGCCCTTGCCGGGAATTCGGGTGGGTAAAATCACGTCAAAGGCGGAAAGCCGGTCGCTGGCCACCATCAGCAGGTGCCGGTCGTCAGCCGCGTACAGATCGCGGACCTTGCCGCGATAAATCAGCGGCAGACTGTGAAGATCGGGCGAGACGGCGACAGCGGACATGATCATGCAACTCCTGCGGCTGGGGAAAGAATCGGCGCGGCGCATTGTAACCGTCCGGCCAGCAGCGGAAAATGCGATTGCCCACCCGCTCCCGCTCGGCTGACGTTTCGCAATGTCCCCGATCCCCCGCCACGGTACCCTGCCGCCATGAACATCAACGACGATCTACTTCCCGCCGACCTGCTGTTCTTCGCCAACTTCATTTGGCTACTGGTCGGCTTGCAGGCCCTGCGGTCAGCGCCGTGGCGGCCGTTCCTGGCCAACGGCCGGCTGCAACATGTATTCATGGGCGCCTCGGTGGCGTTGTTCCTGATGTGGATCTTCGAGGTGGGGGTGCGGCCGGCGCTCGGTTTCCACTTCCTGGGCGTGACCGTGTACACCTTGATGTTCGGCTGGTCGCTGGGCGTAATCGGCGTCAGCCTGATCACGGTAGCGGTGACGGCGACCAGCGGCGACTGGTCGGCGCTGGCCATCAATGCCTTGCTATTGGGCGTACTGCCGGTCTCGACCAGTTATGGGATTTATTATCTGGTTCACCGCTACCTCCCCCACCACCTCTTCGTTTATATTTTCCTGTGCGGCTTCTTCAACGCCATGCTGGCCGCCGGCTCGGCGGTGCTGGCGCTGGTGTTTTTGCTGGTTACGACCGAAGTGTATTCCTTCACCCGCATCAGCAACGACTATCTGCCTTTCGTGCCGCTTTACCTGTTCCCGGAGGGCATGCTCAACGGCATGGTGATCACCGCGCTGATCGGGCTGCGGCCCGACTGGTTGAAAACCTACGACGACGCAACCTATCTAAGTCATTGATGTGGTAATGGGAAAACCACCGTGACCCGGCCATCTCAACCCCGCGCCATTCGAAGAGGCATTTGAATCCATCGTGTTTGGCAAATTGTTCGGCGGAGCATTCGGCTTCATGGTGGGCGGGCCGGTGGGCGCGCTGCTGGGCGCGGCGGTCGGCCATAATTTCGATCAGGCCCAGTGGCAGGGCAACCGTAAAACCGCCGGCTCCCCCGAACGCGGCGACTCCCAGGAACGCATTCAGGACGCTTTCCGCACCACCGCGTTCCAGCTCATGGGTCACATCGCCAAGGCGGACGGCCGGGTTTCCGACCGGGAAATCGCCACGGCCCGCGCCATCATGGATCGCCTGCGGCTCAACGCCGGCCAGCGCCAAGCCGCGATCGACGATTTCACCACCGGCAAACAGGCCGACTTCAACCTGGACACAGTGCTGGAAGCGTTCCAGCGTGCCTGCCGCGGCCGTCCGGCGCTCCTGCAACAACTGCTGGAACTGCTGCTGAACGTTGCTTATGCCGACGAAAGCCTGCATCCGCACACCCATGCCCGGCTGCTGTACATCACCGACCGCTTGGGCATTCACCGCTTGCAGTTCGAGGCGCTGCATACCCTGTTCCGCGCCCAGCACTGGGCGCAGCGGCAAAACCAGAACGGTGGCGGCGAAACGCACGACCGGCAGACGCACGGACGGCGTCCCACCACCGCCGTCGGTTCGCTGCCTCAAGCCTATGCCGTGCTGGGGCTACAGCGCGAGGCCAGCCCCGACCAGATCAAACTGGCCTACCGCCGCCTGCTCAAACAGCATCACCCCGACAAGCTGGCGGGCCGCAACGCCTCGGTGACCGAGTTGGCGCGCGCCACCGAAAAAACCCGCGAACTAACCGCGGCCTACGACCGCATCCGGGAAGCGCGCGGTTTCTAGCACGCCCGGATCGAAGTCGAAACCGGGAAAAAGCCCTAACCCCCAACCCCTCTCCCGCAGGAAGATGAGGGGTTATATAGCGCTCCTGTTTGACGGGTGGAATCACCGTTTCGAACCACCCCGGCGCTGCGCGCCACCCCGGCGCTGCGCGCCACCCCGCCTTATCCAAGGCGGGGAGATTCCACAACCGGCATGGGATCGCTATAGAATGCCCCGCTCGGCCAGCGAAACCATCTGTCCGTCGCCGATCACGATGTGATCGAGCAGGCGAACATCGACCAGGGCCAGCGCTTCCTTCAGGCGCACGGTAATCATTTCGTCGGCGCGGCTGGGTTCGGCGATCCCGGACGGATGGTTGTGCGCCGCAATCGCCGCCGCCGCATTGTGGTGCAGCGCCCGTTTCACCACCTGCCGGGGATGTACGGCGGAACTGTCGATGGTGCCGAAAAACAGTTCTTCGTATTGAATGACCCGGTTCTTGTTATCGAGAAACAGGCAGGCGAACACTTCGTGCGGGTGGTGACGCATGCGGGCCAACAGATACCGGCGGGTATCGGCCACGCCCTGGATGGCGTCGCCGCGCTGCAAAGCCTCCTCCAGATAGCGCCGCGCCAGTTCCAGCACCGCCTGCAACTGCACGTACTTGGCCGGCCCCAGCCCCGGCGTTGCGCAGAACCCCGCCTGATCCAGCTCCAACAACTTGCGCAAGCTTTCATGCTGCTTGAGCATGTCCCGCGCCAGATCCACCGCGCTGCGGCCCGGTATGCCGATTCGTAGAAAAATCGCCAGCAATTCAGCGTCGGACAAGGCGGCGGCTCCACGCCGCAGCAGCTTCTCTCGCGGACGCTCCTCGTCGGGCCAATCGCGAATGGACATCGCCTACCCTCTTCTTTGGGTGAATTGTGTTAAGCATGACCACCCAGTTCGAACAGATCAAGAAACCGTGACATTCCCCCGATGGTCGCCGGTCGCTCCGCGAAAACGGGATGTTGCCCCGAAATCGGGCGCACGCGCCGCCTAAAGCACTACCATGAAGCGCGACAATCCATTCATGCCGGCCAGAAACCATGCCGCTGGATAAGCCGGATAAATTTTAATTATTTATAAACAATAAACTTAATAAAGTTGGCAATCATATTGCTTATACAGAGCCGTGAACTCGCGCTCGTCGGCACCTCCAGGTCCGACAACAGCGCGGGTTCCAGGCGGCTAACGGGGGCCGCCGTCGCGGACAATGGCGTCCGATCACGTATCGTCACACGCTGCGTGATTCGGACGCCCTTTTTATTCCCTCTTTCCCGCATCCCATCCGCTTCTGTACCCGCTCAAGCTGCGCTAAGCTTGCCGCGACTTCCCCAATCGCGCGGAGTTTCGCCATGCTGCAACCTCTGGCCAAGAAACGTATTTTACTGGGCGTCACCGGTGGTATCGCCGCCTACAAGAGCGCCGACCTGACCCGCCGACTGCGCGAGGCGGGCGCCGAGGTGCAGGTCGCCATGACGCCCGCCGCCACCGCCTTCGTCGCCCCCCTGACCTTTCAGGCGGTATCCGGCCAACCGGTGCGGGTCGATTTGCTCGACACTCAGGCCGAAGCCGGCATGGGCCATATCGAACTGGCGCGCTGGGCCGATCTGATCCTCATCGCGCCGGCCACCGCCGACTTCATCGCCCGGCTGGCCCACGGCATGGCCAACGATTTGCTCAGCACGCTGTGTCTGGCCACCGACCAGCCGATTGCGGTCGCGCCGGCGATGAACCGGCTGATGTGGCAAAACGTCGCGACCCAGGACAACTGTCGGCTGCTGGCGCGGCGCGGCGTATCCATCTGGGGTCCGGGCGTGGGTGAACAGGCCTGCGGCGAAATCGGCGCCGGGCGGATGCTGGAGCCGGTGGAACTGTGCGGTCACGTCGTCGAACTGCTCGGCGCCCGGGAAATCGTGGCCGAAATCCGCTCGGAACTTTCCATCGTGGACCCGGCGGCCGCGCCGCTCGCACCCCATGACCTGCAAGGTCTGACCGTGCTGATCACCGCCGGCCCGACCCGCGAGGCGCTCGATCCGGTGCGCTTCATCAGTAACCGCAGCAGCGGGAAAATGGGCTTCGCCGTGGCCGAAGCGGCGGCGCTGGGAGGCGCGCGGGTGCTGCTGGTCAGCGGCCCGGTGAATCTCGAAACCCCGCCCGGCGTCGAGCGGATCGATGTGGACAGCGCGGTCGAAATGCACGAAGCGGTGATGCGGCGAGTCCGGCAGGCGGACATCTTCATCGCCACCGCCGCCGTGGCCGACTACCGTGCCGCCAGCCCGGCCGAGCAGAAGATCAAGAAAACCCGCGACACGCTGTGTCTGGAACTGGTGCGTAACCCGGACATTCTGGCGGAAGTCGCCTCCTTGCGCTCGCACCGGCCGTTCACGGTCGGTTTCGCCGCCGAAACCCACGACGTGTTGCGCTACGCCGAGGACAAGCGCCGCCGCAAGAACCTGGATTTGATCGCCGCCAATCAGGTCGGCGTGGCCGGCAGCGGCTTCGAGAGCGCGCAAAACGAATTACATGTACTGTGGGAAGGCGGGGAACGGCTGCTGCCGCTGGCCGACAAGACCCTGCTTGGGCAACAACTGATCGCACTGATCGCGGAACGTTATCGCGGCTGGAAGGGAGAGCGCTAAGCTGTTAGCTTGGCGACAACCCTGGAGTGTCTGATTGTGAATCATCGCGCCATCGAACTGAAAATTCTCAATCCCCGGCTGGGTCGGGAGATTCCCTTGCCCGCCTACGCCACCGCCGGTTCGGCGGGACTGGACCTGCGCGCCTGCCTGACGGCGCCATTGGTGGTGCATCCGGGCGAAACCCATCTAATTCCCACCGGCCTGGCCATTCACATCGCCGATCCCGGCCTGGCGGCGATGGTGCTGCCGCGTTCCGGCCTCGGCCACAAGCACGGTATCGTGCTGGGCAACCTGGTCGGCCTGATCGACAGCGATTATCAGGGCGAACTGCTGGTGTCGTGCTGGAATCGGGGCCACGCTCCGTTCACCATCGATATCGGCGAGCGCATCGCCCAACTGCTCATCGTGCCGGTGGTGCGGGCCGAATTCACCGTCGTCGCCGAATTCACCCCCAGCACGCGCGGTGCCGGTGGCTTCGGCCATTCCGGGCGGCATTAATCCTCGCGCATGATCCAAACCATCTTCAGGGAGTACGACATCCGCGGTGTGGTGGGTCGTGACCTGACCCCCGAAGTGGTGCGGCTCGTCGGTCAGGCGGTGGGTAGTCTCGCCGCCGAGCGCGGCGAAACCCAGGTGATCGTCGGCCGCGACGGGCGGCTGTCCAGCCCGCTCCTGTGCGAGGCGCTCAAGGCCGGCATCCGCGCCGCCGGGTTGGACGTGCTGGATCTGGGTACGGTTTCGACCCCGCTGCTGTACTACGCCACCCACACCCTCGACACCAGCCACGCCGGGGTCATGGTCACCGGCAGCCACAATCCGGCGCGGTACAACGGCCTGAAGATCGTGATCGACAGGATCGCCCTGCATGGCGAAGTGATCCGCGACCTGCGCCACCGCATCGAAACCGGCAACCTGCGTCACGGTCATGGCCGCGAAGAGTCCGCCAACATCCGCGCCGACTATATCCGGCGGATCAGCGACACGCTGCGTTTGTCCAAGCCTTTCAAGGTGGTGGTGGACTGCGGCAACGCGGTCGCCGGCTATACCGCCCCGCCCCTGCTGCGCGCGCTCGGCTGTGATGTGGTGGAACTGTACTGCGAGGTGGACGGGCGTTTTCCGCACCACCACCCCGACCCCAGCGTGCCGGAGAACCTGATCGACCTGCAAGCCGCGGTGCGGGCGCACGGCGCCGATCTGGGGCTGGCCTTCGACGGCGACGCCGACCGGCTGGGAGTGGTCACCAGCGCCGGCGACATCGTCTGGCCGGATCATGTGCTGATGCCGCTGGCCGAAGACGTGCTGGCCCGGCATCCCGGCGCGGCCATCGTGTACGACATCAAGTCTTCCCAGTACCTGACCCGGCTGATCGAAGGTTTGGGCGGCCAGCCGATCCTGTGGAAGACCGGCCATTCGCTGATCAAGGCCAAGATGCGCGAAACCGGCGCGCTGCTGGGTGGCGAACTGGCCGGTCATTTCGTTCACGCCGATGCCTGGTTCGGCTTCGACGACGCTTTCTACGCCGCTGCCCGGTTGCTGCGGTTGCTGGTCCGGCAGCCGGTGTCCAGCGCCGAATTCTTCGCCGCCTACCCGACCGGCCTCAATACGCCGGACCTGCGGCTGGACATGGCCGAGGGCGAGCCGTTCGCGTTCATGGCCCGGCTGGCGGCCCAGGCCGATTTTGGCCCGGACGCGCGAACCATTACCCTGGACGGGCTGCGGGTGGAATTCCCGCACGGCTGGGGCCTGGTGCGCGCCTCCAACACCACGCCCAGCCTGACGCTGCGTTTCGAGGCGGACGATCCGGCCGCCATGACCGATGTTCAGGACCGGTTCCGCCGGCAATTGCTGGCCTTGCAACCGGATTTAGCCCTACCCTTCTGATTTCTTCGTTTCACATCGTCTCCAGAGGTTGATCCCCGCATGGCTTTAGACGCCCAGGCCGCCACCCAGGTGGCGCACGTTCTCACCGAATCGCTGCCCTACATCCGCCGTTTCGCCGGCAAGACCCTCGTGATCAAGTACGGCGGCAACGCCATGGAAAACGAACATCTGAAAAACAGTTTCGCCCGCGACATCGTGCTGATGAAGCTGGTCGGCTTCAACCCGGTGGTGGTGCACGGCGGCGGCCCACAGATCAGCGAGCTGCTCAAGCGCATCGGCAAGGAAAGCCGGTTCGTGGACGGGATGCGCGTCACCGACAGCGAGACCATGGATGTGGTGGAGATGGTGCTGGGCGGGCTGGTCAACAAGGAAATCGTCAACAACATCAACCGCCACGGCGGCTGCGCGGTGGGGCTGACCGGCAAGGACGGCGACCTGATCCGCGCTCGCAAGCTGACCATCAGCCGCAAAAGCCCGGAGCTGGAAGCGCCGGAAATCATCGATATCGGCCATGTCGGCGAGGTGGCCAGCATCGACCGCTCCATCGTCGAAACGCTGACTCACGGCAACTTCATCCCGGTGATCGCCCCAATCGGGGTCGGCAACGACGGCGAGTCCTACAACATCAACGCCGACCTGGTCGCCGGCAAGATGGCCGAGGTGCTGCACGCCGAGAAACTGATTCTGCTAACCGACACCACCGGGGTACTGGACCAGGAAGGCAACCTGCTGACCGGCCTGGACGCCCGTCAGGTACAAACGCTGATCGACGACGGCACCATCCACGGCGGCATGCTGCCGAAGATCGGCTGCGCGCTGGAAGCGGTGCGCGGCGGAGTGAAGGCGGCGCATATCATCGACGGCCGGATCGAGCACGCGGTACTGGTGGAATTGTTTACCGACGCCGGTATCGGTACGTTGATTCGGGGGTAGGTGGATTACCACCCCAGGCGGTGGAAAACCCAGGGCGCGGCCGCGATCCATAGCAGCAGCAGGCTCCAGACGCGGCCGGCCAGCAGGTTGTAATCCTGGAACAACCGGCTCCAGGACTTCCCGGCGACCAAGCGGCCGAAGCCGAACTCGAAAGCCACGGTCAGCACCAGCCAGATCAAGCCCACGCCCAGCGCCCGCGCCTCCGATTCCAGCGACCAGAAGCGGCCAAGCCCCCAGATGTAAATCCCGAATAGAATCGCTCCCGTCAGGGTGGAAATCTGGTGGGCGGCCAGCTCGCCGACCTGTTTACCGTACCCTTGTTCCCGGACAATGCCGTTGAGGATGGCGATCGGCACCATCGGCAGCCAGGCCAGCGCGGCCTTGAGGATGAGAAGCAACATTTCACACCGCCTCATTCGCGCCTTGTACGATACGAGCAGATCCCAAATCCGCTGGCGGGGCGCGGCAAGTGGACAACCAGTGGACAACGAGCAAAAGGAAAGGGGCTAGACTTTCTCCTAACCCCTTATTTTTTCTGATGGGCCCTGTAGGATTCGAACCTACAACCAAGGGATTATGAGTCCCCTGCTCTGACCGTTGAGCTAAGGGCCCGTTACAGTGAATTTTACCTGGCCCACGAAGCGCCCACCAGCGATTCAGTCCAGATCCAGAAAGCTGCGCAGTTGCTCCGAACGATTCGGGTGCCGCAGCTTGCGCAGGGCCTTGGCTTCAATCTGGCGGATGCGCTCGCGAGTAACGTCGAACTGTTTGCCGACCTCCTCCAGGGTGTGATCGGTCGGCATGTCAATGCCGAACCGCATCCGCAGCACCTTGGCTTCGCGCGGGGTGAGCGTCGCCAGCACCTCGCGAGTGGATTCGCGCAGCCCTTCGACCGTGGCCGCTTCCACTGGCGACATGACCATGAGGTCCTCGATGAAGTCACCCAAGTGCGAATCTTCGTCGTCGCCGATCGGCGTCTCCATCGAAATCGGTTCCTTGGCGATTTTCAGCACCTTGCGAACCTTGTCCTCCGGCATCTCCATGCGTTTGGCCAGCTCCTCCGGAGTCGGCTCGCGGCCCATTTCTTGTAACATCTGCCGGGAAATCCGGTTCAGTTTGTTGATGGTCTCGATCATATGCACCGGAATGCGGATGGTGCGGGCCTGATCGGCGATCGAGCGGGTGATCGCCTGCCGGATCCACCAGGTGGCGTAGGTCGAAAACTTGTAGCCGCGCCGGTATTCAAACTTGTCCACCGCTTTCATCAGCCCGATGTTGCCTTCCTGGATCAAATCCAGGAACTGCAAACCGCGGTTGGTGTACTTCTTGGCGATGGAAATCACCAGTCGCAGGTTAGCCTCGACCATCTCCTTCTTGGCTCGACGGGCCTTGGCTTCGCCGATCGACATATGGCGGTTGATGTCCTTGATTTCGTGGATCGACAGCCGCGCTTCCGCCTCAATCGCCTGCAGCCGCCGCTGCGCCGCCAGCACATCCTCGCGCTGCGCCGCCAACAAGGGCGAATATTTCTTGCCGGTCTGAATCTGTTCGTCCGCCCAATCCAGCCGGGTCTCGTTCTGCGGGAACGAGGTGATAAAGGTCTTGCGCGGCATCTGGGCCTTGCCGACGCAGATGTGCATGACTTCCTTTTCGCGGGAGCGGATGCGCTCGGCCATTTCATGCAGGTTGGCGATCAACTGGTCGAGCGCCTTCGGCACCAGCCGAAATTGCAGGAAACGCTCGCCGAGCTGCTGGCGCAGCGCCTGCACTTGGGGGTGCTGTAAACCGAGTTCGTCCGCGCTGGACTGGGTCTGGTGATAGAGCGCGCGCAGTTCCTCGAAACGGCGGGCAGTTTCCTCGGGGTCGGGGCCATTTTCGACCACGCCTTGCTCTTCGTCTTCGTCCTCCGCCTCGTCTTGGCCTTCCGCCTCGTCCTCGCCGACCACCGCATCCGGATCGTCCGCGGCGAGCAGCGTTTCTTCCTCCGCTATCGGCGGAGCGACATCCTCGACATCCTGGAAGCCGCTGATCACATCGGTCAGCCGGGTACCGTTGTCGCTGATCGAATCGTAAATCCGCAACAGCTCGCTGGTCGTCAACGGATAGTTGGCCAGCGCCGACAGCACCTGGCCCATTCCTTCCTCGATGCGCTTGGCGATCTGAATTTCGCCCTCGCGGGTGAGCAGTTCGACCGTACCCATCTCGCGCATGTACATCCGCACCGGATCGGTGGTGCGGCCGAACTCGCTGTCCACGGCGGCGAGCGCGGCGGCGGCTTCCTCGGCGACCACATCGTCATCGGCGCTAACCGGGTTCTCATTGAGCAACAGGGTCTCGGTGTCGGGCACAAATTCGTGGACTTCAATGCCCATGTCATTGATCATCGCGATGATGTCTTCGATCTGCTCGGGATCGACGATATCATCGGGCAGGTGGTCGTTCACCTCGGCATAGGTCAGGAAACCTTTTTCCTTGCCGCGGGCGATCAACTTCTTTAATTGCGACTGTTGTTGCTCGCTCATGACCTGTTCACATACTGGGAGGAATAATAAAATTAAACGAATAAGAGTATCACAAAAATCAAGTTAATAATTGCGAACAATTAATTAAGTTAGATTTTTTGTGGCTTGCCCAGGTTCCGCAGCTCTTCCCTTTCCTCGATGCTGAGCCCGCGCGGCGTGCCCCGCAGCAGCAGCGTTTCCAATAGCCGGTCTCGCGAGTCGTTCCGCCGGCGCAGGTAGGCGACGATGTCGGCGAACTCCTGTTCGAAGCGATATTCTTCTTCCGGAATTTCCAACTGCCACTGGGCCAGCCGCTCCAGAATCGTGCCTTCGCGGGTATCGCGATAGCGCTCCAGCAGCGCGGCCATGTTCAAAGCAGGGTTCGCGCGCAAACCATCGATCAGTTCCGCCAACAGTTTCACTCCTGGTTCGCCGCCCTGCAGGGCGGGATCGTCCGCCGCCACCGCCAGCGCCAGTTCGGGCCGATAAAGCAGCAGGGCAATGGCCTTGCGTAACGGAGTACGGGTCAGTTGCAGGTTGTGCCGGGCGCGATTGACGGTTCCGCCCGCCGCGGGCCGCAGGCGGGTACGCATGAGTTGCGCTTCCTGGCGCAGGCGTTCCGCCATCAGATCCCGGAAATGGCCTTCGGGCAGTTTTTCCAACAGTGGCCGGGCCAGTTCGGCCAGGCGGGCACGTCCGGCCAGCGTGTTGGGATCGGCTTGGGCGCGCAGTTCGGCGAACAGGTAATCGGCCAGCGGCGCGGCCTGTTCCAGCCGTCGTTCGAACGCCGCCCGGCCCTCCCGCCGGATCAGCGTATCCGGATCCTCGCCTTCGGGCAGCAGCAGAAAACCGATCTGCCGGCCGTCGCACAGGAACGGCAACGCGACGTCCAGAGCCCGCCAAGCCGCCGCCCGCCCGGCGCGGTCGCCGTCGAAGCAGAACACCAGGTCGCTGACCGTGCGGAACAACCGTTCGACATGCTCGGGGGTGGTGGCCGTGCCCAGCGTGGCAACGGCATAGCGGATGTCATGCTGGGCCAGGGCCACCACGTCCATATAGCCTTCGACCACCACCAGTCGTTGCAAGCGCCGGGTGTGGGTGCGGGCCTCGTGCAGGCCGTACAGCTCCGCGCCCTTGTGAAATACCGGCGTCTCGGGCGAGTTGAGGTACTTGGGCGTGGTATCGCCATCCAATGCCCGCCCGCCGAAGGCGATGACCCGGCCGCGGCGGTCGCGAATTGGGAAAGTGATGCGATCGCGAAATCGATCGCGCGCGCGGCCCTGTTCATCGCGACTGGCCAAACCGGCGTCGACAAGATCCTGAACCGCGGCGCCGGCTTCGTGCAACGCCCGGCTCAGGTTGCCCCAGCCGGGCGGAGCGTAGCCGATCCCGAACGAGGCGGCGATCTGGCCGGTCAGCCCACGCTGGCGCAGGTAGTCCACCGCCCGTTGCCGGGCCGGATGTTCGCGCAACTGCTGGCGGAAGAATCGGTCGGCCTGGGCCAGCCAGTCCAGCAGCAGTCGGGACGAACCGCTTGAACCGCCGCCGGTTTTGGGCACTTCCAGCCCAACCAGGCGGGCCAGATCTTCAACCGCGTCCGGAAATTCCAGTCGCTCGTAGGCCATCAGGAAGCCGATGGCGGTGCCGTGAGCGCCGCAGCCGAAGCAGTGGTAGAACTGCTTGCGCGGGCTGACCGTGAACGACGGGGTTTTTTCGGCGTGAAACGGACAGCAGGCCATGAATTCACGGCCCATCCGACGCAGCGGCACCCGGGCGTTGACGATCTCGACGAGATCCACCCGACCGAGCAATTGATCGACGAATTCCTGAGGTATGCGGCCAGCCATATCCGCAAAGCCTAGCGGACCGGCGCCCAACCGTCAGCGGTCGGGCGCAAGGAAAAAAAGAACGGCGGTTTGGAGTGCGCCGGCGCGAAACCGGTTATGTTCAGGGATTGAAACGGGCCTTGACCCGGGCGCTGACCGCGGCCATGTCGGCCCGACCCTGTGCCTGATCCTTGATCAGCGCCATGACTTTGCCCATGTCGCGCACCGACTGGGCCCCGGTCACGGCAATGGCGTTGGCGACGAGTGTGTCGATATCCGCTTCGCTCAGCGGCGCCGGCAGGTAGGATTGGATGACCTCGATTTCGAAAGATTCCCTGGCGGCCAGATCCTCGCGGCCGGCGCTTTGGTACTGGGTCAGCGATTCCCGGCGCTGCTTGATCATTTTTTCCAGTACTCCGAGCACTTGAACGTCATCAAGCTCGATACGCTCGTCCACCTCGCGCTGTTTGACGGCGGCCAGAATCAGGCGAATTGCTCCGAGGCGCTCCTTGTCCTTGGCGCGCATGGCGGTTTTCATGTCATCCTGAATGCGGTCTCTGAGGGACATGACGGGGGCTCGCGAACGGGAGAGGGCGGGAGGGTCGGATCAGAACAGACGAATGCGGCGGGCAGCTTCCCGGGAAAGCTTTTTCAAATGGCGTTTTACCGCGGCGGCTCGCTTGCGTTTGCGTTCCTGGGTGGGTTTTTCATAAAACTCGCGGCGGCGCACCTCGGACAGCACGCCGGCTTTTTCACAGGAACGCTTGAAGCGGCGCAGCGCGACATCAAACGGCTCGTTATCTTTGACTTTCACGGCAGGCATTAAACCATCACCTCATTCATGGTCTTGAGCGAAAAAAATTTAAGGTTGGACTATGCGGAAAATAGTAAATTGTACTCATACCCGTTACCAAATGCAAAACGGTGAGCAGTATGTTGATTCTCGGCATCGAAACGTCCTGTGACGAAACCGGCGTGGCGCTCTACGACAGCGAGCGGGGCCTGCTGGCGCACGCGCTGCACAGCCAGATCGCGCTGCACGCCGAATATGGCGGGGTCGTACCGGAACTGGCCTCGCGCGATCATGTGCGCAAGCTGTTGCCGCTGTTGCGGGAAATCTTCCGGCAGGCGGACGCGGCTCCGGACGCGGTCGAGGGCGTGGCTTACACCCGCGGGCCGGGGCTGATCGGCGCGCTGCTGGTGGGCGCGGCCATCGGGCGCGGCTTGGCCTGGACCTGGAACGTTCCCGCCATCGGCGTGCATCACATGGAGGGGCATCTGCTGGCGCCGATGCTGGAGCCGGAACCGCCGGAGTTTCCGTTCGTGGCGCTGCTGGTATCCGGGGGCCATTCGCTGCTGGTGGAAGTGGATGGCGTCGGCCGATATCGAATTTTGGGCGAGTCGGTGGACGATGCCGCCGGCGAGGCCTTCGATAAAACCGCGAAACTGCTGGGCCTGCCGTATCCCGGCGGGCCGGCGCTGGCGAAACTGGCGGAACAGGGCGACCCGCAACGATTCCGGTTTCCCCGGCCGATGACGGATCGGCCCGGCTGCGATTTCAGCTTCAGCGGGCTGAAGACCGCCGCCATCAACACTTGGCGGGGGCTGGAACCCACGCCGGTGAATCGGGCCGACGTGGCGCGCGCCTTCGAAGAGGCGGTGGTGGACACGCTGGCGATCAAATGCCGGCGAGCGTTGCAAGCCACTCGGTTACAGCGGCTGGTGGTGGCCGGCGGCGTGGGCGCCAACCGGCGATTGCGGGAACGGTTGCGCGAGCTGGTCGCGGAACTGGGCGGACAGGTTTACTACCCGCGGCTGGAATTCTGCACCGATAACGGCGCGATGATCGCCTATGCCGGCTGGCGGCGGCTGACGGCGGGCCAGCGCGAAGACACGGCGATTGAAGTGCTGCCGCGTTGGTCGCTCGATAGTTTGCCGGCGATGCATTGAGGCGATTCCGGCGGAACCCGCGCGGGCGATACCGGCTCAGGGTCGCTTTTCAAAAAGAGCGTTGGCCAATCGCAGGATCAGAGCGCCATGAGCCAGGCAATCGCGCCATGCCGGCGGGATGCCGTCGATACCATAATACGCTCCGGCCAACTGCCCGAAGATGGCGCCGGTGGTATCGGCGTCATGACCCAGATTCACCGCCAGCAGGCAGCCTTCCCGAAAACTCGAAGATCGGTCGAACGCCCACAGCGCCGCCTCCAGCGACTCCACGACATAACCGCTCCCGACAATCTCCGATGGCGCTTTCCGCTTGAAAGAGCCACTGGCAATTTTGTCGATTTCAGGACACAACGGCATGCGCTCCCAAAGACGCGCGACGGGTGCATAGCGCGGGGCAAGCAACTCTTCCTTTGCAACCCCCTGAATCGCGCCAATCAGGAGTCCCCCGAAGTAGCGACAAGCGTCCAGACAGGTCGTGGCCCCATGGGTCGTTCTTGAACTCTCCGCGCTCAGATGGATGGCGATCTCCGGGTCGGAAGCAAAAAACAGGGGAACCGGGGCCAGACGCATGAGGCTGCCGTTCCCGGCCGAATGGGGATCGGTGGAGCCGGAAAATGGTTCTCCGGTGTGAGCATAGCCCCGCAAGGCCCGGGCAACCGTGTTGCCGATATCGAAACAGCGGCCATTGCTGCTGAGATATCCCTCACCCCACCATCGGGTATATCGCTCCATTTGATCGCGAGCATCGAACGAGCGGCGGACGATAAGGCTTTCCGCGAGGCAAAGCGCCATTGAGGTATCATCCGTCCATTGGCCTTTTTCCAGTCCGAAAGGGCCGCCTCCGACGATGTCCGTCAAGGGAACAAAACTGCCCGGCATCTTGAATTCGACCGTCGTTCCCAGAGCGTCGCCAGCGGCCAAACCCGACAGGCACCCCTCATAACGTAATCGCATTGCAATCACTTTTTCCCTTTCCATCTTGTTGCCGGAGATTGCCGATGAACGGGATTGGGAGATTGCCGCCAAAGTTTTCGTGGCCGGATCAGAGCAGACTCTTCCTCACGCATCGTTATCGCCCAGCACCGCCCGCCCGCGCTGCCTGGCGAACTCCAGCAACCGGCGGATCGGCTGGACCGCCCGCTCGCGTATCGCCTCGTCGATCAGGATTTCGTTGGCGCCGGTTTCCAAAACCCGGGCCAGATTGCGCAAACCGTTCATCGCCATCCACGGACAATGCGCGCAACTGACGCAAGTCGCGCCCTTGCCGGCGGTGGGCGCTTCCAGAAAGATCTTGTCCGGCGCCGCCTGCCTCATCTTGTGAAACAGGCCGTTGTCGGTGGCGACGATGAACTTCTTCGCCGGCAGTTTGCGCGCCGCCTCGACCAGCGCCGTGGTCGATCCGACCACATCGGCCTGGGCAATGACATCCAGCGGCGATTCGGGGTGGACCAGCACCCTGGCGTCGGGATGCCGGGCGCGCAGCTTGCGCAGTCCATCGGCCTTGAAGGCTTCGTGCACCACGCAGGAGCCGCTCCACAGCAGCATGTCGACGCCGGTTTCCCGCTGCACGTAGGCGCCCAGGTGCCGGTCGGGCGCCCAAATCAGTTTTTCGCCCCGCTCGGCCAAATGGCGCACCAGGTCCAGGGCGATGCCCGAGGTGACCACCCAGTCGGATCGGGCTTTCACCGCCGCGCTGGTGTTGGCGTAGACCACCACCGTCCGCTCGGGATGCTGGTCGCAGAAGGCGGCGAACTCCTCGGGAGGACAACCCAGATCCAACGAGCACTCGGCGCGCAGATCCGGCATCAGCACCCGCTTTTCCGGGTTCAGGATCTTGGCGGTCTCGCCCATGAAGCGTACCCCCGCCACCACCAGCGTACTGGCTTGGCACTCGGTGCCGAAGCGGGCCATGTCCAGCGAATCCGACACATAGCCGCCGGTGGCTTCGGCCAGTTCCTGCAGTTCGGGCGAGGTGTAGTAATGCGCGACGAGAGCGGCATCCCGTTCCACCAGTAACCGTTCGATCCGCGCCACCAGCGCCGCTTTTTCCACAGTGTCCAGCGATTCAACCACGGTGGGCGGCACCTGCATCGGCGGCAAGCGATAGTCCTTGGTAAAAATCTCGGCAGTGACTGCGCTCATGCATGTTTCTCCGGCGACCGTGTCGATCGCATTACTTGATCAGCTCAACCTGGCCAGGGTGCCGGGCTCGATACAGCCGGGCCGGCCGCCGGCCGCCGTGCCGCGCCAGCTCGCCGGTGACCTCGATGCAATTCAGCGCCAGCACTCGCTTGCGAAAATTGCGCTTGTCCAACGATTCGCCCAGGATGATTTCATGGACCGCTTGCAACTCGCTCAAGGTGAAGCGCTCCGGCATGAGTTGCAGGGCAATGGTGGAATACAGCAGTTTGGCCGCCAACCGGCGGCGGGCCACCGCGACCATCTCGCCATGGTCCAGGATCAGCGGCGGAAGTTCGTCCACCGCCGCCCAGCGCAGCGCATCGCCCACGGCCGGAACGCCGGCCGACCCGCTGGCGATGGGAACCAGCGCGAAGTAGGCCACCGCGACCATCCGCCGTGCCGGGTTACGGTCCGGTCGACCGAAGGTGTACAACTGCTCCAGGTAGACATCGGACAGGCCAGTCTGCTCGGCCAACTGGCGGCGGGCGGCGACGTCCAGGTCTTCATCCACACCGACCGGACCGCCGGGCAACCCCCAACCGGTCGTCTGTCGCGCCAGCAGCACCTCCAGCCGTTCGCCGCGAATGGCGAACGGCACGATATCGGTGGTCAGGGCCGGCAGGCTGGCGGTCGGTGAGTACATCCGTATTTTCATTTTGGTGTAAAAACTACACCTTTATATTAGTGTCATTTGAACACTATTACAAGTGGATGACGGCGGTTTTACGGATCGATGAAAACGGACGCCAGCGGATTTCGCTAGAATGCAGCCTTGTCAAAATACAGCGTGGGAGAAATCGATCATGGGGGTCCAGCGGGAAACGGTGGTGCTGGTGCATGGTTTGTACGTGCACGGCCTGTGGATGCGGCTGCTTGAGTACTGGCTGGAGGAGGCTGGCTACCACACGGTGAATTATTCCTACCCGAGCATCACCCGCTCGCCGGCGGAAAACGCCGAGGACCTGCACGCCCTGTTGGAGCCGCTGGCGGCGCCGGTCATCCATTTCCTGGCCCACAGCATGGGCGGTCTGGTGGTGCGCCATTTATTCCATCACTACCCCAAACAGCGGCCCGGCCGCATCGTGACCCTGGGCACGCCCCATCAGGGCAGCTATGCCGCTCGCATCATGCACGACAGCGGGTTGGGCCTGTTCGTGGGCCAAGGTTTGGAAGGTGGGTTGATGGGCGACGCGCCGGCCTGGGTCGCGCCCAACCAGCTCGGTTCGATCGCCGGCACCCTAAACATCGGCTTTGGCTTGCTGTTCCCCGGTATGCCGGCACCGGCCGATGGCATGATCGCGGTGGTCGAAACCCAGTTGCCCGGCATGGTCGATCATATTTGCCTGCCGGTTTCGCACATGCAGATGCTGGTGGATCCGGCAACGATTACTCAGGTGTGCGCGTTTTTTGCCACCGGCCGGTTTCGCCATGCCCACCCTGCGCGGCCGTCGGACGGGATGGTAAACTTGGGGTGATTTTTCAGGCGCTGACGCTTAATTGACGCAAGAGGCTTCGCATGGCTGGACATAGCAAGTGGGCGAACATCCAACATCGGAAAAACACCCAGGACGCCAAACGTGGCAAGTTGTTCACCCGGCTGATCCGCGAAACCACCGTGGCGGCCCGCATGGGCGGCGGCGACCCTAACGCCAACCCGCGGTTGCGGCTGGCGGTGGACAAGGCGCTGGCCGCCAACATGCCCAAGGACACCGTCGATCGGGCCATCAAGCGCGGCGCCGGCGGACTGGAGGGCGTGGAGTACGAGGAAGTCCGCTATGAGGGCTACGGACCGGGCGGGGTGGCGGTCATGGTGGATGCCGTGACCGACAACCGCAACCGCACGGTAGCGGAAATCCGCCACGCCTTCAGCAAATGCGGCGGCAATCTCGGCACCAGCGGTTCGGTGGCGTTCCAGTTTACCGAGCAGGGGGTGCTGAGCTATCCGGCCGGCAGCGACGAGGACCGCCTCATGGAGGTCGCCATCGAGGCGGGCGCCGACGACGTGGTCAGCTACGAAGACGGCTCGGTGGACGTGCTCGCTAGTCCGGCGGCCTTTCAGGAGGTCAAGCAGGCCATGATCGCCGCCGGTCTGGAACCGGAGGCGGCCGAAGTGACCCAGCGCGCCGGCTCCAGCACCACCCTCGGTTTCGAAGACGCCCAGAAAATGGTCAAGCTGCTGGAGATATTGGAGGATCTGGACGACACCCAGAACGTCTATTCCAACGCCGATATTGCCGACGATATCCTGGCGAAACTCTGAACGTGACGACGGTTCGGTTGATGGGCATCGATCCCGGCTCGCGGATTACCGGCTACGGAATCGTCGACATGGACGGACCGCGCAGCCGCCATATCGCCAGCGGCTGCATCCAGACCGGCAGCGACCGGCCGCTGCCGGAACGCCTGAAAACCATTTTCGAGGGGTTGACCGCCGTGATCCAGTCCTGGCAACCGGCGGAAGTCGCGGTCGAGCAGGTATTCATGCACCACAACCCCGATTCGGCGCTCAAGCTCGGCCAGGCCCGGGGCGCGGCGCTGTGCGCCGTGGTGCTGGCCGGATTGCCGGTCAGCGAATACGCGCCGCGCGCCATCAAGCAAGCGGTGGTGGGCAGCGGCGCGGCCGATAAATCGCAGGTGCAGCGAATGGTCGCCCTGCTGCTGAGCTTGCCGGAATCGCCGCAAGCCGATGCCGCCGACGCGCTGGCGGTGGCGATCTGTCACGGCCACACCCGGCAAACCCTGCACCGATTCGGGTCCGCCGCCGTGCTGACCCGGAGGCGGCGGTGATCGGCCGCCTGCGCGGACTGCTGGTCTGGAAGCAGCCGCCATGCCTCATGATCGACGCCCACGGCGTCGGTTACGAGCTGGAGGCGTCGATGAACACCTTCCAGAGCCTGCCGGAACTGGGTGTGGAGGTCGCTCTATTTACCCATCTGGCGGTGCGCGAGGACGCTCATACCCTGTACGGTTTTTCCAGCACCGCCGAGCGCGGCCTGTTCCGCAACCTGATCCGGGTAACCGGGGTGGGACCGCGACTGGCGCTGCTGATTCTGTCCGGCATGAGCGTGGACGTGTTCGGCCGCTGCGTGCGCGAGAACGACGCCACCGCGTTGACCCGGCTGCCGGGCATCGGCAAGAAGACCGCCGAGCGTTTGATTATCGAAATGCGCGACCGTATCGGCGGGCTGGGCCTGCATCCGGCGGCGGTCGTGCTGCCCGGCGGCCACGGCGCGGCGGTGGACGCCACGCCGCGGGACGACGCCATCAGCGCGCTGGTGGCGCTGGGCTACAAGCTGCCCGAAGCTTCGCGCATGGTGCAGAGCCTCGACACCGAAGGTCTCGCCAGCGAAGCGATCATCCGGCTGGCGCTACAATCCAGCGTGCACCGCTGATGCCGCTTTAGTCGTCGGCAAACCGGCGGCAATGGTTCGCGTTTGGCCTTAAACTCCCGCTGGTAAATTCCCGATAGCGCGGCTTCGCCACCTCACCGACTCCACCGCTCATGAACCCTTCCGATCGTCTGATTTCCCCGGCCACCAGCGGCGATGACGCCACCCAGGACCGGGCCGTCCGCCCCCGGCGGCTGGATGATTACATCGGCCAGCAGACCATGCGCGAGCAGTTGGAGATTTTCGTCCAGGCCGCCCGCGCCCGCGCCGAGGCACTGGACCATGTGCTGCTGTTCGGCCCGCCCGGTTTGGGCAAAACCACGCTGGCGCATATCGTCGCCGTCGAGATGGGCGTCAACCTGCGCCAGACATCCGGGCCGGTGCTGGAGCGACCCGGCGACATCGCCGCGCTGCTGACTAATCTGGAACCGCGCGACGTGCTGTTCATCGACGAAATCCACCGCTTGAGCCCGGTGGTGGAGGAAGTACTGTATCCGGCGATGGAGGATTATCAGATCGACATCATGATCGGCGAGGGGCCAGCGGCGCGCTCGATCAAGCTGGACCTGCCGCCGTTCACCCTGGTCGGCGCCACCACCCGCGCCGGCTTGCTGACCTCGCCGCTGCGGGACCGCTTCGGCATCGTCCACCGACTGGAGTTTTACACGCCGGAGGAACTGACCGAGATCGTGGCTCGCTCGGCGCGCATTCTCGGAATCGAGACCGATTATCCCGAAGGAGCGGTGGAGATCGGCCGGCGCTCGCGCGGCACGCCGCGTATCGCCAATCGACTGTTGCGGCGGGTGCGCGATTTCGCCCAAGTGAAGGCGGACGGGCGGATCACGGTCGAGGTGGCGCGGCGGGCGCTCGACCTGCTGAAAGTGGACGAGCGCGGCTTCGACGAGTTGGACCGGCGGTTGTTGTGGCTGATGATCGACAAATTCGGCGGCGGGCCGGTGGGGCTGGACACGCTGGCGGCGGCGCTGGGCGAGGAGCGCGGCACCATCGAAGACGTGTTGGAACCGTATCTGATCCAGCAGGGGTTTCTGATGCGCACGCCGCGCGGCCGACTGGCGACCGCGCACGCGTACCGCCATTTCGGCTTGACCGCCGGCTCGGCGGGGAGCAGCGACCTGTTCGGCACCGCGCCCTAACCGGTCAGGGCTTGGCCGGAATTGACGGCGCCTGGGGTTGCGCGCCTTCGGGCGCGGCGGGCGCGGCCAGGGCTGGAGGAGTTGTGGGAGTTGTGGGAGTTGTGGGAGTTGCGGGCGCCGCGGCCTCGCCGCCGTTCGGGGCGGCCGGCTCGGCGACTGGCGGCAACTCTTCCACGGCGATATCGTATTCGTCCACGCTGAGGGTGCCGTCGGCGTCGGCGTCGGCGGCGTCGAAGTCCAGACTCTCGACGCTGGCGGCTTCATCGGCGCTGATCAAGCCGTCGCCATCGGTGTCGACCTCTTCGAAGGTCAGCGGAGCCGCCGCGAAAACAGGCAGGGCAGCCAACAGCAAGACCGGTACAATAAGGGCGCGCATGATGAGGGATCTCCACGGACTCGCGCTGCTCCAGATGGAGCAGCGGCGTTGTTGGAATTGGCGAAATCAATTTTAGTGGAAACAGGAAATGTTTGTCTGGCCGGTACGGGTTTACTATGAGGACACCGATAGCGGCGGCGTGGTGTATTACGCCAACTATCTGAAGTTTATGGAGCGGGCCCGCACCGAGTGGTTGCGCGCCCACGGCTTCGAGCAGGACGCGCTGCTGCGCGACCGGCAGGTATTATTCGCGGTGCGGACGCTGAGCGTGGACTATCATCGGCCAGCCCGGTTCAACGATCTGCTGGAGGTGATCAGCCGGATCGTGGAAGCGGGCGGCGCCAGCCTCACCTTCGCCCAGAACATCCGCCGGGCCGATTCCACCGAAGTGTTGTGCGGCGCGCGAGTCAAGGTCGCGTGTATCGATGCGGAGAATTTCCGGGCACGCCGGTTGCCCCGGCAGTTGATAAGGGAGATTGCAGGTGACCCATGATTTGTCGTTCTGGAGTCTGATCGCCAACGCCAGCTTGATCGTGCAACTGATCATGCTGGGGCTGGTGCTGATTTCGCTGAGTTCGTGGTGGGTGATCGGTAAGAAGGGCATGGTGCTGACTTCCGCGCGGCGGGCGGCGGACCAGTTCGAGGATGATTTCTGGTCGGGGATCGATCTGGCCTCGCTGTACGCGCGCATCAACCGCCAAAAGGAAGCGATTTGGGGGATGGAGGCGATTTTCCTCGCGGGTTTTCAGGAGTTTCTGCGCTTGCGTTCCCAACCAACCATGGACCCGGAGTCGGTGGTCAGCGGCGCGCAGCGGGCGATGCGGGCGGCCGGTTCGCGCGAGCTGGACGATCTGGAGGTCTATCTGTCGCTGCTGGCGACGACGGGTTCGACCAGCCCGTACATCGGCCTGTTCGGCACGGTCTGGGGCATCATGAACGCTTTCCGGGCGTTGGGAGTGGCGCAGCAGGCCACGCTGGCGCAGGTGGCGCCGGGTATCGCCGAGGCCCTGGTCGCGACCGCGATGGGCCTGTTCGCGGCCATCCCGGCGGTTATTTTCTACAACCGCTACGCGCATGAAGTCGACCGGCTGGCCAACCGCTACGAGACCTTTATGGAGGAGTTTTCCAACATCCTCCAACGGCAGTCCTACCACCTGCGTAAAAGCTATGCCGAGGCCGCCCGCGCCCCGGCGGCCCAGGGTTGACACGCCATGGCGCGACGCAGTTCGCATGGCCGCCTGAAGGCGGAAATCAACATCGTCCCGTACATCGACGTGATGTTGGTGTTGCTGGTCATTTTCATGGTCACCGCCCCGCTGCTCAATCAGGGGGTGGAAGTGGATTTGCCCAAGGCGCCGTCAGAATCGTTGAACGACCGCGATCAGGCGTCCGAAGTGGTGGTGCTATCCGTGCAGAAGGACGGCGCCTGTTATCTGGGGATCGGCGCGGAGAAGGCGCAACCGGTGGATTGCGACACCTTGGAGCCCCGACTGCAAGGCGTTGTGGAACTGATGGCGCGCAAGCCGCAACCACCGGTTCTGGTGCGCGCCGACCGGGAAGTCAAATACGACCAGGTCATCAAAGGCATGACCGCGCTGCGCAACACCGGCGCGATCAAGGTTGGCTTGTCCACCGCGCCTCCGGACGGACCGGCGAGCCAGCGGTAACCACGGTTGATGCAACTCGGACGCGAGGAAAAATATCAGGATCTCGTGGCGACGGCGGTCACTGTTGCCGTCCATGTTCTTGTCGGCCTATTTTTACTGTTGAACCTGACTATCGCGGATGCGCCGCAACCCGATCAGGCCGGGATCGAACCAATTCCAGCCGAGGTGGTGGACGAAGTCGCGATCCGTGAAGAGCTGGAGCGCCTGGCCCAGGAAGAGCGCCGCCGGCAACGCGCGGAAGCCGAGCGCCGGGCCGCGCTGGCGCAAGCAGCGCGGGAGGCCGAAGAACAACGACAGGCGGAACTCCGCCGCCAGCAGGAGGAAGACAGACGCGAGGCCGAGGAACGGCGTCGGGAAGAAGAGGCCAAGCAAAAAGCCGAAGAGCAACGCGAAGCGGCGGCCGAGGCGAAACGCAGAGCGGCCGAGGCCGCCAAACAACGAGCAGAGGAACGGCGCCAAGCAGCGGTGGATGCCAAGCGTCAGGCGGCTCTGGAAGCCAAACGCCAAGCAGCGGCGAACGCCAAGCGCCAAGCAGCGGCGAACGCCAAGCGCCAAGCAGCGGCGAAGCCAAGCGTCAGGCGGCGGCGGAAGCCAAGCGTCAAGCAGCGGCGGAAGCCAAGCGTCAGGCGGCGGCGGAAGCCAAGCGTCAGGCGGCGGCGGAAGCCAAGCGTCAAGCAGCGGCGGACGCCAAGCGTCAGGCGGCGGCGGAAGCCAAGCGTCAGGCGGCGGCGGAAGCCAAGCGTCAGGCGGCGGCGGAAGAAGCAAAACGCAAGGCTGAAGAAGCCCGCAAGGCGGCGGCGGAAGAAGACGCCAGGCGCAAGGCAGCGGAGGAAGCGAGAAGAAAAGCCGAAGAGGGCGCCAGACGCAAAGCGGAGGAAGCGCGCAAGCTGGCCTTGGAGTTGGCGGCCAGGGAAGCCGCTGGCAACTTCGCCAGATCGGTCATCCAGCCCTATGTAAAACGGCAGTGGAACCCGCCTCCGAATAGCCACGGCGGCTTGAGTTGCGAGTTGCTTGTGACCGTCGCCAGTTCGGGGGTAGTCACCCAAGTCAAGGTAGTCAGAAGCAGCGGTGACTCGTTATTCGATAACTCCGCGATGGCTGCGGTTCGCAGAGCTTCACCGTTGCCCATGCCCGACAGGGCGGATCAAGCGTCTATCCTTGCCAGGGAATCGCTGAGGATAAAATTCAGTCCCATGGACTCCAATTGAGCCCGATATCGGTGGAATTTATTGGTTTGCCAGTTCCAAGGGGAGATTGATCCTTGAAATTCTTTTTTAAAATCCTTGTATTGACCGCGTGGTGGCTGGGTGTTGGCTCTGCCCACGCCCAAATAACCCTGGACATTACCAAGGGAGTCGGAGGCAGCGGCATTCCCATCGCCATCGCTCCGTTCGGAGGCAGCGCGCCCGAAAACATCGCCGGCATCGTCGCCGCCGATCTGCAACGAACCGGCAAGTTCGTACCGCAACCTTCCGAGGCTCGCGCCGATTACGCCGTCGCCGGACGGGTCGCTCCCGGCGGCTCCCGCGGTTATATCGTGCAGTTTCAACTCACCGGCGCGCAGGGCGGCCAGTTATTGAGCTTGTCCTTCGACGTGCCGGCGAACCAGTTGCGAGCGGTGGCCCACCGCATCAGCGATTTGATTTACGAAAAACTCGTTGGCGAAAAGGGGCTCGCCGGGACTCGCATCGCCTATGTAGCTTTTGGCCGCGGGGCCTATTATCTGGTGGTCTCCGACGCCGACGGGCAGAACCCCCAAGTCATTCTGCGCTCCAGCCAGCCGATCATGTCACCGGCCTGGTCGCCGGATGGCTCCAGGCTGGCTTATGTGTCTTTCGAGGGGCGCCGGGCGCAAATTATCGTCCAGGATGTCTATACCGGCGCTCGCCGTTCGGTGTCCGCCGCGCCCGGCATCAACGGCGCTCCGTCCTGGTCGCCGGACGGTCGGCGGCTGGTGTTCACGCTATCCAAGGACGGCAACCCGGAAATCTATGCCCTCGACTTGGCCAGCCAGTACCCGGTCCGTCTCACCAGTAGCAGTTCCATCGATACCGAGGCGGTTTGGCTGCCCGACGGCAGCATCGTTTTTACCTCGGATCGGGGTGGCTCGCCGCAGCTTTACCGGATCGGTCCCGGCGGCGGTTCGCCACAGCGGCTAACCTTTAAGGGTAATTACAACGCACGCCCGACGGTTTCGCCCGACGGTCGTTATATTGCGATGGTGCACCGGAGTGGCCGTAGCTTCTACATTGCCGTGCTGGATTTGCAGACGCGCCAGTTCCGGGTCTTGACCTCCGGTGGTTCGGACGAGTCGCCCGGCTTTGCGCCGAACGGCAAGACCATTATTTATTCCAACGGCCGTGGCGTGGCGACGGTATCGGTGGATGGCGGCGCCTCACAAGAGATTGCCTTGCGGGGCAACGCGCGTGACGCCGCTTGGGCGCCTTACGGCCGATGATTTCGATGTTGTTGACCAAAGTTGAGGGAGGAATCCACGATGCAAAACTTAGTTCGTATTTTGATTGCCGCCGCCGCGCTCGCGCTGTTGGCCAGTTGCGCCGCGACCGGTGAGAACACCGACCAGGAGCAGACGGCGGGCACCCAGCCAAGCACGACCGCCCAACCGGGAATTACGGCCCAACCGGAGCAGGAAGTGTACAGCTATCCCTACGGTCAGGCGCCCAGTCTCGATACCTATGACACCTTCGACACCAGCGGCGGCGGCGTCACCACCGCCTATGCCGGCGGGCAGCCCGGTCAGGCGGTCGCCGGCACGAGCAGTGGTGTAGCCTCGGCCGACCGCATCGTCTATTTCAGCTACGACAGCACGGATATTGCGCCCGAAAGCCGGACGATCATCGAAAGCAACGCGCGCTCCTTGGCCAAAAACCCACAGATTATCACTCAGTTAGAAGGGCATACCGACGAGCGTGGCAGCCGCGAATATAATATCGCCCTGGGCGAGCGCCGCGCCAACGCGGTGCGTCAGACCATGATCGCCTTGGGTGTTTCGCCCCAACAGATCCGGGTTGTCAGCTTTGGCGAGGAACGGCCGGCCGCCCCCGGACAAAGTGAGCGCAGCTATGCGTTGAACCGACGTGTGGAAATTATCTACTGAAAGGCACACGTGCATGCCCAGATTCCGTTTTCCGTGGCTGGCGCTGTTGGTGTTGGGCGGCTTGATGCCACCCGGCGCCGGCCGCGCCCAGAACGCGCCGGATAGCACACTGACCTTGGAGCTGCTGCAGCGGATCGAACAGTTGGAAGCAGAGGTCCGACAAATCCGCGGGGAGTTGGAAATCTACCGCTATCGGTTCGATCAACTCCAGCAGGAAAGCGCACGGAATTATGTGCCGCCCGCCTCTCCTCCGGGGGCGGCTACCCCGCCGCGAGCGGAGCCACCGGCCACCGGCCACGGCCAGCCAACTCCGACCATTTCGCCTGCCACCACGACCGCGCCGCCGGTCGCTCGAACGATGCCTTCAGTGACGGGAAACGCGCAAACCGATTTCGAGGCGGCGCTGGGGGAGTTGCGCGAGGGTCGCCATGCTCGGGCCATCGCTGAATTGCAGCGCTTCCTGAGCGCGTATCCGGACAGCGATCAGGCGAGCGACGCACAGTATTGGCTGGGCGAGTCGTACTACCTCAGTCGGGATTACGGCGCGGCCAAGGATGCGTTTATCAATCTGGGGGTACGTTATCCAGAAAGCGCGCGGCTGCCGGATGCGCTGCTCAAGCTGGGCTACATCTACGGCGAGGCGGGCGAGACCAATCGGGCGCGGGAGGTACTGCAAAAGCTGGTGCAGGCTTATCCCAACACCCAGGCGGCCAATCTTGCCGAACGGCGCCTGCAATCCTTGCGCTAACGCGCCGGGTTTGAATGGCGCCGGCCCGCCCCGTGCTTGCGCGCCCGCGCAGCCACGGGGCTGGGCCTACCACGCACAACCATTGAATTCATTTCGGCTCGATTTATCAGGCAATCGAGGCTTGCGAATTCGGTGGAATTTTGTAACATTGTCAGCCCCTTTCAGGGCCGTTAGCTCAGTCGGTAGAGCAGCAGACTTTTAATCTGTTGGTCGTCCGTTCGAACCGGACACGGCCCACCAGTAAAAACAAGGAGTTAGGCGAA
>CAVOGC010000009.1:0-48782 GCA_963695105.1 uncultured Gammaproteobacteria bacterium | reverse complement strand
TTGAAGGTTACCGGGTCAGCCACTACCTCAACGCCATCACCGATTCCGCCCGGCGGGCGACGGTGCTGAGCTTCAAGGGGTTGGTGTTTAATCTGGGTTATGGCGCGCTCGGTCTGCTGTTCGCCGGGCTGGTGGTGGCGCGGATACCCCCCGGCCAGTTGAAGCGGCTGGAGTCCGAGTGAAGCCCGATCCCTCAGACTACGTCCGCCTCAGTGCGCGCTGAGATACTGCAACATCTGCCGGGGCGTGAGCTTGATGCTCGATGGCCCGCTGCGGATATGAAATTCTTCGTTGCCACCGCCGACGATCAGAAATGCCGGCTCCCTGGCCTTTTCGCAGACCACCGCCACCAGCGTCTTGCCGGCGACGGGGCGAATTTCGGCGTGCAGATATTTGCTGAACTCGGCTCCGATGTGCTGGTTGATCAGGTTCTTGAAATGCAGCAGGCACTTGTCGTCATTCTCGAACTGGTCCGCCGCAATACCGACCACCTCGCCGCCGTCGTTGACGCCGATCAGCAGAATGCCGCCGTCGGTGTTGAGAAAGCCCACCACGCTCTTGAGCCAGGCCATCTCGATTTCCTTGCCCGCCTTGCCGGTCTTGAGGTTGGTGCGCAGGGTGGATTTGAACTCCAGATTCGGGCTCTCGCCGTAACGGATCAAGGCCAGCACCTTTTCCTCGAATTCGGCTGGATGGTCGGTCAGGGAGGGCAGCGCCTTGAATTGGCGGCCGTAGTGGCGGGTGAGCAGCAGGGTCACGATCAAACCGGCGGCGAGCGCCAGCGCCCCCACCGTCAGCACCAGCGTCCAGCCGCTTTGCAGGGCGCCGAGAAAATCCAGTTCGGACACCGCGATGCCCAGCCACAACCCCTTGTCCGGATCGCCCAGCGGTTGCAGCCAGGCCCACCAGTCGCCGCCGCTGCTCGGATAGGTCAGCGCTTGCCGCGCCGGCCGGCCGGCCGCCAGCCAAGCCTGCATCGCGGCGAACACCGGTCCGGCATCCAACTGCTCGGGCGACAGGCTGACCGGGAACGCGGAACCCGCGCCCTCACCCGCGACCGGCGGCAACAGCACGGCGCCGTTGGCTTCGGCGATGAATGCCGCGCCGCTTGAACTCACTTTCAATGCCGCAAGCGCGCCGAGCACGTTACCCAACGGCAGGTCCAGCCCCAGTACGTAATCGCGGCCGGTTTCGTTCGGGCGTTGGAAGCGCACGGCGCCGGTGATGCCGGGCGTGCGTTCGGTGAAAAACAGATAGGGGCGGGTCCAGAAAACGCCGCTGGGATCCGCCATCGCCAGCGCACCCTTGAACCAGGGTCGGGAGCGCGGATCGTAGTCTTCCCGCCCCTGGCGTTCCTCGATTTGCGCACCGGGTCCGCTCCACCGACGCCAGACCACGTTGCCTTGCCCGTCCAGGCTGCGGGAGCGCCATGCCTTTTCCTCACGGGCCAGGTAGAAAGAGCGCCCGTCCGAATCGGCCAGCACCAGGGCGGATATCCTGGGCAGGTTTTCCAGGACCGGGATAAACCGGTTGACCAGGGCCGGCGCGTCGTCCAGATCCAGATCGCCCGCCGCGCCCCAACCCTGAGCCATGCGCAGGCTGTTCTCCGGGATTTGCAGAAAGCCGGTCAAATCGTCGCTGGTCTTCTGGGCCAGCGTCTGCACCTGTTCCTGGGCCAGCTTGTTGCGTAGCGACTCACCAGCGACGAACACGGCGGCCAACAGGCTGCCGCTGGTCAGAACCAAGAGGAGCAACAGGTCGCGGAGCAGACGTTTGCGCGGACCGAGGCGGGTAGATTTGCGGCGCTGGATTGGAGAGGTCCACATGGTTGTTGGCGGGTCCATGACCGATGGAAACAAAATGAACGGAACAACTTTTAAGCTTGATCGAACCCGACCTGAAGTAAAATTCCGGTAGGCGCGCCGCCTCTGGTTCAATCACCTGTTGATGCATGTCGATCAGACCCTTCGACCTGTCGAGTTTATCCCAATGTGTATTCCCCACCACTGCCCAAAACGCCGCACCGAAGAAGAGGACATCAAAGTCTGGCGCTGTGGCCGGTGTTGCCGGTCCAGCCTTCCTCATCCGAAACAGAGTGCTGAAGAAACCGGGATTCAAAAACAAAGTGTTGGCGAAATCGGGATCAAGATTCGGCGGCATTCCCGCCACCGGGCGGCCCAGCAACAGCCTGGCGGACGGTGCTCCAAAAACAGTCCACATTCTACTCCGGGAAGCGGGTGATCAAGGAGCCGTTGCCCGATGAGCGCGCCACTGGCTCAAGATTCTTCTCAGCTTCGTCATTTGCTGAAAAAAACCTTGGAGTTGGCAACGGACTATCTCGATTCGCTCGATAGCCGCCCACCGGCAACGAATTTTGCGCGAATCGATCCGTTAAATTTGCCGGACCATGGACTGGGCGCGGAATCGACGCTTGCGCTATTCGAGCGCCGCTACGGTCAGGCGATGCCGGCCAGCAACGGCCCCCGGTTTTGGGGTTTCGTCACCGGCGGCGCCACACCGGCCGTCCTGATGGGCGACTGGCTGACAAGCGCTTACGATCTCAACCTGACCAGCGTGGCGAACTCGATCGCGCCCAATATCGAACTCGAAGCCTTCCATCTATTGCGCGAACTGTTTGGCTTGCCGGCGGCCCTGACCGGGACGTTCGTGACGGGCGCGACCATGGCCAATTTTACCGGCCTGGCGCTGGGACGCGAATGGGTTGCGCGGCAGTTCGATAAGAGTATCGCCCAGGATGGTCTGCACGCGATTCCGCCGATTTCGGTCCTGAGCGGCGAAGCCCACAGCAGCATCCTCAAGGCCCTGGCCTTGCTGGGACTCGGGCGCAACAGCCTGCGCGCCATCGCCACCCAGCCCGGTGATCGGGAAGCGGTCGATATCGAAGCCTTGCGCCTGGAGTTGGAACGGCTTGGCGGTCGGCCCTGCATCGTCGTCGCCAACGCCGGCACCGTCAACACGGGGGATTTCGACGATCTGCGCGCCATCGTCGGCTTGAAATCCCGCTACCGATTTTGGCTGCATGTCGATGCGGCGTTCGGTGGTTTCGCCGCATGTTCGCCCAACGTTCGACACCTGCTGGACGGCATCGATGCCGCCGACAGTCTGACCATCGACGCCCACAAGTGGCTCAACGTGCCGTATGACTCGGCGATGATCTTCACGTCTCATCGCGATCTGCAAGTCGCGGTCTTTCAGAACAGCGCCGCCTATCTTGGGGCCATGGCGGAGTCACCCGACTTTCTTCATCTGTCGCCCGAAAACTCGCGCCGGCTGCGGGCACTACCGACATGGTTCAGCCTGATGGCCTACGGGCGGGCCGGCTATCGGGAGATTGTCGAGCGCAACTGCGCCCTGGCCCGACTGTTGAGCGACCGAATTCAAGCATCCGAAACCTTCCGCCTGCTCGCGCCGGCGCGCTTGAACGTGGTGTGTTTTACCCTGGCCGGCGAGGCGGATTCCGAGCGGGTGCGGGATTTCCTTAAGCGGGTGCGTGATGACGGGCGCGTGTTCCTGACCCCGACAACGTTTCGGGGAGCGGCCGGGATTCGGGCGGCGTTCAGCAATTGGCGCACCCAGGAAGAGGATATCGAAATCGCTTGGCGGGCGATGAACGCTTGCTGGTAAGTGATCGAATTTCTTGTTTATGTTCCCTGACTCGCCATCTATATCAGCTCCTCATGACCGAATAGACGCGATAGAAGGGTGGTAAGGGCTGCCGCTATTGAAGCCGTCTCAGAAAAACAGGTGATTGCGGGCGTCCTCTTGCCCGGCGCGCGCACCAGGACATGGCGAGGAACATGATCAAGCGCGGATGACCCAGGCGATCCGGGCGCCCGGTGTCGAACGGCGGCGGATTAACCAGTTCCGCCGCATTCGGGGTGCACACCACGATCATCGCCCTAATTGCCAAGACCAACTTGCCCATCACAACAAGTAGTATCGAGCGGCGCTCGGGGGGCATCCGTTCGGCCACCGTTCAGGTTGGGTCAGCTACCGTAAAAACGTCCTGGAACCTGGATGAGATCTCATGAAGCCCCTGCTCATCGCCGCCACCGTCGCCACCCTCACCTTTGCCCCTGCCTCGCCGGTTCTGACCGATGAGTTGAATGACGCCGACAAAGCGCATGAAACCCGGCAGCGGGAGACCCGCAAGGAACGCGAAGGCCGGCTCCGGGAAGCTCAGCGGCGCTCCGATACCCGACAGCGGGAGACCCGCTGCGAGCGGGAGGCACGGTTGCGCAAGGCTGCTCACCGAGGAACGGGATACGAGGTTTGGGAGAGCGATGCTTAACCCGGAGCAACGACACGACGGTGTGCGCGGAACGTCGGATCGGTTCGGGAACGACTCGGCTTTGGCGCCCCGTTCCAGGAGGTCGTGAGGATGGCGTTGCCGTTTTTCATTGCTCCGACGATGCGCGGAAGCGTCGCACGTCGAATCGCAAAAAGAAAAAAGCCCAGGCAGTTTTACCTGGGCTTTTGATCGATTTGGCGCGCCCGGAGAGATTCGAACTCCCGACCACCTGGTTCGTAGCCAGGTACTCTATCCAACTGAGCTACGGGCGCGTAAACGGGACGCGGATTATGCGGACTGGGTCAAACCTTGTCAATTTCCGCACGATTCGCAAAATGCTGGCGGAGAGAGAGGGATTCGAACCCTCGATGGAGCTTTTAACCCCATACTCCCTTAGCAGGGGAGCGCCTTCAGCCGCTCGGCCATCTCTCCGGAAAATGCCCGCTCGCGGGCATTGTGAATTGCTAAGAATACCGGTTGAAATCGCTGGCGTAAACCCCCGGCTTCAAGCTTCCTGACCCGGTTGCGGCTGACTGGCCGCGTGGGCGGAGTCGTCCTGCTCGCGTTTGATCCGTTCGTAAATTTCCTCGCGATGTACCGCAATGTCCTTGGGGGCGTTGACCCCAATGCGCACCTGATTACCTTTCACGCCCAGCACGGTCACGGTTACCTCGTCACCGATCATCAGCGTTTCTCCAACTCTGCGTGTCAGAATCAACATATCAAGCTACTCCTTGTTTTCCATCAACAGCCCCAGGGCATCTTGCGGTTTTTGACAGTCCGCGTCTGCAATCGCTTCACTTGTCCGGGGATTCCAATCCCGCGAGCGCACGAGACCGCGGGCGCTGGCCTGTTTCAGACCGCTTTTTCCAGTTCGAATGCTTCGTGCAGGGCGCGCACGCCCAGTTCCAGATACTTTTCGTCGATCACCACCGAAATCTTGATCTCGGAGGTAGAAATCATGCGGATGTTGATGCCTTCCTTCGCCAGCGCCTCGAACATCTTGCTGGCCACGCCGGCGTGGGAGCGCATGCCGATGCCCACCAGGGAAAGCTTGGCAATCTTGCCGTCGCCGGAAACCTCGCGGGCACCGAGTCGGGCAGCCTGCTCGTTCAGGATTTCCAGCGCCCGCTCGTAGTCGTTGCGATGCACCGTGAACGTGAAATCGGTGGTGCCGTCGCGACCGATGTTCTGGATGATCATATCGACTTCGATATTGGCGGCGGACACCGACCCCAAAATGCTAAAGGCGATGCCCGGCCGGTCGGGAACGCCTTGTACCGTCAGCTTGGCCTCGTCGCGGTTGAAGGCAATACCGGAAATCAGCACATTCTCCATTTGTTCCGCCTCGTTGGCTTCCTCAAAAGTGATCAGCGTGCCCGGACCTTCCTGAAAGGAGGAGAGCACTCGTAGTGGGACATTGTGTTTGCCGGCGAATTCCACCGAGCGGATTTGCAGCACCTTGGAACCCAGGCTGGCCATCTCCAGCATTTCTTCAAAGGTGATGCGATCCAGCCGGCGCGCTTCGGGAACAACCCGGGGATCGGTGGTGTAAACGCCGTCCACGTCGGTGTAAATCTGGCACTCTTCGGCTTTCAGCGCGGCGGCCAGCGCGACGCCGGTGGTATCGGACCCCCCCCGGCCCAGGGTGGTGATGTTGCCGTCCTCGTCCACGCCCTGAAAGCCCGCCACCACCACCACCCGTCCGGCGTCGAGATCGGCGCGGATGGAGTCGGCCTCGATATCCTGAATACGCGCCTTGTTGTGGGCGCTGTCGGTGAGGATGCGGGCTTGGCCACCGGTGTAGGAGCGGGCCGGGCAGCCGCGTTTTTCCAGGGCGATGCAGAGCAGGGCGATCGTGACCTGCTCGCCGGTGGCCAACAGCACGTCCAGCTCGCGCGGGGCGGGGCGGGGGCTGATGCCCTTGGCCAAACCGATCAAGCGGTCCGTTTCGCCGCTCATGGCGGACACGACGACCACGACCTGATGACCACGCCCGCGCCAGTCGATCACTTTTTCCGCGACGTTTTCGATCCGCTCGGTGTTGCCCACCGAGGTGCCGCCGTATTTCTGTACGATAAGCCCCATGTATCCCTAGTCCTTATCAGAAGCGAATCTGGCCCACGGCGGTAGCGGCTGCCGGGGTCGTCTAAAGGCCGCCGATTATAACCAAAGGCTGGCCATCTCCAAATAATTCCCGTGTCGCAATGCGTCAACAGCGCACCACGCGCACAGGCAAAAATTGCAACATTAATGAGGCGATAGACAAAAAATAAGGGACTGGTTCTGCTCGTCAGCCCCGAATGGCGGATTTCAGGCGAGTTGGCCGCGAATCCAGTCGGGCACGGATTGCAGGGCGGAATCCAGTTTCGAGGGGTCGGTGCCACCCGCCTGGGCCAGGTCGGGACGGCCGCCGCCCTTGCCGCCCACTTGCTGGGCGACCATGTTGACCAGATCGCCGGCCTTGAGCCGTCGGGTTTCCGCCGAAGTCACCCCGGCCACCAGCCGCACCTTGCCATCCTCGACCGTGGCCAGCACCACCGCCGCCGCCTTGAGTTGATCCTTGTAGCGGTCCACCGCCTCGCGCAGGGTCTTGGCGTCCACGCCATCCAGTCGGGCGGCCAGCACCTTGACGCCGTCCACTTGCACCGTCTGCTCGAGCAAATCGGCGCCCCGCCCGCTGGCCAACCGGGCCTTGGCCTGTTCGATCTCCTTTTCCAGTTGCCGGGTGCGCTCGACCAGTTGCCGGACCTTGTCGGGAAAGTTGTCGCGGTCGCCCTTGACCAGTTGCGCCACTTGCCGGGCGCGATCCTGAAGGGCGGAGACGAGATCCAGCGCCCGCTCGCCGGTCACGGCTTCGATGCGCCGCACCCCGGCGGCCACGCCGCTTTCGGCGGTGATTTTGAACAGCCCGATGTCGCCGACCCGGCGGACATGGGTGCCGCCACACAGTTCGGTGGAAAAATCGCCCATCCGCAGCACCCGCACCCGGTCGCCGTATTTTTCGCCGAACAGCGCCATGGCGCCAGCGGCGATGGCTTCTTCCGGCGCCATGATGGTGGTGTCCACCGCCACGTTGCCGCGAATTTGCGCGTTGACCAGTCGCTCGATGGTCTCCAATTGTTCCGGGGTCACCGGTTCGAAATGAGAGAAGTCGAAGCGCAACCGCTGCGAGTCCACCAGCGAGCCCTTCTGGGTCACATGCGGACCCAGCACCCGGCGCAGCGCCGCATGCAGCAGGTGGGTGGCGGAATGGTGCAAAGCGGTCGCCTGACGCTGGACGGCGTCCACTTGCGCCAGCACCGTGGCGCCGGTTCGCAGTTGACCCCGTTGCAGTGTGCCGACGTGGATAACAGCGCCCTCACCCTGCTTTTGCGTGTCGCGAACCACAAACTCCAGGCCATCGGCGCGCAGCCAACCGCTATCGCCGACCTGACCGCCGGATTCGGCGTAGAACGGGGTGTGGTCCAGCACCACCACGCCTTCGTCGCCAGCGTTCAACTGGTCGACCGCCTTGCCGTCGCGGAACAGCGCCAGCACAGTCGTTTCCTCCTCCAGCCGGTCGTAGCCGTGAAACTCGGTGCAGCCGGCGACGCCGAGGTCGGCGGTCTGGCGCTGACCGAACTGACTGTGAGCGCGGGCTCGCTCCCGTTGGGCCGCCATTTCCCGGTCAAAGCCGGCCATGTCCAGTTGCAGGCCGCGCTCGCGGGCGATGTCGGCGGTGAGATCGACCGGGAAGCCGTAAGTGTCATAGAGCTTGAACACGGTCTCGCCGGGAAGGGTCGCGCCCGACAACCGGGCGATGTCTTCCTCCAGCAACTTCATGCCGTGTGAAAGGGTTTCGGCGAAGCGTTCTTCTTCCTGTTGGATGACCCGCGTAACCTGCGCCTCGGCGCGGACCAGTTCCGGATAGGCGCCGCCCATCTCCGCCGCCAAGGGCGCAACCAGTGCGTGGAAAAAGCTGCCCTCGGCGCCCAGCTTATAGCCGTGGCGGATGGCGCGGCGCACGATCCGCCGCAGCACGTAACCACGCCCCTCGTTGGAGGGCAACACGCCATCGGCGATCAGGAAGGCGGTGGCGCGGATGTGGTCGGCGATCACCCGCAATGAACTGGACTGTATATCCGTCGCGCCGGTCGCCGCCGCCGCGGCCTGGATCAGGTGTTGAAAAAGGTCGATTTCGTAGTTGCTGTGCACGCCCTGCATGACCGCCGCCAGCCGTTCCAGCCCCATGCCGGTATCGACCGACGGTTTCGGCAGCGGCGTCAGCACCCCGCCGGCGTCGCGATCGTACTGCATGAACACCAGGTTCCAGATTTCGATGTAGCGGTCGCCGTCTTCGTCGGGCGAGCCGGGCGGACCGCCGGCGATGCCGGGGCCGTGATCGTAGAAGATTTCCGAGCAGGGACCGCAGGGACCGGTATCGCCCATCGCCCAGAAATTGTCGCTCTCGTAGCGCTTGCCGCCAGGCTTGTCGCCGATGCGGGTGATACGGTCCATGGGCACCTGGATGTCGTCGGCCCAGATCCGATAAGCCTCGTCGTCGGTCTGGTAGACCGTCACCCACAGCTTGTCCGGCGACAGCTTCAGGACATCGACCAGAAATTCCCAGGCGAAATGAATGGCCTCTTTTTTGAAATAGTCGCCGAAGCTGAAATTGCCCAGCATCTCGAAAAAGGTGTGGTGGCGGGCGGTGTACCCGACATTTTCCAGATCGTTGTGCTTGCCGCCGGCCCGCACGCAGCGCTGGGCGGTGACCGCCCGGTGGTAGGGGCGCTGGTCGCGGCCGGTGAACACATCCTTGAACTGCACCATGCCGGCGTTGGTGAACAGCAGCGTGGTATCGTTGAGTGGGGCCAGCGGGCTGCTGGCGACCACTTCGTGGCCGTGATCGTGGAAATAATCGAGGAAGAGGGTGCGAAGTTCGGCGCTGCTGGTCATGGTCGGGCTTCAGAAATCTAGGGTTCAGGGTCGAAGATCAGGGTTCGGAGATCAGGGTTCGGAGGCATTTTCTGTCTCCTCCTCCTGTTCCCTGAACCCTCCAAAAAGGTGCTTGATCTGGTCCAGGGTAAAGCCGTGCTGGCGAAGCACCCGCGTTTGCCGCATCCGTCCGGCGGCATCGGCGGGCAAGAGGGCCTTGAAGCGCTTGCGGTGCAGTTCCCGCAGCTTGGGCAGCCAGTCGCCTTCCAGCTCCGCCAGCACCGTATCGACCAGTTCCCGTGGCACGCCGCGCTCGCGTAGCTCGCGGCCGATCCGCAACGGTCCGTAGCCCTTGTCGGCCCGGCCGCAGGCGTAGAGTTCGGCGAAGCGAGCCTCATCGAGCAAGCGCTCTTCCACTAACTGGTCCAGCGCCGGTTCGATACAATCGGCCGGAAAGCCACGCTGGATTAGCTTTTGGCGCAGTTCCAGCCGGGAATGCTCGCGCCGGGCCAGCAGTTCCAGCGCCTTGGCGCGAACCGCCGCCGGGTCGGCGGTGGCGGCCCGCTCAGAGATCCGTGTCCAGTTCATCGGTCGCCGCGCCAGGGGCCTCATCATCCTCGACTCGTTCGGCCGTAACCGGCACCGCATCGGGACGGACCAGGAAATGATCGCGGATCATGTTTTCCAATTCGCGAGCCAGTTCCGGGTTTTCCTTGAGGTAGGTACGGGCATTGTCCTTGCCCTGGCCGATGCGGGCGCCGCCGCGACTGTACCAGGCGCCGGATTTTTCGATCAGCGCCGCCTTGACACCCAAATCGATAATCTCGCCCAGCCGGGAGGCGCCCTCGCCGTAAAGAATTTCGAACTCGGCCTGCTTGAAGGGCGGCGCCAACTTGTTTTTGACCACCTTGACCCGGGTTTCGTTGCCGATGACCTCGTCGCCTTTCTTGATCGCGCCGGTGCGGCGAATGTCCAGCCGCACCGAGGCGTAGAATTTGAGGGCGTTGCCGCCGGTCGTGGTTTCGGGCGAGCCAAACATGACGCCGATCTTCATCCTGATTTGATTGATAAAAATAACCAGCGTGTTCGAGCGCTTGATGTTGGCGGTAAGCTTGCGCAGCGCCTGGCTCATCAGTCGGGCGTGCAGGCCGACGTGAGAGTCGCCCATGTCGCCTTCGATCTCGGCCTTGGGGGTCAGCGCCGCCACCGAATCGACCACCACGGTGTCCACCGCGCCGGAACGCACCAGCATGTCGGCGATTTCCAGCGCCTGTTCGCCGGTGTCGGGCTGGGAGACCAGCAGATCGTCCACGTTGACGCCCAGTTTGGCGGCATAGATGGGGTCCAGGGCATGCTCGGCATCGATGAACGCGGCACAGCCGCCCAGCTTTTGGGTTTCGGCGATGACCTGTAGCGCCAGGGTGGTTTTACCGGAGGATTCGGGGCCGTAGATTTCAGTCACCCGCCCGCGCGGCAGACCACCGATGCCCAGGGCGATGTCCAACCCGAGCGAGCCGGTGGAAACGGTCATCACATCGCGGGAGGCGCTGGTGGCGTCGCCCATCCGCATGACCGCGCCTTTGCCGAACTGGCGCTCGATCTGGGTCAGCGCGCCCGCGAGCGCCTTTTTCTTGTTGTCGTCCATTCCGTGCATCCCCTTCGCAATCAGGTGAGTAACCGGCCTGGAAAAGCGGAACCGGTTGTTTTCAGCGATTATTCCACAGACCACCGATCGAACCTAGCCCCCCGGCCAGTGGCGTAGCACCCGATAGCATGAACCTTCCGGCAACGATTGCGACTCGACCAGCGCCACGTCGCCGACCCGCCAGCGGATCGGTACGGCGGGGGGCCGGGTCGGGGCCGGGCCGGGAAACTTGCGGGCCAAGGTAATATGGGCCTGGAACGCCCGCCGCTCGGGGGCAAAGCCGCAACCGCGCAGCCGGCGGTGCAGGTCGGCCACCAGTTCGTACAGCTCCGGCGGGGTGCGGCTGGCGCCCAGCCACAGAATACGGGGTCGTGGCCAGTAGCCATATCGATCCAGGGTCAACTCCAGGGCCGGCACCGCCAGATCGGTCAAGGCCACTTCGTAAGCCGCCAGGCGGGCGGCATCGGTGACGCCCAGAAACACCAGGGTCAGATGCAGGTTGGCGTCGCGCACTCGCCGCCGTCCAGCGACGGCCGCCGCCTGCTCCGCCAGTTGCCGGCGCTCGGCGTCGCCCGGCCAGAGCGCCAGGAACAGCCGGCGCTCATCCCCGGTGGGCGCACACATCCAATAACCCTTGCAGAGCGGCGACCACGGTTGCCAGGCGCACGGTATCGCGGTCGCCGTCGAAATGCTGGCGCACGACGCGCGTCGGATCGCCCCGCGACGCCCAGGCCAGGTAGACCGTGCCAACCGGCTTGTCGGCGGTACCGCCGTCGGGGCCGGCGACGCCGCTGACGGCGATGGCGATATCGGCGCGGCTGTGTTCCAGCGCGCCGGTCACCATCTCGGCCACCACCTCGGCGCTGACCGCGCCGTGGCGGGCGATGGTCGCTTTCCGCACGCCGAGCAGGTCGGCTTTGGCCGCGTTGCTGTAGGTGACGAAACCCCGGTCGAACCAGCCGGAACTGCCGGCGATGTCGGTGACGGTCTTGGCGATCCAGCCGCCGGTGCAGGATTCGGCGACAGCCAGGGTTTGGTTGCGGGCGCGCAGGGCGCTGCCCACCTGGATGGCGAGTTCGTAAAGGTTCCGCTGGGCTGGGTTCCGGGACGACACGATGGCTCTCCCTTGGTTTGGGGGCGGCGGCGCATGGCACTCAGGTACTATAGTGCAAACGGGAATCAGCGGCGTTTCCAACACGAACTGGCTGGCCTGAACGCTCCGACCGCTACCTTAAACGTCCCGCGGATGATCGCGATGAACGACGATACCCAGGATTTATCCCAACACACGCCGATGATGCGGCAATACCTGCGCATCAAGGCCGAACACCCCGATATTCTGGTGTTTTACCGGATGGGGGATTTCTACGAACTGTTCCATGACGATGCCCGCCGCGCCGCCGAACTGCTCAACATCACCCTGACCAGCCGGGGTCAATCCGCTGGTCAAGCCATCCCGATGGCCGGCGTGCCGTTTCACGCGGTCGAAAGCTATCTGGCCAAGCTGATCAAGCTGGGGCTATCGGTAGCGATCTGCGAGCAGATGGGCGATCCCGCCGCCGGCAAGGGGCCGATGGAGCGGCGGGTAGTGCGCGTCGTCACCCCCGGCACCCTGACCGACGAAGCGCTGCTGGACGAACGCCGCGATAACCTGCTGGTCGCGCTGCACCAGGTCAAGCAAATCTATGGACTGGCCAGCCTCGACCTGAGCGGCGGCCGATTCACCATCATGCAGGTGCATGGCGAGGCGGCGCTGGGCAACGAGCTGGAACGCATGAAACCGGCCGAACTGCTGATCGGCGAGGATTTCAGTTCGCCCGATGGCTGGCGCGACCATCCCGGTCTGCGCCGGCAGGCACCCTGGCATTTCGACCGGGACAGTGCCGTGCGCGCGCTGTGCGCCCAATTTGGAGTGCGCAATCTGGACGGCTTCGGCTGCGCCGACCAGCCGGTCGCGGTGGCCGCCGCCGGTTGCCTGCTGCAATACGTCAAGGACACCCAGCGCGGCGCATTGCCGCATTTGACCGGACTGCGGGTCGAGCGGCACGAGGACAGCGTGATCCTGGACGCCGCCAGCCGTCGTAACCTGGAGCTGGAACATAGTCTGAGCGGCCACCACGAACATACCCTGATCGGCTTGCTGGACCGCTGCGTGACGCCTATGGGCGGACGGCTGCTGCGGCGCTGGACTCATCGCCCGCTGCGCGACCGGCGCGCGCTCGGCGAGCGGCAAGGCAGTCTGCGGCGACTGCTGGACAACGGCGGCTATGAATATCTGCGTGGCCTGTTGCGCGGTGTCGGCGACGTGGAACGGATTCTGGCGCGGGTGGCGCTGAAATCGGCTCGTCCGCGCGACCTGATCGCCTTGGCCGACGCCCTCGCCCGCTTGCCCGACGTGCAACGCTTTCTCGGTCTGCTAGACGCCACGCTGCTGCGCGATCTCGCCGGTCGCGCCGGGACGCATCCCGATGTTTGCGATCTGCTGCGGCGGGCGATCATCGCCAACCCGCCACAGGTGTTGCGCGACGGTGGCGTCATCGCCCCCGGCCATGATGCCGAACTCGACGAGTTGCGCGAATTGAGCGAACACGCCGACCGGTTCTTGGTGGAGCTGGAGGCGCGGGAACGACAACGCACCGGCATCCAGAATCTCAAGGTCGGGTTCAACCGAGTGCATGGCTACTACATCGAAGTCAGCCGCGCCCAGTCGCAAGCGGTGCCAGCCGACTATCTGCGCCGCCAGACCCTCAAGGGCGCCGAACGCTATATCATCCCGGAATTGCAGGAATTCGAGCACAAGGTCCTGCGCGCTCAAGAGCGGGCGCTGGCGCGGGAAAAGGCGCTCTACGATGCCTTGCTGGACCAGTTGATTGCCCGTTTGTCCACCTTGCAGGCCAGCGCCGCCGCCCTGGCGGAACTGGACGTGCTGGCCAATCTGGCCGAACGCGCCGCCGCGTTGCGCTGGAACCCGCCGGAACTGGTGGACCGACCGGGGATCGAGATCGAAGCCGGTCGCCATCCGGTGGTCGAGCAGGTGCTGGACGAACCGTTCGTGCCCAACGATCTGAAACTCGAACCCGAACGGCGGCGGATGCTGATCGTGACCGGCCCCAATCTCGGCGGCAAGTCCACGTACATGCGCCAGACCGCGCTGATCGTGCTGCTGGCGCATCTGGGCAGCTTCGTGCCGGCCGAGCGGGCGGTGATCGGTCCCATCGACCGGATCTTTACCCGCATCGGCGCTTCCGACGATCTGGCCAGCGGCCGTTCGACCTTTATGGTGGAAATGAGCGAGGCCGCGAATATCCTGCACAACGCGACGCCTCACAGTTTGGTGTTGATCGACGAGATCGGTCGTGGCACCAGCACCTTCGACGGGCTGGCGCTGGCCTGGGCCTGCGCGGCGCGCCTGGCGGGCACGGTGCGCGCCTTCACCCTGTTCGCCACCCACTATTTCGAGCTGACCCGGCTACCGGAGGAGCAGCCCGGCATCGCCAACGTCCATCTCGACGCGGTGGAGCATGGCGACACCATCGTGTTCATGCACCGGGTACAGGAAGGGCCGGCCAGCCGCAGTTATGGCCTGCAAGTGGCGGCGCTGGCGGGCGTGCCGCCGGCGGTGATCCATCAGGCCCGCCAGCGGCTGCGGCTGCTGGAGCGGCAGATGCCGCGGCGGGAGCTGACGAGCCGGTCGGCGGCGAGCCCGCAACTATCGCTGTTCGGCGAGGCCACGCATCCGGCGGTCGCCGCGTTGGCGGAACTCTATCTTGACGCTCTCGCCCCGGAACAGGCGCTGGCCGAACTACGGCGGCTGAAAGCGTTAGTGGGTCCATGACGGCAAGACTGATCGAGCACTTGAGGCATACGCCTGAGGGAGATGTCATCTGAAAACGGACAGCGTGTTCTACCGGCTGTTTCAGCGCTTGCCGGAACTGGTGTTTGAACTGGCGGGATGGCCGACGCCTGACCTGGTGGGCTACCGGTTCCGGTCGGAGGAGATCAAACAAACGGCATTCCGCCTGGATGGAGTCTTGACGCCGCCGGCGGCAGCGATCGAACGGCCAATTGTATTTGTCGAAGTTCAGTATCAGCCCGACGATCGGTTCTATCGCCGATTTTTCGCGGAGATTTTCTTGTATCTGTACCTGTATCCGCCGGTGCATCCTTGGCAGGCGGTGGTGATTTACCCGGAGCGTCGGGTGGAACGGGAAGCTGGCCAGCATCATGCGGCGCTGCTGGCCATCCCGCAGGTGCGGCGGGTTTATCTGGAGGATTTCCGCCAACCGGCGCCATCCAGCTTGGGGTTGCGACTGCTGCAATTGCTGATCGGCGAACCGGCGCAGGTCATCACGCAGGCGCAGGCGTTGGTGCAACCGGCGACGCCCGACCAGCGGAAAACGGCGGCGTGGACAGAACTGGTGGATTTGGTGGAAACCCTGCTGGTGTACCGTTTACCGAAACTGAGCCGTGAGGAGATTCGCGCGATGTTGAACTTGGTCGATGTGGATTTGAAACAGACCCGGTTTTATCAGGAAGTGTTTGCCGAAGGCCGACAGGAGGGCCGACAAGAGGGCCGACAGGAGGGTCAGCAGGAGGGTCGGCGGGAAGAAAGCTTGTCGCTGCTATTGCGGCAACTGCGGCGACGCTTTGGCGCGGTGGATGCTGCTCAAGTGGCACGCATTCAGCGGTTGCCACTGGAACAAGCCGAGGCGCTGGCCGAAGCGTTGCTGGATTTCCAGACGTCGGACGATCTGGCGGTTTGGCTGGCGGAGCGGGAAAGCGATGATTCCTGATCGCTTGGCGGCGTCCGGAAAAGCCAATTCCAAGAGACTATCACCCATGACCGCATGATCGAGCGGGGAAGCCCGATCCGGAAATTCATTCTCGTAATCCGCCCGGAGCACCCTCGTGCCACTAACCTCCCACCAACGCTCCCAACTATTCTCGCAACTGGCGACGATGGAGCACGCCGGCATTCTCCCGGCGCAGGCATTCGCCATGATCGGGCGCGATTTGCCAGCCGATGCGCGGCAAGCCTTGGCGCAAACCGCCGACGCGCTCGCAAAGGGCGGGGATCTGGCGAAAGCGGGGCAGAGCAGCGGTGTGCTGCTGCCATGGGAAGCCCGACTGGTGCGCGCGGCGGCAACGGGCGGGCGGCTGGAATCCCTCTACAAACGCCTGGGCGAACATTACGCCAGCCGTGCCCAGTTGTTTGGCCGCTTGAAGTCGCGGCTGGTGTTTCCGTTCCTGATCCTGACGCTGGCGACCTTCGTCGCACCTTTCCCCGCACTGTTCCAAGGCGCCATCGGGTTGGGTGGCTATCTGCTCCGCGCCATCGGACCGCCGCTGTTGCTGTATGGCGGCCTGCGCCTGCTGGCGCTCGCCTACCGCCAACAACTGGCCCGCGAAACCGGCGCGACGTGGGCGCGACTGCTATTGGCGATACCGGTGCTCGGCGGGTTGCTGGCCCGGCAGCAGCGACGCGATGGGCTGTTCAGCCTGCTGCTGTTGCTGGAATCCGGCGTGCCGGTTCTGGAAGCGCTGCCATTGGCCGGCAAGAGCGTCGCCGATCCGCTGTTGCGCGCCCGGTTCGCGGGCGCTGCGGCGGCGCTGACCGACGGTCGGTCAGGGGTAGCCGAAACCTTGCACCGCTACGGCGTGGTGGACGATGCCGGCGCGACGGCCTTGTTCGCCAGCGGCGAGGCGGCGGGCCGGCTGGACGAGGTCATCCGTCACCAACTGCGTCAGTGGGATGCCCGGTTGGAGTTGCAATGGGATACGCTGGCGGAATGGGCGCCTCGGCTGTTTTACGTGGCGGTGGCGGGGTTCATGATCATGGGAATCGTGAGCGGTTTCTCGGGAATAGCGAGACCGTAGAACGGTTTCACGATTGGGATGGTTTTCCGGGGGAAGGCGATGGCGACATTTCACGATTTGCGGCTCCGGCGGCGGGAGTTGCTGGACGAGTTGGAGGAGTTGCAAGAAGCGGTCGCGGAACTGACGGTGATTCTGCATGAATCGGTTGAAATCGATGGCGAGCAGCTCATCGAACATCGCGAACGCCTGGCGTGGCTGCAACGCCGGCAGGCTGGCGCCCTGGTGGTGCTGAGCGAAACGGAGCGCGTGCTGCTGGCGTTCGGCACGGACGATTGGGACGATCAGTAAACTCAAATCAAGCCCAGCAACCGCTCCTCTTCCTGCGTTTCCTGTTCCCGCTGCTGCAAGGCCCACATCTGGGCGTACAGGCCGTCTTGTTGCAGCAACTCGCGATGCGTGCCCTGCTCCCGTACCCGGCCGTGATCCAACACCAGAATCTGGTCGGCATCGACGATGGTGGACAACCGGTGGGCGATGACCAGGGTGGTGTGATCGGTGGCCACCGCGCGCAAGGCTTGCAGGATCGCACGCTCGGATTTGCTGTCCAGCGCCGAGGTCGCTTCGTCGAAGATCAGAATGCGCGGTCGCTTGAGGATGGTCCGGGCGATCGCCACCCGCTGCTTCTCGCCGCCCGACAGCTTCAGGCCGCGCTCACCGACCACGGTGTCGTAACCGGCCGGCAACGCGGCGATGAAGTCGTGCAACTGCGCCAGTCGGGCGGCGGCGGCGATCTCCTCGCGGCTGGCGTCGGGTCGGGCGTAAGCCAGGTTGTAATACAGGGTGTCGTTGAACAGCACCGTATCCTGCGGCACGATACCGATAGCGGCGCGCAGGCTGTGCTGGGTCGCGTCGCGAATGTCCTGGTCGTCGATCAGAATGCGTCCACTGGTCACGTCGTAAAAGCGGAACAGCAGCCGCGCCAAGGTGGATTTACCGGCCCCGCTCGCGCCGACCACCGCCAGCTTGCGCCCCGGCGGCACGGTAAAGCTCACGTCGAACAGGATCTGCCGGTCGGGCTGATAGCTGAAATCCACCTGCTCGAACCGCAGTTCGCCCCGCGTCACCGCCAGTTCGGCCGCGGCGGGCGCGTCGCGGATTTCCGGAACGCGCTCGAACAGGCGCACCAGATCGTCCATGTCGGCCAGTGCGTACTTGATTTGCCGGTAGACGATGCCAAGAAAATTCAGCGGGATGAATAATTGCAGTAGCAGGGCGTTGACCAGCACCAGATCGCCCAGGCTCAACTGCCCGGCGGCGACCTGACTGGCGGCGACGAACAGGATCAAGGTGACTCCAACGGCGATGATCGCACCCTGCCCGAAATTGAGCGCCGACATCGAAGTCTGGCTGAGCACGGCGCTGTTTTCCCAACCCGCCAAGGTCGAGTCGCAGCGCCGCAATTCCCAGTTTTCGTTGCCAAAATACTTGACCGTTTCGTAGTTGATCAGGCTATCGAGCGCCTCGTTGCCGGCTTGTGATTCCAGGCGATTCATGAGATGGCGGTGCTCCATCCGCCAGTTGGTAATCGCCAGGGTGAAAGTGACGTAGACGGTAACGCTTCCGAAGATGATCAGGGTGAAAATCGGCGGGTAGCCGCTCAGCAGCAGCGTCGCCGCCAGCAGGAATTCCACCACCACCGGCAGGATGCTGAACGCCAGATAATTCAGCAAGGTGCTCAGGCTGCGCGCGCCCCGCTCCAGATCGCGACTGATCGCGCCGGTTTTGCGTTCCAGATGAAACCGCAGCGATAGATTGTGCAGGTGCGCCAGGGTGCGCAGGGTCAGCCGGCGCATGGCCCGGTAACGCACCCGGGTGAACAGCAGGTCGCGCAGTTCGCTAAACAGGGCGTTACCCAGTTTCAGCGCGCCATAAGCCAGCAGAAGGGTCACCGGCAGCACCATCATGGCTTGGCGGCTGCCATCGATACTGTCCACGATCTGCTTGAGCACCAGCGGCACGCCGATATTGGCGACCTTGGCCAATATCAGGCAACCGAGCGCCGCCAACACCCGACCGCGATACTCCCAAAGATACGGCAGCAGGGCACGGAGATTAGCCCAGTCGCGGCCCTTGCGGTGAGGGGATTCGGTATAGCGGATGTCGGGGCGCATGGCGGGTTCGCCTGAAAAAATTAAGGGCCATCCCAGTGGGATGACCCTTGCATCGGAACGATGCCGAAACGAGGTGGATTACTTGGCTTCGGTTGCCGCCGCCGGCGCCGTTTCAGTGGATGCTGAAGCGGGGGTTGCGGCGGGAACTTCAGCAGGCGCGGCTTCGGTCGCGGGCGCGGCGGGCGCGGCGGCTTCGGTCGCGGGAGCGGCGGGCGCGGCGGCTTCGGTCGCGGGAGCGGCGGGCGCGGCGGCTTCGGGCGCGGGAGCGGCGGGCGCGGCGGCTTCGGTCGCGGGAGCGGCGGGCGCGGCGGCTTCGGGCGCGGGAGCGGCGGGCGCGGCGGCTTCGGGCGCGGGAGCGGCGGGCGCGGCGGCTTCGGGCGCGGGAGCGGCGGGCGCGGCGGCTTCGGGCGCGGGAGCGGCGGGCGCGGCCTCCATCTTGATGCCGGATTCTTCCAACATGTAAACGATGGAATCTTTGATATTGGCTTCGGTCAGCGAGGGGTCGCCGCCTTTGGCGGGCATGGCGCGGATGCCGTTGACGGCATGAGTGACCAGCGTATCAAGACCCTGCGCGAAGCGGGGTTCCCACTGCGCTTTGTCGCCGGTCTTGGGCGCACCCAGCGTACCGACGGCATGGCAGGCCGCGCAGACCTTGTCGTAAACCTGCTTGCTGGATAATTGCACCGCAACCGCCGGTTTAGGTTGTTCGAAGGAGACCCGCGCGACCGGCTTGATGCGTTCGAGTACGGCGGATTGCTTTCGCGAGCCATCATCGGGGGCGACGTTGTCGACCACACCGATAAGGGCGGCAGCCATGAACAGCACGACTGCCAGCAGCACCAATGCCGCAATCAGGGTAACGGTCGTGGTGATAACGGATTTATCGACTTGCGGGTTCACACTTTCACCTCACTGAGCGCATGGTCAACCTGCACATCCCCGGCCACGTTGCGGTAGACTCGATTCGATCGGTTACCCGTTCGCTGGGTGGGAGTCTTCGCGGGAGCACCGTTGGTGGGAAGGTTTTGGTTTGGGCTTGTTATCTTGTGGTTCGGGCACGGCCAAGCACGTCGATTATAATGTTATTTGGAATTCCCTGGAAACCGGTACGTTATCGTTGGCCGGCGGAGAGAGTCAGGGGCAGCCGGCACTTTGGCATCCAAGCCGTTGCCGGCACTGGACGGGAACGCGCAATCGGGGTATCTTGGCGATCCTCAATCCCCCACGCGCCCGTAGCTCAGTTGGATAGAGTGTCGGCCTCCGAAGCCGAAGGTCGTGAGTTCAAGTCTCGCCGGGCGCGCCAATTCCTGCCTCTCGTACCTCTCCAAATATCTTTTTCTTAAGCCGGAGTGCGCCAAGTCGCCTCGTCGGTCCAGCCGCTCCGCCAAAGGTTGTCCGCCGATGCTCCCTGTCTCCGGCTGGCCGTCCCTTGCGGCGGATTTTTCAGCCGGCGCCGGCTTGGCGCGGTTCCAACCCCATGGAACCGAACGATTCACCGTTCCCGCTATACCCCGCCCGGACGATTTCAGGCTACCATGACGCACCCAATCCCACCGGGATTCTCCGCATGGCCAAACGTACTCCCCTGTATGCCCGCCACGCCGCCCTGGGGGCGAAGCTGGTGGACTTCGGCGGCTGGGACATGCCGCTGCATTACGGCTCGCAACTCGACGAACATCATCGGGTGCGCCGCGCCGCCGGCGTGTTCGACGTGTCGCACATGACGGTGGTCGATTTCGCCGACCCTGCCCCGACCCGCGCCCTGCTCCGCCACCTGCTGGCCAACGACGTCGCCCGCCTGTATCCCGGCAAGGCGCTGTACACCTGCATGCTCAACGAAGCCGGCGGGGTGATCGACGACCTGATCGTCTACGACCGGGGCGCGACCGGCTACCGGCTGGTGCTGAACGCCGCCACCCGCGACAAGGATCTGGCCTGGATCGCGCCGCTCGCCGAACGCTTCGCCACCGCCTGGCGCGAGCGCGACGATTTGGCGATGCTGGCGGTGCAAGGCCCCGAAGCGCTGGCCAGGCTGGAAACCGTCCTGGGCGCGGATACCGTGACCGCCGCGCGCGCGCTCAAGCCGTTCCACGCCCTGGAAGTCGGCGACTGGTTTGTCGGCCGTACCGGCTACACCGGCGAGGATGGCGTGGAAATCCTGCCGCCCGCCGCCACCGCGCCGGAACTATGGGACAAGATCGTCGCCGCCGGCATCGCGCCCTGCGGGCTGGGCGCCCGCGACACCCTGCGGCTGGAAGCCGGCATGAATCTGTACGGCAGCGACATGGATGAAACCACCACCCCGCTGGTATCCGGGCTGGGCTGGACCGTGGCCTGGGAACCGACCGAGCGCGACTTCATCGGCCGCGCCGCGCTGGAACGGCAACGGGCGGCCGGCGCGCCGCAAACCTTCGTCGGTCTGGTGCTGGAGGAGCGCGGCGTGCTGCGCGGCCACCAGCATGTCTTCGACGGCGATCGCCTGATCGGCCAGATTACCAGCGGCACCTTTTCCCCCACCCTGAACCGCGCCATCGCCCTGGCGAGGATCGATGCCGGCGCCGGCCCGCGCTGTCAGGTGGAGATCCGCGGCAAACGCCTGCCGGCACGGGTGGTCCAACCGCCATTCGTCCGCCATGGCCGCGCCCTGATCGAATGACCCCGCCTCCGAACCACCGTTGTTTGAGGAATCGACCCCATGAGCAGCAACATTCCCACCGACCTGTGTTACACCGAATCCCACGAATGGGCGCGCGCCAATGACGACGGCACCGTCACCGTGGGCATCACCGACCATGCCCAGCACCTGCTGGGCGATCTGGTGTTCGTGGAAATCCCGGAAGTGGGCCGCGCCGTGGCGGCCGCCGAAAGCTGCGCGGTGATCGAGTCGGTCAAGGCCGCTTCCGACGTCTACAGCCCGCTGGAAGGCGTGATCGTCGAGGTCAACGAAGCACTGGCCGACACCCCGGAACTGATCAATGAAGATCCCTACGGCGAAGGCTGGATTTTCCGGCTTAAGACCGCCGCCGCCCTGGACGGGCTGCTGGACGCGGTCGCCTATGAAGCCATCGCCATCGCCGACGACGAGGATGAAGACGCCAGTTCGCTGGCCAATCCCAAACTGGTCCAGTAAGGCGGGGCGAGATCGTTATGCCGTTTATCCCCCATACCGCGGACGATGTCCGTGCGATGCTGGCCGCCATCGGCGCGCCCGATTTGGACGCGCTGTTCGAGGAAATCCCGCCCGCGCTGCGGGTCGGCGAGCTGCCGGCCCTCCCGACAGCCCTGAACGAGCTGCGGATCACCCGGCTGATGGAGGCGCGGGCGGCGGATTATCCCCGTCCGCTGTGCTTCCTGGGTGCCGGCGCCTACGAGCATCACATCCCGGCGGCGGTGTGGGAGATCGTCGGCCGCGGCGAGTTCTACAGCGCCTACACGCCCTACCAGCCGGAAGCCAGCCAGGGCACCTTGCAGGTGCTGTACGAGTATCAGAGCATGATGGCGGGACTGACCGGCCTGGCCGTGTCCAACGCCTCGCTGTACGACGGCGGTTCGGCGCTGGCCGAGGCGCTGCTGATGGCGGTGCGCGCCAACCGCAAATCCAAATCCAAGCGGATTCTGGTCCCCCGGACCCTGCATCCGCTGTATCGGCGAGCCGCCCGCGCCATCGTGCACAATCAGGGCATCGAGCTGGTGGAGCTGCCCTACGATCCGGCCGGCGGCCACACCCCGGTCGAAGCGCTCGCCCCCTGCGCCGGCCAGGATTTCGCGGCGCTGGTCATCCCGCAGCCCAACTTTTTCGGGGTGCTGGAGGATGTGGACGCGCTGACCGACTGGGCGCACCGGCACAACGCGCTGGCGGTGGCGGCGGTCAATCCCACTGCCCTGGCGATTCTCAAGCCGCCCGGCGACTGGGGCGTTGCCGGCGCCGATATCGCCTGCGGCGACGGCCAGCCTCTGGGCTCGCCGTTGTCGTCCGGCGGTCCCTACTTCGGCTTTCTATGCTGCCGGCGGGAGCTGGTGCGGCAGATGCCGGGCCGGCTGGTGGGCCGCACCGTGGATCTGGATGATCGGCCTGGCTTTACTCTGACCTTGCAAGCCCGCGAGCAGCATATCCGCCGCTCCAAGGCCACCTCCAACATCTGCACCAATCAGGGACTGATGGTCACCGCCGCCACCCTGTACCTGTCCCTGCTCGGTCCGCGCGGCCTGGAACAGGTGGCCGCCGCCTGCCATGCCAATACCCGTGTGCTGGTGGAGCGGCTGACGCAAGTTCCGGGGGTCGAACGGGTTTTCGACCGGCCGGTGTTCCACGAAGCGGTGTTGCGGCTGCCGCGCCCGGCGCGGGAAGTGCTGGATGGGTTGCTGGCGCACGGCATTCTCGGCGGTTTCGATCTGAGCGGCGACTACCCCGAACTGGGCAACGCCCTGCTGGTATGCGCCACCGAAACCCGGGACGAAGCCGACTTGCAAGGTTACGCGGCGGCACTGGTGGAAATCGTGTGAAGATTACCCATTGCCAGGCAAATAACAATCCGTCCCAAGAAACATCAACTGGAGGAAATTTCTCATGGCAACCATCACCTTCCAAGGCAACCCCATCCACACCAATGGCGATCTGCCCACCGCCGGCGCGACCGCGCCCGACCTCAAACTGGTTACCGCTGATCTGAACGATGTCACCCTGGCCGATTTCGCCGGCAAGAAAAAGCTGCTGAACATCGTACCCAGTCTGGACACCCCGGTGTGCGCGCTGTCCACCCAAAAATTCAACGAACACGCCAAGGCCCACCCCGATACCGTCGTTCTGATCATTTCCGCCGACCTGCCCTTCGCCCAGAACCGGTTCTGCGGCAACGAGGGCCTGGATAACGTGGTGACCCTGTCGATGATGCGCTCGCGCAAGTTCGCCAAGGATTACGGCGTGCTGCTGGAAGACGGGCCGTTGGCCGGCCTGACCGCCCGCGCCGTGGTGGTGCTGGACGAGAACAACACCGTGCGCTACACCGAACTGGCGCCGGAAATCGCCCAGGAACCGGATTACAACGCGGCGCTGGCGGCGCTGGGATAATCCTGACGATCCCTCAAGCCCCGGTGCTCTCTTCATGCTGATCTTCGACCAGTCCCGTCCCGGCCGGCAGGCGGTCATCCCCGCCGCCGCGCCCGATGATGCTCTGTCCGACCTGCCCGCTTCCCTGCGCCGCCGCCGCGCCGCGCCGTTGCCGGAAGTATCGGAACTCCAGGCGGTGCGCCACTACACCCGGCTATCGCAAAAGAACTTCTCCATCGACACCCACTTCTATCCGCTGGGCTCCTGCACCATGAAGTACAACCCACGGATCTGCCATCGGCTGGCCTCGCTACCCGGTTTGCTGGCTCGCCACCCACTGGCGCCGGAGCGCATCAGCCAGGGCTTTCTGGCCTGCCTGCACGAGTTGCAGGAGATGCTGCGGGAAGTAACCGGAATGCAGGCGGTGTCGCTGACGCCGATGGCCGGGGCGCAGGGCGAATTCGCCGGGGTGGCGATGATCCGCGCCTACCACCTGGCGCGCGACGACCACGACCGCCGCGAGATCCTGGTGCCCGACGCCGCCCACGGCACCAATCCCGCCACCGCCATCATGTGCGGGTTTACCGTGCGGGAAATTCCCACCGACGGCAACGGCGACGTCGATCTCGCCGCCCTGCGCCAGGCGGTCGGGCCGCACACCGCCGGCCTGATGTTGACCAACCCCTCGACCCTGGGCGTGTTCGAGCGGAACATCGCCGAAATCGCCGCCATCGTCCACGAGGCCGGCGGCCTGCTCTACTACGACGGCGCCAACCTCAACGCCATTCTCGGCAAGGCCCGCCCCGGCGATATGGGTTTCGACGTGATCCACATGAACCTGCACAAGACCTTCGCCACCCCACACGGCGGCGGCGGTCCCGGCGCGGGGCCGGTGGCGGTCAACGCCCGGCTGGAGCCGTTTCTGCCGATCCCCATCGTCGGCAAGGAAGGCGAACGCTATCGCTGGCTGAGCGAAGCGGATCGGCCCCAGAGCATCGGCCGACTGTCGGCGTTCATGGGCAACGCCGGCGTCATCCTGCGCGCTTATATCTACGCCCGGATGCTGGGCCGCGCCGGCATGGGCCGGGTGGCCGAATACTCCACCCTGAACGCCAACTACCTGCTGGCGGAGCTGGCGAAAGCCGGTTTCGAGCCGGCTTTCCCACGGCGGCGGGCCAGTCACGAGTTCATCATCACCCTCAAGCGCCAGGCCAGGACGCTGGGCGTGACCGCGATGGATTTCGCCAAGCGCCTGCTCGATCTTGGCTATCACGCGCCGACCACCTATTTTCCGCTGCTGGTGCCGGAATGCCTGCTGATCGAGCCGACCGAGACCGAATGCAAGGAAGAGTTGGACGGCTTCGTCGCCGCGATGCGCCAGATCCAGCAGGAAGCCGAGACCAGCCCCGAACAGGTTAAGGGCGCGCCCCATCACCGGCCGGTGCGACGGCTGGACGAGGTGCGCGCCGCCCGCGACATGGATCTGGCCTGGCGGCCGGCCGAGTCCTGATCGAGATGGCCTTCCAAAATCACAAGGGCTGGCGCCGGCTGGTCAACGCCACCGGTTATTCCTGGGCCGGCCTGAAGGCGGCCTGGCGCAACGAGGAAGCGTTCCGGCAGGAGGGCCTGCTGTGCGCGGTGCTCGCGCCACTGGCGTTGTGGCTGGGCGACGGCGCGCTGGAGCGGGTGCTGCTGATCGGCAGCCTGCTGCTGATCGTGATCGTCGAACTGCTGAACACCGGCATCGAGGCGGCGGTGGACCGCATCGGACCGGAGCACCACGAACTGTCGGGCCGAGCCAAGGACATCGGCTCGGCGGCGGTGTTCGTGGCGCTGCTGAACGCTGGGGTGGTCTGGCTGCTGCTCCTGCTCACATGACAGCTTACTTCCGCCCATAAAGGCGGAAACACACATCGCCGCCATCAAGAAACACCATCGAGAGTTGGTGTTGACATAAACTTTATTACGTCAATAATGACGTACATCTATTTTAACGTAAGTCTTGATAGGCGTATGCCATGAAAGCAAATCCTGGTGGAGCGGTTTCTCCTGAAAACGTCATGGGGCGAGACCGCCTCATCGAACGCCTTTGGGCCACCTTGAAGCACCAAAGCCTGGTGTTGGTGGCCGAGCGGCGTATGGGCAAGACCTGTATTATCAAAAAGATGGAGGCGCAGCCACCGGACGGAACCATGATTCAGGTTCGAGATGTCGGTGGCGTCAGCAGCCCTATCGAGTTTGTGGAGCGAGTCGCCGAGGATGTGGAAAAACACCTTAACGGGTTCCAGAAAACGGCAAAACAGACCAAAGCGCTCTGGGCTTCCTTGGGAGGCACCGAAATCCTCGGTGTACGACTGCCAACGACAGCGGCTCCTAACTGGAAAGCGCTATTGGAACGGATTCTGAGCGATCTTGCCCAGCACGGCGACCAACAAACCATTTTATGCTGGGATGAGTTGCCCTGGATGTTGCAGAAGATCGCGCGTTCAGAAGGGGACACGGTCGTCATGGACCTCTTGGATACGCTCCGTGGCCTGCGCCAAACCCACGCCAATCTGCGCATGATTTACACAGGCTCCATCGGCCTGCATCACGTCGTGACCGCCCTGCGCGAAGAGGGCTACGTCAATTCCCCGGTCAACGATATGCGAATCGTCGAAGTGCCGCCCCTGGATGAGCCGCACGCCGAAGCGTTGGCCAAGGCGCTGATACGGGGGGAAGGGCTGACCAGCAGCGCCTTGGATGAGACCGCCGCCATCATTGCAAAGCGCGTGGACGCCATCGCCTTCTATATCCATCATGTGGTCGCCGCCATGGCGGATCGAGGCCAAGCAGCGACACCCGAGATCGCGGAAGAGATCGTCGCCGAGGCGCTTGCGAGTGCCCAGGATTGGGATCTGGAGCATTTTCGAAGCCGGCTGGGCGCCTATTACGGTGAGCGTGCTGAAGTGGTCCGGGCGCTGTTGGATCAGTTGGCCGAAACTGAACCGCTGATCCTCGACGAATTGCACGAGCGGCTTAAAATCAACTTCTCCCCGCGTGGTACAAGCGCTCAACGCATGGTCGAAGGCGACCGGGAGGCGCTCCGCACCCTGCTCAAGCTCATGCAGCGGGATCATTATCTGCGTCAGGATCGGGATGGCGGTTACCGGTTCCGCTTCAGCCTCATCCGTCGTTGGTGGCGCTTGGATCAGGGGCTCGCCTGAATGAACGCGCCCTACCATTCGACGTTCACTCCCAGCCAAAGCAATCCCGACACGCTGGAAAGCTTGTTCGTGGCGCGGGAGAAACTCGCCCAGCGCATCCTGGATGGCATTCAGGAGAGCGCCGCTAGCGCTAACAAGCACCAGCGACTCTTGCTCGGCCCACGAGGCATGGGCAAAACCCATCTGGTCGCCTTGATTTATCACCGGGTACGGCGCAATGCCGAACTGGACAACCGGTTGCGGATTGCCTGGCTGCCGGAAGATCCCTACATCGCCGGCTATCAAAACCTGCTGCTGCTGATTCTGCAAACACTGCAACAGACTTACGCGCTGGAAGACCTGCGCCAGCGACTGGAGACCGTGCTCGACCTGGAAGATTCCAACCAAGCCGAACCCCTGCTGGAGCGCTTACTGGTCGAATTTGTCGGTCACAAGACGCTGTTGCTGATCGTCGAGAATCTGGATGATCTACTGGCGAATCTGAAAGAATCAGGTCAACACAAGCTACGCGCCTTCCTGCAAAATTACCCGATGACCACCTTTCTCGCCACCGCCACCAGCCTGAGCGAAGCGGTGGCCGAACGCAAAAACGCCTTCCACGGCTTTTTCAAAATCCACTCTCTCGATCCGTTCACCGTCGAGGACGCCGTGCGCCTGCTGACCCGCATGGCCCAGCGCGCGGGCAGTGACGATTTGGCCAATGCCCTCTGTAGCCCGATGGGCCGTGCCCGCATTCGCGCCGTTCATTATCTGGCTGGGGGCAATCCGCGCATCTATGTGGTCTTTTATGACTTTCTCACCCGGGAATCCTTGGACGATCTGATCCGACCATTCATGAAATTGATCGATGAACTGACCCCTTATTACCAGGCGCGGATGGACCGGCTGGCGCCTTTACAGCGCAGCATCATCGACATCATGCGTCGGCTGCGAGGCGCCGTGACGATCAAGGAAATCGCCCGCCAGGCCATGAACACCTCCCAGACCATTTCCGCTCAATTGGGCAAACTCAAGGACATGGGCTACGTGACTCAGGCCGCCGCCCTAGGGCGTTCCAACTTCTACGAGTTACGCGAACCCTTGATGCGGTTCTGTCTGGAAGTCAAGGAGCAACGTGGCCGCACGGTGGAACTGTTCGTACAGTTCCTGCGGGTCTGGTATTCGGCAACGGAACTGGCGCGGTTGGCGCATAATGGCGTCATCGGTCTCGAACAAACCCATCTGCGGGCAGCCATGCAGCGGGCGCGCTCCGGGCAAGACCCGGTGTGCTCGATGCTGAAAACAGAATTTCAAACCCACCTAGTCGCCGGTAACTACCAAGCCGCCCTGGAAGCGGCGGAACTGGCGATTCAACGGGATGCCGACGACAAGGAAATCTGGATTTGCAAGGCATGGTGTCTGGAAAAAATGGGGCATGGTCTCGAAGAACGCCTGACCTGTTGGCGGCGAGTGAAGGAAATCGATCCCGAGGATGCTCTTGCCTGGGCGTCACAAGACGTCATTCTTAGTCAATTGGGGTCATTTTGAGGAAGCGCTGCCTGCCTCGGCCAAAGCACTGGAGCTAAAATCCGGATGATCCGATTTTCAACCGCTCTCATGCCTGGCAACTTAAGCGACTGGGACGTCATGCCGAGGCGCAAACGTATTTCGATAAAGCTCTGGAATTGAGCGGAGAACCGAAAACCGCCCTGAATGGATTCAAAGAGGACTTGATCTCTGGACGATGGATCGACCGGAGGAAGCCTTGCACACCTACCGTAAGGCACTGGAGTTAAATCCGCGCACTATCGATGGTTGGAAGTATCTTTGGAGATTCACTTTGGCAACAGGGACGCTATCGACTTTTCACCGCATGGCGAAACAAATGACGGTTCTCTTGCCTGAAGAACCAAAGCTCTGGTCTTATCTTCGGCATCGCTAACACGAACTAGGTCGATTCGAAGCAGCGCTGGCGGCTTACGATCGAGCACTCATGATCGATCCCGATCTGGACCGGAAGGAGGGAACCGGTTTCTCTCCGTGCTATGATGCTGAACATCCTTGGCCGTCACACCGCCGCCCTGGAGGTGCTGGAATCATCCCGGCGTCTGCGTCTGGAAATAACCTGCAATTCCGACAGCCTCGTTCATGCCGACACCCTGATGTGGCTGGACCGCTGGCAAGAGGGTCGTGCGAAACTAGACGATGTTTTGGATCGTTTTGCACCGAGTCTCTGGACAGGCAGGCATTTATTTATCATTACCAAGCTCATCGCAGAAACGCAAAACCCGGTCATCTGGCGGCGCTTCATCTCGGTCTGGCTGGAGTTGTTCGCACGCCACGAACGGCTCACGCAACTGGGTCAAGGCTTGGTCTGGCGCATTCGCTTATTAGCGCTGCCCTGGATCAGCGACGCGGTGGCCCGCGTCTGGTATGACACCTGGCGAGAGCTGGCCGGCGATCTCGAAGAGATGGCCCTGCCCTTGCGGCTCCTCAAGGCCGGCGTGGACTACAAGGCGACCCGCGATCCCCAAGTAATGCTGGCATTGGCCCAGGAGGAACGCCGGCTGCTGGAACCCTGGCTGGTCAACCTGTTCCAGGCAGAACCCGATGAAATCGACCGCGAGATGGAAAATCTACTGCATGTAGTGAAACAGCGACTGACGCAAGCGGCGGAAGCAGAACTCATGCCCCGCGCCGCCATGGCTAGTGCCGCCGACTCGCCGGCCGCCGGTGCATGAAGAACCGGTACAGCACCGGGATCACAAACAGCGTCAGCACGGTGGAAAAGGCCAGCCCCCAGACGATGCTGGCCGCCACCGGCCCCCACAGCAGCGACTTGCCGGCCAGCCCGAACGCCAGCGAAAACAGCCCGGCGATGGTGGTGCCGGTGGTCATCAGGATGGCGATTACCCGCCGGCGCGCGGCGTACAGCGTGGCGTGCAGGGTGGACATGCCGGCAACGCGGCGGGCGTTGGCGGCGTCGATCAGCACGATGGCGGCGTTCACCGTGATGCCGGTCAGGGCGATCACCCCGTACAGGGTGTATAGCGACAGGGGATTGCCCGACACCAACAGGCCCAGCGTCACGCCGGTGAAGGCCAGCGGCACCGTCACCAGGATCAGCAATGGCTGAAAGTAGCTGCGAAACTGCGCGGCCAGGATCAGGTAGATCAGCCCCACGCCGAGCAGAAACAACGGTCCCATCGCATCCAGCGATTCATTGATGTCGTCCAGCTCGCCGGAGAAGTCGAGATCGGTGGCGGGGTAACGCGCCCGAATTTTCTCCCACTCCGCGCGCAATTGATTATTCGCCACCAGGGTATCGGTCGTCTCCTTGTCGAGATCGGCCTCCACGGTGATGGCGCGGCGCAGGTTCCAATGCCGGATCAGGCCGAGACTCTTGCGCTCCTCCGTCACCAGCAGCGCGCCCAAGGTCGTGGTCCCGCCGCCGGGTAGGGCGATGGGATCGTCCAGCACCTCCCGCACGCGCGCCACCGTGCGCGGCGCGGCGCGGACCCGCAGTTCCACTTTTTCGCCCCGGTCGCGCAGGTCGGCCACCACCTCGCCGTCCACATGCAACCGCACCAGCCGGGCCACCGTGCCGGGGTCCAGACCGGCGTTGCGGGCGGCGTTCACGTCCACCCGCAGGCTCAACTCGTCGCGGCCCGGCGTGTCGTTATCCACCACATCGCGGGCGCCGGGAATTTTCGCCACGATGGCCTTGACCGCGTCGGCGGCGGCGCGCAGCTCGTTGCGGTCGTCGGCGCGCACCTTGACGCTGATCGGCTTGGCGGTCGGCGGGCCGCCGGAGAGCTTGAGAAAGGAAATCGTCGCCCGGCCCGGTGTGCCGACGACCGACTCGCGCATGTCCTCGATGATGTCGTCCAGCCCGCGCACGTCCGGCGCGGCCGGGTTGAGCGATACCGCGATCTGGCCGTACTGGTCGCCGTAGAGCGGTTCCATCTCGGTGAACTTGATGCCGGCCAGCGAGGTCACCGAGCGCGCCTCGCCCGCGCGCAGTCCGGCGCGCACCCGCTCTTCCACCTTCAGGGTCTGGCGCAAGGTTTCTTCGATGGGCGCGTCCGGCGGCATGTCCACGTTGACGTAGTACAGCCGGATCGGGTCGAAGGCGAAGAACTGAAATTTCACCAACCCGACGCCCACCGCGACCGCCGCGCCGAGAAACAGCGCAAGCGCCAATCCCAGATAGAGAAGGGGATAGCGCATCACGCGGATCAGCAGCCGGGTGTACTTGACCCGTAACAAGTGAGTCCACTTCTCGCGCAGCGCCTGGGTGCGCGAGCGGCCGATGGCCCGATTGCCCAGCACGCAGACATGCGCCGGCAACATCCAGAACGCCTCGATCAGGCTGACCGCCAGCCCCACCGTCACCACGAAGGGGATGACGAACATAAACTTGCCGACGATGCCCGGCAGCAGCATCAGCGGCAGGAACGCCGCAATCGTGGTGGACACCGCCGCCAGCACCGGCCAGCCCACCTCGCGGATGGAATCCAGCGCGGCGTCGAGGGCTTGCATCCCGCGTTCCATGCGGAAATACATGGCCTCCACCAGCACCACCGCGTCGTCCACCAACATGCCGAGCACGATGACGATACCCAACAGCACCGAGACGTTGAGCGTCGAACCGACCGCGTCCAGAAATACGAAGGCGCCGGTGACGGAAAACACCACGCCCAAAGCCACTATCGTGGCGATGCGCGCGCCGAGGAACAGCCAGCACACGCCCAGTACCATCAGCAGGCCGATGGCCGCGTTGTTTTGCATGATGCCCAGCGCCTGGCGGGTCGCCACGGTCTGGTCGTCGGCCATGACCAGCTTCAGGCCGCTGCCGGCCAGTACCGCGTTCTTGCGGTCGATGTAGTCGCGGACGCGGCCCACCAGATCCAGGGTGTTGGTGTAGCCGATTTTGCTCACCGACAGCATCACCCCCGGCTGGCCGGCCATGCTGGCGAGCTGGAGGGGGTCGTCGCGCCCGCGTCGTATCCTGGCCACGGCGTCCAGCGGCACCCGGGCGTCGGCCGCGCCCGGCGGTTGCAGGTAAAAGTCGGCCAGCAGTTCGGGGTCGGCGGTGGTGCCGCTCACCCGCACCAGCCACTCGCCGCCGCCGGTCTTGACCTTGCCGGCGAACACGTCGCGAAACCACAGCCGCAGCGCCTCGGCCAGATCGGTGGCGGTCAGTCCCCGCGCGGCCAGCGCCGGCGGGTTGAATTCGACCAGCAGTTCCGGTTCCTGAAAGCCCAGCGCCAGCACTTGATCGACGCCGGGAATCTGCTCCAGGTCTTCCTTCACCGTGCGCGCGGTGGAGCGCAGCGGTTCGTCGTCGGCCTGACCGGTCAACACCACCATGGCGGTGGGAAAGCCGTTGGAGGTGGTGATTTCGAGGATTTCCGGGTCCAGCGCTTCCACCGGCAGTTCGGCGTTGGCCTTGTTCTGGATTTCGCGGCGCAGGTCGTTGACCCGTTTGTCGAACACCCGCGCCGGGATGTCGCGGAAGCGCACCAGGATGTTGGAGACGCCCTCACGCGAGGAACTGACCACGAACTTTACGTCCTGGACATTGCGGATCGAGTCTTCCAGCGGATTGGTGACGCGCTTTTCCACATCCTCGGCGGAGGCGCCGGGCAGGATGGTGGAGATGTTCACCCAATTGAAGTTGATCTCGGGGTCCTGCTCGCGCGGCATGCGCGTGTAGGCGAGCAGGCCCATCAGAATCACCACCACGAAGGCGATGTTGGCCAGCGGGTGGTTGGTGATCAGTGCCTGGAAGAAGCGCATGTCAGCGCGTTCCGTCGGTCACGGTCACCGGCTGGCCGTCGCTCAGCCCCTGTTGGCCGCGCACCACCACCGACGTTTCGGGCGGCAGCGCCACCGCGAACGGCCGGCCTTCCTGGGCGGCGGGTGTCGGCACGAAGCGGGCGCGGCCGTTTTCCACCACGAACGCGCCCAGTTCCCGGTCGCGCTTGACCAGCAGTTCGGGCGGCAGCAATACGCCCGGCGCGAACCAGCGCAAGCTGCCGCTGCTGCCAGCCGGAGCAGTTCGGTCGGTGAACGCCAGCCGCGCGACTCGGGTGCGCGCCGTGGCATCGACCACCGGCGACAGTCGCAGCAGCCGCGCCGGGTAGGGCCGGCCCTGGCTCTCGAACACGATTTCGCGTGCTTTCGGGAGTTCGTCGGCCTGGGCTGTCTGCACCTGGGCCTCGATCTCGGGGGGCGCCAAGTCCACCAGCCGCAGCAGCGTTATGCCCGGAGCCGCCATCGCGCCGACCTGGGCCTGGCGTTCCAGCACCACGCCGGCAAACGGCGCCAGGATGCGGCATTTCTCGACATTGCGCGCCGCGACCGCCCGTTGCGCCTGGGTCACGTCCAGATCGGCCTCGGCGGCTTGGACCCCGGTTTGCAGTTCCAGCACGGCATCGTCGGACACGAACTGTTTTTTACGCAGCGTCAGCGCCTGCCGGAGTCGCTGTTCGGCCAGCGCCACCCGCGCCCGCGCCGCCGAGACCTGCGCGTCGGCCTGGGCCAGCGCCAGTCGGTAATCGGTATCGTCGAGTTCCAGCAGTCGTTGCCCGGCCTTGACCGTGCCGCCGACCTCGGCGTGGACGCGCGCCACCTTGGCTGTCACCTCGGCGGCGATCCGGCTGTCGTTGGGGGCGATCACGCTGGCCGGCGCGGCGCCCTGATCGGGGAGCGCCACTTCCCGCAAGGATCGGACGCCGACCTCGACCGGCGCGGTGGCTTGGGCCAGCGCGATGGAACCAAGGAGTAGGCCCAGGGAAAGAAAGGCGAGTCGGGGCATGGCAAGGCATTCCAATAGATTGCGGGGAATGACGGATTCCGGGAGGGATGGCAAGAACATCCGGCCTGGAAGCGTTACGCCGGATCGAACGCCAGGCGCATCGATTGCGCCACCGCGCCGAGGCGCTGGTCTCGGGTCCAAAGACGCACGGTTCCGGTCAGGAATACCGCGGCCAGCAGATGGGCATCGATATATCCGATGCCTTTGCCCATCAAGCCGTGCCGCTCGATGAAGAACAATACCTCTTCGTCGGTGCCTGGCCGAGCGATCGGCAGTTTCCGCAATAGCGACAAAACCGTTTTACGATCATTGAGGTTGCCACAAGCCAGCTCGCCGACGATAAACGGATGAACCAACACCCGGTTGGCATTCAGGAGTTCCACCAGTGGCGCTTCGCCAGCGCGCAGGTGATCGATCCAAACGGAAGTATCGACCAGAATCATGCTGGATCGGACTGTCTTCTGGGCGCCGCTTGCAATTGCGGCTCGCTGCCGCCCAGTCGCGCCAGACGCCGGGCGCTCTCCCGCTCGATCAGGGCCTTCAGCGCTTCCCGAACCAGCGCGGTCTTCTCGGCCAGCCCGGTCATGCCCCGCGCCTCGGCCAGGAGTTGATCATCGATGTTCAGGGTGGTTCGCATGATATTTGGACCTCGTCGACAGATACGCACATAAGAATCATACGCTATTCGATGACGTTTTTGATGCCCATGCCGCCAGGTCCCAGGCACAACCGCGCCAGCGATGCGACGATGTGGCGTGGAATCGGATACTGGCGAAACGGACCGGGTAGAGCGCGGTGGCCCTGGTCGAAAAGCCCTGAACGCACCTGCCTTAGGGTAAAATCGCGCCACACTCCAACCTGGATTACCCATTCGCCCCCGATGACCAACTTCCTCGACCAACTCAAGCGCCGGCGCACCTTCGCCATCATCTCCCACCCCGACGCCGGCAAGACCACCCTGACCGAAAAACTGCTGCTGTTCGGCGGCGCCATCCAGATGGCCGGCACGATCAAGGGCCGCAAGGCCACTCGCCACGCCACCAGCGACTGGATGGCGCTGGAGCAGCAACGCGGCATCTCGGTCACCTCCTCGGTCATGCAGTTCCCCTACCGCGACCACATCGTCAACCTGCTCGACACCCCCGGCCACGAAGACTTCTCCGAGGACACCTACCGCACCCTGACCGCCGTGGACTCGGCGCTGATGGTGATCGACTGCGCCCGCGGCGTCGAGGAACGCACCATCAAGCTGATGGAAGTCTGCCGCCTGCGCGACACCCCGATCTTCACCTTCATCAACAAGCTGGATCGGGACGGCCGCGAACCGATCGAACTGCTGGACGAAGTCGAGGACATCCTCAAAATCCGCTGCGCGCCGATCACCTGGCCCATCGGCATGGGCCGGGAACTCAAGGGTGTCTATCACCTCGACCAGGATTTCATCCACTTCTACGACCCTTCGCGCGACGGCCGCATCAACACCGGCCACACCATCCAGGGTCTCGACACCCCGGCGGTGGATCAGGAATTGGGCGCGGACCGGGCGAATGCCCTGCGCGAGGAAATCGAACTGGTGCGCGGCGCCAGTCACGCCTTCGACTTCGACGAATATCGCACCGGCCGGCTGACTCCGGTGTTCTTCGGCTCGGCGCTGACCAACTTCGGCGTACAGGAAATGCTGGACGGCTTCGTCGAAAACGCCCCTCCGCCGCGCCCTTCCGCCGCGGCCACGCGCGAAATTCACCCCGAGGAAGACGCGTTCACCGGCTTCGTGTTCAAGATCCAGGCGAACATGGACCCGCAGCACCGCGACCGCATCGCCTTCCTGCGGGTGTGCTCCGGCGCGTACCAGCCCGGCATGAAACTTCGCCATGTCCGGCTGGGCCGCGAGGTCAAGATCGCCGATGCCCTCACCTTCATGGCCGCCGAGCGCGAGCACGCCGAGGCCGCCTATCCGGGCGATATTATCGGCCTGCACAACCACGGCACCATCCGCATCGGCGACACCTTCACCCAGGGCGAGGATCTGACCTTTACCGGCATCCCCGACTTTGCGCCGGAACTGTTCCGCCGCGCCCGGCTGCGCGACCCGCTGAAGATGAAGGCGCTGCAGAAGGGTCTCGAACAACTCTGCGAGGAAGGCGCCACCCAGTTGTTCCGCCCGCTCAACAGCAACGACCTGATTCTGGGCGCGGTTGGAATACTGCAATTCGATGTGGCCGCCTTCCGCTTGCGCGGCGAATACGGGGTCGAGTGCGGCTTCGAGAACGTCAACGTCACCACCGCCCGCTGGGTGAGCTGCGCCGACGCCAAGCGCTTCGAGGAATTCAAAACCAAGCTTCACGACAACCTGGCGCTGGATCATCACGGCGAGCTGGTCTACATCGCCCCCAGCCGGGTCAACCTGCAACTGACGCAGGAGCGCTGGCCGGAGGTGCGCTTCGCCGCCACCCGCGAACATGGGCGGCATTGAGCGATGCGCCACGTTCTGCAACGCCTGGCCCGGCGTCTCTGCCGCTGGCTGTTCCGGGTCGAACTGCGTGGCTGGGAGCACTATCCCCACCACGAGCCCCGCCTGCTGATCGTCGCCAACCATGTGTCCTATCTGGACGGCATGCTGCTGGCGGCGTTCATGCCGGACCTGCCGGTTTTCGTGATCAACACTCACGTCGCCCGGCACTGGTGGGTCAAGCCGTTCATCGCCATCACCCGCCACATCAGCGTCGATACCACCAACCCGCACTACTTGAAAACGCTGATCCAGCACATCCGGGCCGGCGAGCGGGTGGCGGTGTTCCCCGAGGGGCGAATCAGCCTCACCGGCGCGCTGATGAAAATTTACGAAGGACCGGCGCTGGCCGCCGACAAGGCCGACGCCGCCCTGCTGCCGGTGTACATCGACGGCGCGCAATACAGCCTGCTGTCGCGGCTGGGCGGCATCGCCCGCCGCCGTCTGTTGCCGCGCATCCGTCTGACCATGCTGCCGCCGCGCCGGCTGAGCGCCCCTTCCGGCGCCAGCCGCGTCCGCCGCCGGCAGCTCGGCCGCCAACTGGACGAGTTGATGGCCGAACTGGCCTACGCCGGGATGAAGATCGACCAGCCGCTGTTCCTGGCGCTGCTGGAAGCCCGCGAGCGGCACGGCGACGGCCGCATCGTGCTGGAAGACGCCCAGCGGCAGCGCCTCGACTTTCGCGCCTTGCTCACCCGCGCCTTCATCCTGGCCGAATTGCTCGACCGCTCCCCTCTCCCGGCGGGAGAGGGGTTGGGGGCGAGGGTTGGATTGTTGCTACCCAACAGCGCCGCCGCGGTCATCGCCCTCCTGGCCCTGCACCTGCGGGGACAGGTGCCGGTGATCCTCAACTTCACCGCCGGCAGTCACGACCTGCTCGCCGCCTGCCGTATTGCCCAGGTGCGGACGATCTGCACCTCGCGGGCCTTTGTCGCCGCCGCCAATCTGGACGCGCAAATCGCCGCGCTGGGCGAACAGGCGCGAGTGCTGTTTCTGGAGGACTTGCAGTCGCGGGCAACCCTGCCGACGCGGCTGCGCGGGCTGCTGCGGGCGCGGCTGCCGGCCTGGAGTTTCCGGCGCCTGGCGGGGACGGTGCGGGCCGACGATCCGGCGGTGATTCTGTTTACTTCCGGTTCCGAGCGGGAGCCCAAGGGCGTGGCGCTGAGCCACCGCAACCTGCTGGCCAACGTCGCCCAGACGCGCGCCGTGCTGGACATCACCCCGCGCGACGTGGTCCTGAACACCCTGCCGCCATTCCACGCCTTCGGCCTGACCGCCGCCACCCTGACCCCGTTGCTGCTGGGCGCCCGGGTGATCTTCTACCCTTCGCCGCTGCACTACCACGTCATTCCGGAACTGGCCTACGAACGCCATGTGACGGTGCTGTTCGGCGCCAACACCTTTCTGATGGGCTACGGCCGCCACGCCGACCCTTATGATTTCTTCAACGTGCGGCTGGTGGTGATGGGCGCGGAAGCCCTGCGCGAGGAAACCCGCCGGCTGTGGGTCGAGAAATTCGGTATCCGCGTCAGTGAGGGTTACGGCCTGACCGAGACCAGTCCGGTGCTGGCCACCAACAGCCGCCGCCACCATCGGAGCGGCACGGTCGGCAAACTGCTGCCGGGTGTCGAGCATTATATGGAAGCGGTGGAAGGCATCGCCGATGGGGGATTGTTGTGCGTGCGGGGGGCGAACGTCATGCTGGGCTATCTGTTGCCCGAACAGCCGGGACGGCTGCTCCCGCCGTGCACCGAGCGCGGGCCGGGCTGGCACGACACCGGCGACATCGCGCGGATCGACGCCGACGGTTTCGTGACCCTCCTCGGCCGGGTCAAGCGCTTCGCCAAATTGGGCGGCGAGATGATCTCGCTGGCCACGGTCGAGCAACTGGCCGCCGGCTGCTGGCCCGAGCATCAACACGCCGCCCTGAGCCGACCGGACCCGGTCAGGGGCGAAAGCATCGTACTGCTCACCACTCGCCAAGATGCCGATCGCCAGGAATTGATCGAGGCCGCGCGGCGCATGGGCCTGGGCGAGTTGTACATCCCCCGCCAGGTGTTGGTGGTACCGGAAATCCCATTACTGGGTTCCGGCAAGCCCGATTATCCGGGCATCCGACGGCTGGTGGAAGATTTAATGGCATAGGCAACTTGGGCGTGATGATGGGGTGAACAACCGCGATACCGAAGCCATGCAGCGGCTGATCATCGAGTTTTTCCTGACAAGCAGGCGAGTTCTAGCAAACTGATGGGGCGAGGTTATACTTGTTACAGAAGTCTAGCTAATAGCGCAGCCACAGGTGATGGGGTGGATGCTGTCCAGCCATGAGATTCCGCCGCGCCAACCGCGCCGCGCCTCGTAGCGATAGGTGAGTTCCGGGGAACGGTGAGCCTGGTGGGATTTTCAGGGTTGCAAGGCTGCGATGAATGTTATGCTGCTAAAAAAAACTATCTAGATCAAATAGTTGTTTTCAATTATCATGAGCTCTGGTAGATATACAGAAACTGTATAATCACTTGTTTCGCGGACGCTTCGCGCCCGCGAAACGGGGCGGCGGATTGCAATCCGCTGGTTGCTTGGCGCTTCGCGCCGCACAACCACGCGGATCAAGCCGACATCGGCCGTCAAAGCCTTCGGCTTTTCCGTCCTCGCGGCTTATCCGCCGCCCCGTTAGCCTATGAATACGGGGCACTACTTCCTTCGAAAACTATAGAGATTTGATTATGCGACGCGTTAGCATGCTTCTCGACAGATTCGTGGAGACTGTAATAATTGCCATCGCTTTGTCCGGCTTATTTCTCATTGTTTATGGTTTGATATCAGAATTAACGCAGGACACATCTAAAACAGTTGAAATTATCGCCGCTTGGGTAGAGATAGTCGCAACACTCTTATCTGTGGTGCTAGTCACCCTTGCAATCTATCCCATATCCCCGAGTAATGACAGGCCTGCAGAGCCGATATCGAAGTGGTTTACTGCGCCTTTAGTTTTACTTATGGTATTCGGGGCAATCGCCTACATGGTGTTTATACGTGGCCCGTTGCCTCCGCGAACAACATTAGGGTTTGCTATTTTAGCGCTTGCTGGAACGCTGTTCCGCACTATCAGTTTTGGGCGGCATACGCGTTGGAATATCAGCCCCACCGAATAGGGCTAACAATGCAATTTCAAGCGGACGCCTCGCTCTCGCTCGGCTCCGTTGAATTGCGACGTTAGGTCGTGCAAGACACAGAAGGCCATCGATATATGCTTTTCCGCCTTTTAGAAGCTGTCTTGAAAAAGTTATTCAGGCATGGTTGTTTTAAGAACACTTAATTTTAATCAACTTTTACCCAGAGTGATCACATGTACCAAAGTGATTTGTCTAGCGAAGAATGGGCGCTGATCGAGCACCATTTTAAACCAGAAGACCGGCGAGGACGTGCACACAAACATTCTAAAAAACTCATCGTGGATGCTATTCTCTACATCGTTAAAGGTGGTATTCCTTGGCGGATGCTCCCCAACGATTTTCCTGCATGGAAAACCGTTTATGATCACTTTAGCCGCTGGAACCGCAGAGGTGTTTGGACCGCCGCCCTGGACCAACTCACTCAACTTCATCGTCAAAAAGAGGGGCGCGAACCGACCCCTAGTTATGCCATCGTTGACTCACAAAGCGTTAAAACTCAATATGCTAGCGAGCAACGCGGCATTGATGGCAACAAAAAGGTGAAGGGACACAAACGCCACCTCATCGTGGATATTTTGGGGAACCTTCTTGCCGTTAACGTTCATGCCGCGAATCTTACCGATACCCTGGCCGCCGGTCCGGTTTTGAAAGCCGCCGTGCAGAGTTATTCCACCATCCAAGCCTTTTCGGGCGATGCCGGCTATCGAGGTACCGCGGCCACTTTTGTCAGCGAAGAATTGAAACTGACTCTCCATATCGCACACAAACCGGCGACTGAAAAAGGTCAATTTCAGGTAATCCCCAAGCGCTGGATCGTGGAAAGAACTTTTGCCTGGCTGGGCCATTTCCGGCGATTGGCGAAGGATTTCGAGATTCTCGTCACCACCGCTGAAAATATGATCCGGATTGCCATGCTCAAACTGACAGCCGCCAAGTGCTTGTAAATAAATGAATTGTTTTTCAAGACAGCTTCTTACCCAAAGCGCCTAAAAGGCTGTCGATTGCACACATCTCTAACTGATTGATTGGGCATGGAGATCAGAGGCCAATTGCATCCCCCAGGCGAGGTCGCGGGCGCGCTGCAAGCCGATCCAGAGGGCCTGGGGGCCGGGTGGTCCATCGCACTTGCGGCCCAAATGGCCACCCAGGCGGGCGATCCAGCCGAGCATGGCCGGCAGCGGCGGCGGGGTGACCGGCGGGGGGCGACGGTGAATCGCGACGTAAACGGCCCGCCATTCGGCCGGGTCCAGCACGGCGTCACAAGGCAAATCGGGGGTCGTCCGCCCCAGCACGGTCAGGTACTGAATCCGCCAGGCGATGATCAAGTACAAAGCCAGGGCCGGTTCCAGCCGCTCCCGAGTGCTGAGCTGCAAGGCCTCCACCCGGCAGCCGGTTTTCAAGATTCGGAAAAAAACCTCGATACTCCAACGAGCTCCGTACCACTGGATCAATTCGGCCGCCTGGGTCAGGGTGTCGGCCGCGCGGTTGGTCAGCAACCGCCAGTCGAGCGGTTCGACCCCGACCGGCGGGGACTCTTCCCGTGCCCGCAGCGCGGTCACCGTCACCGGTGCGCCGCCCTTGGGGTGCAGGGTCACCCGGTCGGCCCGCACCGTCAGCACCACCGGTCGGCTCGGCCGGTTCGGCCGGACCGGGAGGGTGAACGTGACCTCGCCCAACACCGGGGCCTGCGCCAGCCGGTCCCACAGCTTGTCGCCCTCGGCCAGGCAGCGGTTGTGGGTGGCCCGGATCAGCCAGTCGATTCCCGGCGCCCGTTGCGCCCGGACCATGAATTCGTGGATGTCGCATTCCCGGTCGGCGACGTAGACCAACCGGGTGTCGGGCAGGCTCGCGGCCAGTTCGGCGCAACGCTCGAAGCCTTCCAGCCAGCGCATGCTCTCCTTGGCCTCGATCGGCCAATGCCGCTTGTCCTCGCCGAAGGTGTCCCGGTCCCGGGTCCACAGCCAGGCGTCCAGCACCCCCAGCGGCACCCCGTCCGGGGTCACCGCCAAGGTCGGATGCACGTACAGCCCGTGCTGCCGCAAGTAGCTCAGCGGCCCCAAGCCGGCGATGCCCGGCTGGGCCGTATAGTCCAACTCCGTGCTGTCCTGCACGCACAACACCACCGGCTGGCCGCGCATCCGCTCGATGCTGCAGTCCCAGTGCGGCGCGAGCACCGCCTCCCAGTCGACGTCCTCGTGCGCCAGCAGCCGATACGCTCCCTGGGTTTCGGCCCAACCGCCGCAGGCCACCGGAATGCTGGCGCCAGGCTGCGCGCCCAGCCGTTCCGCCACGCGGACCAACCGTCGGTTCAGTCGGGCATCCCCCAGGTTTGCCCCGCCCAGTTCCGCCGCCGCCCAACTCACCGTCGCCGTCTCCGTCATCACGTCCGCCTCATGCCTCTTGACCTACCCCTTCAGATGAGGGCGGCGGTTCTTGGAATCAAGATGTGTGGAATCGACAGGCCTAAAAGGCTGTCCATTACACACATCTTGAACGGCAGGGCCGCCGCCCCCATCTGGTGAGGTAGACACAGATGAGGGGTATAAGGTGATGGCGGAGACGGTAGCGGCGGCGGTCAGTTGGGCGGCGGCGGAGTTGGGCGGGGCGAACTTGGGGGATGCACGACTGAACCGGCGGCTGGTGCGGGTGGCGGAACGGCTGGGCGCGCAGCCTGGCGCCAGCATCCCGGTCGCCTGCGGGGGCTGGGCGGAGACGCAGGCAGCGTATCGGTTGTTGGCGCACGAGGACGTCGACTGGGAGGCGGTGCTCGCGCCGCACTGGGACTGCAGCATCGAGCGGATGCGCGGCCAGCCGGTGGTGTTGTGCGTGCAGGACAGCACGGAGTTGGACTATACGGCCCAGCCGGGCATCGCCGGGTTGGGGCCGCTGAGCTACTTGCGGCAGCATGGGCTGTACGTGCATCCGACCTTGGCGGTGACCCCGGACGGGGTGCCGCTGGGGGTGCTGGACGCCTGGCTGTGGACCCGGGACCGGGACACCTTCGGCGAGGACAAGCGGCATTGGCCGATCGAGGCCAAGGAGAGCATGCGCTGGCTGGAAGGCTTCGAGCGTTGCGCCGAACTGGCCGCGAGCCTGCCCGACACCCGGTTGGTCTACGTCGCCGACCGGGAATGCGACATCCACGAATTCATGGTCCGGGCGCAACGGGCGCCGGGAATCGACTGGCTGATCCGGGCCACCCACAACCGCTGCCTGGCCGAGGGCGACAAGCTGTGGGACCGGCTGGCGCAGGCCCCGGTGTTGGGCGAGGTCACGTTCACCCTCCCGGTCCGGCCGAACCGGCCGAGCCGACCGGTGGTGCTGACGGTGCGGGCCGACCGGGTGACCCTGCACCCCAAGGGCGGCGCACCGGTGACGGTCACCGCGCTGCGGGCACGGGAAGAGTCCCCGCCGGCCGGGGTCGAACCGCTCGACTGGCGGTTGCTGACCAACCGCGCGGCCGACACCCTGGCCCAGGCGGCCGAATTGATCCAGTGGTACGGAGCTCGTTGGAGTATCGAGGTTTTTTTCCGAATCTTGAAAACCGGCTGCCGGGTGGAGGCCTTGCAGCTCAGCACTCGGGAGCGGCTGGAACCGGCCCTGGCTTTGTACTTGATCATCGCCTGGCGGATTCAGTACCTGACCGTGCTGGGGCGGACGACCCCCGATTTGCCTTGTGACGCCGTGCTGGACCCGGCCGAATGGCAGGCCGTTTACGTCGCGATTCACCGTCGCCCCCCGCCGGTCACCCCGCCGCCGCTGCCGGCCATGCTCGGCTGGATCGCCCGCCTGGGTGGCCATTTGGGCCGCAAGTGCGATGGACCACCCGGCCCCCAGGCCCTGTGGATCGGCTTGCAGCGGGCACGCGACCTCGCTTGGGGGATGCACTTGGCTTCTGATCTCCATGCCCACTCAATCAGTTAGACGATGTGTGTAATGGACAGGCCTAAAAGGAGAGTAAACAAATGAAGAGTTACCTGTCCTTGTTGATTGGTTTCTTGTTGCTGTCGTCAACGTCTTTCGCCCAATTCACAGGGCCGTCGGCGACCGGTCGGATTAGCACGGTCACGGAGGCGCGAAATGCCCCTGTTGACAGGTACGTCACCGTAACGGGAAACATCGTGGCGCACCTTAGAGATGATTACTATACATTTCGAGATCAGACAGGCGAGGTTCGGGTGGAGATTGAACCAGAAGTCTGGCGCAACCGGAAGATCGGACCGGACACAAAAGTCCGGTTGGTTGCTGAAGTGGATCGAAATGCAGCCGGGACCATCTATCTTTGGGTCGAGTCACTCCAGATTGTGGACTAACTCCGCATAATTGGCCAACAGTGCCGAACAAAGCGGAAAAAGCGGCATTTAAATGTTTAGCACTAGCCTCGCGAACGCCTCGCTCCTGCAGTTCCGGATGACAAGGCCTAACATGCGGCTACAGCGGACGCGCGAAAGGCGCGCGCCGCTGAGCCTTGACGTTGTCGCGGTCGCTTCGCGCCCGCGACAACGGGGCGGCGGATGGCAATCCGCTGGTTGCTTGGCGCTTCGCGCCGCACAACCACACGGATCAAGCCGACATCGGCCGCCAAAGCCTTCGGCTTTTCCGCCCTCGCGGCTTATCCGCCGCCCCGTTATCCGACTAAAGTAATGATGAGCAACACTCTAAGTTTCAGCGGTTCATTCCGCGAGAGTCTCCGCAAATGGGGTGGCTGGGTTGCGCTTTGCGTAGGCACGGAAGATAATCTCATAACGCCAGTAACATCGCATGTTGAAGACGCATTTACATGCGTTCCGAGACGATACCGCGAACAACAACGCGAAGCGGAGTGGCAACAAATCGCTCCGGTTGCCCGGGAATTTATGAACGCTTGGCTCGTCCAGGAACTCGATCGTAGGACTGACGGACCGGGATGCGTCCATAACCTGCTCGAATTGACTGATTCTCCGATCGAGGCCGTGCTACTGCTTGCGTTGGTACTATGTGCGCGCGATCACGGACTCGATATTCGGATTGATGGACAAGATCCAACTTCTGACTATCCGTTCTATACACACTACGATGGTGACCCCAATCGGCAACTTTTGATTCAACCGCAGGCACGAATTGGTGATTATCGCGTTGATTTTCTTTTGTCATTTGACGCAATGGAACGCACTCAAAAAAATACGATCTCGGACGGTGCCGATCCACAATGGCTTGATGTTCACGTGGAAAAGAAGCTTATCATCGAATGTGACGGACATGATTACCACGAGCGCACTAAAGAACAGGCTCGGAAAGACAAGAGTCGTGATCGCAAGCTTCAGTCGTTAGGTTTTCCAGTCTATCGATACACAGGTTCAGAGCTATTTCAGGATCCATTCGCGTGCGCCGCACAGGTGTTGCACGTCGTTTCGGGCTGTACGTTGCACGATGACGACAATGGCGGATAACCATGCGATGAACCGAAGTCGCGGTAGCCGGGCGATTTCGCAATGGACAATCAACTCCCGCGACTCGGTTATCGCGGTCGTTGTCGCGGTCGCTTCGCGCCCGCGACAACGGGGCGGCGGATGGCAATCCGCATGGCTGCTTGGCGCTCCGCGCCGCACAACCACGCGGATCAAGCCGACATCGGCCGTCAAAGCCTTCGGCTTTTCCGTCCTCGCGGCTTATCCGCCGCCCCGTTAGCTCCCCAAAGACTAACAGACTGCGGCAATTTAAAAAGGTCACACCATGAACGTACATGCGGAATATATCGTAGACGAAAACCTGAACAAAAAGGCTGTGATCATCCCTTATTCTGAATGGAAAGCAATAGTTGAAGAGATGGAAGAACTAGATGACATCCGAGCTTATGATCAAGCCAAGCATGAAACTGATGATGAAATTATAGATTTTGATCAAGCAGTTGCAGAAATAAATACAGGAACAATTGAGTGAGCTATTCCGTACGAATAAAGAAAGCCGCACAAAAATTGTTAGCAAAGATATCTCAGCCATACCAAGAGAAAATTATCGTAGCAATACGTGATCTAAAGAATGATCCCAGGCCGCCTGGATGTAAGAAGTTGTCTGGAAGAGATGCTTGGCGCATCAGAGTAGGAGATTATCGGATAATTTATGAGATCCAAGACAGTGAATTGGTCGTTGTTGTCATTCTCGTAGGGCATCGTAGCGAAATCTACAAGTCCAAAAGTTAACATGCGCATCAAGCCGACCCCATACTGCGCCCACAATTGGCCGGTTTCATTCGACCCCATCGTGGCGCAGCATGGGTCGGCTTAGGCTTGACGTTAGGCAGACTAAGGAAGGCTGAAGCAAATTGAGCGAATGTGCGCACATTAATCTTCGTTGTATTAACGAATATGAGTTGATCAGGAAGTATCGCTGCGATGACTGTGGCGCAGTCATGATGTGTGCATGTGATGAAGAAATTGGAACGAAGTTTCTATCTCATCAATTGGCTTCTGGCGCGGCTTTAGAAACTCAGGAACGAGTGCCTGTTTCGGCTGGATTTGTTGCCGGTGTGTGTGCTGAATGTCGAAGTTTGCCACTCGAACCCCATCCAGTTACTGCAATTCCGGGTCGGACAAGCAAGATTAAGCGATATTGCTGGAGGGAACTCGCGTTTAGGGAAATGGAATTGTATGCGCAGTACGGAGGAGAACCGGAACGCTACATTTTCGAAATGGATTATCCAAGTGAACAGTCCATTATTGGTAGGGCGAAGATACAAGCTCTCCAAGATATTAAGAGACTGCATAGCGAAGCACAAAAGTATGAATACACAGAAAAAAGCACCGCACAAGTGCTCGAAGATTATGATGTTAAAGTAGTAAACATTGATGGCATGTATGTGGATGACGAAGGTCGAAAAGCAAAGATTAAATACCAAGGAAATCTACTAACCGTAGAAGAGTACGTTGAAGCAATATTACTTAAACAAGGCTATCAAACCGTGCTGTTGGAAAGCAGTCCGTTCCATGTCTTGTTTGCAGTGTTTATGTGGATGGTAGTTCAAGACCCTGCTGACCCCCAGGTCCAAATGGCCGGTTTTGGAGAACGAAGCGCTTACGAGGAGAGTCGAGAAAAGAATCCGATATGGGTTCCGCTTCCAGATGATTTTGGAACTCCAGGTTACAGCAAAAGAAGGGCCTTAGAAATCGAACGTCACTTTTCTCCGGAAATGGAAGATAAGGATAATCTGCTTTGGTTGTTTGATTACTGGGTTCCCTACAGCGAAGGGTTGAGACAATATCTTTGGGCATACCGTAAAAGCGATATTGAAAAGGCGCGTAAAATCGTAGAGGTGCTTCCTCCAGTGTCCATTCAAACCGTGCTTAGGTATTTGGTCGGTGATTATTGGGGGCGCTACATAGGTTGGCCAGATTTGCTCGCGTATCGTGATGACGATTTCGTATTCATAGAAGTGAAGTTATCAAAAGATAAGCTATCAGACGAGCAGAAGCGCTGGATTGCTGGGAACGTCGAGCATCTTCAATGGGCGTAACCAGTCGAGCGCGCCCTTGGTTCAGGCGACGAGTCGAAGCCGGGTGGATGGGGGTTGGCTCGGGATGTTCGCATAGAGGCGCGCCGTTTCGGTTTGGATGTAATGGTTCATGAACGGCTCCCATTCGTCGTTGAGCGCCACGCAGCGCAGGTTCAACAGGGCCTGGGCGCCGGGCAGGGTCCAATGCATCCCGGCCCGTTCCATCCGGTCCTTGACCGCATGGCGGCAGGCCCCTTCGATCACCCCTGAGGCGATGGGATAGCCGGCGGCGAGATACCGATCGTAATGAATGCGGTCGCGGTGGCGGTCGAAATAACCGTGAATCTGTTCCAGCCGGGCGCGGGCGGCGGCGGACAGGTGGCCCTGCTCGGCCAGGTCCTGTAGCCAGCGAATCACCCCGGTCCCCACCCCGTCGAGCAGGGCATGCACCAGCACCTTCATCAGTTTAGTCGCCAGCGGGCTACCGGACGGCTGAAACAGGTGAACGGCGTCCCACAAATAGCCGGTCGCATGGAGCAGATCGAGGATCTCGACCCGCGCGGTGTCGCCCAAGGTGTCCGCCGCGGCGTCCCACAACGCCGGCTGACCGTCCATCAGCAGGACCCAGGTTTGCCGGTGGTCGGGGTCGCGCTGGCGAGCCTCAGCCCGCAACCAGGGGAACACCACCTCGACCGGGCGCGGTGCGGCGAGCGCCGCCGCCACGGCGGCGGCCACCGGCAACACCGCGCACAGCCGTTTCTGTCGAGGCGCCGGTCGGGGCGTCGCCGAGGGTTCCGTGGGGGCGGTCGGATCGCGAAACAAGGACTCGACCACGGCGGTGGCGGTACGCGGATGCGGCTCGATCTGATAGGCCGCACCGAGCACGGCCATCTTCTTAACGATCCGGCTTCGGCCCTCGGGTGTGGTCGTGGGCGGCGATGGTCGGGGCGTCGGCCGGCTTGCGGATCGGGACCCCCTTGCCATCGGCGCTCAGCACCACGAGCTGCTGGCCCGTCGCCGGGGCCGGCGGCGGGCGGGCCGCTTCATGACCGGCCACCACCCCGGCCAGGGTCCGGGTCATCGCCTCCAGGCTGGCCACCGACTGTTTCAGACCCAGGATGCGCGCCAGCACCGTGTTGACCTGACCGTAGGGATTCTCCACCGCCAGCGCTTGATCCCAGTCCTGCAAGAGATAGGAAAACGGGCCCTCGGGCAACCCCAGCCGGGCATCCAGCGGCGCCGCCTCGATCGCCTGGCCTTCCCGCGTGCCGTAGACCACCCGCACCAGAGTGAAGTCGCCAAAGATCGACCGATAGGGTCGGCCATGGGGTTCGGGCAAGCGCTTGACCACTCGCCCGTCGGCCAGCGTCAGGGTTTTGCCGCAATCCCCGTCGCCCACCAAGGCAAAATACTGCGCTTGCATCTCATGACCCAGTCGCAACAGGCGCGACCACAGGCCGCGCTCCAGTTCGTGCGCCGGCAAGCCGTCGCGGGCGGCGTCGTACACGAACCCGGTCAGCACCGCCAAGTGCGCCGACAGGTCCAACCCCTTGCCTTCGGTCGTCAACGGCCACATCATCGACATCGGTGGGTTCCTCGGGTGATTGCTTGTTGGGTGACATCAATCTACCCACCTCCGGGTCAACCGGGCAAGGGACCCACCGCCCCTTTCCACCCCGGCGCGCTACCCGCGCTCGACTGGTTACGCCCAT
>CAVOGC010000008.1:0-121393 GCA_963695105.1 uncultured Gammaproteobacteria bacterium | reverse complement strand
AGCTTCTTCAGCCGGTAGCGCAGCGCCCGGAAGCTGATACCCAGTTTTTCGGCGGCGGCTGTCTTGTTGTAGCGGGTCGATTCCAGCGCCCGCAGGATCGCCGTTCGCTCGATGCCCTCCAGATAGCCTCCAGAGTTCCCCGACAGCAGTTGCAGGATCGGCACGGTTCTGGGTTCGAACTCACCGCGCGGGGGTTCGGTCAGGGCGGAAGCCGGTTGCAGGACCTGGATCAGGCGGCGGTGGCGGCCGAAGGACGGCAACAGCGGGTTGGATCGATCGAGGTCGGTTCGTCGGTAGCAACAGGTCCTCGGCCTGGATCACCCCACCCTCGCACAGGGTGAAGGCTCGCTCCAGGATATTCTCCAACTCGCGGATGTTGCCTGGAAACGCGTAAGCGGCCAGTGCCGCCGAGGCGGTCGGCGTCAGCTTCGGCGAAAGTAAGCCGAACTGCCCGGCGAAACCGTTCGAGAATGCCTCGACCAGTTCCGAAATATCCTGCGGGTGCTCGCGCAGACTGGGCATGCGCAGGTCGATCACATTCAGCCGGTAGAACGAGATCCTGGCGGAAAACGCCTTGCTTCACCAGTTCCGCCAGTTTCTTATGGGTGGCGCTGAGTATGCGCACGTCGGTGGCCACTTCGGTCTGGGCGCCCACTGGCCGCACCGCCCGCTCCTGGATCGCCCGCAGCAGCTTGACCTGCATCGGGACCGGCAGGTCGGCCACCTCGTCCAGAAACAGCGTGCCACCCTGTGCCGCCTGAAACAGGCCGCTCTTGTCCTGGGCGGCGCCGGTGAAGCTGCCTTTCTTGTAGCCGAAGAACTCGCTCTCCATCAAGTGTTCGGGAATCGCCCCGCAGTTGACGGGTACGAATGGTTTGTCGGCCCGCGGACCGGACAAGTGGATCAGCCGCGCCGCCATTTCCTTGCCGGTGCCGGATTCGCCGCTGATCAGAATGGGGGCTTGGCTGCGCGCTAGTTTGGCGATCATCTGTCGCACGTTTTCCATCGCCGCCGAATGGCCGAGCAGAATGGGGCGGCTGGCGTCGGGCTGATTCTCGCCGCGGCTCAATCGCAGCGCGGTCGCCACTATGTTGCGCAGTACCGCCAGCTCGAACGGCTTGGAGACGAAATCGAAGGCTCCCAGCTTGAGTGCGTCCACCGCGCTCTCCACGTTGCCATGGGCGGTGATCACCGCTACCGGCAGGTTGGGATGATGCTTCTGGATATGCGCCACCAGGTCCAGCCCACTGCCGTCCGGCAGCCGCAAGTCGGTGATACAAAAGCCAAACGGGCGGTGCTTGAGTAAGGCATGGGCCTCACCGAGATCTTGCGCCGGATAGCACGTCACGCCCAGCGGCAGCAGGGTCATCTCGATCAGTTCGCGGATATCGGCTTCGTCATCCACGATCAAGGCGTTGCAGGCATCCATCAATTGGTCTCCGATGCAAGGTTCGCGGCGGTAAAGGTAATGCGGAAACAACCGCCGCCTTCGGGTGGGGGGCGGTATTGCAACTGGGCCCGGTTAGCCTCGCACAACTCTCGGGCCAGATACAGGCCCAGACCGGTACCTTTGGCCCGGGTGGTAAAGAACGGTTCGAACAGCTTGGCGATATTGTCGGCCGCAACACCAGGCCCGGCGTCGCGCACGTCCAGATACGGTCGTGCCCGGCTATCATCCAGGCCGGCGCGCAGCTCGATTTGCGGCATTGCGCCGGCCCGGCCGCCGTGCTGGCAGGCGTTGGCGCAGAGATTCCACAACACCTGCCACAATTGATGCGGGTCGAACATCACCGCCAGTTCGGCCGGCTCCACGCTCTGGCGCCACTCGGGCGCCGACCGGTCCAGCCCTCGCAGGAATTCCTGCCTGAAATTCTCCAGCCACGGTCCCAGCACCAGCCGCTCCGGTTTGAGCTGGTCGCGCCGGGCCAGATCAAGCACGTCGCCGATGATGCGGTTGGCCCGCTTGACGTTGTCGTGAACGATCTGCGCCAGTCGCCGGTCGCCAGGGCTCGCGCCGGTCGACTCCTGCAAGAGTTGGGCGGCATGACGCCGATCGCCGCCAGCGGGTTGCGGATCTCGTGGGCGATGCCGGCGGTCAGCCGCCCCAGCGCGGCCAGCTTGAGCTGTTGCAGCCGTTCGGTGGCTTGCTCGGAGTCTTCCAGCAGCACCAGCACGCTCGCCGCCTGGCGTCCGCTTAGTCGGGTAAAGCGCGGAATCAGTTCCGGGCGATGCTCGGCCGGCCGGAAGGCCGGATGTTCCAGATTTCCGTCCAGCCAGTCCCGCAGTCGCCGCGCCAGCGGTGGTGACATGGCCTCCAGCGGCAGGTCAGGTACGGTTTGCGGGCAGTCCAGCCACTCCTGGGCGATTTCGTTCAGCAGTTGCACCTGACCGGTCGGGTCGACCACCACCACGCCGTTTTGCAGGTGGCGGATGATGCCTTGGCTCAGTTCGGCCGCCTCGAACAGCTCCAGGGTGCGCTGGCGCGCCAGCGCCTCGCCACGCCGCGCGCGCTCGGCCAGCGCGTGGGTCAAGCCGGCGGCAATGAACAGCACGGCGCCCAACACGCCCAGCCGTACCAGGTCGTCGTTGGCGTCGCCCAGCCGGCCCCATAGACCGGACCAGTCCGTCTCGCCCCGCCCCGCCAGCGCCAGCGCCTGAGCAGCGCGCCATTGGTCCACCAGCCAGGATGCCGTCAGCAGCATGAAGCCCAGTGCGGCCGCCAGCAGCGCCGAACTGAGCGGCAGCAGGATACTGCTGGCGGCGACGGCGGTGATCAACAGGCTGTTCAAGCTGCTGGTGATGCCGCCCGAGGCGCTGATCATCACGGTTAGCGCCGCCAGATCGGCTACCATCTGCAGGTGCGCCTGCACCGTCAGTCGCGGCCGCCGCCAGTAGGTGCCGGCGATGGTGAGCAACGCCAGCGTCAGGTAGCCCAGCGCCACCCACAAAAACAGTTGCGGGTTTTGCTTGCCGAACAGCCGGTTCTGTTCGTCCAGCGCCGTTGCCGCCACTAGCAGCACCGCCAGGATCAACCGGAAAAAGCTGGAGGCGCGGAACACTCGCCACAGGTGGCGGCGGTCCATGAAACGGTCGGGTAGCAGGGTGATGATCGGTTGGGCAACGGTCATGACTGGGCGGTGCGCGGCGGCAATTCCTCTGGGACGGATAATTCCACGTATAATTTAATCACACCGGCGCCTTGATGGGTCGGCCAGCGCCAATCTTGCGGTGAATACGTGAAGATTGGGGTATTTCGGGATACAATGGCAACCTCACTGTAAAGGGGGATGTAATCCGCATGAACCTGCACGAGTACCAAGCAAAAGCACTACTCCAGCAATTCGGCGTGGCGATCCCGCGCGGCATCAAGGTCACCTCCCAGCAGGAAGCGGTGGAGGCGGCCAAGGCGTTGGGCGGCTCGCTCTGGGTGGTCAAGGCCCAGGTCCACGCCGGCGGTCGCGGCAAGGCTGGCGGCGTCAAGCTGGCGCGCAGCATCCAGGAAGTCGAGGAGATCTCCGGCCGCTTGCTGGGCTCCACCCTGGTCACCAAGCAGACGGGTCCCGAGGGCGTTCCGGTCCATGCCCTGCTGATTCAGGAAGGGGTGGACATCACCAACGAGCTGTACCTGAGCTGCCTGGTGGACCGCAGCAAGAAGCGTATCGTCTTCATCGGTTCGTCCGAGGGCGGCATGGACATCGAGGAAGTCGCCGCCAAGAGCCCGGAAAAAATCCTGACGATCGCCATTGATCCGATCGCCGGCATCCAGCCCTATCAGTGCCGCAATCTTGGCTTCCAGATGGGTTTGGGCAAGGACGAAGTCAACCAACTGGTCAAGATCATGACCGGTGTCTGCAACGCTTTCGTGCAAAAGGATTGCAGCCTGGTCGAGATCAACCCGCTGATCATCGCCGACAACGGCAAGATGATGGCCCTGGACGCCAAGATCACTCTGGACGACAACGCGCTTTATCGGCACAAGGATACCCCCGAGATGCGCGATCCCACCCAGGAAGACGAGCGGGAGCACATCGCCCATGAAATCGGCCTCAACTATGTGGCGCTGGATGGCAACATCGGCTGCATGGTCAACGGCGCCGGCCTGGCGATGGCGACCATGGACGTCTGCCAGTTGCACGGCGGCGAGCCGGCCAACTTCCTCGACGTGGGTGGCGGCGCGACCGCCGACCGGGTGGCCCGCGCCTTCAAGCTGATTCTGTCCTCCGACAAGGTCAAGGCGATTCTGGTCAACATTTTCGGCGGTATTGTCCGCTGCGACCTGATCGCCGAGGGCATCATCCAGGCCGTCAAGGAAGTGGGTCTGACTCTGCCGGTGGTGGTGCGGCTGCAAGGCACCAATGTCGAGGCTGGGCGCGAGATGCTGGCCAAGTCCGGCATGAACATCATGGCCGCCGACGACCTGACCGATGCCGCCAAGATGGTGGTGGCCGCGGCCGCCAAGTAACCACCGGCCGACCTTGGGCCTCTCACCTCATCAGGGGAACTAGCGCACCATGAGTATTTTGATCGACAAAAACACCAAGGTTATCTGCCAAGGGTTCACCGGCTCGCAGGGCACCTTCCACGCTGAACAGGCCATCGCTTACGGCACCAATCTGGTTGGCGGCATCAGCCCCGGCAAGGGCGGCAGCACCCATCTGGGCAAGCCGGTGTTCAACACCGTGGGCGAAGCGATCTCCGCCACCGGCGCCGAAGCCAGCATGATCTACGTGCCGGCCGCGTTCGCCGGCGACGCCATCCTGGAAGCGGCCGACGCCGGCATCAAGGTGATCGCCTGCATCACCGAAGGCATTCCGGTCACGGACATGCTGAAGGTCAAGGCCGTCCTGCAGACCAGTTATCCGAATGTCTATCTGATCGGCCCCAACTGTCCCGGCGTGATCACTCCGGGTGGCTGCAAGATGGGCATCATGCCCGGCCACATTCACCTGCCCGGCAAAATCGGTATCGTCTCCCGCTCCGGCACCCTGACCTACGAGGCGGTCTGGCAGACCACCCAGACCGGCCTCGGCCAGTCCACCTGCATCGGCATCGGCGGCGACCCGATCCACGGCATGAGCTTCCTCGACGTGCTGAAGCTGTTCAAGGACGACCCGCAGACCGAGGGCATCGTGATGGTCGGCGAGATCGGCGGCAGCGCCGAGGAGGAAGCCGCCGAGTACATCAAGGCCAATATCAAGAAGCCGGTGGTGGCCTACATCGCCGGCGTCACCGCGCCTCCCGGCAAGCGCATGGGCCACGCCGGCGCCATTATCATGGGCGGCAAGGGCACGGCGGCCGACAAGTTCGCGGCGCTGGAAGCCGCTGGCGCCAAGATCGTCCGCTCGCCGGCCGACATCGGCGCGGCGATGAAGGCGTTTTTCCCCGGCTGATCGAACCAGGTTCGCAGTCCGGTGTAAGTAGAGGGGCGCTTCGGCGCCCCTGTTCGTTTGGGCCGCAAATGGATGGATAGGCAGCCGCGATGACTGATCCTGCTCCCGTTCTCCGGGTCGTCATGGCCCAACTTAACCTCCTGGTCGGCGATATCCCCGGCAACATCGAAAAAATCGCCGCCGCCGCTCGGGAAGCCCGCGACCGCTTGCGGGCCGATGCGATTGCGTTCCCGGAGCTGACCGTCACCGGCTATCCCCCGGAAGACCTGTTGCTGCGTCCCGGTTTCGTGGGCCAGGTGGAACCGGCCATGCGGCGGCTTTGCGCCGAAATCCAGGGGATAACCGCCGTCGTCGGTTATCCCGCCGCGACGCCGGAGGGGTTGCGCAATTCGGTCGCGATTATCGCCGACGGCGGGATTCGGGCGGTCTATCACAAGCAATGTTTGCCCAATTACAGCGTGTTCGACGAGAAGCGCTATTTCGTGGCGGGCACCGAACCGCTGGTGTTCGAGCTCAAGGGCGCGCGGGTCGGCGTCACCATCTGCGAGGACGTGTGGCAAGCGGAGCCGGCGCGCCAAGCCGCCAGGGCCGGGGCGCAATTGCTGCTCAATCTCAACGCCTCGCCCTTTCATGCCGGCAAGAGCCGGCGGCGATTGGAAATCCTGCAACAGCGGGCGGCCGAAAACGGACTGCCCATCCTCTACGTCAATCTGGTCGGCGGCCAGGACGAACTGGTGTTCGACGGCGATTCGCAAGTGGTCAACGGACGCGGGGAATTGACCCAGCGGGCTCCGCTCTGCGTCGAGGGTCTGTATCCGGTGGACTTCAGCGTCGGCGCGACGGTGGAACCGCTGCCCGGCGAGATTGCCTCGGAACCGGCTGGAGAAGCCGCGATTTATCAGGCCATCGTGCTGAGCGTGCGCGATTATGTGAATAAGAACGGGTTCCCCGGCGTGGTGTTGGGGCTGTCCGGCGGTATCGATTCGGCGCTGACCCTGGTTATCGCGGCCGACGCGCTGGGGCCGGAGCGGGTGGAGGCCGTGCTGATGCCCTCGCGCTACACCGCCGAAATGAGCAACTCCGATGCCGAACGGGAAGCCCGGGCGCTGGAGGTGAAATACCACCTGATGCCGATCGAGCCGGCGTTCGAGGCTTTCCTCGGCATTTTACAACCGGTATTGGCGGGGCTGCCGCCGGACAGCACCGAAGAGAACATCCAGGCCCGCTGTCGGGGGGTGATCCTGATGGCGATCTCCAACAAGACCGGCAAGCTGGTGCTGACCACCGGCAACAAGAGCGAAACCGCCGTGGGTTATTCCACCCTGTACGGCGACATGGCCGGGGGGTTTGCCCCGATCAAGGATGTGCTGAAAACGATGGTGTACCGGTTGGCGGCGTATCGCAACAGCCTGTCGCCGGTGATCCCGCAACGGGTGCTGGACCGGCCGCCGTCGGCCGAGCTGCGCCCGGATCAGACCGATCAGGACAGCCTGCCGCCCTACGATCTGCTGGATGCGATCCTGCAAGCCTACGTCGAGGAGGACCGTTCGGTGGAGGAGTTGATCGCGGCTGGCTTCGACCGGGCGATGGTGGAACGGGTGGCGCGGCTGGTGATCGTCAACGAATACAAGCGTCGTCAGGCGGCGCCGGGGGTGCGGATTACTCCGCGCGCCTTCGGGCGGGACCGGCGCTATCCGATCACCTCGGGATTCCGGCGCTAACCCGGCAAGCCTTTGGCGTTCAGCCTTTCAGGTGCGGCTGCATCTCCCGCAGCAGGGCCTTGAACACCTTGGGGTTGCCGGCGACGATGTTACCGGATTTCATGAAATCATTGCCGCCGCCGAAATCGCTGACCAGCCCCCCGGCTTCCTGCACCAGCAAGGCGCCGGCCGCGATGTCCCATTCCTTCAGGCCGAACTCCCAGTAACCGTCCAGCCGACCGGAGGCCACGTAGGCCAGATCCAGCGAAGCCGCGCCGGCCCGGCGCACTTCCACGCACTTGCCAAACAGGCTGCCGAAGAAATTGAGGTAGGCGGGCTGGTGTTGGGGATGGCGGAACGGAAAGCCGGTGCCGAGCAGGGCATTTTCCATTTGCGGGATGCCGCTGACCCGCATGCGCCGGTCGTTCATCTGTGCCCCGGCGCCGCGCGAGGCGGTGAACAGCTCCTGCCGGATCGGGTCGTAGATCAGCCCCGCTTCCAGCCGGGCCTTGTGGCGGAAGCCGATGGAGATGGCGAAATGCGGGATGCCGTGCAGAAAGTTGGTGGTGCCGTCCAGCGGGTCGATCACCCATTGGTACTCGTCGTGGCCGTACTGTTCGCCGCTTTCCTCGGCCAGAATGCCGTGGTTGGGATAGGTCTTGCGCAGGGTCTGGATAATTTCCTGTTCGGCCTGCACGTCCGCGTCGCTGACGAAGTCGTTGCGCTGTTTGGCGGTGACGCTCAGCCGTTCGAGGTTATCGAAGTGGCGGAGCAGGATGCGGCTGGCGCTCAAGGCGGCGCGCTTGGCGATGGTCAGAACTGGATGCATGGCGGATTGGATCGGTGAGAGAGCACAAGCGACCGGAGTCTCCGGCGCGGGCGCGCTATGATAGCAGAACTCAGCCAATATCTTGCGGGAGATCGAGCTTGAACAACGCGGCGGATTTTGTCGAAAAAGCGGATCAATTGGTCGGGGTCGGGCAGTTTCTCTTCGAACGCGGCTGGCTGCCGGCCACCAGCGGCAACTTGTCGGCGCGGCTGAGCGATGGCACGGTGGCCATCACCGTGTCCGGTCGTCACAAAGGCCGGTTGAGCCGTCACGACATCATGATCGTGGATGCCGCGGGTCGGCCGCTGACCGAGGGCAAGCGGCCCTCCACCGAAACCTTGTTGCATACTTCGCTCTACCAACGTTATCCCGAGCTGGGCGCGGTGCTGCACACCCACTCCACCCACGGCACCGTGCTGTCGCTGGTGCATCAATGGGAGTTGCGGTTGTGCGATTACGAGGTGCTGAAAGCCTTCCCCGGCGTGGATCAGCACGGTTTCGAGGTGCTGGTGCCGATTTTTGCCAGCGACCGGGACATCGCCCGACTGGCCGAGGAAGTGGAGCAGCGGCTGGAGCGAGACCCGAGCATCCAGGGCTATCTGATCGCCGGTCACGGTTTCTACACTTGGGGTCATTCGGTCGAGGACGCCTACCAGCATGTCGAGGCGTTCGAGTTTTTATTTGAGTGCGAAACCCTGCTGTTGAGGTTGCGTGGATGATCCGGGCGACTCTGACCGCCCGTTAGTTGCATGCCTGGCGCAACGCGCCGGCGGGCGCGGGATTTCTCGATGCGGTCGAGGGTTGAAGCCGGCGGCGCGGGGCCAGCATCAACCCTCCAATGGTTCGACCTTCTCGTAGATCTCCGTCAGCGCCAGATCGCAGTCGATGGACGGCAGCCGCAATACGCCATCAAGTTCGCTGCATTCCGTCAATAGCCATTGCTGGTCGGCCTGCCGCCGATACGATTCGATGTGTGGGCGGTTTTGGGCGATCAGCACATATTCGGCCAGCGAATCCAGTTTGCGGTAGTGCTCGAATTTGCGCCCCCGGTCGTAAGCTTCGGTGGAGTCGGACAGAACCTCGACGATTAGGGTGGGATTCAGCAGGGTGTCGAGATACGTATCGTCGAATTGGGCTTTACCGCAAGTCACCACCACGTCCGGGTAGGTGTACAGCCCGGTCGGATCGACCTTGACGCGCATGTCGTTTGCGTAGACTTTGCAGGGACGCTTTTTAAGTTGGGTGCTCAGTTCGCGGATCGTATTGATAACGACGAGATTATGCGGTTCGCTCGCACCGGTCATGGCGAAAATTTCGCCGTTGAAGTACTCGCTCTTGAAATCGGCGCTGCGTTCGAGGGCCAGATAGTCTTCGGGGGCCAGACGGGGTTTGGGTTGCAGGGACATGGGATACCTCGACTGTTTCGATTGCGCGAAGCTATTGTGCCACAAGCCCAAAGTGAAATTTTTCCGTCGCCGGCCGGATTGCGGCGACGGAACAGCCATGGCTCAATCGGAATAGAACGATCGTTGTTCCCGCGCCATGGTCGTTAGAAGGTCCGCCGGTCGGAAGCGCTCGCCCAGCCGCTGGCGGTACTGCTCCAGCTTCACCGCCAGCTCCGCGATGCCCAGGCTGTCGGCGTAGCGGAACGGGCCGCCCAGAAACGCTGGGAAGCCGATGCCGAATACCGCGCCGATGTCGCCGTCGCGCGGGCTGCGGATCGCCTGTTCGTCCCAGCACAGCGCCGCCTCGTTGAGCATCGTCAGCACGCAGCGCTCGACGATTTCCCCGGCATCCATGGCCTTGCCGCCGCTCGCGCCCAACACGGCGTAGACGCTCTTGTCCACTGGTTTTTCGCCCTTCCTGACGCCCTGGTAAAGATAGAAGCCTTTCTTGCTCTTGCGCCCATGGCGGCCGTCTGCCAGCAGCTTGTCGGCAAGCCCGGCCGGCTTCATTCGTTCGCCGAACGCTTGGTACAGGATCGGCCCAACCTTGGAACCGACGTCGATCCCGACTTCGTCCAGCAGAGCGAACGGTCCGACCGGAAATCCGAATTGCACCAGCGCCCGGTCGATGGCGTCGATGGCCACCCCTTCGTTGAGCAGGTGGCCGGCCTCATTGATATAGGGAGCCAGGATACGGTTGACGTAGAACCCGGCGCCATCGCGCACCACGATCACGGTCTTGCCCTGCCTGCGGCCGAATTCGACCGCCGTGGCGATGGCCTCCGGCGCGGTTTGCGGGGTGGCGATGATCTCCAGCAGCGGCATTTTCTCCACCGGCGAGAAGTAGTGCAGGCCGATGACATTCTCCGGCCGTTGCGCCGCCTCGGCGATGCTGGCGATGGGAAGCGACGAGGTGTTGGTGGCGAAGAGGGTGGTCGGTGGGCAGTGCGCTTCCACGTCCGCAACCATCCGGTGTTTCAGCGTGAGATCTTCGAACACCGCCTCGATCACCAGATCCGCGTTTTGAAAGCCGGAAAAATCCAGCGTCGGGGTGATTTGTCGTCGTTCCCGCCCGGCCTCGAAGGCGGTGAGCGAGCGTCGTTGCAGGCGTTTCTGAATCAGCCGGTCGATGTGGGCGAGGCCCCGATTCAGGCTGGCCGCATCCTTGTCCTTCAGCCTGACGGACACTTGAGCCTTGCTGCTGGTGACGTAGGCGATGCCGGCGCCCATCAGTCCGGCCCCCAATACGCCGATCTTGCGCACCGGCCGCGGCCGTGCGCCGGGATCGGCGACGCCACTGTCCTTTTTCAGCGCCGTGGTGGCGAAATACAGATTCATCAACTGCCGCGCCTGTGGGGTCACCGCCAGTTCGCCAAAAGCCGCGGCTTCCGCCTCCAGTCCTTTCCTGAAACCCCGGTTGGCGCCGGTTTCCACGCAATCGATGATTCGCAACGGTGCGGGATAATGACCCTTGGTCTTGTCGAGCGCCTGCTCGCGGGCTTTCTGAAACAGCACGCGCCGGCCCAGCGGGTTGTCCTCCAGCGCCAGTTTGGTCAGACCCTTGACCGAGAGCAGGCCGCCGGTCTTGCGGGAGGCGGCGCGGTTTTCCCGGAGTCGTCGCGCTAGTTCGACGGCGGTTTGCAGCAGAGTGGCGGCTGGGGTTACGTCGTCCACCAATCCCATCCGGCGGGCTTTTTGCGCGTTCAGGTGCTTGCCGGTCAGCATCAGGCCGAGCGCGGCCGGAATGCCGACCAGACGCGGCAGGCGCTGGGTACCGCCGCTGCCCGGCAGTACGCCCAGCATCACTTCCGGCAGGCCGAGCGCGGTCTTGGGATGGTCGGTGCAGACCCGGCCATGGCAGGCCAGCGCCAGTTCCAGCCCGCCGCCCAGACAGGTCCCGTCGATGGCCGCCACCACCGGCGTCTTGGAGTTTTCCAGTCGGTCGAAGAAGCGCTGGCCGGCGTGGGAGAGTTCGGTCGCCTCGGCGGCGGTTCGGCAGGCCCGCAACATGTTGATATCGGCCCCGGCGATGAAGGAGCCGGGTTTGCCGCTGATGAATACCACGCCCTGGACGCTGGGATTCTGTTCCAGTCGATCCAGCAGGGCGTTGGCCTCGCCGATGAATTCGGCCTTGAGGGTGTTCTGGCTCTCGCCGGGCAGATCGATGGTGACCACGGCGATGCCGTCCTCGCGCAGCGCCAGTTGGAAAACGGTGAAATCGGATTTGGTCGTCATGACATTCTGATCCTCGGCAGCTTGCAACGTGCTCCCCTCTGCCTGTGGGAGAGGGGTTGGGGAGGGTGGGCGAGGGGAGTGCGGGTTTACGCCACTTCCAGCACCATGGCCGCGCCCAGGCCACCGGCGGCGCAGGCGGTGGCCAGCCCCAGCCCGCCGCCGCGTCGACGCAGTTCGTTGAGCACCTGTACGATCATCCGCCCGCCGGTGGCGGCGAAGGGATGGCCGTAGGCCAGCGAGCCGCCCAGCACGTTCAACTGGTCCGGGTCCACCTCGCCGATCGGTTCGTCGCGACCGAGTTGCTCTTGCGCGAACTGGCGCGAGGGCCAGTTTTTTAGATTGGCCAGGGTCTGGGCGGCGAAAGCTTCGTGAATATCGATCAGCGCCAGGTCGCGCAGCGTGATCCCCGCCCGGTCCAGCGCGACCGGCGTGGCATGGGACGGCCCCATCAATCCGTCGTTGAACGGGTCGATGGCGGCGAAGGCGTAGGAGCGGATAAAACCCAGCGGTTCGAAACCCAGTTGCCGGGCACGCCGTTCCTTCATCAGAATGAGGGAGCACGCCCCGTCGGTCAGCGGAGTGGAATTGGCGGCGGTCACGGTGCCGTGCTTGCGGTCGAAAGCCGGCCGCAGTGTGGCCAGTTGCTCCAGGCTGGAATCGCCGCGAATGTTGTTGTCGCGCCCGATGCAGTCCTTGAACGGCGGCACGAAGGCCAGCATGACTTCGCCGTCCAGCTTGCCTTCGTCCCAGGCGCGTTGCGCGAGCTGATGGGAGCGCAGGGTAAAGCGGTCCTGCTCCTCGCGGCCGATACCATGGTTTTTGGCCATCTGCTCGGCGATCTCGCCCATGCCCAGGTTGGTGGTGTAGTCCTTGATCGCGGGCGAGACCGGGATCAGGTCGGCGGGGCGGATCTCCCTGAACAGCGTCAGTCGCTCGCTCAGGGATTTGGCCTTACTGGAATGGATCAGCGCCCGCGACAGCTTCTTCGAAGTCTGGATCGGTAGCACCGAAGTGGAATCGCAGCCGCCGGCCAGACCGATTTCGATCTCGCCCAACAGGATGGCCTGGGCGATGTCCACGGCGGACTGGAAACTGGTGGCGCAGGCGCGGGTGACGGTATAGGCGTCGGTGCGCGGGCTCAGACCGGCGCCGAGCATCACTTCACGGGCGACGTTGGGCGCTTCGGGGATCAGGCCGACGCAGCCGTAGACCACTCGCTCGATCAGCGCCGGTTCGAGGTCGAGGCGAGCCAACAGTTCGTTGGTGACCAGCACGCCGAGGTCGATGGCGTTCAAGTCCTTGTAAGCGGTCAGTTGGCGGGCGAACGGCGTGCGCAGCCCGGCAACGATGGCAACCCGCTCGCCGGGCGTGTTCATGGAATTCAAGGTAGCCACAAGAGTTCTCCTCTTCGGATCAGGCGCGCGGCAGGGGTTTTGGTAAGTCCTCGCAGTTGCCCTACAGTTCAGCAAATCTTTGAAAGGCTTGCTTGTACGATATGGCGGATATAGCGACCCGGCATGCTGATTGGCCGAGGGCTCCGCAATCGGAGCGGATAGAGTAGGCGCTTAAACTGATGACGTTCATTCCAGCGGAGGAAACGAACTGGCTGAAACCGTGGGTTTTATCGGTCTAGGCAACATGGGCTTGCCCATGGCGCGCAAACTATTCAACGCCGGTTACCCGCTGCGGATATACAACCGCACCCCTGGCAAGGCGGCGGAATTGCTGGATCGGTGTGCTCGGGAAGTGGGGATTCCCGCCGAAACGGTGAAGCAAGATGGAATCGTGATCAACATGCTTGCCAACGATGTGGCGCTGGAAGCGGTGACGCTGGGCGAACACGGCCTTGCCCCGCGCCTAGCATCACCGCAAGGCCGTGTCCGTGCTTAATCGGTGTCTCCAGCGAGCCGGTTTAACTGACCGGGGATGTTGATCCAAGTGCTGCGGTCGATGGTGTACCAGACGGTGCCGTTGCTGGCCACCCCGGCCAGATCGGTCTGGCTGTCGCCGTTGAAGTGACCCGTCACCAGTTGGCTCAACTGGCCGGGGATCTGAGTCCAGGTGCTGCGGTTGGTGGAGTACCAGATGGAGCCGTTGCTGGCCACCCCGGCCAGATCGGTCTGGCTGTCGCCGTTGAAGTGACCCGTCACCAGTTGGCTCAACTGGCCGGGGATCTGAGTCCAGGTGCTGCGGTTGGTGGAGTACCAGATGGAGCCGTTGCTGGCCACCCCGGCCAGATCGGTCTGGCTGTCGCCGTTGAAGTCACCCGTCACCAATTGGCTCAACTGGCCGGGGATCTGAGTCCAGGTGCTGCGGTTGGTGGAGTACCAGATGGAGCCGTTGCTGGCCACCCCGGCCAGATCGGTCTGGCTGTCGCCGTTGAAGTGACCCGTCACCAGTTGGCTCAACTGGCCGGGGATCTGAGTCCAGGTGCTGCGGTTGGTGGAGTACCAGATGGAGCCGTTGCTGGCCACCCCGGCCAGATCGGTCTGGCTGTCGCCGTTGAAGTGACCCGTCACCAGTTGGCTCAACTGGCCGGGGATCTGAGTCCAGGTGCTGCGGTTGGTGGAGTACCAGATGGAGCCGTTGCTGGCCACCCCGGCCAGATCGGTCTGGCTGTCGCCGTTGAAGTGACCCGTCACCAGTTGGCTCAACTGGCCGGGAATGTTGACCCAAGCGGTCAGATTGGTGGTGTAGTAGATTTGACCGGCGCTGTTGAGCCCGGCGACCCGCAGCGGTCCAGACGGACTGGTGCTGAAGGTCGCGTTGACGCTTTTCGCCATGTTCATGGTCACGGTGCAGGCACCCGCGCCCGAGCAGGCTCCGCTCCAGCCATCAAAGGTGGAGCCAGCGGCTGGCGTGGCGGTGAGGGTGACGGAAGTACCGTTGGTGTAGCTCTCGCTGCAATCGGCGCCGCAGTTGATACCCGGCGGATTGCTGGCGACAGAGCCTGCGCCCGTGCCGGCTTTGGCAACGGTGAGAAGATATAAGAGAGAGCCACTACCGGTGATGGTGATCTGATTGGTGGCCGCGCTCCCATTGTTGGTTTCGCTGCTTTCGCTGATAGCGTTGTCGGGGTCGGCATATAAGCCCAGGTAATAGGTTCCGGGTGCTACGGATGCCGGAATGACAATCGAGCCGCTGCACATGGAGGACGCACCTGCGGCCAAGGACGAGAATGAGCAACCATAACTCGTGGAAATATCGCTGGGTGTAATAGTCGAGTCCGAGGATAAATGGTAAATGGCCCAGAAAAGCCCTGCTGCTTGCGTGCCCTGGTTTTTGACTGTCGTGGCTACATTAATTGAACCACCCGCAACGCCAGTGCTGGGACTGGTGACCGTGGTGACGATTAAATCGGGTTGGCCGGATTGAGAGAGGTTAAAGGTTGCGGTGCAGGTGAGATTATTGGCTGGCATGGTAAAACTGGGAGCGCAGGGAGAGGGACTCCAACCCGCGAAGGTACTGTTGGCGTCCGGGGTGGCGGTCAGCGTGACTGTAGTTCCGGCTGCGTAATTGCCGCCTCCGCTTATTGTGCCATTGCCGTTTCCAGCTTTGGTGAGGGTTAACGAATGAGTTATGATGCTGCTGGCTCTAAAATTGGCGACCGTATAAGCGGTATTGTTTAGTGTCTTACGGTTATCGGCAGGGTTGGATTGCCCTTCGGCCACCCCAGTTGGACTGCCTTGATAAGTGACTGATGGGTTTGACCAATACTTGATGCGGGTGCAGTTAAAACCAAGCGCATTGCACGCATTGTTATACGCCATGATAGTGCGCCAGCGATTAGTCGTGTTAGCATAACCATGTGCATAAGGGTAAGGATTAATGCCGTTATCCACGTACCAGTCATGCATAGCGCCCATGTTATGCCCCATTTCATGACCAAATGAATAGTATCCCGTAGCACAACCACGCGCCACCACATTAAAAGCATTTTCGGCAAAAGCGGTTGAAACATTGTTCATAAAATAACCACAACCACAAAAGCCGCCGCCATTTTCCACCCACAGGCTCACAATATCGGCCGCATAGGTGTTGCGCCAGTTGTGGATACTATCCAAATAACCGTCAGTTTTACCTTGCAGCCTCTCCAGGTCACTCGGGTTACCATTGCATAAGGTGCCAGTTTCGGCATAGCTAATTTGGGCTTTATGCACTAATCGTATGCGTTGATTGATGCCACTATTAATATAGGATTGGTTGGTTTCATCTACCCCTAATTGAATTTCCGCCGAAATATTTGTGGTGGCCGCAGCGGCCGAATCCGTATAAACCACCATGACGTCAATAGTTGAACCATCGTCGGCTTGCGAATTTGGTAGCAAGTCGATCTTAGGGGAGGTTACTGGAATATAGTCTAATTTACCTTCAGTGGTGCTGCTTTCCTGAAACATGTTTTGATCGATCTGACGTATTTCATGCAATCCTCCTGGCGCAGGGCGGATTTGGTAAATTGCGTCTACGCCATAATGCTCACCCTCAACCGTGATACTGCCCGCCATGCTGCCTTGTTCTACTGTTAAAATAACTTGATTATGGGGAGCATCGGCGATATGTCCAAACCAGCTATAGTCAGTCAGTGATCGGCGCTCTAGCCGATCCTTGATTGCGGTCAACAGTACGTCATCGAATAGATTTAAGGTGATTCTATCCGCGCCATCCTGAAAGCTTACGCTAGCCATGCGATCTAAATGAAGTTGCGCGAAGTGACTACGTTTGACTTCTGGGCGCGGCAATGAGAGTTGTTGCGAGATAGCATCGGGAATAGTGCTTGTCCAAGTAAATAAATTGGGTGCTAGATTACTAGCCAGTGCTGTTTCTATAAAAAACAAACCGGCTAGTAAAAATATAAAATTGCTGCCATTTATCCAATAATAATTAAATCTCAAAGCAACCGGGTTTTTCATGGTTTGTCACCTTTAAATTCAAGGAGGCATTGGTGTATAAATACTTTCTGGAGTATCCATATTTTAGGGATCTCCCGAACGGAGAAGCTGCTATATATCTCCTCAAGCCAACCCACCGCTGGCGGCAGCCAGCGGAAAAGCGCAGTACCGGATGACAAACTGGCCTGAGCGCGCCCGCGCCTTGGCGCAACGGGGCCGTTTGATTTAAAAAGGATTTTAATCTTACGAAGCAATCGTGGAGCCTTCGCGGAAGTTGCTCCTGAGAGTCCGGCTGTCTGTGCTTGATATCTGCGACTTCCTACCCCTGTTTTGCCGCAGGTTCAGTTTTTTGTTGCAACTAACTCAAAAATATACACTAATAATGTTGTATTTCAAATAGGCAGATGGTTCAAAAATGAGATTTTTGCGATTCTTGCAGGAAACGGATTCGCTGCGATGTCTTCCGCTCGCACGGAACCGTCAATCGTCGGGAATTGCCACGATCAAAATGATCGTTGACGGAACGATGGGAACAGTGGGCACGGGCGTTGGGGGTGATCGCCGATGACCGTCGGCTGGCGGGAAAAGACCGGTTTGAGCGTGGCGGAGATGTGGGGAGCGTGGGAGGAGCGTTGTTGAGGTCGTGCCGAGGACCCCTCCCTCGCCCGGCGGTTTTTTTCAGGATTTTAATTGAACACTGTTCAACTAAAATATTCCTGACTATACTCAAATCGTTTCTATCCCTGTCGCCCAATGAGGAGGTGTCCCATGGCCAATCTGTTCAAGCGTATCAGCGACGTCATCGCCGCCAATCTCAACGATCTGGTGGATCGAGTCGAAGACCCGGAGCGGATGATCAAGCAACTCATCCGCGAGATGGAGGAAAACATCGGTAGCGCCCGGGAAGGGGTGGTCGATGCCTTGGCCAGCGAGAAGCAACTGGCCAAGGAACTGGACAGTCAGCGCCGGCAGGCCGAGGAATGGCACGGCCGCGCCCGCCGGGCACTGGAAGCCGGCAACGAAACGCTGGCGCGGGAGGCGCTGCTGCGCAAGAAGGAACACGACGGCATCGTCGTCAACCTGGAGGGATCGTGGGAGTCGGCCCGTCGCACCGGCGAACGGCTCAAAGCCCAGTTGCGGGCGCTGGAGGCGAAACTGGAAGAAGCGCGCTTGAAGAAGGGCAGTCTGGTGGCGCGGCAGCGGGCTGCCCAGGCGCGCGAGCGGATGGATGATGTCAGCGATCGGTTTCAGACCGGTCTCGATCTTAACAACTCCTTCGGCCGCATGGCGGACAGGGTGGGCGAGATGGAAGCGCGGATGGAAGCGCGGGCCGAACTGTACAGCGAATACAGCGAAATCGAACGGGAATTCCTGAAAATGGAGGCCAATAGCGAGGTCGAGGCGGAACTGGCGGCGCTGCGGAAAGAGGTTAAAAATTAAACATCTTTCTTGTCGTTTAGGGTGAGGGCGGATCATGGACTGGATGTTCTTAATCGCGTTGGCGGTGTTGTGGCTGATTTCGCCGATCGTTCTGCTGATCGCCCTCGTTGTCACCCGCCATCGGCTCAAGGAGGCGCGCCAGCGGCTCGCTGGCCGGCCGATGGGCGAACAACCAGCGGCGGCATCGGCCGGCTGGTCCGGCGTTCCACCACCCATGGTCGACGGTCGGCGCATGGCGCCGGCCGACCTGGAAAATCTGTTGCTGTTACGGCTGGAACTGCAACGACGGGTCGGAACCGGTGCGCTGACGGAAGAGCGGCACCGGCAGCTGACCGAGGCCCTGGATGGATTGTGGACACGTCATCTGCGTGAGGGCGGGATACAGCCGGATAATCCCGTCTGGCAACGTCGGCGCGCCGCGGCCTGGAGCCTGTTGGTCCAATCGCTGGATGTGCCCCTGGGGTCGCCGCCCTGGCAACCGGCTATTTCGGAGCCGGTGTCCGTTGCCCCCGAACCGGAACCATTGGTCCCGGAACTCACGCTGGGAGGCAGACCGATCAAGGCGACCGGCCAACCACCGCGGGCGGTGTCCGGGCCGGTATCGATCCCCTCGTTCAAACCGCCGGCGCCGGCGCAGCCGTTGTCGCCGGCAATCCCGACGCCCACCCTATTACAAAAGACGGGCGAGCCGGCCGTACCGCGCCAGGCGGCGGTTCCCACCGACGACTGGCGACCGGCCAAGCCCAGCCCGCTGGAGAAGGCGCTGCACGTCCTGTCCGGCTGGCCGAAACTGATCGCGCCGTTCCTGGCGCAAAACATCGGCTGGTTCGTCGGCGGATTCTGTTTCGTGGCCGGCGCACTGTTCCTGATCGCCAATACCAGCGGTTTCGTCAACGCCCTGGTGGTATTCGCCAGCCTGTTCGGGGCCACCGCCTTCCTGTTGTGGGCGGGCTATCAGTTCCGCCGCAAGGGGAGCGATCTGATCGTCGCCAGCAGCGTGTTGCTGACGCTGGCCATGTTGCTGGCGCCGCTGGATCTGGCGGTTGCGGTCCGGCTGGCGAGCGCCAGCGGCGGCGATGGGGTGTTGCTGGCGGTCAGCCTGTCGATTGCGGCGATCACCCTCGCGGCCTACGTTTGGGCCGCGACCCTGGCCAGCGCGTTGGTGGATCGGGCGTTGCCGGGGCGCTACGCATATTTGCTGGCGGCGCTGGCGACGGTGCAACTGGCCGCGCCGCTGGCGGCGATCGCGCCGGACTGGCAGGGCCTGGCGGCGCTGCATGTCGTCCTGCTGGTGCTGCTCGGTTACGGTCTGTGGACTTTCACCCATACCTGGCTGCGGCGGCTGTTCGTGGACCAGCGGCTGACGACGTATTACGCGGCGGGCGTGCTGGTTTATACGGCGGCGGTGTCGTTCGTCCATCTGACCTGGATCTGGCCCGAGTCGCTGCCGGCCGGTTATGCGGGGCCGTTCCTGATGGCGCTGTGCGGGCTGCTGTTCCCGGTGGACGCCGCGTTCAAGGAATGGGTGAACAAATATGCGTTCCTGTCCCGCTTCAGTTTCGCGTTGTACGCGCTGTCGGCGGTGGCGGTGGCGGTGTCGATCCAGAGCACGCCGGCAACGCTGCTGACCTTGGCGCTGGGCGCGGTGCTGTACGGGTGGATGACTTGGCGCTATCGGACCCTGCCGCCGCTGTATCTGCTGTTCGGCTGCGTGGCCGGGCTGTACGGATTCGGGATCGTCGCCTACCTGCCGCCCGTCTGGCACGGTTTGGCCAGTCTGCCGGGCTTGGCCGCGCTGCTTGGAGCGGGGCGCTGGGCGGGTTCGCGCTCGCGCGCCATCGCGCTGCAATGTCTGATCGTGTTTGGGATCGCGCTGGTCGGCGTGACGGTCTGGAGCCTGCTCTGGGCGCGGCCGGGCGAGTTGGGTTTCGCCACCGCGGCGGCGGGGGCGCTGCTCGCGTACTTCGCCGTGCGGCTGGCGCTGGCGCTGCCGGCGGCGGACCCGCGCTGGGCCTATGCCGATGCCGGCGTGGTGGCGCTGGCGGCGACGGCGGTGGCCCACGCGCCGGCGTGGATGCCGTTCGCTTGGGAAATACGGACCGCCTTCGGTCTGCTGGCCCTGGCGGTGCTGTGGACCGGCCTGGGTTTGCATGATCGCCGGCAGTCCGCCCCCAGTCGGACCGTGTTTGTCGCCGGCGCACTGTTGAACGTGGCGCTGGCCTTGGTTTTGGGCGCTTGGTTGTTGTGGCCGGCGCCGCTGGGTCGGCTGGAGCCGGTTCTGTTGCTGGCGCTGGCGGGCGGGCTGTTGCTGTGGTTGGGTTTGGGTTTGCGCCGGCAGGCGCTGGTTTACGGCGTGCTGGCCTGCGCCGGAGGTATCGGCGTACTGGTGAAACGCAGTTATTTCCCCGGTCCGAGCACCGGCCTGGGTCCATTCGCCGGGGTTTTGCTGCTGTGGTCGTTGCTATGGTGGCTGGCCTGGCGGTTTCCATTCAGTGGGGAGACGCTGCAAGACCAGCGGATGATCGAGAAGGGGGAGGGGTTCCCCGAGACGCCGAAAAGAAGTGGGGAGAACGCTCTTGCCTGGCTTCGCGCGCCGCTGGAGCAGGCCATGGCTCTGCTGTGGGCGGTCGGACTGACGCATCTGAGCCTGCGCTTGCTGGATGGCGTGGCGGCGTCGAAGTGGGCGGGAACGGCCGGGTTGGCGGCGTTGAGCGGTCTGTTGCTGGTCGGTCACTTTCATATATTCCGCTGGATGGCGCTGCCGGTGCTACTGGGACTGGCGGGCTTGCTGGTCGGTCTGGATCGGGTCGGGTTGCCGCCGCCATGGCTGGGTGCGGCGGCGGTGCTGTACGTGCTGCTGGTCTGGTGGTTGGCGGTCGAGACGCTGGGTCGGCCGCTGACCTGGCGCTTGGCGCGGGTGTTGCGTTTCACCGTGCCGGGCGGCGTCGGCGGCCGGCGGCAGGTCGAGGAGAGCCTGCATTACGGAGTGTTGTTCGTTGCGGCGTTGCCGGTGGTGGTCGGTCCGGCGTTGGGCCTGCTGGGGACGCCGGCGCTGGAACTGCTGCCGGCCCTGGCGCTGAGCCTGCTGTCGTTCGTGCTGGTCGGCTGGCGTTATCGGCTGGCGGCGCACGCTTACGCGGCGCTGGCTACCGTGACAGTCGGGGTTTGGCTGACCGGTTTCTGGCTGACGCCGGCGGCGTTGTTCGGTCTGGGTCAGCCACTTGGCAATGTGATGCTGAGCTTCGGCATGGCGCTGGCGGCGATTGGATTGGAATCGGAGCGGACCGCGCCGCTGGCGTACTGGCGGGGACCGTTGTGCCGGGTAAGTGGCCTGTTGTACGTGCTGGCGCTGGCGGGCGCGGTGCTGGGATTCCTGGTTGCCGACTCTCGGTTGCCGGGCTTGCTGGTGCTGTTGTGCGTCGCCTTGTTCCCGGTGGCGCGACCCCTGCCAAGCGCCGCTGCCTGGCGGGGGTTGGGGTTGGCGCTGCTGTTGAGCGCGCTGGTCTGGAGCGTGGCGAATCGGGTGGGTTTCAATCCGGTCATGGGCGCGGCGGTTGCCGTCGGCTGGGGTTATGCGCTCTGGTTCGCCGGTAACCTGCTGCTGCCACGCTGGAACGTCCTGCGGCCGGACTGGGCGGTGGCGTCGGCGTTCTGGCCGCTGCTGGGCTTGATCGTCGTTTTGGGCGCGGGCGTGCTGGCGGTGATGGCGGATGCCTGGGCGCCCGCCGTCGCGCTGATCGGGCTGGCGCCGTACCTGTTACTGCTGCCGCGCAATACCGCATGGCCTGGCCTGGCCTGGCTGGCGGTCGCGGCGCTGGTCGGGAGCGGCTTGCTGGCCGGTGGCGCGCTGGAGTGGAGCTGGTGGGGCCGGAGCTATGGGCAGTTCGGTTTGAGCGGCGGGTTGGCGGCGGCGCTGGCCTGGCTGAACCTGCTGTTCCTGCTGGCGCCGTTGTGGAGTCGCCATGGTCGGCGCTTGGCCCGTTGGCTGTCCTGGCGGCAGGACGGACTGGATGAGCCGCTGTTCTGGATTCCGTTCGCGACACTGGTGCTGTTGCTCGCTCGTTTGTTATTGGTGGAGGCCGGTGGACTGCTCTGGGATGGCGCGTTCCGGCTGGAGCATTCTTCCTGGTCGCTGAGCGGGTTGGCGCTGCTGTTGGCGGCGACGGCGGGCCATGCCTTCCGGCTGCGGCCGGAGCCCTTGACCGCGCATGTGTTATTGACCGCGCTTGGGGCGCTGCTACTCGGCATCCTGCTCGATCTGGCGGCGCCGCTGGTTTGGGCGCCGCTGGGGGTGGCGCTATGGGCGGGTGGCCTGCTGCTGATATGGCGCCATGGACCGCGCCGCTGGGAGGTCTGGCGTTCCGTCCTGGACAAGTGGTTGGCCTTCCTGCCGGTGGCGAGTCTGTGCCTGCTACTGCTGGCGACCGACGCCAATTGGGCGATTTGCACGGCGACCCTCCTGCTTCTGGCGCTCGTGACGCTGGCGCGGGGCTGGTGGCGGGAAAGTCCGTTCTGGCTGAAAGCCGGCTTGCTGCTGGCTTTGGCGGGCGGTTATGTCGCCTGGCTCCCCAACGGGACGCCGTTCGCGCCGGTGGCGCTGGCGGGGTTGCCGCCCTGGTACGCCGCGCAGACCGTATTATTGCTGCTGGCGTGCATGGCGGTTCGACGGCGATTCGCGGGCTGGCTGGAGGGCGTCGATCCCGAAGCGGATACGGATCATTTCGGTTGGCTATGCGACCTCGAACAGGTGGCGGGAGCGCTGATTCGCTGGCTTTTGGCCCTGAGCCTGTTGTGGCTGGGCTTGCACGCCTGGTTGGTGCTGTCCTTTCAGGCCGGCTCGGGGCTGTCGCCCTGGCGTTTCGGCGTTCCCGCCGATCCGCTGGCGGCCGGCGCGGCGCTGCTGCTGTTGGCGGGACTGGCGGCGATTCGGGCCTGGCGGCGACCGGATCAGCCCAACTGGATTTACGCGGCGGCGCTGGCGCTGGGCCTGCTGGCCGGTTACGGGCGATTGGTCGTTCTGGGTTTGGCGCCGTTCACCCCGTGGGATACCGCCGGGCTGCTGGCCGCCGCCGCCGCCGCGTTCCTGCTGCATCAATTCACCGGATTGCAACCGCTGTACCGTCTGGCCCTGCTGCTGCCCGTGCTGGCGGTGGCGACCGCGCCGTGGCAGCTCGCCTCGCCCTGGACCGGCGGGGCGCTGCTGGCCGCCGCCGTGCTGTACCTGTCGCTGGCCGGTACGCTGCGCAATCCCTGGCCGCTGTATCTGGGCGTGCTGGCGCTGAACGGCGCGGTGTACCTGTGGGCGCCGCTGTGGGCGGAGCGCTACGGATTGTGGCAGTTCTACATCGTGCCCGGAGCAGTGTCGGTGCTGGCGCTGCTGCACTTGCATCGTCGGGAACTGCGTCCGCGTGTGCTGAACGGGGCAAGGCTGGCGGCGCTGAGCGCGCTGTACGCCGGGGCGGGGCTGGACGTGTTCCTGCGGCCGGAACTGAGCGTGTTCGTGCTGGCGCTGGCGCTGGCGCTGACCGGGATCGTCGCCGGCATCGCCCTGCGCATCCGGGCCTTTCTCTATGCCGGCGTGGCGTTCCTGGTGTTGAACGTGATCGGGCAACTGCTTCGCTTCTATCCAGAGCAAGGTTTGAGCCGGGCGCTGATTCTGCTCGGGCTGGGGGCGACCATCACCGTCGGCATGGTGGTGTTCAACCTCAAGCGGGAAGCGATCCTGCGGCGGATTCGGATCGCGCGCGCCGATCTGGCGAGGTGGGAGTAGGGTTGAAATTGTCGGGTTGGCCGGCACTATTACAAGCGGTTAAAAATGCCCAATATATTGGGTTGCATTGCAAAGTAACACGCTATAAGTCGTACCTAAAAATGATAGTAGCTCAGTGCCGATTGTGCCTAACGCCGCAAATCACCGGCAGCCAAAAGCTGCATGGCGAGGCACGAGCGACGCATTTTTTAGCTGTCCGGGTGCATTTGCCTTGTTATGCGCTTACTGTCACCAACGGCTGAATATGATGCTTTGGCTTATGAAGTGACAAATCGTGTGTAGCCTGCAAATTAAGCCAAAACTCAGGCGATGTATTGAAAGCCTCTGATAGAAGCCAGGCTGTATCAGGAGATACTCCTCGCTTTCCTCTTACAATTTCATTGATCCGTTGTACGGGTATACCGATATGAGTTGCCAATGCTTTTTGCGACAGCTCCAATGGCTCAAGAAACTCTTTGAGTAAAATAATCCCAGGATGTGTTGCTATTCTATTAGAAGGAATCATCTTGTGTCTCCAATAACTCATTAATGGTAATCAACTATTTTTATATCATGCGCATTTGATCCATGCCACCTGAATACAGTACGCCATTGATTGTTATTACGAATACTATGGAAACCCGCTAAATCTCCTTTTAGTGCTTCCAGCCTGTTACCAGGAGGGGATTTCAAGTCATCCAGCGACTGAGCAGCATTAAGAACATCCAATTTGTAAAAAGCTGGCTCTCTGATTTGCAATGGCAATCGCCTAACACGAGCGCTCGATATGCCATGAAACAACTCTTCTGTTACACGATTTCCGAATGGAAGTATCATCCGATGACATTAATGCATTCGCGGATTCCGTGCAAGCGTGTGTTTAGCGCATAACGCCCTGCTTCACCTGCCCCGCGTAGCGGGGTCAGGTGCAAGCCCCAGTGTACGCCCGGCATGGGCATGAACTGATGGGGTGCAAGTCCCCTGTAGGAGTACCTGATATTCCCATGATTGGGAAAACTATAACTACTAGCCGACGGCAAGGGCAAACCCGCGAGGGGCTGTCTGAAGGAAGCCCGAGCGCAAACGCGCGAGCCGACGAACAGAAACCGCATAGTAGGCTCAGTCTCCGGGCGAGTCAGCACAAGATGACGAAGCCCGTCAGGTGCGGGGGATAGGGTAAATGCGGCGGTTGTGCACGGAAAGTTCATGTCCTTATCCGGGGAGATCTGTCTCACTGGCGGTCTGTGGGGCTATGGGAGTCGAACTGAGGGCCAGCCCGAAAGGGCTGGAATCACCATCGAACCCTAAGGAAACCGTGGTCGCCAAGGGAGCCGGCCTGAGGGCCAGCCCGAAAGGGCTGGAACCACCACCGGACCCTACCGTGACCCGGACAGCGCGCTTGGCGGTAACGCCAGGGGTGATGGGACAGAAGTCAGCCGAGGCCATGGTAGCTGTGCCATCTGGGGAAGGTGGGACGGTGAAGGGCCGAACATGAGAAGCCAAGACGGAGCCTGGGTCCACCTGACCTTACAAGTGTAGGTTTTTCCAGAAAGAGCAAGCGAGACATAAAGTTGCGATAAAATAGCCGATAGGGAAATCGCCTGGTTACCGGAGGAACCGTCATGCCTCGCGCCCCCGAACTGGAGCAATGGCGCACCGAAATTGCCAAGCACTTTCCCCATCTCGGCCAGCCCATGGTGATGGGATTGGCTCTGTGGAGTTTGGGCATGATCCTGGTGCGCTCCTGTAGTTTGACGGCGATCGCCGACTGGTGGTCGTGCCGACTGGGTCAGCCCTTCCACACCGTGCGGGAACGCTTGCGCGATACCTATCGCGAAGCGGAGGCGAAAGCCGGGGGGCATCGGGCCGAGCTCGACCTGAGTGCCTGTTGGGCGCCGTGGTGCGCTTGGGTCTTGGACGGGTGGTCCGGCACCCAACTGGCCGTGGCTTTGGATGCGACCACCTTGGGCCAACGCTTTGTGCTCTTGGTCATCAGTGTGGTTTATCGGGGGTGTGCCGTGCCGATCGTCTGGAAGGTCTTGCCGGCGGGCTGCAAACACCCGTGGAAGCCGGAGTGGCTGGCGTTGTTACAGGCCTTGCGTGGGCGGGTTTCATCGACTTGGACGGTCATCGTCCTCGCCGACCGGGGGTTGTATGCGAAGTGGTTGTTCGAGACCCTCATTCAGATGGAATGGCATCCGATGCTTCGGGTCAAGGTCGGCGGTTCGTTTCGCCCCGAAGGGTGGTATCACTGGGTGCCGTTTCGCCAGTTAGTCCTGGCGGTCGGTGATCGCTGGCAAGGCTACGGGACCGCCTTTACCCACCCCAAGACGCGCCTGAACTGTACGCTGTTAGGCTGCTGGGAGGCCGGTCACGACGCCCCGTGGCCGATCTTAACCAAACATTCCGCCACAAGCGGCCGAGGCGTGTTGGTACGGGTTGCGCGCCTGGGTAGTGTTCCAGACATGGATGTGCTATATTTTTTATTTTGAATCCACTTGGGTATTTTTAATCTTTTTAAGGAGTTTCAATATGGTTTAAATTCCTGTCCTTTGTCCCGTTTGTGGTCATGATAAAATCTCAAAACGTGGGAAAACAGAGAACGGAAAACAACGCTATTTTTGTCATTATCCAGAATGCTCAATCAAGACTTTTATTTTAGACTACGATTACAATGGCTATTTACCTGAAGTCAAAAAGAAGATCATTGACATGGCGATGAACGGCAGCGGGATTCGGGATACCGCGCGAGTTTTAGAAATCAGTCCGACCACCGTCATCAATGAGTTAAAAAAAAGAATCTTGCCTCGAGTCGATCAATCGCGCCGTGCTGAACAGCTTAAATCCACATGAAGTTGTCATTGACATTCAAAAGGTTGAAGATCCAGAAGCCGAACTGGACGAGATGTGGAGCCACGTCCAGAGCAAAGAACATCAGCGTTGGCTATGGCATGCCATCGATCACAATACCGGGAAAATTCTTGCTTACACCCTCGGCGATCACAAGGACGAAGTGCTCTTAAAGCTCAAAGAGCTTCTAGAACCTTTCGGAATTACCCGGTTTTACACGGATGACTGGGGAGCCTATGAACGCCACTTGCCACCCGAACAGCATACAATCGGTAAGGCGAATACTCAAAAGATTGAGCGGAAACACCTCACCCTACGGACGCGCATTAAAAGATTAGTGAGAAAGACGATTTGTTTCTCTAAACTCGACAAAATGCATGACATCGTTATTGGCCTGTTTATCAACCGATATGAATTTGGGGTTTTAATATAAAATCCATGTCTGGAACACTACCACCGGTACGACGGGTCGCGATCCCGAAGCCAAACGGGGGTGGTGAACGATTGCTCGGTATTCCCTGCATCGTGGATCGGGTGATCCAACAGGCCATTGCACAAGTGTTGGGACCGTTGTTCGAGCCGGGGTTTTCGGATTCGAGCTTCGGCTTCCGGCCGGGACGATCTGCCCATGGAGCACTGAGGCGGGTACAAGGATGCATCGGCGAAGGCTACCGCATCGCGGTCGATCTGGATTTGGCGAAATTTTTCGACAATGTCCGGCACGATGTCCTGATGGCCCGCGTGGGCCGCAAGGTGCGCGACAAACGGCTGCTTTCGCTGATCGGAAAGTACCTGCGGGCGGGCGTTCTGGTTGGAGAGACCATTGAGGCAACGGAGGTCGGGACGCCTCAGGGCGGCCCACTTTCGCCATTGCTCGCCAACATCCTGTTGGACGACCTGGACAAGGAACTGGAACGCCGGGGGCACCGGTTCGTGCGCTATGCGGACGATCTGCTGATCCTGGTGAAGAGCCCCAGAGCGGGCGAGCGGGTCATGGCAAGCGTCACGCGCTTCCTGACCGGCAAGCTCAAGCTGGTGGTCAACGAGCACAAGAGCCGGGTGGTGAAGACCAACGACTGCACCTTTCTCGGCTTTACCTTTCGGGGAAAGAAGCTGCGTTGGTCCGATCGAGCCTACGAGGACTTCCGCCACAGCATCCGGCGATTGACCGGACGAAGTTGGGGCGTCTCGATGGACTACCGGCTCCACAAGCTCGCCCAGTATGTTCGCGGTTGGATGGGCTACTTCGGCATCTCGGACTACTACCGCCCGATCCCTGAGCTGGACCACTGGCTGCGCCGGCGGGTGCGCATGTGCTACTGGAAACAGTGGCGCAGGGTGCGCACCAAGGTACGCAACCTCTTGGCCCTGGGGACGGGCAAACGGCAGGCAATCTTGACGGCGCTCAGCAGCAAAGCCTACTGGCACCTGTCGCGGACGCTGGCCACCCAGACCGGGATGACGAACGACTGGCTGAAAAGCCAGGGCTTGATCTCCGTGCGTGATCTCTGGATGAAGGCGCATGGCTATGCCTGAGATCGTCGTGTGCTCCCTTCTTGTGAACCGCCTAGTGCGGACCCGCATGCTAGGTGGTGTGGGGAGGGCGGGCTAAACACCCGCCTTTACCCGATTGGGCTGTTTATGCTGATTAGGCGATAAATTTGTCGTACTCAGCATGACTACCTATCCATATCCACTGGATTCCGTCTGGAGCATCAATGCCAATCGCTCGGTAATGTTTCCCTACCCGCACTGACCATAATTCTTCAATACGCTTAAGTTGTAATGAAGGATGATGTTGATTTTCCTTCAGTAATTCATAATTTTTGTCGGCTAACTCTCGAATTTCGGCAGGAAGCCTCCAGTACATTTCCCAGAAATCTGATGAAGTGTAGTGCCTCACAGTTCATGGGCCTTACCTTGAGAAAATTCGGCCTTCGCTTTTTCAATAAGTTTATTAAATTTTCCGGCCTTAAAATCCGCACTGATTTTTTCATCCCAAAGTTCATTCTCAAACTGAAGAAACCAGTCTCGAAGCTTTGAGAAATCTTCATCGGGCAAATTGCGAATACGTACTTGAAGTTCTTCAACTTGAGTCATATACAATAACTCCTTTGACGCGGTTTTCGGTGCAACGGCCAGTTAAACTAGTTGGCTGAAATTTAGTTTAGCTTGGTGATAAATATTCGTGTGTTACACCCTCACAAACATCACCATTAAATAACAACGCTATGTGATAACCTGTTGCTTGCCATTGGAGAAGAGTCTTACCCTCTGGCATAGTGCTGAATGAAGTTGGTGAACCGACGGAAGCAATAATTTCTTGCCTAGATTTTCCGGCAATAGTACCTAGACTAGCAAACCTTTGGGCCAAGTCTTTCCCAGGCTGAGTAACATTTTGTTGTTGAATTGCAAAGCCGATTGCGCTCACAATGGAAATAATCACGATAACCCAAGTAAAGCCATCTATTTTCACCTCCATATTGCCTAACGGGCGCGAGTTGAGCGTCATCCCGCGCGGAGCGGACCCGTCGCCCGACCGGGGAACGTAGGGGTTCCTCGGGTCGTGGTGGGCGGCGGGGCCGCGAGCACGGGACGACGCAGTCGCCGCGAAGCGGTGACGCTCCAATGAGGGTTCGACGGCGCTTCGCGCCGAGAACCCGATATTGGGCACAACTCGCGCCCCGTTCGTCGGCGCTTCGCGCCCCGTTCCGTCGGCGCTTCGCGCCCCGTTCGTCGGCGCTTCGCGCCCCGTTCGTCGGCGCGAAGCGCCGACGAACGTGTGCCTAAGCCGACCTGCGACTGATTGCGATGAACTCTCCGGCACCTTGGTGCTTGCAGATGCCTGAGAACCCGAGTCGAACGCCGACCCGCAGGGTCGGCTTGAGGCTCTTGTTAGCGACTTTTATGCCTTTGACTGTAGTGCCTTTGACGTTAATTTCAGTTGACTATGATGCCATTGATGTTGAATTAATCAGCGTCCAAACTATCTCTCGCATGGTATACCATCATAATCACCGTCCATTTTTGTATTTGGGCAGTTCTGTATAAAATAAACCGCTTCTTCATATGAATTCATTTGGCTACAATGTTGGCGGCCATCACATTGATATTGCGACTGGGTTTCTGCATACTGGCCTGTATAACTGTCATTGGTTGATGTTGGCGTACTGCGTATAGCAAGGCCATCTGTTTCTATGTTCTTTGTGTAATAGCTCCAAGCTCCAAAGCCAATCAATGCTAGTAATAATGCTTGCTTCAATTTGAGCCTTCCTTTTCCTGTGACTCGCTAACGTTTTGGCTAACCGGACGTGTACTGCGGCACGATAAAGCCAGATATTTACCACTGAAACTGCGCCGCAGTACGCGGTCCGCGTTTAGCCACTGGTTAGGCGATTTTGACGTTGCCTTTAATTGCCGTGGACGTATTTTTGTTGACTGTTTTCTTCGGTATTTTACTTAATCGAATAAGGATAAATTGTGTGAGTAAAGTGAAACAAAATCTTATCCTTATTCGTTAGTCTTTTTGTTTGAATGTTTATAAAGTACTTCAATGTAGTGTGATGACTCTAACCAATTTTTCTTCAGGCAAGTACTGAAGTGCCACCAAAAGACGGGTAGGATAGCCACCATTTTCGAAAGGCAATTCAATCATAACATTGAATTTTATTACGTTATGATTTTTCATATATGTCAGATTGTAGATGTAATTAGATGTTATTTTTGCCTTTATGGTATTAATTAAACCCGATTGGCCGATATTCGCAATACCGGCTTTTTCAAGTTTTCCATACTTTTCAGAGATAAGATACTTGTACTTTTTATCTTCTAAGTAAACTTCACATTCTTCCAGAGGTATTATTGAACTCGTCATTGAGTTTATTGAAAAAGATGCATCATCTTCATTTTTATCAAAAACTGGCCTTTCAATTTTATAAGTCAGGAACAAGGAGTATAATGTTGATCGTAGACTTAAAATATTAAAGCCGTATTTATCAAACCAGTAATTTGTTAAATTTACATTCTCAGTATTTGAACGATCATCTTCATGTGCAAGAAGCACTTTTGTTTTGTATTTTAAAAAAGCTCCACCTAAAGTAGTTGAGAGATAGATTTTTGCTATTGTTGTGTATGTGGCAGGAATATACCCCAAATAAGCTTTATAATTGCCGAGTTCGGTATGTAGTAGGTTCAATGCAGCCTCTGTCAAGTTATTGACATACACACAAAACAAAAGCGTAGAATGCTTGAAGGTAAATGACCTAGACAGCACCATTGAATCCGTTAGGACTTCATATATAAATTTCTGGTCATCCCCTAGAAAATCTCCATGAAGCACGGAATGTGAGGATCTATTGTCCAGTAGAGGGAGGATGTGCCCCATGATATCGGAACCATACATTCCGGAATTTATAGAAGTTGAATCGAAAACAAATCCAGCTTCATTTTTTCCAATGTTTGGCGTTAAGCTTGTTTTTAAATCCGAATATTTAACTCCTTTGGTGTTTAATACGGATAGCGTTTCTGCATGCATCCTCCTAATTTCTTTGTGGAGTGATTCAGTGGAGGCGCCGAAATGATCCCTAACTACTGGGAGCATTATGTGGTCACGCACGTTCAATGTGTAGATTGTTTCCATTCACTTACTTTTTAGCCTAACGTTAAGTAGACCCCCTAAAAGGGCGTAATAAATCCCACCTCGAAGGGTTACATCCCATCACACCCTCCCGAACCAGAGGGCTTTTGCGTGGGTTATCGAGAAAATCACCCCCGAACGAATCGCCGAAAGCCCTTTCTCCATCGCCCCCATCATCCCAAACCCCGTTGTCACACCACAATCGACCCATACCGAACAGTAGTGCCCGAGTATGAATTCGGAGCGGATATAGAGTTTCGCTTAATTGCGCTCAGGAAGTGACATATGGCCGCATTTATTTCCATAAGGCGGCTTTAGCGGTGGTCGTTGATTTCGCGGCCCTCTCCCCCAACCCTTATCCCGCAGATGGGGGAGAGGAGTGAATGGTTGCTACAAAGCAGATCTTATAGGCATGCCACTACAACAGCCCTGACTTTGGCTGAAGGCTTGGCCCAAATCGGGGAGGGGCAGGGTGTTCTTTAGACGCTGAAGCTTTCGCCGCAGCCGCACATTTCCTTAGCGTTGGGGTTGCGAAAACGGAACCCCTCGTTCAATCCCTCCTTGGCGTAATCCACCTCCATGCCGTCCAGATAGGGCAGGTTCTTGGCGCTGACCACAACCTTGATACCCTGCGACTCGAAAATCTGGTCACCGGGATCAATCGTATCGGCCAATCCAACGGTGTACATGTAGCCAGAGCAACCCGTGCTGCGCACGCCCAGCCGCAGGCCTTGGGCGTTCTCCTGCTTGGCCAGGTAGCTGTGGGCTCGGGTAGCGGCTTTTTCGGTCAGCGTGATCGACATGGCGGGTTTCCTCCGTTTCCGTTAACGAGTGCGGGACTGTTGAGTTTGAATGATAGCGCCGGCCGGAGTTCGCGGCACGTCCCAGGCGCGCAGCGCCGCTCTGAGCGCGGTCTCGGCCAGCACGGCACAGTGCAGTTTGGCCGGCGGCGCCGCCAGCGCTTCGACCAGTTCGTCGTGCTGGAATTGCGCGGCCTCGGCCAGCGTCCGGCCCTGGATGCGTTCGACCAGCAGCGACCCGCAGGCGATGGTCCAGGCACTGCCATAAGCCTTGAACCGGGCGGCGGCGATCATCCCGCCTTCGCTGATCCGCAACTGGAGTTGCAGGATATCCCCGCTGGCCGGTTCGCCTACCCGCGCCGTCACCACATCGGGTGCGTCCGGGTCGAGATCGCCGGCATGGCGGGGCTGCGTGAAGTATTCTCGTGCGGGCGCGCTCAATTCCAGCATGGCCGCGCTCAGGGCGAAGCCTCGGTGTTCCGTTTCGATTTGACCGCGCCGTTGCCGTTTTGCTCGGGCCAGCCCTCTTGGCTGGCGGCCGAATGCAGCTCGCAGCCGTTCAGATCGGGTAGTTGCAGCGCGCCCGGTTCGATGCCCGCCTCCCGCAGCGTTTGACAGAGCTGGCGGACGGCGCGGTCAAGGATGTGGATATGATCCAGCATCTGGTTGATGGCGTGCGCCTCGGGATCGGGCATGTCGGGCGTGGCGCCGTAGGCGTCGAAGCCCAGCTTGCGGGCGATTTCCCGCCGCACCTCCGCGCCGCCGCCCGCTTCGACCACCCGACCCGGCACACCAACCACGGTAGCGTTGGCCGGCACTTCCTTGACCACGACCGAATTGGAGCCGATGCGGGCGTTGTCGCCGACCTTGAACGGCCCCAGCACTTTGGCGCCGGCGCCGATAACCACGTTGTTGCCCAGCGTGGGGTGGCGTTTGCCCTTGTTCCAACTGGTGCCGCCCAGGGTGACGCCCTGATACAGGGTGCAGTCGTCGCCGATTTCGGCGGTTTCGCCGATCACCACGCCCATGCCGTGGTCAATGAAGAAGCGTCGGCCGATTTTGGCGCCGGGGTGGATTTCAACTCCGGTCAGCCAGCGGGCCACGGTCGAAAACAGCCGCGCCAGCCATTGTAATCCAAGATTCCAAAGCGCGTGATTGATCCGGTGAAAGACCAGGGCGTGCATGCCCGGATACGCGGTGATGACTTCAAGCACGCTGCGCGCCGCCGGATCGCGGTCGAATACCGAGTTGATGTCTTCCCGCAGACGCTGCCAAAACACCATAGCCACCTATCCAAAGGTTGAGGTAAAAGAGCCGCTCGCGTGGCGCGGCGGCCAGGGCGAAGGATTATATAGCGCTCCCAGAACGGTTGTGGAATTTCCCCACCTTGGACAAGGCGGGGTGGCGCATAGCGCCGGGGTGGTTCGAAACGGTGATTCCACCCGTCAGACCGGAGCGCCATGGCAAGCCGGCGCGCGGACATGGCGTCACTCCAGGCCGCCGCCGCAACTGGGGTTTCGGGTTGTTAAAGTATCGCGGGCGACTTGCGGGCAACGGATATATGGCTTTGAATGGTGCGTGGTCCTAAGATTGCATTCGCGACATAACTCGCGGTCCGACAGCGGGTCCGGGCCGGAGCCGAACTTTGGTGAGATTGGAGGGTAGCGACCATGAAGCCGTGGATCAACGAAGAAACCATCAAGACCTGGACCGACGCTCAGAAACGTCTTTGGGAAAGCCTGTGCTCGGCGGTGCCGTTCCAGCCGCCGGTCGGAGTGGAAGCCTGGCGCGAGACGTATTTGAAAAACCTGACGACCTGGGAATCGGCGGTCAAACAAACTTTGGAACAGGAAGCCGACTGGGTCAAACAATGGGTGCAGCGGGTTGCCCAGGAAAAAGGAACGCCGGAAATGATGGCGTCCTGGGCGCGGCAGATGGAAGAAGTGCTGCAACGCTGGATTCAGTCCCAAAATCAGTGGTGGGATGAATACTTCGCGGTTTTGCGTCGCGGCGGCCTCGTCAAGCTGGATCAGGCCGAGATCGACCTGGTTACGGCTCCCAAGCCGGTTCCGGCGGCCAAATCAGCGCCGATGGCGTCCAAAAAACCGGCGAGCGCGCCGCCCAAGGCCGCGCCGGCGCGGCCGGAACCGACGGTGGAAGCCGTCCAGCCGCCCGCCGTCACTCCCGCCGCCGAACCGCCCGCCGCCGCGAGCGGTGAGCGGCCCCAAACGGCGCGGATCGTCGATGCGCCCGCCGAATTGCCGCCGGACGATCTCAAACTCGTCAGTGGCATCGGCCCGGCGCTGGAGAAGAAGCTGAACGCCTGCGGCATATTGACCTACCGGCAACTGGCGGCGCTCGGCGATGAGGAAATCGAACGGATCGAAGCCACCATCAAATCGTTCGGCCGTATCCGCCGCGACGACTGGGTCGGTCAGGCCAGGGAACAGCATTTGCGGAAGTACCAGGAATCACTTTAACCGGCTTCAACCCATACAGCGCCGGGCGCAAGCGTCCCGGCGGCTTTCGGAGCAGACCGATCGATGTCCGTTCACGCCATCGCCGCCGTGCTGGGCGGCCAGATCCCGCCGGGCAGCCGGCTGACCGTGCAGGGCTGGGTACGCACTCGCCGCGATTCCAAGGCAGGGCTGTCCTTCATTGCCGTCCACGACGGTTCGTGTTTCGAGCCGCTGCAAGTGGTTGCTCCCGCCGAACTGCCGAACTATCGGAGCGAGGTACTGCATCTGACCGCCGGCTGCGCGCTGCGCGTTCGCGGCGAGCTGGTCGCTTCGACCGGCAAGGGGCAGACGGTCGAACTGCGGGCGGAGCTGATCGAAATGGTGGGCGGGATCGAGGATCCGGAAACCTATCCGGTTGCCCCCAAGCCCCACAGTTTCGAGTACCTGCGGACGGTGGCGCACCTGCGGCCGCGCACCAACAGCATCGGCGCGGTGGCGCGGGTACGGCACGCCCTGTCCCAGGCGATCCATCGTTTCTTCCATGAGCGGGGTTATTTTTGGGTGCATACCCCGATCATCACCGCCAGCGACTGCGAGGGCGCCGGCGCGCTGTTTCGGGTCAGCACCCTGGATGGGGTCAACCCGCCGCGCACGCCCGAGGGCGATGTCGATTTCGCCCAGGATTTTTTCGGCCGGGAGACTTTTCTGACCGTCTCCGGCCAGCTCAACGTCGAGGCTTACTGCCTGGCGTTGTCCAAGGTCTACACCTTCGGTCCAACCTTCCGCGCCGAGAACTCCAACACCAGCCGCCACCTGGCCGAGTTCTGGATGATCGAACCGGAAACCGCCTTCGCCGATCTGCACGACAACGCCGATCTGGCCGAGGCGCTGCTGAAGTTCATCTTCCGCGCCCTGCTGGAGGAGCGCGCCGACGACCTGGCGTTCTTCGCCCAGCGCATCGACAAAACCTGCATCCAGCGGCTGGAACAGGTGGTGAACACGCCGTTCGAGCGAATGGAATACGGTGAAGCCATCCGCATTTTGGAGGGTGCCGGCGAAATCTTCGAATTCCCGATCCGCTGGGGCGTGGATCTCCAGTCCGAGCATGAGCGCTATCTGACCGAACAGCATGTGGGCCGGCCGCTGGTTCTGATCAATTATCCAAAGGAAATCAAAAGCTTTTATATGCGGTTGAACGATGACGGCTGCACGGTCGCGGCAATGGATGTACTGGTGCCCGCCATCGGCGAGATCGTCGGCGGCAGCCAGCGCGAGGAGCGGCTGGCCGTGCTGGATGCGCGCCTGGATGAAATGGGGATCAACAAGACCGCCTATAATTGGTATCGTGACCTGCGCCGTTACGGCAGTGTGCCACATGCCGGGTTCGGGCTGGGGTTCGAACGCACCGTCAGCTACGCGACCGGCATGAGCAACGTCCGGGATGTAATTCCGTTCCCGCGCACGCCCCGCAGCGCCGATTTTTAACGCCGAATCCCAAGTCTACCCGTGATTCCCGCCATGATTAATACCACCCCTCCGAACGCATCCCCCAAGAGCGGCGCCCGCCGGGCCAACGCCCTGCCGTCGGGTTACATGCTGGACGAGTACCAGATCGATTCCATTCTTGGGGCCGGCGGTTTCGGCGTCACCTACAAGGCGCAGGACACGCACCTGCAAAACTGGGTCGCCATCAAGGAATATTTTCCGGTGGAGTGGTCGTTCCGCGACAACGACGGGGTGACGGTGTATGCCAATACCCAAGGTCAGAACAGCCAAAGCGACGGCGAGATCTCGGACTATGTGTGGGGGTTGGAGCGTTTCCTCGACGAGGCACGGGTGCTGGCCCGGATTCAGCATCCTTACGTGGTGCGGGTGAAGCGCTATTTTCGCGCCCACGGCACCGCCTATATTGTCATGGATTACGAAGAGGGCGAGCCGCTCAGCGCAGTGTTGCAGGACGGCGAAACGCTGAGCGAGGAGGAGGTGCGCGGCTTGCTGGAGGACGTGCTGCCGGCTCTGCAAGCGGTTCACGAGCAGGGTTACCTGCATCGCGATATCAAGCCGGCCAACCTGTACCTGCGCGCGAGCGACCATCGGGTGATACTGATCGATTTTGGCGCGGCGCGGGGGGCGGTTGGCCGCCAAAGCAAGAGCGTGACCAGTCTGGTCACGCCCGGCTATTCGCCGCCGGAGCAGTACACCACCCGCAACGAACGTTACGGGAACTGGACCGATATCTACGCCCTCGCCGCCGTGCTTTACCGTTGCGTGACCGGCCACCCCCCGGTGGAAGCGGCCGAACGCCTGCTGGACGATCACCTGGAACCGGCGGTGGTGGTGGGCGCCGACCGCTACAGCACTAATCTGTTGCGGGTCATCGACCGGGCGCTGGCGGTGCGGCCGGAGCTGCGGTTTCGCACCGTGACCGAGATGCAGGCGGCGCTCGACGGTTCGCAGGATGCGGACAGCGACGAGACGGTGATCATGCTGCCTTCGGCTCGGTCCGGCAAGGCCGCGCCGGCGCTCGAACTGCCTCCGGCCTGGGACGAGCCTACGCAGATGCCGGTGGCGAGCCAGCCGACTGGCGAGAACTGGCTGGAGGTGACCACGAAACCGGCCACCGCGAGCCAGTGGTCGCCGACCGCGCGGAAGCTGAAGGAAATGAGTTCCTTTGTATCGGGCGTCTTGCGGCAGTGGCGATCGCTGGGATTGCAGATCGGCGGCAGCCTGGCGGTGGCGCTGGCGGCGGCGCTGGTGGTCACCGTGGTGGTCTGGCTGTGGCCGTCCGCGCCTACCCCGGAGGAACAGTCGCCACCCCGCTACAGTCTCGGCCAGCACGAACAGCCGGTTGCCACCCCGCCCGCCGTCGTTGCGGCGCCTCCTGGAATACCGGCCTCGAACGGAACGACCGCGCTGGAGCCGCCCGCCGCGCCGGTGACGGGGGTTCCGTCCGAAACGCCATCAAGCCCGCCAGAGCAACCCGTGGCCGGGACGGAGACGCAAGCCGAACCGCCATCGACCGCCACCGATACGGCTACGCAATTACCGTCCGAGGAAGAATCGGCCACCGCCGACACGGCCTCGGGGCCGCCGCCTCAGGAAGAATCGGCGACTGCCGGCGACATGATGGAACCCGCTACCGGAACCGGTGTGGCGCCTGTGGCGCCCGCCGCGCTTCCCGCCGCGCCCCTCCGCGGTGAGTCGTCGGCTGCTCAGCCCTCGGCCAAACCGGTCGCCGCCGAGCCGGAGCCAAGGTCCAGGAAAGCCGGGCGCCGGGCCGAGCGACGCCGGGAAAGCCGGCAACAGACCGAACTCAAACCGATTGTGGTGACGCCCTCGGCGCGGAGGCGAACCCGCCCGGCGCCGACCAGCCGAAAGCTTTGGGAACCTCCCACCTCGACGGGTTTTAACCAGAAATGAAATTTTCGCTGTGGCCTTTTTCTCGCCGTCGGCGCGGCCAGCCGGAAAAGGTGCTGGTGCGGGCGCGGTTCATTCGCACCGACCGGTTCAGCAGAGGCGAACTGCGCTTATCTTCGCCGTTGTGCCGGTTGGGCCGGGCGCCGGACAACGACCTGTGTTTCGATAACGATTCCGTGTCGAGCCACCATGCCGAGGTTCACCACTTGCCCGATGGTACGTTCGAGATTCGCGATCTGGATTCCACCAACGGAACCTGGGTGAAAGGCCAGCGCGTTCAGACCCAGTTCCTGCGTAACGGCGACGTGGTGGAACTGGGCGAGGTGCGCCTGCACTTTCGAATCAGCGATACCTGAGCGTCCGCCCGCCTGTTCGGCGTTGATCCCGAGAGAAATCAGTCATGCCTCTTTATCGTGGTGGCTTCTTCAAAAAAGGTTCGTCCGAGGCTCCACCCGTCGAGCCGACTCGCCGCGTTGCCCGCTCCGAAGCGGCGGCCAAATCCCGGCCGGCGACGGCCGGAGATCGGGCGGTTGCGGTCCCGGCGGCGCCCGCCCGCGATCTGGCCCCGAGTCAGGTCGTCGGCTGGCTGGCTGTCGTCGAGGGTCCGGGGCGGGGTGAAGTGCTGGCGCTGGGCTATGGGGTCAACGATATCGGTCGTGGCGCGGATGCGCGGGTTCGACTGGATTTCGGCGATCCCAAGATCGATCCCCATGGTCAGGCGGCGATTATCTACACCGCGCGTTCCCGCCGCTTTTACCTGCAATCGATGGCGCCGGGCAACTGGGTCGATAACTGTCCGGTGGTGGACAAATCCGTGGAACTGACCGGCGGCGAAACCTTGCGGATGGGGCAGACCCGCTTGCGCTTCGTACCGCTGTGCGGTCGTGGTTTCGACTGGCGTGAAGGCGAGTGAGGCGGAGAGAGCGGCATGGTGGCTTGGGTGCACGATGAAGGTACGGCGCAAGGGGGCCGTGCCCGGCAGGAAGACGATTACGGGGTATTCGAACTGCCGCCGGAGTTGGAGGCGGGCGATCTGCTGTTGGTGTTGGCCGACGGCATGGGAGGCGAACAGGCGGGCGCCCGAGCCAGTGCCCTGACGGTCCGCGCTTTCATCGAAACCTACGATACGGTGCCGGCCGCCACCATCCCCGATCGGCTCGAACGGACTCTGGCGCATGTGAACCAGCGGATGGCGCTGGATGTGGCGTCCGACCCGGAGCATTTGGCGGGGATGGGGTGCACGCTGCTGGCCGTGGTGCTGGCGGAGGAGGGGTTGTACTGGATCAGCGTGGGCGACTCGCCGTTGTGGCTATGGCGGCGGTGGCGCTTGCACCGTCTGAATCAGGATCATGCCTATCGCAGCATTCTGGCCGCTCAGGTGAGTGCCGGCGAGATCAGCGCCGCCGATGCTTCCCGCCATCCCGCCCGCAACGCGCTGGTCAGTGCCGTTACCGGCGAGGAGGTCGATCTGGTGGATCTGCCGCGCCAACCCTATCCGCTCAAGCGCGGCGACCAGATCTTGTTGGCCAGCGATGGCCTGCTGACGCTCAGCGAAAGCGAAATCGCCACTCTGTTGGCCAGTGCGCGTGGCAGGGAACCTTGCCGCCGCTTGCTGACGGCGGTGGAAGCCCGTCAGCAAGCCCAACAGGACAACATCACCGTGCTGTGGGCCGAGGCGGCGAACCAGCCGTCTGAGTCGCGCCGGCGCCGGTTCGCCGCGCGCGCGCCGCTGCTTGCCTTGCTGGCGGCGGCCTTGCTGGCGGTCGGCGGCGCGTGGTGGCTGGCCCGGAGCGGCACGGAGTCGGTGGCCAGCGCTTCCGTGCCGCCCTAGTCGTCCCGGGTTGCGGGGACGGCCGGCGGACCCAGCCAGGCGAACAGATCGGTCGGCCGCCGCAGGAAACCGTCGGCGTTCCAGGTTTCCGGCCGATCCTCGATGCCCAGATAGCCGAAACCGGCCACCAGCGCGGTCATGCCGGCCTGCTTGCCGGCCAGTATGTCGCGTTCGGCATCGCCCACGTACAGCGAGCGGCCGGGGGTCGCGCCGATCCGCGCGCAGGCGTACAGCAGCGGTTCCGGGTCCGGCTTGCGCGTGCTCAGGGTGTCGCCGCTGACCACGCAGGCTGCCCGCGACCAAAGATGCAGCGCTTTCAGCAGGGGTTCGGTCAGCCAGCCCGGCTTGTTGGTGACCACGCCCCAGCGGATGGCGCCGGCCTCCAGGTAGTCCAGTACGTCGGCCATGCCGGGGAACAGCGCGGTCTCGACGGCGATGGCCTCCCGATAAAGCGCCAGGAAGCGCGGGTTGAGTTCGGCGTAGAGCGGATCGTCGAGGGTCAGCCCGAAACCGGCCTTCAGCATGCCCGGCGAGCCGTGCGAGACCGTCGGGCGGATGATCTCGACCGGCAGTTCGGACAGATCGCGCTCCCGGCGCAGCCGGTTCAGCGCCGCCGTCATGTCGGGGGCGGTGTCCAGCAGGGTGCCGTCCAGGTCGAACAGCACGCAGTCTGGTGTCGCGCCGCCGGTAGGGCTGGGGTTCATGCCAGGCCGTCCGGGCGGCAATACACCATGTAATTGACCGACACGCCCGGTCCCAGCCAATACGCACGGGTCAGCGGATTGTAATGCAGGCCGGTGATCTCCCGCAGCGCCAGGCCGGCGGCGCGCAGCCAGCCATCCAGTTCCGAGGGGCGGATAAACTTGCGGTAATCGTGGGTGCCCTTGGGCAGCATCCGCAACAGGTATTCCGCGCCGACGACGACGAACAGATAGGACTTGGGGTTGCGGTTGATGGTGGAGAGAATCAGGTGCCCGTCGGGCTTGACCAGTCGGGCGCAGGCCCGGATCGTCGAGGCGGGGTCGGGCACATGCTCCAGCATTTCCATGCAGGTCACCACGTCGAAACCGGCTGGTTCGGTTTCGGCCAACTCCTCGGCGGCAATGCGGCGGTAATCGAGCACCGCGCCGGATTCCAGTTGGTGCAGTTGCGCGACCGCCAGCGGCGCCTCGCCCAGATCGATGCCAAGTACCCGCGCGCCGCGCAGCGCCATGCTCTCGGCCAGGATGCCGCCGCCGCAGCCGACATCGACCACTCGCTTGCCTTCCAGCCCGCCGACCCGCGCGTCGATGAAATCCAGGCGCAGGGGATTAGTGTCGTGCAGCGGTTTGAATTCGCTGTCCGGGTCCCACCAGCGGCTGGCCAGTTGTTCGAATTTGGCGATTTCCTCGGGGTCCACGTTGGGGTTCGCGGTCGTCATGTGCGGTTTTACCTTGCTAACGGCTGAAGGGTAGGTCTCGCTTCCGCCAGTTTGACCGGCGGGCATCGCGGATTACGCCCGGCATTCCGCGGCGATGCGTTCCCGCCAGCCGCGTGCTTCCCGAAGCGTGTCCGCCAGGTCCAGCGCGGTCAGGCGCCGGTCGGCCAACAACCGGCGGCCGGCGACCCAGACATCGGTGACGTGCTGGCGGCCGGCGGCGTAGACCAGTTGCGAGATGGGATGGTGGACCGGTTCGGTTTCCGGCTGGCCGAGATCGACGGCGACGATGTCGGCGGCCTTGCCCGGTTCGAGCGAGCCGGTTTCCCGCTCCAGCCCCAGCGCCCGGGCGCCGTGGAGGGTGGCCATGCGCAGCACCCGCGCGGCTGGCAGCGCGGCGGCGTCGCCGGCCACGCCCTTGCCCAGCAGAGCGGCGGTGCGCAGTTCGCCGAACAGATCGAGATCGTTGTTGCTGGCCGCGCCGTCGGTGCCGAGCGCGACATGGGCGCCGGCGGCGTCGAGTCGGGCGACCGGACAAAAACCGCTGGCCAGTTTGAGGTTGGATTCCGGACAGTGGACGACATGGGCGCCGGTCTCCGCCAGTCGCTCGATTTCGGCCGGTTCGAGCTGGGTCATGTGCACGGCCAGCAGTCGCGGCGACAGCAGGCCGAGCCGCTCCAGCCGCTCCAGCGGTCGGCAGCCGTGTTCGGCCTGGAACCGGGCGACCTCGGCGGCGGTTTCATGGACGTGGATGTGGATCGGGATGTCCAGCTCGGCCGCCATCTGGCCGATGCGCTCCAACGCCGAGGCCGAGACGGTATAGGGGGCGTGCGGCGCGAACGCGACGCGGACCCGCGCATCGCCTTGCAGCGCCTCGTGCAGGGCCAGCCCTTTATCCAGGTACTCGTCCAGATTGCGGGCGTAGGCCGTGGGGAAGTCCAGGGCGATCAGCCCGACGCAGGCGCGGATGCCGCATTCGCGGGCGACGGCGGCGGTCGCTTCCGGGAAAAAGTACATGTCGTTGAAGCAGGTGGTGCCGCCGCGCAGCATTTCGGCGATGGCCAGCCGGGTTCCGGCGCGGACGAATTCGGGATCGACCCAGCGGGTTTCGGCGGGCCAGATGTGATCTTGCAGCCAGGTCATCAGCGGCAGGTCGTCGGCCAGCCCGCGCAGCAGGGTCATGCTGGCGTGGGTGTGGGCGTTGACCAGGCCGGGGATAAGAACGTGCCGGTCGAAGTCCAGACAGGTCTCGGCGGTGAAGCGGGCCATTGCTTCGTCCCGTGGCAGGATGGCGAGAATGCGGCCGTCCTGAACGGCGAGGGCGTGATGTTCGAGAACCCGGCCTTCCGGTTCGACCGGAACGATCCAGCGCGCGTTGAGCAGGGCGGCGATGGTTTGCGGCATGGGGGGTCTCCGGGCGATGGCGGCGGATTATAGCGGTTCACCGGGGCGGCGCAAAAAAAACGCCCCGGTGAACCGGGGCGCTGGAAGCCGGAAAACGCGGGCGGCTTACTGGCTGATCACCTTCTCCATGGCGGTCACGGTGATCACCACTCGGCGGTTCAGCGCGCGGCCGGCCGGATTGTCCCGGCCGTTCGGCAGGGTGTTGGGGGCGACCGGGTCGAGTTCGCCGCGGCTGCGGGTCGAGATGATGGAACCGGGTACGCCCTGGGCGGTCAGGTAGCTGGCCACGGAGTCGGCGCGGCGCTGGCCCAGCCGGAAGTTGTAGGCTTCGGTGCCCTTGCTGTCGGTGTGGCCGACGATTTCAATCGAGGAGACCGAGGAGACCCGGCGCAGGTCGGTGACCAGCTTATCCAGCTTGGCGCGGCCAGCGGGCTTCAGGTTGGCACGGTCGAAATCGAAGTAGGCATCGGCGCCCAGGGTAAGAGTTTCGACGACCGGGGCGGCCGGCTCGACCACCGCCACGGCGCCACATTCCGGAACGTTCTTTTCGGCGGTCCAGTACGGGGTGCGGATGCAGTTGCCGTAGGGGTCCTTGACGATCTTGCCGTAAGGGTCGACGGCATAGATGCAGCCGTATTTGTTGATTTGGGCGTGTGCGGGCAGCGCGGCGAATAACACCATCGAGGCAGCCAAGCCCAAGCTAAGCTTATGCAGTTTCACTTTCATCGATATACTCTCCCAAGCAGGCATGAAAAATTCTGTGCACGGTACGTTTGGCCTTCAGGTCGCGGGGACCGAATTCATTCGAACCGCAATCTTCCGCTGACCAGTATACCCGAGCGGCAACCGCTGCGCGCGGCAAACCGGCCGGCCATGGTGTGTAATGATACAACGTTGTGTCAGAATTGCAAAAAATGTTGTGCCAACAATAAATGCCCTAATTTTGCGCGCCATCTTGGCATCTAGGCAAGAGATTTTTGCGATGAGCCGGGAAAAATCGGGCTTGTCGTAAAATAACAACGGCCCCTGTGCGTGGCTTGAGCACTCCTTGCCTTTGCAGGTCTTATCTCAGTCATCTTGGATCGAAACCCGCCGTGCCGTATGCCCATGATGCCGTGCGCGCCGTTGTCTGGCGCGAGGACGCCCTGGACCTGCTGGACCAGCGCCTGCTGCCGGCCGTGGAGCGCTACCAGCGGCTGACGGGCGCGACGGAGGTGGCTCAGGCGATCCACGATATGGTGGTGCGCGGCGCGCCGGCGATCGGCATCGCCGCCGCCTACGGTACGGTGTTGGCCGCCCGCGCTCGATATGCCGAAGATCCTGAACGGTGGCGGAGAACGGTCGGGAGCGATCTCGCCGCGCTGGCGGCGGCCCGGCCGACCGCCGTCAACCTGTTTTGGGCACTGCGGCGGATGGAGCGCGCGATCGCCCGAGTGGGTGGCGATCCGGCGGCGGAGCTGCTGGCCGAGGCGCGGGCGATCCATGAAGAGGATATCGCCGCCAACCGGCGCATGGGGCAGTTGGGCGCGGCGTTGCTGGGCGAGCGCGGGGCGGTGCTGACCCATTGCAATACCGGCTCGCTGGCCACCGGCGGCTACGGCACGGCGCTGGGCGTGATCCGCGAGGGCTACGCGGCGGGTTTGGTCGAGCGAGTCTACGCCGACGAAACCCGGCCGTGGTTGCAGGGGGCGCGGCTGACCGCCTGGGAACTGGTGCGGGACGGCATTCCGGTGACGCTGCTGGCGGATGGAGCGGCGGCGGCGCTGATGCGGGAGGGCAGGGTGCGCTGGGCCATCGTCGGGGCGGACCGGATCGCCGCCAACGGCGATGTCGCCAACAAGATCGGCACCTATCATCTGGCGGTGGCCGCGCGGTATCACGGGGTGCGGTTCATGGTGGTGGCGCCGGCCTCGACGGTGGATATGAGCCTTGTCAGCGGCGCCGATATTCCGATCGAACAGCGCGCCGCCGAGGAGTTGCTGACCTTGGGTGGCCAGCCGGTCGCCGCCGCCGGGGCCGAAGCCTGGAATCCATCGTTCGATGTGACGCCGGCGGAACTGGTGGATGCGCTGGTGACCGAGCGCGGGGTGGTGCGAGCGCCGGATACCGCGAAGATGGCGCAAATGATGGTGGAGACCGCTTGAACCGGTGTTTGGATGATAACGGTCATGCCGCAATCAGGCGCCTTATCACATCCCAGATCCTGCGCGGCATCGACGGTCTGGAGGACATCGCGGTCTGGGTCGCCTACCATCACGAGACGCTCGATGGCCAGGGCTATCCGTTCCATCGCGGCGGCGCGGAGCTGACCCTGGAAATACGGATCATCGCCGTGGCCGACGTGTTTCAGGCACTGGCGCAACAGCGGCCTTACCGGCAGCCGCTGTCCCCGGCCCGGATTCTGGAGATGTTGCGGGCTTTTGTCCGGCAGAAGCGGTTGGACGGCGCGGTGGTGGAGCGGGTCGAAGAAGATTTGGAGTCGAGCTGGCGGGCCGCGACCGGTGCGGAGCCGGGCGAACAGTGGACCTGGAAACCGGCGCTGGCGGACTGAGCGCGGGCCGTGAGCATTGCGGTCGTTGCCGAAAAGCCTTCCGTCCGCGAGGGCGAGTCGATCTTCCGCTGGTTCCACCAAGCCGCCGGTTGCCGCAAGCCGTTCAGCCGGCGATGGATTTCCGCGCTGATCCCCGACGCCATCCGCCAGGGCTTCCAACATTTACGCGACAGTTGTAAGCTCAATCCGCTGGCCGCCCGCGTCCGGCCAGCCCGAGCGGGCCGCCGAGCCCATCGAAAGCGTGCGCGCTAAACTCGATCGGGTTGAGGTCGCGCGGCGAGCGGTGTTGGAGGAAGGCGCCGATGGATCACGGGCAAGCGCCACTTGGCGAAACGGTGATCGCCTGTCTCGACCACGGATCACCAATGACAATTGATAATTCCCCGAAAAAAACCTCATGAACAGAAACGACCGCTCGATCCCGCGCTCCGGTGGCGGACCGGCGCTGGCCCTGCGGTTCGCCCTTGTCTTGGCCAGCGCCAACGCCGGCGCGGACAGTTTGAGCGCCCTCAAACAGATGAGTCTGGACGAACTGGCCGATTTGCGCGTCTCCATTGCCTCGAACCGCCTGGAACGTCTGGAAGACACGGCGGCGGCGGTGTATGTGATCACCGCCGAGGATATCCGCCGTTCCGGCGCCACCACCCTGCCAGAGCTGCTGTGCACGGTGCCGGGTCTCGACGTGGCGCGCCTCAGCGCCTCGGAATGGGCGGTGAGCTCGCGCGGCTTCAACAACCAGTTCGCCAACAAACTCCTGGTGATGGTGGACGGCCGCAGCCTCTACACGCCCCTGTTCTCCGGCGTGATCTGGGACGAGCAGAATATCGTCCTGCGGGATGTGGAGCGCATCGAAGTGGTGCGCGGTCCCGGTGGCGCCACCTGGGGCGCGAACGCGGTCAACGGCGTCATCAACATCATTACCAAGCCCGCCGAGGATACCCAAGGCACGCTGGTGAGCGCGGTGGGGGGCGACCAGCAGTCCGAACTGGTGGCGCGCACCGGCTTCAAGCTCGGGGAGAGCGGTCATGCTCGCCTCTATGCCAAGGTCCACCAGCAGGATGGCCTGGAACAAGCCTTTCCGAGTCAAGCCCCCGATTTGGACTGGAGCGGCGGGCGCAGCGGTTTTCGCGGCGATTGGGATTTGGGCGACGCCGCCCTGATGGTCCAGGGCGAGCTTTATCGCGAGCGCGTGGGTAGCGAACGCCAGTACAGCGGCGGTCATCTGCTGGGCTACTGGGAAACGGTTTCGGCGGACGGCGCCAAGGATGTGTTTCAGAGCTACATCCACCGTTTCAGCCTGGACAAATGGCAGGTTGTCGGCAACGCCGCCGAGGCGGTCGTGGATACGCTGGATCTGGCTTATTGCCACCAGTTTCCCACTATGGGGGCGCACAATCTGGTCGCCGGACTGAGTTATCGAGCAGTCAGGCTGGATGTCGATGCAATCGCCCCCACCGCCATCGCCGATCCGCGCCGGACCGACTAGTTGTTCAGCGCCTTCGTTCAGGACGACATCACCCTGATGCCGGACCAGCTCTATCTGACCTTGGGCGTGAAAGCGGAACACAACGATTTCACCGGCCTGGAATGGCAGCCATCGGCCCGGTTGCGCTGGTCGCCGCCGGGTCGCGGCACCCTGTGGGCCGCGATCTCCCGCGCCGTGCGCACGCCCTCCCTGATCGAGGACAGCGGGACTTTGATTTCGCTGATCCCGCCCAGCCCGGCGACTTCGGATCTGCCGCTGGTGATTCTGTCCAGAGGCAACGCCAATTTGGATGCCGAGCTCCTCACCAGCTACGAGCTTGGTTACCGCTTGCCAGTGACGCCCCAACTGGGTCTGGACGTCACCGCTTTCCTGAGCGACTACGACCGGCTGGTTTCCATCGACATGATCGGTTCGCCGACGCTCGTGCCCCTGCCGTCCCCCTACCTGCTTTGGCCGAGCAAGGTGGGCAACAACCTGCAAGGCTGGACCCACGGCTTCGAGCTGGCCGCCGACTACCGCCCGTGGGATGCGTGGCGTCTGCGGGCGGCCTATTCCTATTTGAGCATCGACCTCGACCCGAAGCCGGACAATACCGAACTGTCCCCGAAGCGGGCCGAGGGCGAATCCCCACGTCACCAATTCAGCCTCATCTCGAATCTGGACCTCGGTCGCGATCTGGCACTGGACGTGCAAGCGCGCTATGTCGGCGAGCTGCCCGCCTACGCCGTCAAAGCCTACTTCACCGCCGACGCGCGCCTGGGCTGGCGGGCCGACCAGGATCTGGAGCTGGCGCTGGTTGGCCGCAATCTGCTGGGACCCAGCCACTTGGAATACGGGACCCCCGCGATCGCCGCCAGCGATGCCTATCTCATCTCCCGGGAATTTTATTTGATGGTGAACTGGCGCTTTTGACCCGACGGCGAAACCCATCCATGCAAGCCGAAATCCAGAAACGCGCCCCGCCGCCAGGACGCCTTGCCCCGTGGCGTTCGTGGGTATCGCCGTGGGTGCTGGCGCTGGTCTTATTTGCGCCGGGTCCGGTGGGCGCCGCCGGCCTGGCGTCGGATCGCTTTGCCGAAATCGAGGTCAAGGCCGTGTTCGTCTACAACTTCGCCCACTTCGTGCGCTGGCCGGACACCCCCGCGCGCCGGTCGTCCCAGCCGTTTCGCTATTGCGTGTTGGACGACGAGCTGGCCACGGTGCTCGACAAGGTGATTCGGGGCGAGACCCTGGACGGCCGTCCGCTGACGGTGGTCCGCCAAGTGAATCCCGGCAACCTGGCGGAATGCCATGTGCTCTACCTGGACCGGGCTGACCTGGCCTCGGCCGCCAACCAGGCGCTGGTGAGCCGGGCGGCGGCGGTGGGCGTGCTCACCGTCAGCGATCTGGAAAATTTCGCGGTCGAGGGCGGCGCCATCGCCCTGATCCGCAAGCAAGGCCGGGTGCATCCCCTCATCAATCTGGACGCGGCGGCGCGAGCGCAACTGCGGATCAGCTCCAAGCTGCTGAATCTGGCTACCCGGATCCATGACGGCAAGGGCGGCGAGGCGCCATGAATTCGAACTTCCTGCGCAATCTGTCCATCCGGCGCAAAATCATCGCCATCGCGCTGATCACCACCAGCATCGGACTGGCGGTCGCCCTGCTGGCCCTGCTGATCAGCGAGCTGTCCGCCACTTGGCGTGCCAAGCAGGAATACGCCGCCTCCCTGACCCGGGTGGTGGGCGTCAACAGCGCGGCGGCCCTGTCCTTTCGCGACCCCGATGCGGCCGGTGAAATCCTCGCGGCCCTGGGCAGCGAGCCGGAGGTGATCGCCGCCATCCTGATCACCCCCGATGGGCATGTGTTCGCCCGCTACGAAAGCGCGAACCCCAGTCACGCCGACCGGCTGCTGGAAATCCGCGGCCACGACAGCCACGACGATCATGGTCCATCTCCGAATGGGGCGAAAGAGCGGCATCGCGACGCCGATTTCACAAGCCCGTTTCTGTACACCAGCGGCCTGCATTACCTTGAAGTAGGCCAGCCCATCCGGGTCAACGACAAGGTGGTGGGTAGCCTTGAAATCTATCTGGACCTGTCCCGCCTGGCGCATACGGTAAAGAACCGCATCCTGCTCGCCCTGGCCGTGCTGGTGCTGGCCTTCGCCATCGCCACCCTGCTCGCCGCCCGCCTGCAACGGCTGATCTCGACGCCCATCACCGATCTGGCCGAGCGGATGCGCGCCGTGTCGGAGACCAAGGATTATTCCCTGCGCGTCGCCCGTACCGCCAACGACGAGATCGGCACCTTGATCGACGGCTTCAACACCATGCTGAACCAGATCCAGGCCCGGGATGCCGAGCTGTTGGTGGCCAAGGAAGCCGCCGAAGAAGGCAGCCGGGCGAAATCCCGCTTCCTGGCCACCATGAGCCACGAGATTCGCACGCCCATGAACGGGGTGATGGGCATGGCGGAACTGCTCGCCGACACGCCCCTGAACGAGCGCCAGCGCCGTTTCCTGGAGCACATCCGGGGTTCCGCCAACAGCCTGTTGCGCGTCATCAACGACATCCTGGATTTTTCCAAGATCGAGGCGGGTCGCATGGAATTGGAGACCATTCCGTGCGACCCCAGCAGCCTATTGTTCGATGTGGCGGGCTTGCTGCTCCCACGCGCGCGGGAGAAGGACATCGAGCTGATCTGCGAGGTCACGCCGGCGACGCCTCGGCAGGTGTGCGCCGATCCCAATCGCCTGCGTCAGATCCTCACCAACCTGGTGAGCAATGCCATCAAGTTTACTCAGCGCGGCGAGGTGGTTCTGCGGTTGGAACGGGTTGCCGCGCCAGAGGGGGAGGATCGGCGGATCGTGCTCAAGTTCAGCGTGCGCGACACCGGGATGGGCATCGCCGCCGAGGTGCTGCCCAAGTTGTTCCAGCCCTTTTCCCAGGCGGACAGCTCCCATGCCCGCCGGTTCGGCGGCACCGGTCTGGGGCTTGCGGTCAGTCAGGATCTCGCTCGCCTCATGGGCGGCCAGGTGGGGGTGGAAAGCCAGCCGGGACACGGTTCGACCTTCTGGTTCACGGCCAGCGTGCCCGAACTGGAGGCGGCCACCCCGCTCGTCGCGCCGGATTCCCTGCGCGAGTCGAACACCCTGGTCGTCGATGACAACCCGACCGCGGGCGCGGTCCTGGTCGGACAACTGGGCGCGCTGGGCCTGCGGGCCGATCGAACGCGCGATAGCGGTGCGGTCCTGTCCATGGCGCGGGCGGTCGCGGCCGCCGGCGCGCCCTACCGCTTCGTGCTGCTCGCCATGGACATGGCCAGCCCGGAAAGCTTGGCCCAGGCGTGCGCTCTGCGCGATCACCCCAGCCTGGTCCAGGCTCACGTCATCCTCGTGTGCGTCCGTCCGGATCGACAGGGCGCGCGCCAGCTCCAGCAGGCCGGTTTTGAGGCGGTGCTCCACAAGCCCGTGGAACCGCGCGAGCTGCTCGAAGCCCTGATGGTCGCCGCCGGACTGTCCCAGTCCGTCGAAGCCGGCGCTTCCAACCCGGACGCCACCCCCACCGCGGTTTTCCCCGGTACCCGCGTACTGCTGGTCGAAGACAACCCGGTGAACCAGGTCCTGACCCTGGAGCAGTTGGAGCAACTGGGCTGTCGGGTGGTGTTGGCCAACGATGGCGGGGAAGCCCTGGACGCCGTGGCGGACGCCGATTTCGACCTGGTGTTGATGGATTGTCAGATGCCGGTCATGGACGGCTACGAAGCCACTCGCCGCCTCCGCGCGCGGGAACCGGCGGCGCGGCGCCTTCCCATCGTCGCCCTGACCGCCAATGCGCTGCAGGGCGACCGGGAGGACTGTCTGGCCTGCGGCATGGACGACTTCCTCGCCAAACCGTATAACCAAACCGAACTGGTGGCGATACTGCGACGCTGGGCGCCCGGCGCGCTCGCAACCGCCGCGCCCGAGACCGCGTCCCCATCGCCGCCCGCCGAGGTTCCGCCGGCCACGGCCGCGCCGGACGCCCAGGCCGCGCTCGACCCGGCCGCGCTCGACCCGGCCGCGCTGGCGGCGATCCGCGCCCTGCAAGCGCCGGGTGAACCCGACCTGCTGGCCAAGGTGATCGGGCTGTACCTGGACAACGGCCGGACGCTGGTGGGAGCCGCCGAGACCGCCCACGCCACGGCGGACCGGGAAACGCTGATTCGCGCCGCCCACACCCTGAAAGCGAGCAGCACCAACATCGGCGCCCTGGATTTCGCGGCCCGCTGCCACGAGATCGAGACCGCCGTCCGCGCCGGCCAGTCCGAGCGGGCCACTGAGCCCATTCAGACCTTGTGTCAACAATTCAACCGAGTGGAAGCCGCTCTGCGAGCCGTGCTGGAGAAAAGCTGATGGACAACGGAAGGGCGAGTGTCCTGGTGGCGGACGACGATCCCATGATGCGCCTGCTCGCCAGAAAGGCTCTGGAGTGGGACGGGTTCGCCGTGATGGCGGCGGACAACGGCGAGGAGGCGCTCCAGATGGTTGCCACGACCGGCTGTGACCTGATCCTGGGCTGCAAGTACGGGCAGGGTGTCTATTTCTCCCGCGCGGTCCCGGACGAGGAGTTTGTCAAGATCGCCATGGCGCGGGGCGCTCTCCATGAACCGGATAGCGGGACCGGAGGGAACGACCGCCGGCCGGCTTCGGCCCCATGCCGGTTATGAGTATTGCGGTCGTTGCCGAAAAGCCTTCCGTCGCCCGAGATATCGCCAAGGTGCTGGGCGCCCGCCAGCGCGGCGAAGGTTTCCTGCACGGTAACGGCTACGTCGTCACCTGGGCGGTCGGTCATTTGGTGCGGTTGGCCGAGCCGCACGAGATCGATCCGGCCTGGAAGCGCTGGCGGCGCGAACTGTTGCCACTGCTGCCCGAACGCTGGCCGCTGGTGGTCGGCGAGCAAACCCGCGATCAGTTTGAGGCGGTCCGCCGCATCCTCAACGACGAGGCTATCGAGCGGGTGATCTGCGCCACCGACGCCGGCCGCGAGGGCGAATTGATTTTCCGTTATCTCTACGAAGCCGCCGGTTGCCGCAAGCCGTTCAGCCGGCTGTGGATTTCCTCGCTGACCCCCGACGCCATCCGCCAGGGCTTCCAGCATTTGCGCGACAGTTGCGAGTTCGATCCGCTGGCCGCCGCCGCCCGCGGCCGCAGTCAGGCCGACTGGCTGGTGGGCATGAATCTGTCGCGGGCCTATACCCTGGCCTGCGGCGCGCCGGGCGATGAGGCGCTGTCGGTTGGACGGGTGCAGACCCCGACCCTGGCGGTGGTGGTGGAGCGGGACCTGGCGATTCGCGCTTTCGTGCCTGAAGATTACCGGGAAGTGGTGGCGACTTTCGCGCCCCAAAACTCCTCTCTCCCGCCAGCGGGAGAGGGGTTGGGGGTGAGGGCTCTCCCTGTGGGAGAGTGGCCGGAAGAGAAGGAACCGCGCTACCAGGGCGTCTGGTTTCGCGGCGAACGCCCCGAGCCCAAGGCCAAACGCCTGCTCGCCGACGGCGAGGAAGCCGGGCGCATCGTCGCCCGCGCCCAGACGGGAAAGGCCGCCGTCGAATCCCGTACCGCCGAAACCCGCCGCGCCGCCCCGCCCCTGCTGTACGACCTGACCGAATTGCAGCGCCACGCCAACCGGCTATACGGCTTCAGCGCCCAGACCACGCTGGACCTCGCCCAGAAGCTGTACGAGCAGCACAAGCTGATCAGCTACCCGCGCACCGACAGCCGCCATCTGTCCAGCGCGGTCGCGGCGACGCTGGGCGCGGTGGTCGCGGCGATCCAGCCACCCTATCAGGACCGGTTGGGGCCGGGCTGCGGCCAGCGCCTCTTGGGCAAGCGCTTCGTCGACGACGGCAAAGTGACCGACCATCACGCCATCATTCCCACCCCGCTGCCGGCGCGTGCCGCCTTGAGCGCCGACGAGCGGAAAATTTACGACCTGATCTGCCGCCGGTTGTTGATGGCCTGGCACGACGATCACCTCTGGGCGGTGACCACGCTGATCACCGCGATCGCCACGAGCGAAGCGGATGGCGTGATCGTGGTCGATCGCTATCACAGCAGCGGCACGGCGGTGGAGCAGGTCGGTTGGAAGGTATTGGAGGTGCAAACCGTGCCGGCGGCGGAAAAAGCCGCCGGCACGCGCAAGGCCAAGGCCAAGGCTGGCGCGGCAACCGAGGAGAACGAGGCCGAACAAAGCCTGCCGCCGGGGTTGACCGTTGGCCAGCCGTTGCGGGTGCTGGACGTCCGCGAGCTGGCCAAGCAGACCCGGCCGCCGCCGCGTCTGACCGAAGCGGCCCTGCTCACCGCGATGGAAACCGCCGGCCGGGCTCTGGAGGACAAGGAGCTGTCGGCGGCGATGAAGGACAGCGGGCTGGGCACGCCGGCCACCCGCGCCGACATCATCGAAACTTTGCTCAAACGCCGGTATCTGACTCGCGACGGCAAAGCGCTGAACGCCACCGAGCGCGGCATTGGCTTGATTCAGGCGGTGCAGCCACCGATTAAAAGCCCGATCATGACCGGCGAGTGGGAAGCGCGGCTGAAGCGCATCCAGCGCGGCGAGGGAGATCTGGACGGGTTCATGACCGCCATCGCCGGTTACGTCGGCGAAGCGGTGGTCCAGGCGTTCGCGGTGGCGCGGCCGATCTCACCCTCCAACCCCCTCGCCATCGATGGAGGAGGGGAGAGTCGAGAAGCCGCGCCGCGACGGGAACCGGTGCCGGTGGACCGTCTGCTGGAGTTGCTGCACAGCGAGTTTCGCTTGCCAGCCTTTCGTCCGTATCAGGAACAGGTGTGCCGGACCGTGACCGAGGGCCGGGACGTGTTGCTGGTGATGCCGACCGGCGCCGGCAAGTCGCTGTGCTTTCAGTTGCCCGGCATCGCCCGGGCGGGGACGACGCTGGTGGTTTCGCCGCTGATCGCGCTGATGGAAGATCAGGTCACCAAATTGTGCGAGCTGGGCCTGCGGGCCGAACGCATCCACTCCGGCCGCGACCGGGCCACGTCGCGTCAGGTGTGCGTCGAGTATTTGCAGGGCCAACTGGATTATCTGTTCATTGCGCCGGAGCGGCTGAGCGTGCCCGGTTTTCCCGAAATGCTGGCCAAGCGCAAGCCGGCCCTGATCGCGGTCGACGAGGCGCACTGCATCTCGCAGTGGGGTCACGATTTCCGCCCGGACTACCGGATGCTGGGCCGGCATTTGCCCCTGTTGCGGCCGGCGCCGGTGATCGCGCTGACCGCGACCGCCACCGTGCTGGTGCAGGACGACATCGTGCGCCAGCTCGACATGCCGGAGGCGATGCGCTACATCCACGGCTTTCGTCGCGCCAATCTGGCGGTCGAGACGGTGGAAACGCCGATGGCCGACCGGCATGCGGCGGTCGGGCGGGTGCTGGCCGATCCGGATCGCCGGCCCGCCATCGTCTACGCGCCGACTCGCAAGGAAACCGAGTTGCTGGCGCTGGAACTGGGGGCGAATTATCCGGCTGCCGCCTATCACGCCGGGATGACGCCGCAGGAGCGCGAGCGGGTGCAAGGGTTGTTCGGCGCCAGCCGCTTGCAGGTGATCGTCGCCACCATCGCGTTCGGCATGGGCATCGACAAGCCGGATATCCGCACCGTGATTCATACCGCCCTGCCGGGCAGCGTCGAGGGTTATTACCAGGAAATCGGTCGCGCCGGGCGCGACGGTCAGCCGGCCCGCGCCATCCTGCTGTATTCCTATGCCGATCTGCGCACCCACGAGTTTTTCTTCCGGCGCGGCTACCCCGACCCGGAGCGGCTGGCGGCGATCTTTCAGGCGCTCGGCGGCGATCCTCAACCCCGGGTGCTGTTGCGCGACCGGTCGGGCATGGCGCTGGAGGAGTTCGATGCCGCCGTGGAAAAGCTGCTGGTGCATGGCGGCGCCCGGCGCGATGTCGAGGGCAACCTCAGTCGCGGCGAGGACGGCTGGTGTCCGCCCTACCAGCGGCAGCGTGAGCACAAGCTGAGCGAGTTGAAGCAGATTCTGGATTTTGCCGATCAGGCGACCGGTTGCCGCATGGTCCGGCTGGTGCGGCATTTCGGCGACCGGGACGACGACCAGCCCTGTGGGATCTGCGACGTGTGCGCGCCGGAGGCGGCGACGATCCGGCGCACCCGCCGGCTGAATCGGGTCGAGAGCGAACGGGCCTTGCAGGTGCTGGACGCGCTACGCTGGCGCGAGGGTCAAACGCCCCGGCAGTTGTGCGAAAGGCTGACGGAGGGGGTCGAGCGGCGGGAGTTCGAACGACTGTTGGAGGCGATGACCGGCGCCGGTCTGCTCGAATTGCGCGAGGACGCCTTCAGTCGCGACGGCAGGGTGATTCCCTTCCGCCGGGTTTATCTGACCGAGGCGGGCCGGAAAGCGGGTATCGGCGAGGTGGGGGCGGTGCGGTTGCGGGAGGCGGCGGCCAAGAGTGGGGCGCGGCGCAAACGGAGCGGGGGCAGAAAGCGTTGAGGGTTCGGGGTTCGGGGTTCGGGGTTCGGGGTTCGGGGTTCGGGGTTCGGGGTTCGGGGTTCGGGGTTCGGGGTTCGGGGTTCGGGATTCGGAATGGTCGCAAGGCGCGGTGTGTATGTACAAGGGTGAGCGTTTTAATAGCATTAGCCATTTGATCGGCGCGGTGGCGGCGCTGGCGGGTTTGGTGGTCGTGGTGGTGGTGGCGGCGCGGCAGGGCGATCCGTGGAAGATCGTGAGCTTCAGCGTTTACGGAACCACTCTATTTCTGCTTTACACCGTTTCCACGCTTTATCACAGCTTGCGCGGTCGGGCAAAACGGTTTTTTCACAAGCTGGATCATTACTCGATTTATTTCCTGATCGCCGGCACTTATACCCCTTTTACCCTGGTCACCCTGCGCGGCGGTTGGGGTTGGACGATATTCGGTATTATTTGGGGTTTGGTGGTGTTGGGGATCGCGCTGGAATCGCTGCCCCAAAAAGGCAATCGCGTCCTGTCATTGGTGGTTTATGTGCTGATGGGCTGGTTGGTGTTGGTGGCGCTCAAACCGCTGCTGCAAGCCCTGCCATGGGAAGGCTTCATCTGGCTGTTGGCGGGCGGCCTGTTTTATACCGTTGGCCTGGTTTTCTATGTGTTTGACGAGAAGGTCAGACATTTTCACGGCATCTGGCATTTGTTCGTGCTGGCCGGCAGCGTCAGTCATTACGTGACGATTCTTTTTTTGTCGCGTGAGACGCGATGGTTCGATCGCCCAGAACACCAGGAGCGGCGCCAGCACGTCCATGTTGATCTGGTTGAGGGGGGCAAGGTCCGGCCGTTTCCAGCGGGCGTACAACCAGCCGATGCCGGCGGCGGCGAACACCGGGAGAATGATCCCAGCGATGCGCCACGGCATGCCTCAATCCGCCAGCAGCCAGTCGCGCACCACCGCGATCTGGTCGTCGGCCATCAGCGCCGGGGCGTGGCCCATGCCGGGGAATTCGATCAGTTTCGCCTTGGGGCCGCGTTCAGTCATGGCGACGGCGTCCGGGTGGTCCAGTACGTCGGAATGTGCCCCACGCAGCACCAGGGTCGGGCAATGAATGGTGTCCCACACCGGCCACAGGTCGATATCCTTCAAATCCAGCTTCTTGAAGTTCTCGGCGATGCCGGGATCGTAGGCCAGCGTGTAGCGGCCGTCTTCCAGTTGTCGCGAGCTGTGGATCGTCATGTGCCGCCATTGTTCGTCGCTCAGGTTGCCGAAGGTGACGGCGATGGTGCGCAGGAATTTTTCCATCTTCTCGATGCTGTCGAAAGTCACCACTTGGCTGACATAGACCGCGATCCGCTGCAAGCCGGCGGCGGGAATGCGCGGGCCGATATCGTTGATCACCAGCTTGTGGATCGGCGAACCGGCGTAACTGGCCAGGAAAATGCCGATCAGCCCGCCCATCGAGGTGCCGATCCAGTCGATCCGGTCGGCGTCGATCCGCGCCAGCAGCATGGCCATGTCGTTGACGTAGAGCGGATAGGTGTAATCGCTCTTGTCGTTCAGCCAGTCGCTCTGGCCGCGCCCGACCACGTCCGGGCAGATCACCCGATATTCGTGCTCCAGCGCGGCGGCCAGAAAGTCGAAATCGCGGCCGGTGCGGGTCAGGCCGTGAACGCAGATCAAGACCTTGGGGCTGTGAGGATCGCCCCATTCGGTGTAGTGAACCCGGTGGAAGCCGTGAGGGCCGAGTGCGCGGTAGCAGCGGGATTGCATCGCCATGAATTGTTCTCCTGATTAGGACCGGGTCATTATCCGGCAAGCGACAAAGGGTGGCTATAATCGCCGCGTTCACCACCGAATGGAGGATGTTGGCATGGCCACCCTGCACTACATCGAAAACGGCCAGGGCGAGCCGCTGATTCTGCTGCACAGCGGCGGGATGAGCGGCGCGGAGTGGACGCCGCAAATCCCGTTGTTCGCCCGCAACTTCCGGGTCGTCGCGCCCGATCATCTCGGCCACGGCCGCAGCCCGATGGTCGCCGAGAAACTGATCGTCGGCGACATGGGTCGGGCGGTGCTGGAGTTGATGGACGAACTGGCGTTGCCGCTGGCGCATCTGGTTGGATCTTCGCTGGGCGGGGCGGTGGCGCTGTGGCTCGCCATCCACCATCCCGAACGGGTGAGCAAGCTGGTGCTGTACCGGGTCGGCTACCGCAAGGACGAGGATACCCACTCCGGTACCCGCGACATGGCCGATCCGGCCTACTGGCGCGGGGTCGGCATGCACAAATGGTTGAGCGACGTCCACCAGCCGCAAGGCGGGCCGGATGCCTGGGAGGAGGTGATCGGCCGGGTGTCGGAAGCACTGGAGCCGGCCACCACCGATCATTCGCACGATCTGGAGATTCTGGACCACATCGCTCAACCGACCCTGATCGTGGTCGGCGACCGCGACCCGGTGGCGCCGCTGGATCAGATCCTGGAAATGTTCGGAGCGATTCCCAACTGCGGGTTGTGGGTGATGCCTTACGCCACTCACGTCACCGCCAGCAACACCTGGCGCGCGGAATCGTTCGCGCTGGAAGTGACGCGGTTCCTGCAACGGCGGAAGTAGGTCGATCCCGGGCGGACCGGTGGCGCCAACGCGAACCCGTCGGTGCGCGGATGGATAGCGGAGAGGGCAAGGCAATGTGTAATCGATTGAAAATGCTGCCGTTGATAGTGGCGTTGGCGGTGATGGCGCCGGCCTGGGCCGGCCAGTACGAAGCGGTTTTTGGGTATGTCCAGCAAATGCTGGCGCAGTCGGCGAAGAACGATACGGCCGGGATGAACGCGGCCCTGCGGCAGTTGGAAAGCGTGCCTCGGCCGGCACGCCAAAACGTCAAGGAGGCCCGCGCCCTGAACGGGGAAGGGTTGGAGGCGTTGCGGCGGACCGATCTTTCCGCCGCCCTGACCGCGTTCCAGCAGGCTCAGCGGGCCGATCCCGCCGACGCCGAGATCAGCGGTAACCTCGGCTATACCCAACTGAAGCTCGGTCAGTTCAAACGCGCCGAGCACCAATTGGTGTATGCGCTCTCGCTGGCGCCGGAGCGGGCATCCTCATGGTTCAATCTGGGCCAGGTGTATGGGGCGCTGGGCGAGGTGGACAAGGCGACCGGGGCGTTCGCCAATACCGGCCGCTATTCCCAGGATTCGCCAAAAACCAGGGAATTCATGATGCAGGCGGCACAGGCGCCGGAAAACAACGAGGCGACCCGCACGGCGCTGCGGCGCGCGCTGCAACTGCTGGATCTGTTGCCATGACGGTTTTACCGCGGCGGTGCTATGGTTCAAGGGCCGCGTTCATACATGAATGGATGAAGCGGGCCACGACCGGCTTACTCCGAAAGATGCCGTAATGCCCCTCGCAGAGAATGTCCGCGCCCAGCGCCAGCAGCCGTTCCAGCGAGTCCAGGTAATCGGCGCGGTTGGAGCGCAGGCGGACCGGGTCCAGCGGCCCATGTACGTCCTGGGCGAACACGACTCGCTTGCCCTCGGATTCGATCAGATAGGCCAGCGAGCCGGGGGAGTGGCCAGGGATGTGCAAGGCGGTAATGGTGCGCCCGCCCAGAGGCAGCGTCTGGCGCAGCCCACGCAAGGGGCGGTCCACCGGGCAGGGATGCAGGTGAACGCCGTACCAGTCGGCCGCCGTGACTTCGTCGTCGCCGGTTTCCAGAAAGACGGCGTCCAGTTCGTGGGCGACCACCGGGCAGCCCAGGTATTCCCGCAAGCCATGGGCGCCGCCGGTGTGGTCGTAATGGCAGTGGGTGAGCAGCAAGTATTCAATTTGCGAGGGAAGCACGCCCACCATGGCAAGATGGTCGAGCAGGCGTGCCTGTTGGCGACCGCCGCCGGCGTCCACCAGCGCCGCGTGACCGTCGAAGTTGATCAGGTAGATGGCGGCATCCTCGGGCGCGGTCAAACCGTATCCGCCCACCTGAAAGACTTCGGCGGTGATGGCGAGGGGTTCAAGTTGCATGGCGGGGTGGGTTTCGAGTGAGTTCGAAGCCAACATAGGTCATGGCTACAGCGCTGTCCACCCGGATTGCATGACGGCGTCGCTCAGAAAGGGGCGCCGAATTCGACCGGCCGCACGCCGCGAGCCAGTTTGTCGAGCACCCCGTTGATGAAGCGGTGCCCCTGTTCGGCGCCGAACACCTTGGCCAGCTCGACCGCCTCGTTGAGAACGATCCGGTAGGGAATGTCCGGGCGCTGCATCAGTTCGTAACCGCCGATCCGCAGGATGGCGCGCTCCACTGGGTCCACTTGCGCCAGGGGCCGGTCCAGCAACGGCTCCAGAGCGGTATCGATCTCCGCCACCCGCACCGGAATTTGATGGACCAGTTCTCGAAAATAGGCGGTATCGGCCTTTTGCAAGTCGTCTTCGGCCAGAAAGTGGGCTTCGATCTGGCCGGGAGTCTGTTCGGTCAACTGCCACTGATAAAGCGCCTGCACGGCGCAGCGCCGCGCCCAACTGCGTTTGCCGGGCTGGTTTTTTCGAATCGGAGCGCCCATGGTTCAGCCTTCCAGCCGTCGCAGCAGACTGACCATTTCCAGCACCGCCATCGCCGCCTCGGCGCCCTTGTTGCCGGCCTTGGTGCCGGCTCGCTCCACCGCCTGATCGATGGTGTCGACGGTGAGTACGCCGAAGCCGATCGGGATACCGTATTCCAGCGAAACGCCCGCCAGCCCCTTGACGCACTCGCCGGCGACGTATTCGAAATGCGGGGTGCCGCCGCGAATCACCGCGCCCAGCGCGACGATGCCGTCGTAGCGCTCGCCGGCGGCCAGCTTTTGCGCGGCCAGCGGCAGTTCGAAGGAACCGGGAGTCCAGATCAGGTCGATGGCGGTTTCCGGGACGCCGTGCCGGCATAGGGTGTCCACCGCGCCATTGATCAGGCTCTGCACGATGAAGCTGTTGAACCGCGACGCCACCAGCGCGAAGCGGGCGTCCTGGAGCGGGGTGAAGTCGCCTTCAATGGTGTTGATGTGGTGCATGGCGGGGATTCCGTAACGATGCGCGGTACAAAAACTCCCCTCTCCCTGTGGGTGAGGGGCCGGGGGTGAGGGCGTCTTTCAAGCGTTTGACGGGCCAGAGACTGGGCGAAAACACCTCCAAGGAAAGGGCGTTCAGGCGACGTATTCCACGACTTCCAGATTAAAGCCCGACAGCCCGCTGATACGTTTGGGCGCGCTGAGCACCCGCATTCGCCGCACGCCGATGTCGAGCAGAATCTGGGCTCCGATGCCGTAGGTGCGCAGTTCGGCGGATTGATCGGGTGCGCGCGCGGCTTCGCCGGCGCCGAACTGGTAGCCGCGCATCCGCCGGATCAGGGCCGCCGGCTCTTCGGGGTGGCTTAAAAACACCAGTACGCCGGCCGGCTCCCCCGCCACCCGTTGCAGGGCGTCGCGCAAGGGCCAGCTACCTTCCGACAGCCGAATCGCCAGCAGGTCGCCCAGAAAATTCTGCACATGGACCCGGACCAGAACCGGCTGTTCGGGGTGGATATCGCCCCTGACCAGGGCGAAATGCACTTGCCGGCTGACCACGTCCTGATAGGTCAGCACCCGGAACGGGCCGAATTCGGTGGCCATGACCGCGTCCGCGACCCGTTCCACGGTCTTCTCGTTCTGCATCCGGTAGCGGATCAGCGCGGCGATGGTGCCGATCTTGATCCCGTGTCGGGCGGCGAAGGCTTCCAGGTCGGGCCGCCGCGCCATGCCGCCGTCCTCGTTGAGGATCTCGACGATGACCGCCGTCGGCTCCAGTCCGGCTAGCCGGGCCAGATCGCAGCCGGCTTCGGTGTGGCCGGCGCGGGTCAGCACCCCGCCGGGCTGGGCCATCAGCGGGAAGATGTGGCCGGGCTGCACCAGGTCCTCGGGGCGGGCGTCGGGCCGCACGGCGGTGCGGATGGTGTGGGCGCGGTCGTAGGCGGAGATGCCGGTGGTGACGCCCTGGGCGGCTTCGATGGAGACGGTGAAATTGGTGGAGTAGGGGGTGGCGTTGTCCTGCACCATCAGCGGCAGGCGCAGTTGCTGGCAGCGCTCGCGGGTCAGGGTCAGGCAGATCAGGCCGCGCCCGTAGCGGGCCATGAAGTTGATGTCCTCGGGCCGAACCAGCGAGGCGGCCATCAGCAGGTCGCCTTCGTTTTCCCGGTCTTCGTCGTCCATGACGATGATCATTTTACCCTGTCGCAGGTCGGCGAGGAGTTCGTCAACGGTGTTGAGTGCCATGCTTATATCCAGAAACCGTGTTCGCGCAGCAGCGCCTCGGTGAGTTTGCCGCCCGGTTGCGCGGCGCGCTCGCCCAGCAGCAGCCGTTCCAGATAACGGGTGATCAGGTCCACTTCCAGGTTGACCCGCCGGCCGACCTGGAAGTCGGCGAGGGTGGTTTCCGCCAGCGTGTGCGGGACGATGTTGAGTTCGAAGGCCGCGCCATCCACCCGGTTGACGGTGAGGCTGACGCCGTCGATGCAGATGGAGCCTTTTTCGGCGATATAGCGGGCCAGCGCGTCCGGAGCCTGGATACGCAGCCGCCAGGAGCGGCCGTCGGGACGCCATTCGTCGACCGTGCCGATGCCATCCACATGGCCGCTGACCAGGTGGCCACCGAGCCGGGTGGTGGGGGTCAGGGCTTTTTCCAGGTTGACCCGGGCGCCGGGTTGGGCGTCGCCGAGGGTGGTGCGCTCCAGGGTCTCGCGCGAGGCGTCGGCCCAGAAGCCGTCGCCGGGCAGTTCGACGGCGGTCAGGCAGACGCCGCTGACGGCGATGCTGTCGCCGAGCCGCACATCGCCCAGGTCGAGCTTGCCGGTGGCGATGCGCAGGCGGACGTCGCCGCCACGCGGCTGGAGCGCGGTGATGGTCCCGACTGCGGTGATGATGCCAGTGAACATGCTGGGGTTCTCGAAAAAAATTATAAGAACTTCCGAAATTCTTCTACCGTGAGTCCCGCATCCTGCGCTATGCCACCCATGGTGAAAGCATTGATGGGATTATTACGGGGAACAGTCACAAACCTGCCACCATTCGAAAGGACGATATGTTTTCTTCCCTGGCGAACAATGCGGAAACCTGCCTTTTCCAAAGCACGGATAGCTTCCAGATGATTGACTCCTGGAAGTTTTGGCATCTTTAACTGGCTATTTCTATTTCTCGCACATCCTTACCCTGAATGGATTCAGAAATAGCCGCCAAGTATTCTTGAATTGCATCTTTTATATTTTCGATTGCTTCCTGCTCGGTCTCTCCCTGCGACCAGCAACCTGGCAGGTTTGGACATGAAACGTTATAGCCTTCCTCCGATTTATCGAGAATGATTTTGTATTTCATAAATCGCCTCTCAACAGCTTTAATCTCACTCGCCAATCCCTTCCAACCGCCCGCATTTCCACAACCTCCAATTCCGTCCGCTCGCTCATCCGTGCCAGTTCCGGCAATTGAAACAGCCCGCGCGCCTTGTCGCCCAGCAGCAGCGGAGCCATGTACACCACCAGTTCATCCACCAGTTTCGCCTGTAGCAACGCGCCGGCCAGGGTCGGGCCGCATTCGACATGGAGTTCGTTGCACTCGCGGTGGGCGAGTTCCGCCATGACGGTGTGCAGGTTTAGACCGCCTTCGGCGGCGCGTGGCGTGACCACGATTTCCGTGCCGGCTGCTTGCAAGAGCGCATGGCGGTCCGGGTCGGCGACGGCGGTGAAGATCAGCACCGAGCCCGGCAACCGCAAGGTCCGGGCGGCCGGCGGTGTTCGCAAGCCGGTATCGAGAAGCACTCGCGGCGGCTGGCGCGCGGCTTCCGGCAGGTGGACGTTCAGGCTGGGGTCGTCGGCCAGCAGGGTCCCAATGCCGGTCAGGATCGCCGAACTTCGCGCCCGCAGCCGTTGTACATCCTGGCGCGCGGTCTCTCCGGTCAGCCATTGACTTTCGCCGGAGGCCAGCGCGGTACGTCCGTCCAGGCTCATCGCCAGCTTGACGCGGACAAAGGGGCGGCCCTGGGTCATGCGTCGGATAAAGCCGGGATTCAGCGCCCGCGCCTCGGATTCCAACAACCCGCAATCCACCGTCACGCCGGCATCCCGCAATTGCTTCAGACCCTTGCCGGCGACTTGCGGGTTCGGGTCGGGCATCGCCGCCACCATCCGGGTGATGCCGGCCTGGAGCAGCGCATCGGTGCAGGGCGGCGTGCGGCCGTGATGGCAGCACGGTTCCAGGGTCACATAGGCGGTGGCGCCGCGCGCCCGGCCGCCGGCCGCTTCCAGGGCGATCACCTCGGCGTGGGCCTCGCCGGCGCGTTCGTGCCAGCCCTCGCCGACGATTTCTCCGTCCTCGACCAGTACGCAGCCCACTCGCGGGTTGGGGTCGGTGCCGTACAGGCCGCGCCGGGCCAGCGTCAGGGCATGCGCCATGTGGCGATAATCGTCGGCGGACATCACTCTGAATCCGTCGCGCCTGAGGGGGTCTGCAGCCGCTCGATTTCCTCGCGAAAGGCGTTTACGTCCTCGAAGCTGCGATAGACCGAGGCGAAGCGGACATAGGCCACCGGGTCCAGGCCGCGCAATTCCTCCATCACCCATTCGCCGATTTGCCGGCTGCTCAACTCCCGCTCTCCCGATGCACGGGCGCGGTTCTTGATGCGCAACAGGGTTTTTTCGATGCGTTCGGCGCCGACCGGCCGCTTTTCCAGCGCTCGCAGCAAGCCGGAGCGCAGTTTTTCCTCCAGAAACGGTTCGCGGCGACCGTCGCGCTTGACCACCGGCGGCATCAGCAGCTCCGCGACCTCGTGGGTGGTGAAGCGGGAGTTGCAGCGGGGGCATTCGCGGCGGCGGCGCACCTTGTCGCCTTCCGCCGACAGCCGCGAGTCAACCACCCGGGTATCGGGCGTGCCGCAGAACGGGCAATGCACCGCCGCCGTCTCGCGCGGGGAGGGCGATCAGCCGTAGACCGGGAACCTGGCGCACAGCTCGGCGACTTGGCCGCGCACCCGCTCGATCGTCGCCTCGTTGTCGAGATCGTCGAGAATGTCGCACATCCAGCCGGTCAGCTCACGGCATTCCCGCTCCTTGAATCCACGGGTCGTGATGGCCGGCGAGCCGATACGGATGCCGCTGGTGACGAACGGCGACTGCGGGTCGTTGGGCACGGCGTTCTTGTTGACGGTGATCCAGGCTCGGCCCAGCGCGGCGTCGGCGGCCTTGCCGGTCAGGTTCCTGGCGATCAGGCTGACCAGGAACAGGTGGTTGTCGGTGCCGCCGGAGACGACGTCGTAGCCGCGTTCGATAAAGACGCCGGCCATGGCGCGGGCGTTGGCGAGCACCCGTTTCTGATACTCGACGAACTCCGGCTCCAGGGCTTCCTTGAAAGCCACCGCCTTGGCGGCGATGACATGCATCAGCGGGCCGCCCTGGGTGCCGGGGAACACCAGCGAGTTGAGCTTCTTCTCGATCTCGGGGTTGGCGCGGGCCAGGATCAGGCCGCCGCGCGGGCCGCGCAGGGTCTTGTGGGTGGTGGTGGTCACCACATCGGCGACCGGGATCGGATTGGGATAGATGTCCGCCGCCACCAGTCCGGCGACATGAGCCATGTCCACGAACAGATAGGCGCCGATCCGGTCGGCGATGGCGCGAAACCGCTGCCAGTCCACCACCCGCGAATAGGCCGAGAAACCGGCGACGATCATTTTGGGCTTGCATTCCAGCGCCAGCCGTTCGACCTGATCGTAGTCGATCTCGCCGGTGGCTTCGTTCAGGCCGTATTGCACCGCCTGGTACAGCCGGCCGGAGAAGTTGACCTTGGCGCCGTGGGTGAGATGGCCGCCATGAGCCAGGCTCATGCCCAGCACGACCTCGCCCGGCTCCAGCAGCGCCATGTAGACGGCGGCATTAGCCTGGGAACCGGAGTGGGGCTGAACGTTGGCGTAATCGGCGTGGAACAGTTGCTTGGCGCGGTCGATCGCCAGTTGTTCGGCGATGTCCACGAACTCGCAGCCACCGTAGTAGCGCTTGCCCGGATAGCCTTCGGCGTATTTGTTGGTCAGCACCGAACCCTGGGCTTCAAGCACTCGCGGGCTGGCGTAGTTTTCCGAGGCGATCAGCTCGACGTGGTCTTCCTGCCGCTGTTTTTCGCCCTGCAGGGCGACCCACAACTCATTGTCAAACCCGGCGATCCGCATCTCTCGATTGAACATTCGCAACCTCTGCAAAAACGGGCGCCCGCTGCTTCGGACGAAAGCGCGGGCGGGTTGTGGAAAGCTGCCAATAATACCCGATGTGGCCGGCGGATGGCAGGAGATTCGCCGGCGGCGACATCCATAATGACCGGAACGCGGGTGGATTCGTTCCGGCCGGAAAATTCGGACAGGGATGGCGGACGCGGGCCGAACCGGTCAGGACATCGGGGCTTCCAGGAAGGAATCCACCACGGCGGCCCAGGCCTTGGCGACGTTGCGCAAGTCGTAGCCGCCGCCGCCGACGCCGAGGATGCGGCCCCCGGCGAACTCCTCGGCGATCTGGCACAAGCCGCGGGCGGCGCGGCTGTGGGCGCGGGGGGTGTAGTGCAGGTGGGCCAGCGGGTCGCCGTCCAGACCGTCGGCGCCGCAGTTCATGAAGATAAACTGCGGTTCCCACTGGCGCAGGAAGGCCTCGACCTTGTCCCACATCATCATGAAATCGTCGTCGGCCGACAGCGGCAACAGCGGGATGTTGAGCTTGCGCCCCTTGGCCGCGCCCTTGCCGACTTCGTGCGAGAAGCCGCTCTGCGGGAAGTTGTAGCGACCATCCTCGTGAATGTCGGCGAAGATGACGGTTGGATCGGATTCGAACGGATAAAACACCCCGTCGCCGTGGTGCGCGTCGATATCGACGTAGGCGATGCGCTCCAGGCCGTATTCCTGTTGCAGGATCTTGATGGCCACGCCGACGTCGTTGAACACGCAAAAACCGGCGGCGGTGTCGGGCATGCTGTGATGCAGTCCGGCGATGGGCACGAAGGCGCGCCGGACCTCGTCGGCCATGATCCTGCGGGCCGCGTCGACCACGGTGCCGACCACCACGGCGGCGTCCTCGAACACCCCTTTGTAAGCCGGGGTATCGCCGTAGTCCAGCAAACCCTCGCCCACCTCGGAATAAATTTTGACCTTCTCGACGTAGTTGAGGGTGTGGAACAGCTTGATCTGCTCCTCGGTGGCCATGGCGGGAGGCAACACGCGCACCTGGTAGTCGAAGTGGCGGATCAGCATCTCATCCCAGAAGGCGTGGATGCGGTCCTCCCCGAACGGGTGGTCCTCGAACCCGTAGCGGCCCAGTTCTTCACCGGTGTACACGGCCACCGTTCTACTTCGCGCCATGACGCTCAATCCTCATTGGGGACGGTCGGTTTTGCAGTGCGGTATCATAACCGCGCTTGCCATAAATATGACGCCCCGGCCGCTTGAAATCCAGCCGGGCGCGGGTCGCCATTCTCATTCCCATTTCCATCAGGAGAGCCGATATTGGTAAGCCGACCCTCAGCTCGGGTCGGTCGCGCCGTAGCCGCCGCCGCCCGGCGTTTCAATCGCGAAGACATCCTCCGCCCGCACCGCCACTTGCGCCGTGGCGGCTAATTCCTCGACCTCCCCATCCGCGCGTTCCACCGCATTGCGTCCGACCCGACCCGGCGCGCCGCCGGCCAGTCCGTAGGGCGCGATCCGGCGGTGGCCGGACAGAATCGCGGCGGTCATGGGTTCCAGAAAACGGATGCGGCGGATGACCCCGTCGCCGCCGCGCCAGCGGCCCGCGCCGCCGCTGCCGGCACGGATGGCGAATTCCTCCATCCGTACCGGGAACCGCCATTCCAGGACCTCCGGGTCGGTCAGCCGGGAGTTGGTCATGTGGGTATGCACCGCCGAGGCGCCGTCGAAATCCGGTCCCGCGCCGGCGCCGCCGCAGATCGTTTCGTAATACTGATACCGGTCGTTGCCGAAGGTGAAATTGTTCATCGTGCCCTGGGCGGCGGCCATCACCCCCAGCGCCCCGTATAGCGCATCCACCACGCATTGCGAGGTTTCCACGTTGCCCGCCACCACCGCCGCCGGTGGGTGGGGGTCAAGCAGGCAACCGGGCGGAATCACAATCTCCAGCGGTCGCAGGCAGCCGGCGTTGAGCGGAATGTCGTCGTCCACCAGGGTACGGAACACGTACAGCACCGCCGCCAGACACACGGCGCGCGGGGCGTTGAAATTGCCGGGCTGTTGCGGCGAGGTGCCGGTGAAGTCGATGCGGGCGGTCCGCCGGGTCCGGCCCAGACGGATGGCGACCCGGATGACCGCGCCGTTGTCCATTTCGTAGGCAAACGCGCCGTCCCGCAATCGGTCCAGCGCCCGCCGCACCTGCTCGGCGGCATTGTCCTGGACGTGTCCCATGTAGGCATGGACCGTATCCAGGCCGAAGTGCGCCACCATCCGCCGCAGCTCCCGAACCCCCTTTTCGTTGGCGGCGATCTGCGCCTGCAGGTCGGCCAGATTCTGGCGGACGTTGCGAACTGGCCAGGGTCCAGCGGTGAGCCGTTCCAGCAGTTCCCGTTCGCAAAACCGGTCACCGCTCACCAGTTGAACGTTGTCCAGCAGCACCCCTTCCTGGTCGATATCGACGCTGTCCGGCGGCATCGAGCCCGGCGTGATGCCGCCGATGTCGGCGTGATGGCCGCGCGAGGCGACGTAGAACAGGACCTCTCGCCCGGCGGCGTCGAACACGGGGGTGATGACGGTCACGTCCGGCAGGTGGGTGCCGCCGCGGTAGGGCGCGTTGGTCGCGTACACGTCGCCGGGCTGGAAGCGACCGTCGTGAGCCTCAATGATGGCCTGGACCGCCTCGCCCATCGAGCCCAGATGCACCGGAATGTGCGGGGCGTTGGCGATGAGCTGGCCGTCCCGGTCGAACAGCGCGCAGGAAAAATCCAGCCGCTCCTTGATGTTGACCGAATGCGCGGTGTTGGCCAGGGTGACGCCCATCTGTTCGGCGATGGCCATGAACAGGTTGTTGAACACCTCCAGCATGATCGGATCGACGGCCGTGCCGACCGCGACCCGCTGGGGACGGGGCTGGTGGCGGGTCAGCACCAGATCGTCGCGCCCGCCGACCTCGGCTTGCCAGCCCGGTTCGATCAGGGTCGTCGCGCCGGCTTCGCCGAGGATCGCCGGGCCGACGATGCGGTCACCGGGCCGCAGGTCCTCGCGCCGGTAGAGCGGCGCGGCCTGCTCGGCCCCAATCAGGCGCAGGGCAACCGTCGCGGCCGGCGCCAGCGCTTCGCCGCGCGGCGTGGGCGGCGCGGTCGCCTCGCCCACGCCGAAGCCGCCACCGATGATTTCGACCTGCGCCGCTTCCACGATCAGCGCCTTGTCCGGCAGGGTGAAACCGAAGCGCCGCCGATGGGCGTCGGCGAAACGCGCCGCCAGTTGGCCCGGAACCCCGGCGGCGACGAGCAGGGCGGTATCGCTGCCGGCGTAGCGCAAGCGGGTGGAGCGAATGGCTTGAATGGACTCGGCGGGAACGCCCTGGGTCTGCATCGCCGTCCGGCCCGCCCGTTCCAATTCGCTGAACGTGCGCTCCAGCACCGGCGCCAGATCGGCCGCCAGCGGGGCTTCGACCGCGCGTTCCTTCAGCAGGCGGGCGTCGGCCAGACCCATGCCGTAGGCCGACAGCATCCCGGCGAGCGGGTGAATGAAAATGGTCGGCATCCCCAGCGCGTCGGCTACCGCGCAGGCGTGCTGACCACCAGCGCCGCCGAAGCAGCACAAGGTGTATTCGGTCACGTCGTAGCCGCGTTGGGTTGAGATCTGCTTGATCGCATTGGCCATGTTCTCGACGGCGATCCTGAGAAAGCCCTCGGCCAGCTCCGCCGGGGTGTAGCGCGCGCCGCTGGCGGCTTCGATCTCGGCGGCCAGCGCGGCGAACCGGTGCGCGACCGTATCCCGGTCCAGCGGCTGATCCTGGTCGGGGCCGAAGACCTTGGGGAAAAACGCCGGTTGAATCCGGCCCAGTAGCAGGTTGCAGTCGGTCACGGTCAGCGGACCGCCCCGCCGGTAGCAGGCCGGTCCCGGATTGGCGCCGGCCGATTCCGGCCCCACCCGCAAGCGGCCGCCGTCGAAACGGCAGATCGAGCCGCCGCCCGCCGCCACGGTGTGGATGTGCAGCATCGGCGCCCGCAGCCGCACTCCGGCCACCAGGGTTTCGAAGGCGCGCTCGTACTCGCCGGCGTAGTGGGCGACGTCGGTGGAGGTGCCGCCCATGTCGAAGGTGATGATCCGCTCGAAACCGGCGCGGGCGGCGGTGCGCGCCGCGCCGACGATGCCGCCGGCCGGGCCGGACAGGATGCTGTCCTTGCCGCGAAAATGGCGGGCGTCGGCCAGGCCGCCGTGGGACTGCATGAACAGCAGGCGCACGCCGCCCAGTTCGCTGGCGACCCGGTCGATGTAGCGGCGCAGGATGGGCGAAAGATAGGCGTCCACCACCGTGGTGTCGCCGCGTCCGATCAGCTTCATCAGCGGGCTGACCTCGTGCGACACCGAAATCTGGGTGAAACCGATGCGCCGAGCCAGCGCCGCCGCCAGCCGCTCGTGCTCCGGGAAGCGATAGCCGTGCAGGAACACGATGGCGACGGCGCGGATGCCGGCGCGCCAGGCATCCTCCAGCGGGCGGCGGGCGCTGTTGGGATCGAACGGGGCGAGCACTTCCCCCTGGGCCGACACCCGCTCGCGCACTTCGGCGGCCCGCTCGTACAGCAGTTCCGGCAGCACGATCTGGCGGGCGAACAGTTTTGGCCGGTTCTGATAGGCAATGCGCAAGGCGTCGCGGAAACCCTTGGTAATCAGCAGCAGGGTGCGGTCGCCCTTGCGTTCCAGCAGCGCGTTGGTGGCGACGGTGGTGCCCATTTTCACCGCCGCGATCCGTTCGGCGGGGATCGGCCGATCCGGCGGAACGCCCAGTAAATCGCGGATGCCCCGCAAGGCGGCGTCGGGGTAGTGCTCGGGGTTGTCGGACAGCAGCTTGTGCGCCACCAACCGGCCATCGGGACGCCGCGCGACCACGTCGGTAAAGGTGCCGCCCCGGTCGATCCAGAACTGCCAGCGGGCGGGCGGGGAGGTGGCGGCATCGGTCATGAGAGACATTCCATGCTTTGATTTTTCGAATATTGAGGCTATGCCTTTAGAGAACCCAAATCAATTGTGGGGAAATCGGCGCATGACAAGTTCGAAAGAGTTTCCCCCCGGGTTTCATCCCGCGATGGAAGGATTTTCGGAACGGCGGAGCTAGTCGGCCGGGCAAGCCTTCGCCCGGCGTTCGCGCGTTCACTACCCGCGGATGGCGATTCCCGGCACAACCCTGGAACCACGACCATCCCCTCTCAATAACAAAACCAACATTGATTCGAACGACTTGGAGGAGAACGACCATGTTGTACGCCAATCCCGGACAGCCGGGTTCGAAAGCCAGTTTCAAATCCCGTTATCAAAACTTCATCAACGGTCAATGGGTCCCGCCGGTGAAGGGCGAGTATTTCGAGAACGTCACGCCGGTTACCGGCCAGACTTTCTGCGAGGCGCCGCGCTCGACCGCCGAGGACATCGAGGAGGCGCTGGACGCCGCCCATGCCGCCGCCCCCGCCTGGGGCCAGACATCGACGACGGAACGGGCCAACCTGCTCAACCGCATCGCCGACCGCATCGAAGCCAATCTGGAAATGCTGGGCGTGGTGGAAACCTGGGACAACGGCAAGCCGGTGCGGGAAACCCTGGCGGCGGATCTGCCGCTGGCGATTGACCATTTCCGCTATTTCGCCGGTTGCATTCGCGCGCAGGAAGGGACGTTGTCGGAAATCGACAACGACACCATCGCCTATCATTTTCACGAACCACTGGGCGTGGTCGGCCAGATCATTCCCTGGAATTTCCCGATTCTGATGGCGACCTGGAAGCTGGCGCCCGCGCTGGCCGCCGGTAACTGCGTGGTGCTGAAACCAGCCGAACAGACGCCCGTCTCCATTCTGGTGCTGCTGGAGCTGATCCAGGATCTATTGCCCGCCGGGGTGCTGAACGTGGTCAACGGCTACGGTCTGGAGGCCGGCAAGCCGCTGGCCTCCAGCCGGCGCGTCGCCAAGATCGCCTTCACCGGCGAGACCACCACCGGGCGGCTGATCATGCAGTACGCCTCGCAGAACCTGATCCCGGTTACGCTGGAACTGGGTGGTAAATCGCCCAACGTCTTTTTCGCCGATGTGATGGCTCAGGACGATGATTTCTTCGATAAATCCCTGGAGGGTTTCGCCATGTTCGCCCTGAATCAGGGCGAAGTTTGCACTTGCCCGTCACGGGCGCTGGTTCAGGAATCCGGCTATGAACGGTTCATGGAGCGGGCGGTGGCACGGGTAAAAGCGGTCAGGCAAGGTCATCCGCTCGACACCGAAACCATGCTTGGCGCCCAGGTTTCCACCGAACAGGTGGAGAAAATTCTCAGCTACCTGGATATCGGTCGGCAGGAAGGGGCCGAATGTCTGACCGGCGGGTATCGGGCCGAACTGAGCGGCGAGCTGAAGAGCGGTTTCTACATCCAGCCCACCGTGTTCCAGGGGCATAACAAAATGCGCCTGTTCCAGGAGGAAATCTTCGGCCCGGTGCTGGCGGTCACCTCTTTTAAGGACGCCGCCGACGCCCTGGCCATCGCCAACGACACCCTGTACGGTCTGGGCGCCGGGGTATGGAGCCGCGACATGAACGTCGCCTACCGGATGGGACGCGGCATCAAGGCGGGGCGGGTGTGGACCAACTGCTATCACTTGTACCCGGCGCACGCGGCGTTTGGTGGCTACAAGCAGTCCGGAGTCGGGCGGGAAAACCACAGGATGATGCTGGATCATTACCAACAGACCAAGAATCTGCTGGTGAGCTATAACCCCAAGGCGATGGGTTTCTTCTGAGGTCGCCGTTCATTCTCCCCTCTCCCGTTGGAGAGGGGTTGAAGATGCGGGTGGGTTCAACCCGATGGAGGCTCGTCATGACTAGCGTTTCCCGCGTATTGGCGACGGACGCCGCCCTGGATCTGATCGCGCGGCTCAAGGCCAAGCACGGTCCGCTGATGTTCCATCAATCCGGCGGTTGCTGCGACGGCAGTTCGCCGATGTGTTATCCCGACGGCGAGTTGCTGGTGGGCGACGGCGACGTGCGGTTGGGCGAGATCGGCGGTTGCCCGTTTTACATCGGCGCCGCCCAGTACGAATACTGGAAGCATACCCAGCTTATTATCGATGTCGTGCCCGGACGGGGCGGCATGTTCTCGCTGGAAGGGCCGGAGAGATTGCGTTTCCTGACCCGCTCGCGCCTGTTCAGCGACGCGGAATGGGCGACTTTGGAGCGAGAGTTGGCCCCTTGACGCAGCGTGCGATAATCGACTTTCCTTTGTATTTAAACGAGATGGCTTATGACCCTGTTGCTGTTGATCGTTCTGTTCGCGCTCGGCGCGATCTTCGTGCCGCGCCTGATCCCGGAAACCCGAACCACCCGCGGGGGCAAGGCGTTGTCGCTGGGCTGGCTCAGAACCGGCACGCGCTTGGCCCTGGCGCTGGCGGCGGTGTTCATGATCCTGGCGACCTCGTTCGTGATCGTCGATCAGGACAAGGTCGGCCATCTGAAACTGATCTACGGACTCAAGCAGTTGCCGCCCGGCCACATCATCGCCATGGATGGCGAGGCGGGTCCCCAGGCGGAGATTCTCGGTCCCGGCTTCCACTTCAAGCCCCTGCTGAACCTGCTGTACGAGGTCGAGCAGCAAGCGGTGACCACGATTCCGGAGGGTCGCTACGGCTACCTCGTCACCCGCGACGGCTTGCCGCTGCGGCCGGATCAGTTTCTGACCGATGCCTGGTCCGATGAACAGAAGATGCTCGACGCCCGCTATTTTCTGACCGAAGGGAAGGGTCAGAAAGGGCCGCAACTGACGGTGCTGAAGCCGGGCCGCTACCGGCTGAATCAGTACCTGTTCGACGTCCACGTCAAGGGGGATCAGTTTCTGGCCACCTCGATTCCAGCCGGTTTCGTGGCGGTGATCAAGTCGAACGTGCAGCAAAAGCCGGACGACGCCTGTCGGCCAGTGCGCGACGAACGCACCGCCAAACAGTCGATCCCGCTGGTGCCCAAGGGTTGCCGCGGGGTCTGGAACGAGCCGCTGCTGCCCGGCACCTATTACCTCAACCGGCGGGCCTACGAGGTCACGCTGGTTGATACCCGCATCCAGACCTGGCAGTACCAGGGCGGCTATGCCCGGCGGCGGATCAACCTGACCTTGAATCAGAACGGTCAGATCGAGCAGACCGCCGAGCGGGAGGAGATCGTGACGCCGCAGAGCGCCGCCGATAACGCCGTATTGCTGCGGGTCGAGGGCTGGGAAATCCCGCAGGATCTGCGGGTGCTGGCCCAGGTTGCGCCGGAGGACGCGCCGTTCGTGGTGGCTTCGGTGGGCGATTTGCAGGCGGTCGAGGACAAGATCATCACCCCGACCGTGCGCAGCATCGTGCGCAACGTCACCGGGTCCACGGCGCCGATCGCGGACGGTCAGGATGGCGACAACCTGCAAAGCGTGCGCCGGGTGCTGGATTTACAGGACAAGCGGCCGCAGTTGGAGCAGGCGGTGCTGGATGCGCTGATCCCCGAGGCGCGCAACGCCGGGGTGTCGATCCGCGAAGTGCGTTTCGGCGACCCGGTGATTCCGCCCGAACTGCTGCTGGCCCGCAAGCGCGAGCAATTGGCCCAGCAGATGATCACCACCTTCCGCAAGGAGCAGCAGGCGCAGGAAGAGCGGATCAGAACCGAAAAGGCCCGCGCCACCGCCGAACAGCAACCGGAGCTGGTGCGGGCGGAAATTCAGGTCGAGGTGGCCAAGCAGGATCGCACGGCGGCGCAGTTGCGCGGCGAGGGCGAGAAGTTGCGCTTGCAGGAAATCGCCGCCGGCCAGCAGGCCCAGGCCAACGTACTGGGCCGGGAATTGACCTACCAGTTGGCAATGGTCAAGGAAGTGCTGGCGTTCATCGCCGCCAACCCCGATGCGGTCAAGGTGCCGAGCGTGCTGGTGGAGGGCAGCGACTCCGGCGCTTCACTACCGGCGGCGGCGGCGATCTTCGGTTTTCTCGGCAACAGCACGGTGGCGCGAGGTCTGGGTCAGGCCGCCGCCGGGCAACCCGTCGCGTCGCCCAAACCCAGGGAGCCTTGAACAGTGCGCCCACCCCCGACCGGCAACGGCGTCCTTGAATGGGCTGTCCATGGCCGTCATTCCCTTCAGGTCGGGTCGGACGGCTTGCTGATGCGAAGAGGGCGAGGGAGAATAAGATGAAGATCGGCAGCAAAGTGGTTCGCGCCCTTCGAAATGTTTGAATATTTGTCAGGGATGACCGAACGCGGCTAAGCTGGAGTCATGACGAATTTTCTCGGCGAATTCGAATGCAAACTCGATTCCAAGGCGCGGATCGCGTTGCCGGTCGCGCTGAGAAAGCAGTTGCCGCCCGAGACCGAGGGACGGTTGGTGGTCAACCGCGGTTTCGAGCAACACCTGGTGTTATACCCGCTGCCGGAGTGGCGGCGGGTAACCGCCGAACTCGACCGCCTCAACCTGTACGTCAAGAAGCACCGCGAGTTCGTCCGCTATTTCCATCGCGGCGCGACCGAGCTGGAACTGGACGGCAGCGGCCGGCTGCTGTTGCCTCGGCGGCTGCTGGACTACGCCGGCATCCGCGACGCCGTGATCCTGTTGGCCTACGCCCATCGAATCGAGTGCTGGGACCCGACCCTGTACGACAACCTGCTGTCGGACGAGCCGGCCGATTTCGCTCGGCTTGGCCGAGGAGACCATGGGTGCGGCGAACCGTCCGGAACCGGACGGGGACCGGGTTCCCACTTTCCGGGATTTCCCGCCGGCGCCGCCCAATTCGCGTCATTGACCCGCCCGTTGGCCGGTTCCGCCGGTCGATGGCGGCGGGCGAATTGTCTGTTTGCGCCGGTAAGCGCCATGCCCGCATCTGAAACATCGCACCCGCAGGCTTGTCTCTAAGTTTCCTCGGTGGACGGCACGGGCCGCAGCCGGCGCCAGACCACTTTTTCCAACTCCACCAGCAGGAAGACCGCCACGCCGGCCAAGGTGACGATGCCCCAGTCGGCGGCGCTGATCGGCGCGGTGCCCAGCAACCGTTGCACCGGCGGGAAATAGGTGAAAGCCAGTTGCAATACCAGCAGGATGCCAATGGTGATCAGCACCGGACGGCTGCCCAGCAGGCCCTGGCGCGAAAGCGAGGAATCGAAAATGAAGCGGCTGTTGAACAGATAACAGATTTCGCCCATCACCAGCGCGTTGACCGCCACGGTGCGCGCCGCCTCGGGAGAGACGCCCTGCGCGGTTTGCCACAGAAACAGGTTCAGCGGGGCGATCACCAATAGTACCGACACCAGGGCGATCCGCCATAGCATGAAGCCGTTCACCAGCGGTTCGCCGGGGTCGCGCGGCCGCCGCCGCATCACGTTCGCCTCGGCCGGTTCGAAGGCCAGCGACAGCGACAGCGTGACCGCCGTCACCATGTTCACCCACAGCACCTGCACCGGCGTCAGCGGCAGCGCCGTGCCGAACAAGATGGCGGTGATGATGATCAGCGCTTCGGCGCCGTTGGTCGGCAGGGTGAACAGCAGCGCCTTGCGCAGATTGTCGTAGACCGTGCGGCCTTCCTCCACCGCGTGGGTGATGGACGCGAAATTGTCGTCGGCCAGCACCATCTCGGCCGCTTCCTTGGCCGCTTCGGTGCCCTTCATTCCCATCGCCACCCCGACGTCGGCGCGCTTGAGCGCCGGGGCGTCGTTGACGCCGTCGCCGGTCATCGCCACCACCTGGTGGTTGTCCTGCAGGGCCGCGACCAGCCGCAGCTTGTGCTCGGGGCTGGCGCGGGCGTACACATCGGTGTCCAGGACCACTGACCGCAGCGCCGCCTCGTCCATGGTTTCCAGCTCCGGTCCGGCCAGTACCCGCCGGTTGTCGCCGATGCCAAGCTGGGCGGCGATGGCCCGCGCCGTGGCGCCGTGGTCGCCGGTGATCATCTTGACTCGAATGCCGGCCTGCTGGGTGAGTCGTACCGCCCGGATCGCTTCCTCGCGCGGCGGGTCGCTGATGCCGAGCAGGCCGAGCAGGGTCAATCCGGCCTCGACGTCGGCGAAGGTCAGTTCGTGCTGGGTTTTGGGCACCGGCCGGCGGGCAACCGCCAGCACCCGCTGGCCCTGCGTCGCCAGCGCCTCGATGTGTTCGTGCCAGTACTCCGGGTGCAAGGGTTGCGCGTTATCGGGATGCTGTTCGTCCGCGCACATTGCCAGCACCCGTTCCGGCGCACCCTTGACGTGGATCACATGCTCGCCGTGATGATCGTGGTGCAGGGTCGCCATGAAGCGGTGCTCGGACTCGAAGGGAATGCTGTCCAGACGGCGGAACCGGGCCTGCTCGGCCATCGGGTCGAGGCCGGATTTCAGCGCCAGGGCCAGCAGCGCGCCTTCGGTGGGGTCGCCGTCCATGCGCCATTCGCCCTCGCGCTCGCGCAGATTGGCGTCGTTGCACAGGCGCACGGCGCGGGCGATGACCTGCAAGTCGGCGGCGTCTTCCGGCATGATCGGTTCGCCCCCGATGCTGAACCCGCCGGTCGGCGCGTAACCGACGCCGCTGACTTCGAAGAGTCGGTCGGTGGTGACGACCCGCTGCACGGTCATTTCGTTGCGGGTCAGGGTGCCGGTCTTGTCCGAACAGATTACGGTCACCGAGCCTAGCGTTTCCACCGCCGGCAGCCGGCGGATGATGGCGTTGCGCGCCGCCATGCGCTGGACGCCGATGGCCAGGATGATGGTCATGATCGCCGGCAGCCCCTCGGGAATCGCCGCCACCGCCAGCGCCACCGCCGCCATGAACATGTCGTCCATGGACTGGCCGCGCCAGAGTACGCCGGCGGCAAAGGTGGCGCCGGCCACCACCAGGATGGCCAGGCTCAGCCAGCGGCCGAATTGCGCCACCTGCCGCAGCAGGGGCGTGGCGATTTCCTCGACCTGCTCCAGCAGAATGCTGATTCGGCCGATCTCGGTCTGTTCGCCGGTCGCCACCACCACGCCCAGCCCCTGACCGTAGCTGACCAGGGTGCCGGAATACGCCATGCCGGCGCGGTCGCCGAGCGCCGCCGCGGCCGGGACGGGGGCCGTGGTTTTATTCACCGCCTCGGCCTCGCCGGTGAGCACCGCTTCCTGAATCCGCAGATTCCTGGCCTCGATCAGCCGCAAGTCGGCGGGCACCTTGTCGCCCGATTGCAGCAGCACCCAGTCGCCGGGCGCCAGTTCCTCGGCGGGGATTTCCTGGCGCTGCTCGTCGCGCAAGACCATGGCGTGCGGCGACAGCATGTTGCGGATGGCGGCCATGGCCGATTCGGCCTTGCCTTCCTGCACGAAGCCGACGATGGCGTTGATGAGGACCACGCCCAGGATCACGGCGGTGTCGATGCCGTGGCCCAGCGTGCCGGTGATCGCGGCCGAAACCAGCAGCAGGTAGATCAATACGTTGTGGAATTGCAGCAGGAAGCGCGCGAGCAGCCCGCGTCGCTGCGGAGGGCGCAGCCGGTTGGGACCGTGAATGTCCAGTCGTCGGGCGGCTTCCTCTTCGCTCAGGCCGCCGGGCGCGGTGTCCAGTTCGCGCAGAACCTGATCGGGGGATAGCGTGTGCCAGAGCGGGGATTGTTGCGGGGAGGGTTGTTCGATCATGATGCTATTCCTGGTTCGCGGAGAGTATCTTTAATTTGTGACAGTATACCCGTGCGCCGACGAGTTGTTCGGGCTCGCGGCCACACGCAAGAGAAGCCGCGTTCCAAAGCGTTCCGGAAAAACGTCGATCCATGCGGGCGGAAAAAAGCCAGGGATTTCATATGGATTTCTTGATCGGCCGGATGATTGCGGTCAGTGCTTCCACGGTGTAATCCACAGCGTTACGCATGGGGTATATGACGGTCGGAGCGCCGGCCCGCTTGAGTGCCAAGCCTTCCTCTTCCTGGCGCGCGACGATGGCTACTTCAGCGCCGCAACGACGCTCCCGCAGCGCCCGTAGCAGGCTTAGGTTCGAAGCGAGGTCTGGAAAGGTGCTCACGACCCAGGCCGTGCCCGCCAGGGGCAAACCCTCGAGAAAGTTGGTGTCCGTGCCGTCGCCGTAGTGTATGGCAAGTCCCTTGTGGCGCATCCTGCTCGCCACTTCGGGGTCGAAATCCACGCCGAGAACTTGAAGGTCCGCTTCCTTGAGTCCGAAGGCCAACCTCGCGCCGAAGCGGCCGAGACCGAAGACGATCACGTCGGGTTGGTCTAGCGCCCGGCGCTCCATCTCCACCGTCAATTCCCGGTGTGGACGGCGCCGTTCGAATACCCTCAGCCAGGGCGCCAGCCGCTCATACAGCGGATGGGAATAGAGAATCATGTAAGTAGACAGGGCGATGGTCACCAGGCCCACCAGGGTAGTGAGTCCCAGCGCCTCTACGCCGACATGGCCGAGAGAGATGCCCATGGCCACGAAGATGATGGAAAACTCGCTGATCTGCGCCACGGTGAGCCCGGCGAGGAAGCCGGTGCGCTTGCGGTAGCCCATGTAGCCCATGATGACCATGACGATCAGTGGGTTGCCGATGAGAACGAAGAGAGACAGCACGGCCGCCGGCCATAGCTCGCCACTGAGGGTGGAAAAGTCGAGCTTGGCTCCCAAGTCGATGAAGAAGAACAGCAGCAGGAAGTCGCGGATGCCGGCGAGCCGCGCGTTGATGGCGTCGCGGTAGGCGGTCGAAGCCAGCGAGAAGCCGGCCAGAAAGGCGCCGGCCTCCTTGCTGAAGCCGGTCCATTCGCCCAGCGCGGCAAGGCTCGTGCCCCAGGCGAGCGCGAAAATCAGCAGTAACTCTTGGGAGCGGGCCATGTGGGTCACCACCCAAGGCAGTACGTGGCGCATGAGAACGTAGAGCAGCGCAACCGCCGCCGTCACCCGCCCGGCCAGCGACAAGGCCACCTCGGCGCCCCCGACCTGACCGCCGCCGCGCAGGGCGCTCATGGCCATCATGGCCAGCACCACGGCCAGGTCCTGCACGATCAGAAAGCCCACCGCGATTCGCCCGTGCAGGGAATCGATCTCGTGCTTGTCGGACAGTAGCTTGATGATGATGATGGTGCTGGAAAACGTCAGCGCCACCGCTACGTAAAGCGCCTCCATCACACTCTTGCCCATGAGCAGGATAAGAGCGAAGCCGAGGACGATGGTGAAACCGAGTTGCCCGAGGCCGGTGGCCAGCGCCACCGGGCCGATATGGCGAACGTGTGGGAGATCGAGTTTGAGTCCCACCATGAACAGCAACACGGCCACACCGACCTGGGCAAGCAAATCAATCTGGTCTTGCGCTGTCACCAGCCCCAGCACCGCCGGCCCGGCGACGATACCAACGACGATATAGGCGATCAGCACCGGCTGGCGCAGTCGCATGGCCAGGGCGCCGGCGGCGGCGGAAATCAGCAGCAGCAGGGCGAATTCGCTGAAGACTTCATGCATTGTCGGCTATCCTCGACTCTGTAAGGTCGTGCATAAGTGTTGCATTGCCGGATGATTTCCAAGGGAGTGGCGGCGTATGCGAACGCACGTACTCAACCTGCCGGGTCAACAGCTATGGCATTCCTATGCCCACTTATGGAATTTCCCCTACCTTGGCCAAGAAGATGTGGCGCGCAGCGTCGGGGCGGTTCGAAACGGTGGCTCCACAGTCAGATAGGATCGCTATATGACGCGGTTTCCCTTTCAGTACCCATTCAAGCGAGTTTCGATGCGTTCACCCGCCGGATACGCTTTGTATTTCCGACATCGTCGGCTTGACTCGGGAAGCAACCGCCATGGGAGTAGAGCCGCAAAAGGCAAGACCTGACTTTGACGGTTGCCGTGACTCCAACGGTTGCCGGGGAAGGCGCAGCCGGTTGGGACCGTGAATGTCCAGTCGTTGGGCGGCTTCCTCTTCGCTCAGGCCGCCGGGCGCGGTGTCCAGTTCGCGCAGAACCTGATCGGGGGATAGCGTGTGCCAGAGCGGGGATTGCGGAGAAGAGGGCGCGTTCATGGCATGGCTCCTGATCGCATGAGTTCCAAGTGATCCGGCATGGAATCGACCCTGACTGTTTGGCGGTGAATCGGTGGGGCTAGGAATTGATTGTAAAACAAAAAGACCTCGCGGCGCGGGGCCACGAGGTCTTGAGTCAGGCCGATTGAGCGGCGGCGCCTACTTTTTTAGCGCCTTGATGCTCTCGTTTAGCGCCTCGACCCGCTTGGTCAGTTCCTGAATGTCGTCCTGGGTCGGCACGCCCATCCGGTTCAGTACTTGGGCGACGCGATCCTGGAACAACTCCTCCAGCCGGTCAATTTGCTGGCTGGCCTTGCCGCGAAATTCGACCACTTTATCCTTGGCTTCCTCGATGCGGGCTTCGGCGGTTTGCCGGGCGCGCTTCTCCACCTGCTCCCCTTCCTTGACCAGCAACTGGAACAGTTTTTCGCCTTCTTCCTGGGTCTTGGCGAAGGCGCCCAGCCCGGCCAGCCAAATCCGGTTGGCCGATTCGCGAATGTTGGCGCCCACGGGGTTTTCCACGATATTCTGCAACGCAACGCTTGTCATGATGACTCTCCTCGACGCAAGGTCTTGATCGTGATGCCGGTTTCTGATTTCGCCGGCGGGTTTCAAGCTTTGTTGAGGCTACTTTAGCAAGCAAAATTAGAGTGAACACCCTACGGTGGTCAGCCCATCGCGCCGCGATTGTGGAAAATCTCCGTGGGTCAAGCCAAGCCATCGCGGGCCAAGCCTATGCCAGACGCCACGCCAGCATTTCTCCGGCTCGTAGCGGGATCAGTTCATCGTCGTCAAACGGGAACGAAGCGGGCACGGTCGTCGGCTGGCGGCGCAGGGTGATCGTTCCGGCGTTGCGCGGCAGGCCGTAAAAATCCGCGCCGTGAAAGCTGGCGAAGGCTTCCAGCTTATCCAGGGCGTCGACCGAATCGAACGCCTCGGCGTACAACTCCAGCGCGGCATGAGCGGTATGGCAGCCGGCGCAGCCGCAGGTGGTTTCCTTGCCCGAGCGTGGATGCGGGGCGCTGTCGGTGCCGAGGAAGAATTTGGGATCGCCGCTGGTGGCGGTTTTAACCAGCGCCTGCCGGTGGCGCTCGCGCTTGAGCACCGGCAGGCAGTAGTAATGTGGCCGGATGCCGCCCTGGAAGATTGCATTGCGGTTGTAGAGCAGGTGATGGGCGGTGATCGTCGCCGCGACCGTGGGCGGCGCGACCCGCACGTAGTCCGCCGCATCCTGGGTGGTGATGTGCTCCAGCACGATCCGTAACGCGGGAAAATCGCGAACCACCGGAATCAAAACCCGGTCGATGAACACCGCCTCGCGGTCGAAAACATCCACGCCCGGGTCGGTGACTTCGCCGTGGATCAACAACGGCAAGCCTTGAATTTGCATCGCCTCCAGTACCGGGTAGATCTTGCGAACGGCGGTCACGCCGGAGTCGGAATTCGTGGTCGCGCCGGCCGGATAGAGCTTGCAGGCGTGGATGTGGCCGGAAGTTTGGGCGCGGGCGATTTCGGCCGGCGGGGTGTTGTCGGTCAGGTACAGCGTCATCAGAGGTTGGAATTCCAGTCCGGCCGGTACCGCGTCCAGAATCCGCGTCCGGTAGGCCAGCGCCTGTTCGGTCGTCGTCACCGGCGGACGCAGGTTGGGCATGACGATGGCGCGGGCGAACTGGCGGGCGCTGTGCGGGACGACCGCGCGCAGGGCCGCGCCGTCGCGCAGGTGCAGATGCCAGTCGTCGGGGCGGGTGAGGGTGAGAGTATCCATGCGGGTTTCCGGTTGGCGTAAGGACGGTTCGGCGATGGATTATAAACCGCCAGGTTGCCGCAAACCGCAAAGTACCGCGTACCCGCCATCCGCAATATGACACGGTCTTGGTTGCGGCGCCCATTCAAGCAAGTTTCGATGCGCTCACCCGCCGGATGCGCTTGGTATTTCCGACGTCGTCGGCCTGACTGGAGAAACCATTGCCATGGGAGTAGTGCCGCAAAAGACAAGACCTGATTCCGATGGTTATTAAGCGTCTCCATTCACCTCAATATCGGTAAAGGCCGCGTCGCCGCGAAGAGCACCCAGTATCTTTGCCACAAGGGCATCATCAGCGGTCATTTTATTTCGCCCCAAAATTTTTTCTTTCAGGGATCGATTTTTGTGGATTTGGATGAGCCACTCAATTTTCTCACCAAGGGCCGGTTCTTTTTCAGTATACGCAATTGAACCCACAAGGTATGAAGACACGTCGTTTGATACATCCATATACCAACCCCAGTCCTCGGCATCCGGTTTCGTCGAAGAATATGAGGAGCCGAGTGCGTTCTCACGCAACCAGATGAGCACACTCTCACCCGCAATTGGATTGAACGGATTTAGCCGTTCTTTGGTGGTATCGAACTTCGCCGTTTTAAACGAAATCAAATGAATCATGGAGATGCCTAATTTTTAGGCTCAGTGGCGCGGATTTTGGCGTCTTCTGGAGCAGCTTGTTCGGCGCTTCTGATTTCATTATCCAGGAGTTTTATCTGACTGATAATGCTGAATAGCCTCTGGCCATTCTGGGTTAGTGAATATTCTGTTCTAGGTGACGTCTCTGCAAAAACATGCTTGACTAGCAAACCATAGTTGGTCATTTTGCGTAGCCGCTCGGACAGAACTTTGGTTGAAATTCCTTGTACGTGGCGTTCCAGGGCGCCAGGACGCGAAACACCGGCGGCGATGGCTTGCAAAACCGATACAGACCATTTGCAACCAACTACATCTTCGAGTTGCGTATAGGCAGACTTTGCCGATGATGAATTTTTTATTTTCTTTATTTTCTAAAAGTTACACCAAAAGGTTACCGGGGCACCGTGAAGTGCCTTCCATGCGGGGGCTGGTGTTGTTCCTACCATATTCATGTGCATGTAGCACAAACCGTAACCCCCAGGAGATCAGTCATGAAGGCCAAAGCCATTTTTTACCACGCCGGCTGTCCCGTATGTGTTGCCGCTGAACAGAACGTTGCCAATGCACTTGATCCCGCGAAATATGAAGTAGAGATCGTTCATCTTGGCAAGAACAGGTCACGCCTTGGAGACGCGGAAGCCGCTGGAGTCAAATCCGTGCCCGCCCTTGTCATGGACGGAGCAGCTTTCCATATCAATTTTGGCGCTGGCATCGAGGCATTGAAATAATATTTTCATCACTTACTTGGCATCGAGGGCGTCGCCTTTCAGGAGATGCCCTTTTTTGACGCCGAACATTCGATCTCAGGCGCGGCTTGTCAGGGCCGTCGTCTATAGCGAGTGGTTAGACTGCTCATTCATTTTATCGAATGCAGCCCGAACATATTGCCTTCGGTGTCAAAGGCTAATGCAATGAAACCGTACTCACCGATGGAGAACTTATCTTTCTGAATACGACCGCCTGCTTTTACTACACGGCCAGCCTCTACTGCACAATCAGCGCAACTGAAGTAGACCAAGGTGCTGTTTCCACCAGAAGGAAAGCCCGGCATTTTTACCAGCGAACCTGAAGCCCCGGTATTTTCCATGTTCATCGGGAAAGCCCACATCTCTATTTCTGGGCTGTTCAGACAATCGAGCTTGGTTTGAAGTACCGACTCATAGAATTTCTTTGCCCGTGCCATGTCTTGCACGTAGATCTCGAACCAACCAACGGGATTATGTGCCATTGCTCTTCCCCTTCACTGATTGACTTTGGTGATTGCCGTGTTGAGTAGTCTAATGGCGATTAGACCTCATTCTCCTGATCTGGGCGGTTAGGCGCACGGCGCCCTTGCCACCCGGCGTCCGTGAGGGAATGGGTCGGTTGGTTTGGCCCAGGCGCGCGATGATCTTCGGATAGACGTCGCGGGCTGCGTTCTTGCCGAAGATGCAGTGGCTCTTGATCTCATCGATGCGCGAAGAAAGACTTGGCATATTCGGCCCTCCGTCCAAGTTGATCAGTTGTGGTGGGTCCGCTGCGTTTGACCCACCCTATCGCTGCCGGTCTGTTGGCGCCATAACTTTTACTTACCAGCTCGCCAGGTCCAACTGCGAGCCGATAGGCGTGCCCTTGGCGCCGAACCAGCCACCCTTCTCGATCACCCTGCCGTCGGTCCCGAACGGCGTCACCACGATGCGCCGGTCGGCGGCGTTCAGGTCCACGCGACAGAAATTATCTTCCTGGGTGAAGTTCCACGCACGATAGTGCATCTCGTGCGCGGCTCCGTTGGCCATGAACTCGAAGCCGTCCTCCTGCCCCTGGACCGAGGAGTCATGCACGAAGCTGGATGGCTCACCGTCGGCGAAGGGGAAGGGCCAGTAGAAGGCGGACGAGGTGATGGAAAACGCCTTGAGCGCTTCGGCCTGGGGCGAGCCGCTGAAGCGCATGGTGGCCACGTTGGAGCAGTGGATGTCGCCGGAGAGGAACATGACGTTCTGGATGCGATGCTCCACCATGTGACGAAGGATGGCGGCGCGAGTCGTGGGAAAAGCAGGCCAGGAATCGCTGGACTCACACCACTTGACCCGCTGCTGGGGTGTTCCCTGGCGCCCGCTGCGGGCCGTCATCGGATTGGGTACGAACACGCTGGAGCTGACGATGAACTTGGGGCGATCACCGTGCTGGTCCTGGCTCGTCTTCATCCAATTCAGCAATAGATCGAGCTGGCTGGGCTCTTCGGAGGCCAGACTCGGACGTCCCAGCAAATGGTTGTCCTCAAGCTGGTCCGCCACGTCGTCCATGAAGCGCTGGGTGCGGGTATCCAGCACGAAGAAGGGGTAGCCGCCACAGGCGAAATAGTAGTACAGGCGCATGCCGAAGCAGGTGGGGCCGTGCACCCACTGGTAGCTTCGGTAGGCTTGGATAGCCAGGTTGAACACGCGGCGGTGTTCGACCCTTTGAATACGATCCTGGGTCCAGTTGTCTTCGATCTCGTGGTCGTCGAGGATCATGTAGGTGGGCAGGCGCCGCAACAACGCGCGCATGCGCGGCGATCCGAAGGCCGTGTGGTAGCGCTCCTGGAATTCCTCGAAGGTGTCGGCGCGACCGATGGGAATGTGGCGGTTCAGCATATCGGCGTAGATCTGGTCACCCACCATTAAGGCAAAGCGTGCAGGAACTCGGCCGTCCCGGCCTCGCGCCTCCGCCAACAAGGGTCCGAAGATGGCATCGGAAAGCTTGATCTTCCACAGCAGGCCCGGATAGCGGCAGGAACCGAGGATGAAGCTCAGGTCCTCATCGCCACCCCTCCCCGCCGCCGGAAAGGTCCTGAAGCGCGCCTCCGAGTGCTCGGGATCCAGCCTTTCCAGCTCCGCTAACCAGATGTTCGCGTCCGGCAGGCGCTCCGCAAGTTCGTCGTTGGCGATGCTGTCGTCGTCGGGGTGCGGGTCGTCGACGCTCAGGGTGCCGACCCGCACCACATATTCCGTGTCGGCGGTTAGTGGTCGCGGGTTCCTGTCCCTGGGTTTGATGCCCACTTCCTCACCCAAGGTAAAAGTACCGGTGCGGTCATACTCGCGACGCAGGCGGAAGTAGTACACGCGCCGGGTGCGCGGGCGTCGCCCGTTCTCCTGGGTGATGGCGATGACGCCGATGGTGCGGCGTTGCTCGTCGATAGCGGCGCCTTCGTCACTTGAACCCCCTCGAATCCAGAGCCTTGCGGTGGTGTCCGAGGTGTGGCCGACGATGGGACCCAACTGTGCCGGACGGAGACTGCTCATGGTGTGGTTCCTTATCTTGTTGGAGCCGTGCGCGCGCGTTTGGTGTGCGGAGTCCTTCGGCGGGTACAATCAACGATGGGGCCAGCGCATCGCCCTGGATGGTTGGCCACATCGTTGTTCAAGCGTTCCCCTTGGGTGCTCTGGACGGATCGAGTCGTGCCGCCGCCTCGGCGGCGGTTTCATAAATATGGGGCGCGAGGTCGCGCTGGCGCAGGGCATCGCCAAGCTGCGCCCGCAGGAAAGTGTTGGTGGTGTAGCGGGTTACGCCCAGGTAGTAGCGCTGCAGCAAGTCGCTGACCATATCCATATACTCCTGCATCAATTCCGGAGTAATCGAGAAATTGTCGTAGTTGACAATACCGAACACCCGCTTGCCGAGCGGCTCCAACCGACCACTTATCGCCGCGCGAATGCGCTGGATATCCTCATGGCTGCGCACCGACAGACCCTCGAAATTCAGGAAGAGCACGTTCTTGGCGGAGTCGTAGGAAAACCGCTGATCCAATGGCCGCACGACCATGAGTTCGCGCAAACCCATCGGCCCGTCATTGAAAATGCAAGCATCCATTGGTTTGAGGTGCGGGCTGATGGCGGGCCGAAATCCCATCTTCGCCAGCACGTCGCGCTCCAGATCGATCCCTGGCGCTATCTCCACCAGTTCCAGCCCTTCCGGGGTCAAGCGGAACACCGCCCGTTCGGTCACATACAGCACCGGCTGCTTGCCGCGACAGGCCACCTCGCCGCTGAAGGTGCGCTGCTCGACCGTCTCGACGAACTTGGCGGTTCCTCCGTCGCGCCGGATGCGCAACTGACCTTTTTCCACCGCGATGTCCAGCCCGCCGGCGGTAAACGTCCCGGCGAACACTACCTTTCGGGCGTTTTGGCTGATGTTGATGAAGCCGCCGGCGCCGGCTATGCGCGGGCCGAATTTCGAAACGTTGAGATTGCCCTGCCGGTCGACCTGAGCCAACCCCAGCACCGCGATGTCCAGCCCGCCGCCGTCGTAGAAATCGAACTGATTGGGCTGGTCGATGATCGCCTGGACGTTGGTGGCGGCGCCGAAATCCAGCCCGCCGGCGGGAATGCCGCCCACCACCCCCGGCTCGGCGGTCAAGGTCAGCAGATCGATGATCTTCTCCTCGGCGGCAATGCTGGCTACCCCTTCCGGCATACCGATGCCGAGATTGACGATGGCGTTCATCGCCAGCTCCAGCGCCGAGCGGCGGGCGATGATTTTGCGTTCGCTCATCGGCATGGGCGCAATCGAGGTCAGCGGCACCTTGATCTCGCCGGAAAACGCGGGGTTGTATTGAGTGGCGAAGGTCTGCCAGTGGTGTTCAGGCGGCGCGACCACGATGCAATCCACCAAAATGCCCGGCACCCGCACATCCTTGGGCCGCAGGAAGCCGCGCTCGGCCACCCGCTCGACCTGGGCGATGACGATGCCGCCGGAATTGCGCGCCGCCATGGCGATGGCCAGCGATTCCAGCGTCAGCGCCTCCTTTTCCATGGTCAGGTTGCCGTCGATGTCGGCGGTGGTGGCGCGGATGATGCCGACATGGATCGGGAATGCTTTGTAGAGCAGATAGTCCTGGCCGCCGATCACCATCAGTTCGACCAGATCCTGCTCGGTGCGGGCGTTGAGCTTGCCGCCGCCATGGCGCGGATCGACGAAAGTGCCCAGCCCGACCCGGGTCAGCGTCCCCGGCTTGCCGGCGGCGATGTCGCGGTACAGATGAGTGATCACACCTTGTGGCAGGTTCCAGGCTTCGATTTGATTGCTCACCGCCAGCGCTTGCAGCTTCGGCACCAGTCCCCAGTGCCCGCCGATGATGCGTTTAACCAGCCCCTCGTGGCCGAAGTGATTGAGGCCGCGGGTTTTGCCGTCACCCTGGCCGGCGGCGTAGACCAGGGTCAGATCGCGGAGTTTGTCCAGCACCGGTGCGTCGGGCGCCAGATACAGTTCCTCGACGGCGCAGGCGATGTTCTCGGCAAAGCCGGTACCGACAAAGCCGCTAGTGGCCACCGTATCGCCGGGGCGGATCAGGCTCACGGCCTCGCGGGCGCTGACCACCTTGCCGCGTTCGGGAATGTGCAGGGAGGCGAGCAGAGGATGCCGCATGAGATGTCCCTCGTCATTTAATGGGAGCCGCCGCCCGTGGTCGCGGACGGCGGGCCAGGCTCAGAAGCTGCCAAACATCGTTCCCAGGGTGATTGACCACCACCAGGGCGCTCACCGGAATGGCCACCGAAACCATGAAAATATCAAAGTAGGACTGCCGATGGGTCAGCCGGCGGAGGCCGGGCAGCTTGACTATTGAGTGTAGTCGTGGATTGCCTGTCCGGTGACCGACTGTGGCTCAAGCGGGTGCGGATGGTATGGGATTTCCGCGCTCGCCGATCGACACTCACCGCCGGTTGTTTCATCACGGTGAGGATGGACGGGAGCGTGGAGCGCCCGTGGTGACGGCCGAGGACAGGCTCAGCGCCGATTGCCGACGCAGTAGTGACCCTGGGTGTGATAGCCGCTGGGGCAGGGGCCGCTCTTGGGAATGGCGGCGGGCGGATGGTCCCGATTGCCGACGCAGTAGTGACCCTGGGTGTGATAGCCGCTGGGGCAGGGGCCGTTCTTGGGAACGATCTCGGCGGCGATGGCGACAGGAATGATGACGAGCGGAATCAGTCCTGGTAACAAAAAGGTGAAGTTAGAGCGGACGGGCATGGGAAAGTTCCTACAGGCGCGGGCCAGCGGGTCGGGACGGTGGGCGCGGGCATCTTGAGGCTCATTCTTCGCCCGAATCCAGTTGTTCGACCAGCGCCGCTCTGAGCGCCGTGTATTTTTCCGAGTTGTTCAAGGGCAGGTTGTCCCGGTCGGTGACGAAGAATACGTCCTCGGCCCGGGCGCCGATGGTGGCGATCTTGGCGTTATGCACCTGCACCCCGCATTCCATAAATACCTGGCCAACCTGGCACAATAGCCCCGGCCGGTCCCAGGACACCAGTTCCACCAAGGTGCGGCCGTTGGCCTGATCCTCGCGGAACGAAACCAAGGTCGGCATCTGGAATGCTTTCTGAATTCGGGAAATATGGCGGTTGGGTACCGGCGGCGTTATGTCCGGCCGGCCCAGATAGTGCAGCAGAGTGGAGGTGATTTCCTTGATCCGCCGTCGGTCGCGGATCGGCGAGCCGGAGTCCTCCAGTACCGTAAAGCTGTCCAGGGTGTAACCGCTGTGGCCGGTGATGATGCGGGCATCGAGAATGGTCAGTCCCAGCTGGTCGAGGATGGAGGTGATCAGCGCGAACAGGTTGTCCTGGTCGCGGGTGTAAATAAAGACCTCGGTGCCACCCCGGCCGGGATCGTCGCGGGCCATGACCAGCGACCGTTCGTTATGCCCTTTCTTGAGGATTGCGCGAGTGTGCCAGACGATCTCGTCGGCGGAATGACGCAGGAAATAGTCGTCGCCGAAGCCTTCCCACACTCGATTGATACGCTCCTCATCGATTTTGGTGGCGCGCAGCCGCTGCCGTGCCTGCGCCTGCGCTTCGCGGATGCGTTCCTCCTTGTCGATCGGGTGGTCCAGCCCGCGCCGCAACGCCTGGCGGGTGGCCTTGTACAATGTCCACAGCAGCGACGCCCGCCAAGTGTTCCACAGGTGGGGATTGGTGCCGCGGATATCGGCGACCGTGAGCAGGTAAAGGTAATCCAGATGCATCTGATCGCCCATTTGCAGGGCGAATTGATGGATGACGTCCGGGTCGTGGATATCTTTTTTCTGCGCGGTCAGCGACAGAGTCAGGTGGTGACGCACCAGCCAGGCCACCAGCCGGGTATCGAAACTGCTGAGCCCGTGCTGGCGGCAGAACCGTTCGGCGTCCTGAGCGCCCAGGATGGAATGGTCGCCGCCACGCCCCTTGGCGATGTCGTGGTACAGACCGGCGATGTAGAGCAGCTCGGGCTTGGGCAATTGCTCCATGATCGCGCCGTATTCGGAATCCTGCTGGGCGAACCGGCGGAGGAAAAACCGCCGCAGGTTGCGCACCACGAACAGGATATGCTGGTCAACGGTGTAGGCGTGGAACAGGTCGTATTGCATCCGCCCGAGGATGTTGCCAAATTCCGGCAGGTAGGCCGGCAGCACGCCGTAGGCGTTCATTAGCCGCAGTTGCAGCGTTACCCCGTGCGGTTGGCGCAGGATTTCCATAAACAGGCTGCGCGGGCGCACGTCGTTGCGGAACTTGTCGTCGATCAGCGGCCGGTGATCGCGGATCAGGCGAATGGTGGAGGCGCGCAGGCCCTTGATTTCCGGGTGTTGCTGCAAGACCAGAAAAATCTCCAGCAGCGCGAACGGGTAACGCAGAAACACGTTGGGCTGGGTCACTTCCAGGTAGCCGCGGCGGACCTGGAAGCGGCGGTTGATAGGCTGCGGTTCGCCCGGTTCGCCGGCCAGCAGGATCGCCTCCTCGAACAGTTGCAGCAGCATCTCGTTCAGCCGGCTGAGCGCGTTGACGGTGCGGTAGTAGCGCTGCATGAACTGCTCGACCGCCAGGTTGTGATCCTGATCCCGGTAGCCGAACTGTTGGGCGATCCGGCGCTGGTGATCGAACAGCAGCATGTCTTCGCGGCGGCCGGTCAGCGCGTGCAGGGCGAAGCGCACCTGCCAAAGAAAATTGCGGCAGTCGATCAGCTCGTCGTATTCGCTCGGGCTGAGGAAGCCGTGGCTCACCAGTTCCTGCAGGGTGCTGGCGCCGAAATGCCGTTTGGCCACCCAGCCGATCATCTGCATATCGCGCAGCCCGCCGGGGCCGTCCTTGATATTGGGCTCCAGGTTGAAGGCGGTTTCGTTGTATTTATGGCAGCGCTGGCTGCGTTCCCGCTGCTTGGATTCAAAGAAGGCGGCATCGGGCCAGATGCGGTCGGGACCGGTGGCGGCGCGCATCTGCTCGAACAACGCCGATGAGCCGGTTAACAACCGCGCCTCCATCAGACTGGTGGCGACCGTGATGTCGGCGGCGCCTTCGTGGACGCAGTCCTCAAGCGTGCGCACGCTGTGCCCGACTTCCAGCCCGATATCCCACAGGAAGGTTAGAAAATCTTCCAGCCCGGAACGGCGAGCTTCCAGCGCCTGCTCGTCCAGCAGAATCGTGATGTCCACATCCGAGCCCGGATGCAGCTCGCCGCGACCGTAGCCTCCGACCGCCGCCAGCGCCAGATCCGGGGTATCGGCCTCGAAAAACCGCAGCCAGATGAACCGCAGCAGTTCGTCCATCAAGCCGGCGCGGGCGGGCACCAGCTCGTGAGCGGGAACGCCTTGCTGGAACAGTTCCTTGAACCGGGCGTCGCTCTGTTTGAGCAGGGTTCGGAACACGGCCAGCGAGTTGGCGGTCGCGGCCAGATCGCGGGTAAAAGCCTCCGCGTCGAACAGGACGATCTCGGCCCGCCGCAAGTTGTCCGGCGGCGGTTCGGCGCCGACGGCAAATGCGGGCGCGGCGGCGGGCGGAACAGCGATGTCGGTGACGGCCATGGGATCTTCCAGATAGGGCGGGCGCTTAAAACGGATCGCCTGGGTGCGGCGTGAGGACTTCGTGGCCGGTTGCGGTGACCAGCACGGTATGCTCCCATTGAGCGGAAACGCTGTGATCCTTGGTGACCACGGTCCAACCGTCGGGTAGCAACTTGACGTGTCGCTTGCCGGCGTTGATCATCGGTTCGATGGTGAAGGTCATGCCGGGGACCAGTTCGACGCCGGTGTCGGGGTCCCCGTAGTGCAGCACCTGCGGCTCTTCGTGGAATTCCCGGCCGATGCCGTGACCGCAGTATTCGCGCACCACCGAGCAGTGCTGGGCTTCGGCGTGTTTTTGGATGGCGTGGCCGATGTCGCCGAGGCGGATACCGGGCCGCACCATCTCGATGCCGATGCAGAGGCATTCGTAGGCCACCCGGCTGACACGCTGCGCGGCGACCGGCGGGGTGCCGACGTGAAACATCCGACTGGTGTCGCCGTGATAGCCGTCCTTGATCACGGTGATATCGATGTTGAGCACGTCGCCCTTTTTCAGCTTCTTCGGTCCGGGAATGCCATGGCAGACCACATGGTTGATCGAGGTGCAGATGGATTTGGGAAAGCCGCGATAGTTGAGTGGAGCGGGGATCGCCTGTTGAACGTCGATGATGTACTCGTGACAGATCCGGTCCAGCTCATCGGTGGCGACCCCCTCCCGCACATGAGCCTGAATCATGTTCAGTACCTCGGCGGCCAGCCGGCCGGCGACGCGCATCTTTTCGATTTCTTCCGGCGTCTTGAGAGTAATGCTCATCGATTTCCTGGGGTTTTTCTGAAACATGGCGTCGGTCTACGGGCATATGGGCGATGGGCGGGGGACGGCGTCCGGAGCGGGCCGCGGTGTTTGGGACAGTGCCCGCGGGCGGCGGTTCATTTGGTTTTCCCGAACAATCCATGTTATAAAGCGCGCGCCTTTTAGGCAAACCTTCTAGCGTTGCACACACTTCGCACATTCGCCGGCACGGGCGACCGGGTGCCCCCATGAGGGGGTCGTCGCTTGGGGCGGATGGAGGCTTAACCCCAAATCCTTGAGGAGAATTTCGGCAATGGCGACCATTTCCATGCGCCAGATGCTGGAGGCCGGCGTGCATTTCGGCCACCAGACCCGTTACTGGAATCCCAAAATGGCCCCGTATATCTTCGGGGCGCGCAGCAAGATCTACATCATCAATCTGGAAAAAACCCTGCCGCTGTATCTGGAAGCACTGAATTTCATCGGGCGGCTGGCTTCCAAGGGTGGCAAGATCATGCTGGTGGGCACCAAGCGCTCGGCCCGCGAGGCGACCGCCGAAGCGGCGCTCCGTTGCGGCATGCCTTATGTCAATCACCGCTGGCTGGGCGGTATGCTGACCAACTTCAAGACCGTCCGCCAGTCCATCAAACGGCTCAAGGATCTGGAGCTGATGGCTCAGGACGGCACTTTCGAGCAGTTGGCCAAGAAAGAAGTCATCGGTTTGCGGCGGGATATGGGCAAGCTGGAACGCAGCTTGGGCGGCATCAAGGACATGGCCAGCTTGCCGGATGCGCTGTTCGTGATCGACGTCGGCCACGAACGCATCGCCGTGCAGGAGGCCAATAAACTGGGGATACCGGTGGTTGGGGTGGTCGATAGCAACAATTCGCCCGACGGTATCAGCTATATCATCCCCGGCAACGATGACGCCATCCGCGCCATTCAGCTCTACGTGGGCGGTCTGGCGGAAGCAGTGCTGGAAGGACGCGCGGTGCTGACCTCGGGCCGCGCCGAGGAAGAGTTCATCGAAATCCCGGAGGAAGAGACGCTGCCGGCGGGCGATGGCGTTTGATCTTCGCTGATTCTTCCGCTTAATACCGGATTTTGTCAAAGAGGCTCGTGTGCCTGACGCTCGCGAGCCTTTTTTTAATGAGTTCGGTTCAGTCCGGTTTCAGATTGATTGCGGTAAATCTATTTAATGAGGTACGTGAGCATGGTGGAAATTACGGCGACGCTGGTTAAAGAACTGCGCGAACGCACGGGTTCGGGAATGATGGAATGCAAGAAAGCCCTGCAGGAGACCCAGGGCGATATCGAAGCGGCGGTCGAATTGATGCGCAAGGCCGGACAGGCCAAGGCTGACAAGAAAGCCAGCCGGGTAGCCGCCGAGGGCCTGATCGTCATCAGGCAGGCGGCCGGCGCGGCGGCCATGGTCGAGGTGAACTGCGAAACCGATTTCGTCACCAAGAACGACGACTTCCGGGAATTCGCCGCCGCCGTGGCCGAGGTGGTCCTGAATAATGAGCCCGCCGATCTGGAGGCGCTGCTGGCCTTGCCCGTGGCGAACGGCCAGAGCGTCGAGCAGAGCCGGCGGGAGTGCATCGCCAAAATCGGCGAGAACGTCAATGTCCGCCGCTTCGCCCGGCTGGCGACCTCCGGCGGCGTGCTGGGCAGCTACCTGCATGGAACTCGCATCGGCGTGCTGGTCGAACTGGACGGCGGCGATGGCGATTTGGCCCGGGATATCGCCATGCATGTCGCCGCCAGCCGGCCGCTGTGCGTCAGTGCCGACCAGATACCGACCGAGCATGTGGCCAAGGAGAAGGAAATTTTCGCGGCGCAAGCGGCGACCAGCGGCAAGCCGGCCAACATTATCGAAAAGATGGTGGAGGGACGGCTGCGCAAGTACTTCGATGAAGTCACCCTGCTGGGCCAGCCGTTCGTCAAGGATCCCGAGCAAAGCGTGGAAAAACTGCTGAAGGCCCATCAGGCCCGGGCGGTCCGGTTCGAACGCTTCGAACTGGGTGAAGGGATTGAGAGAAGATCCGACAATTTCGCCGCCGAGGTGATGGCTCAGGCGCGAGGCGACTGACGCGCGCCGTGCCGCCACTGCCGCCGACGCTGCGATTACAGTACAATTCTCTCAGTACCGATATTGCAGGTTGCGCGATGACCATGCCGAACTCCAGACCAGCGTTCAAGCGGATTCTTCTCAAGCTCAGCGGCGAAGTCCTGATGGGCGAGGGTGACTACGGCATCGACCCCGATGTGCTGGCGCGCATCGCGGGCGAGTTGCGGGAATTGTGCCAGTTCGGGGTTGAGGTGGGCATGGTCATCGGCGGCGGCAACCTGTTTCGAGGAGCCGGGTTGGCCAAGAAGGGGATGGATCGGGTCGCGGCCGACCACATGGGCATGCTGGCCACGGTCATGAACTCGTTGGCGATGCAGGATACCCTGGAACGGCTGGGGGTATTCACCCGGGTGATGTCGGCGATCCGCATCAACGAAGTCTGCGAGGACTACATTCGCCGCCGCGCCATCCGTCATCTGGAAAAGGGCCGGGTGGTGATTTTCGCCGCCGGCACCGGCAACCCCTTTTTTACCACCGATTCCGCCGCCAGCTTGCGAGCCATCGAGATCAGCGCCGAGGTGATGCTCAAGGCGACCAAGGTGGACGGTATCTATTCAGCGGACCCTTTCAAGGATCTCAAGGCAGTGCGTTACGATCGGCTGACCTACGACGAGGCCCTGGCGCGCAAACTGCAGGTGATGGACGCCACGGCCATTGTCATGTGTCGGGAGAACGACATACCGCTGAAGGTTTTCAACATCAACCGCCACGGGGACCTGGTACGGGTCGTGTGCGGCGAAAGCGTGGGCACCACTGTGGTGCGGGAATGACGACCATGATCGATGACATCAAGAAAGAAGCGGCTGACCGGATGGCCAAGAGCGTGGACAACCTCAAGCAGGAATTGACCAAGTTGCGGACCGGGCGCGCGCATGCCAGCTTGCTGGATCACATTACGGTCAGCTACTACGGCAGCGAAGCGCCACTTGGCCAAGTGGCTTCGGTCGGCGTCAGCGACGCGCGCACCCTGCTGGTGACGCCCTGGGAAAAAAACATGGTGGGGCCGATTGAGAAGGCCATTTTAAAGTCCGATCTGGGGTTGAATCCCGCTTCGGCCGGGACAGTCATTCGGGTGCCGCTGCCACCGTTGACCGAGGAGCGCCGCCGCGATCTGGTCAAGGTGGTCCGGCAGGAAGGCGAAGGCGCCAAGGTGGCGGTTCGCAATATTCGCCGCGACGCCAACAACCAACTCAAGGCCTTGCTCAAGGACAAGAAGATCGCCGAGGACGCCGAACGACAGACCCAGGATGAGATTCAGAAACTCACCGACCGGCACATTCAGGACGTGGACAAGGTGCTTTCGGCCAAGGAAGCCGAATTGATGGAAATTTGAAGCGCCGGTGCGGGGGCAAGCCGCGGTGAGCGCGAACCTGACGAGGACCCTCTCGAATGTCGGTTGACGTCCCGATGCCACCACGGGCGCCGTGCCAGCCGTTACCTCGCCACATCGCCATTGTCATGGACGGCAACGGCCGCTGGGCGCAGCAGCGGTCCCTGCCGCGAACGGCGGGCCACCGGGAGGGCGCCAAGGCGGTGCGCCGGATCGTGCAGGCGTGCAGCGAGCGCGACATCGAAGTGCTGACGCTGTTTGCCTTCAGCAGCGAAAACTGGCGGCGACCGCGACCGGAGGTCGAGGTGCTGTTGAAGTTGTTTCTGACCACCCTGCGCGGCGAAATTCGTCGGCTGGACACCGCCAACGTGCGGTTGCGCTTCATCGGCGATTACAGTGCCTTTCCCGCAAACTTGCAGGATTACATCGTCAAGGCCGAGCGGCGGACCGTCGCCAACACCGGTTTAACCCTGGTCATCGCCGCCAACTACGGCGGGCGCTGGGACTTGGCCCAGGCGGCGCGCCGGGTGTCCGAAGCCGTGCTGGAAGGCCGATTGCAGCCAGGCGATATCACCCCCGGTGTCCTGCACTCCTTTACCTGTTTGTCCGATCTGCCCGAGCCGGATCTGTTCATCCGTACCGGCGGCGAGCAGCGCATCAGTAATTTTCTGCTGTGGCAGATGGCGTACACCGAACTGTATTTTACCGACCGGCTGTGGCCCGATTACGATGACGGCGACCTGGAATCCGCCTGCGCCGCGTTCGCCAGCCGGCAGCGGCGCTTCGGTCGGACCGCCGAACAGGTGGTGCAAAGCCAACATGCTTAAACAGCGAGTCATGACGGCGGTCGTGCTGGCCGTGCTGGTTGTCTGGGCGGTGATGAAACTGCCGCTGGCCGGTTTCGGTCTGCTGCTGCTGGCGGTGATCCTGCTGGGTGCCTGGGAATGGGCCGGGCTGGCGGGGTTGAGCGGGCCGCGTCACCGCCTGCTGTACGGTGGGCTGGTGCTGACCCTGATTCTGGCGCTCTGGCCGTGGGTGGGCAACGCCGCCTTCGTCGCCGGTTTGCTGGGCTGCGTGGTGGTCGGCTGGTGCTATGCTCTATTTTGGATGTGGCGCTACGCCGCGCGCCCTGAACGCCGGGACCGCGCGGCGACCGTCGCGGCGACCGGCGTGATCGTGCTGGCCGCGCCCTGGGTGGCATTCATGGCGTTGCGGGACGAATTCGGGCCGGCCTATGTGTTGTTCCTGTTTCTGCTGGTCTGGATCGCCGATATCGGCGCCTATTTCGCCGGCCGCCGCTGGGGGCGGCGCAAGCTGGCGGTCGCCATCAGCCCGGGTAAGACTTGGGAAGGGGCGCTGGGCGCCGGAATGGCCGCGCTCATGTTCGCGCTGGCCGGCGCGGCGGTGCTGGATATCGGTGCGCGCTGGCCCTGGTTCGTGGCGGTCTGCATGGTGACGGTCGGTTTCTCCATCGCCGGAGATCTGTTCGAGAGCATGCTGAAGCGACAGCGCGGCATGAAGGATAGCGGCACGCTGTTGCCCGGCCACGGCGGCGTGCTCGACCGGGTCGACAGCCTGACCGCCGCCACGCCGGTGTTCCTGCTGGGGCTGTACGGAATGCGGGGATGAGCGAGCGTATCGGGGTCGCCATCCTGGGTTCGACCGGTTCGATCGGCGTTAGCACCCTCGATGTGCTGCAACGCCATCCCGACCGTTTTCGGGTTGTGGCCCTGACCGCTCACCGGGATGTCGAGGCGCTGTTCCAGCAGTGCCTGACGCACGAACCGGATGTTGCGGTTCTGGCCGATGCCGCCGCCGCCGAACGGTTGCGGGAGCGGTTGCGGGCGCTGGGCCGGTCGGTCGAGGTGCTGGCCGGGGTCGCCGGGCTGGAGCGTGCGGCGACCTTGCCCGAAGCCGCTTATGTGATGGCGGCCATTGTCGGCGCGGCGGGTTTGCTGCCGACCCTGGCGGCGGCGCGGGCCGGCAAGCGGGTGCTGCTGGCCAACAAGGAAGCGCTGGTCATGGCCGGGCCGCTGTTCATGACGGCGATCCGCCAGCACGGCGCGGAGCTGCTGCCGATCGATAGCGAGCACAACGCGGTGTTTCAATGCCTGCCGGCGGATTTCGCGCGCACCGGCCTTGCCGCCGCCGGCGTGCGCCGGATTCTACTGACCGGCTCCGGCGGGCCGTTTCGAATCGCGCCGCTGGCGCAACTGGCGGAAGTCACCCCCGAGCAGGCCTGCGCCCATCCCAACTGGAGCATGGGCCGCAAGATTTCGGTCGATTCCGCTACCATGATGAACAAAGGACTGGAGGTCATCGAGGCGCACTGGCTGTTCGAAGCCCCGACGGCGGCGATCGAAGTGGTGGTGCATCCGCAGAGCGTGATCCACTCGATGGTCGAATATCAGGACGGTTCGGTGCTGGCGCAATTGGGCAATCCCGATATGCGCACCCCCATCGCCCACGCCTTGGCCTGGCCGCGGCGGCTGGCTTCCGGAGTGACTTTCCTGGATTTTGCCCGGCTGGGAAAACTGGAATTTCAGGCGCCCGATTTTGCCCGTTTTCCCTGTTTGCGACTGGCCTTCGCCGCGCTGGAAGCGGGCGGGACCGCGCCGGCCGTGCTGAATGCCGCCAACGAAGTAGCGGTTCAGGCATTCCTCGAACGGCGCATTCGTTTCACCGACATCGCCGCCGTGGTGGAGCATACTCTGGAGCAGGCGCCCGTAAGCGCGGCCGGGGAACTTGCGGCGATTCTCGATAGTGACTTACAGGCGCGGGCCGTCGCCGACGGCTGGATCGCCGCCCGGGCGTTGGAGGTTTAAGATGAGCAATTCACTGATTTCGGCTCTGGCTTTGATCGTCACCCTGGGAGTGTTGATCACCGTCCATGAATTCGGTCATTTCTGGGTCGCGCGTCGCCTGGGCGTCAAGGTGTTGAAGTTTTCCATCGGTTTCGGTCGGCCGCTTTGGCGCCGGCTCGGCCGGGACGGCGTGGAGTATGTGATCGCCGTGCTACCCCTGGGCGGCTATGTGAAGATGCTGGACGAGCGCGAAGGCGAGGTGCCGCCGGTCGAGCAGCAGCGGGCCTTCAACCGTCAGCCGGTGGGTTCGCGCATCGCCATCGTGCTGGCTGGACCCGCCTTTAATTTTCTGTTCGCCGTGCTCGCGTATGCCTTCATGTTCATGGTTGGCATACCGGGAGTTAAACCGCTGCTGGACGAACCGCGGCCAGGGTCGCTGGCCGAGGCGGGCGGTTTTCGCAAGGACGACCTGGTGGTGGCCATCGACGGTAAACCGGCGCCGACGCTGAGCGCGGTGGTGCTGGCGCTGGTGGATCGGGCCATGGCCGAAGAGGTGATCAAGGTCGAAGTGCTGGACGCCGACGACCGGACCCGAATCCGAACGCTGGACACAGGCGAGATCCAGGGATTGGCCGATACGGCGCAGGTTTTTGAGCGGGTTGGGCTGGCGCCTTGGCGACCGGCGTTGCCGGCGGTGATCGGTCAGGTGATGCGTGACGGCGCGGCCGAGCGGGCTGGGTTGCGACCGGGCGACCGCATCGTGCTGGCCGACGGCAAATCCGTTGCGGACTGGCAGCAATGGCGCGAGGCGATCGAGCGGCATCCCGGCCAATCTCTCAGGGTGCGTATCGAGCGCGAGGGGGCCGAGCAGGTGCTGGAACTGGTTCCCAATATGCGGGAAAACGAGCAAGGCCAGCAGGTCGGGTTCATCGGCGCCGTCGCCGATGTGCCGGAAGACCTCGCCCGGAGCTTGCGGGTCGTGGTACGTTATGGCCCGCTGGACGCGGTCGGCGCGGCGCTCGGCAAAACCTGGGACATGTCGTTGCTGACCCTGCGCATGTTGGGGCGGATGCTGATCGGCAAGGCCTCGCTGGACAATCTCAGTGGTCCGTTAACCATCGCTCAGTTCGCCGGTCAGGCGGCCAGCGCCGGTTTGATCGCGTTTTTGTCGCTGCTGGCCCTGGTCAGCATCAGTTTGGGGGTGTTGAACCTGCTGCCGGTGCCAGTTTTGGACGGCGGCCACCTGTTGTATTACTTGATCGAACTGATCAAGGGCAGCCCGTTGTCGGAAACGGTGCAGAACCTGGGGCAGCAGATGGGGATCGCCGTTTTGCTGCTGTTGATGGGGCTGGCCCTGTTCAATGACTTCAGTCGTATCATCGGATAAGAACCAATCGCCCGGGCTTTGGGGTAACCACGTACTTATGAAATTGTATCGCCGCCTGATTTTCTCTTTCGGTCTGATGGTCGCGGCCTGCGGGGCGCGAGCCGGCGAATTCGTCGTTCAGGACATCCAGGTCGATGGCTTGCAGCGCATTTCCGCTGGCACCGTGTTCAACTACCTGCCGGTACAGGTCGGTTCGTCGGTTTCCGAGCAGGAATATCCGGAAATCATCCGCGCGCTGTTCAAGACCGGATTCTTCACCGATGTCAGCCTGGAACGCAAAGGCAATGTGCTGGTGGTGACCGTGACCGAGCGGCCGGCGATTTCCGAGGTTCGGATCACCGGCAATGAGGATATCAGCACCGACGACCTGAAGAAGGCGCTGGCCGAGGTCGGTCTGGTCGAGGGCCGGGTCTTCGATCGCTCCCTGCTCGACAAGGTGGAACAGGAACTGCTGCGACAGTATTACAGCCGTGGCCGTTACGCGGTGCGGATCGAAAGTCAGGTGCGGCCTCTGGAGCGCAATCGAGTCGCCATCACCATCGAGATTTCGGAAGGCGCGGTGGCCAGCATTGGCCAGATCAATATCGTCGGCAATCAGGCTTTCAGCGACAAGGAACTGCTGGGCCTGTTGCAGTCCTCCACCACCGGCTGGTTGTCCTTTTTCAGCAAGGACGATCAGTATTCCAAGCAGAAGCTGGCGGCCGACATCGAGACGTTGCGCTCCTTTTATCTGGATCGAGGCTATCTCAAGTTCAACGTCGATTCCACTCAGGTTTCGATCACGCCCGACAAGAAAGATGTCTACATCACCATCAACATCACCGAGGGTGAGCCCTACACCATTGAAGACATCCAACTGGTCGGAAATTTCGGCGAGGTCCCGGAGCAGGATTTGCGGGAGCTGATTACGATCAAGGCGGGCGAAACCTTTTCCCGCGCCAAGATGGCCGAAACCACCAAGAAATTGAGCGAGCGTCTGGGCGAGGAGGGGTATGCGTTCGCCAATATCAATACCGTCCCCCAAGTCAACGACGAAACCCGAAAAGTCGCCTTGAGCTTCGTGGTGGATCCGGGCCAGCGGGTTTACGCGCGGCGCATCAACTTTCAGGGCAACATCAAAACCCAGGACGAAGTGCTGCGGCGGGAACTGCGTCAGGCGGAAGGCGCCTGGGTTTCGACCAAGGATCTCGACCGCTCCAAGACGCGCTTGCAGCGCCTGGAGTATTTGGAAAGCGTCAGCGTCGAGACGCCGGCCGTGCCCGGAACCAACGATCAGGTCGATGTGAATTACACCGTGGTCGAGCGCCCGTCGGGGAGTCTGCTGTTCGGCATCGGCTACGGCCAGGATTCGGGTTTGTTGCTCAACGCGAGCGTGACCCAGAACAATTTCCTCGGCACCGGCAACCAGATGAGCCTGGTGCTCAACAATAGCGATGCCGGCGCCAACTACAGTCTTTTCTATAACAATCCCTACTATACGCCGGACGGTATCAGCCGCGGGTTCCGGCTTTACTATCGGGATATCGACGCCGCGCAGGTCAACACCGCCGACTATGTGCTCAACAGCTACGGCGCCCAGGTCAGTTTCGGGTTCCCGCTTAACGAATTCGATACGCTGCTGCTGCTGCCCGGCTACGATCATATTACGATCGACACGACGACCGGCACGCCCGTTGAAATCCTGGAATATATCAGGCAGAACGGCGACACCTTCAACGAATTCAAACTGGATGCCAGTTGGGCGCGGGACAGCCGCAACCGGATTATTTTTCCGACCAGCGGCAGCCTGAATCAAATCTCGGCCGAACTCGCCGTGCCGGGCAGCGACGCTGAATACTACAAGCTCAGCTACCGGGGGGTGGTGTACTACCCCTTTGCCCGGTGGCTGACTTGGACGCTTGGGGCGGATATCGGCTATGGCGACGGTTACGGTAATTCCGACGGGTTGCCCTTTTTCGAAAATTTTTATGCGGGCGGCCTGCGGTCGGTGCGGGGTTACAAGTCCAATACGCTGGGTCCCCGCTACAGCAATAACGAACCGAGCGGCGGTGCGTTCAAGACCGTCGCCAATACACAGATGATTCTGCCGGTGCCGTTCCTGGAAAAATCGGAAAACGTGCGGATGGCGGCGTTCTTCGATGTCGGCAATGTCTTCGCAACTCCGAGTGATTTCGACGCCAGCGACCTGCGCTATTCGGTCGGTATTGCCGGGTTGTGGTTGTCCCCGCTCGGACCCATTGCGGTGAGCGTCGCTGCTCCGCTCAACGATAAGCCGGACGATGAGACGGAGGTTTTCCAGTTCTCCTTTGGCGTGCCGTTTAACTGATGCTGGATAGATGGCTTATTTTTAACTTAATGATGTATATTGGTATTTTTAATGGAGGTTATCGAGTGAAGCTGATCTGCAAGTTGTTGGCCGCGACCGCTCTGGCGCTGCCTCTTTCCCTGGTCCAGGCGGCCGATCTGAAAATCGGCTTCGTCAGTATCGCCAAGATTCTGAGCAGCGCGCCGCAAGCCGAATCGGCCAGTAAGCGGCTGGAACAGGAATTCGCGCCGCGGCAAAAAGGCTTGGTCGAGGCGCAGAAGTCGCTGCGCCGGCTGGAGGAGAAACTGGCCAAGGATGGGGCGGTGATGAGCGACAGCCAGCGCCGCAATCTGGAGGGCGACATCCGCAATCAAGCCCGGGAGCTGAAGCGGACCAGCGATGAATTCCGCGAGGACTTCAACCTGCGCCGCAACGAGGAGTTGGGCAAGTTCCAGAAGCAGGTGCTGGATGTGATCAACAGTGTCGCCAAGGAAGAAGGTTTCGACCTGGTCATCAACGATAGCGCGACGCTGTACGCCAGCCCGCAAGTGGATGCCACCGACAAGGTTCTGAAGCGCCTCACGCGATAACCCCGATGACCACGCTGGGCGAAGTGGCGGCGGCGGCGAACGCCCGCTTGCAAGGGTGCGACGCCGCGACGGTCATCACCGGCGTGGCGCCCCTGCACGGCGCGGAACCCGGCCAGATCAGCTTTCTGACCCACCCGCGCTATCGCCCGTTCCTGACCTGTACTCGGGCGGCGGCCGTGATCGTGTCGCCCGAGGACGCCGCGTACTGCTCGGTGCCGGCTTTGGTGGCCGCCAACCCGCATGTCGCCTACGCCCGGGCGGCGGCATTGTTCGCGCCAGCCGCTGGGTCGCGTGGCGGAATTCATCCCACGGCTTGGGTCGATCCTTCCGCGCAGGTTGCGGCCAGCGCCTGGATCGGCCCGCAGTGCACGGTGGAGGCCGGCGCGGTGGTGGGCGAGGGCGTATCTGTCGGTCCCAACTGCGTAATCGGCGAGCAGGCGGTGGTGGGCGCCGAAACACGGTTGGTGGCGCAGGTGACCCTTTGTCACCGCGTGCATATCGGCCGTCGGGTGCTGGTGCATCCAGGCGCGGTGATCGGCAGCGACGGCTTCGGCCTGGCGCTCGGGCCGGATGGGTGCTGGATCAAGGTGCCGCAGCTCGGCGGGGTCCGGATCGGCGACGATGTCGAGATCGGCGCCAACACCACGGTTGATCGCGGCGCCCTGGAAGATACCGTGATCGAGGAAGGGGTCAAGCTGGACAACCAGATTCAGATTGCCCACAACGTGCGGGTTGGCGCCCACAGCGCGCTGGCCGGTTGCGTCGGCATCGCGGGCAGCGCCCGCATCGGGCGCCATTGCATGCTCGGCGGTGGGGTCGGCGTCGCCGGCCATCTGGAAATCGCCGATCGCGTGCAAGTGACCGGCATGTCGCTGGTGGCCCGATCCATCACCGAGCCGGGCGCCTACTCTTCGGGTTTGGCGGTGGAGCCGAACCGGCTTTGGAACAAGATCAGCGCCCGCCTGCGTCGCCTGGACGAGCTGTTCCGGCGGGTGGCGGCACTGGAAAAAAAAATCAGTCGAAACGGCTCCGTTTGAGAGGATAAGTTTTTGGAACCGATGGATATTCAGGAAATTCTGGAATACCTGCCGCACCGGTATCCCTTTTTACTGGTCGACCGGGTTCTGGCCATCGAGCCGGGGCAGTCGCTGACCGGCCTCAAGAACGTCAGTTTCAACGAGCCGTTTTTCCTCGGCCATTTCCCGCAACGACCGATTATGCCCGGCGTACTGATCCTGGAAGCGCTGGCGCAGGCGACCGGGATTCTGGCGTTCAAGAGCGACGGCGGGCGACCGGATCACCAGTCGATGTATTACCTGGTCGGGGTGGATAATGCCCGCTTCAAGCGGCCGGTTGGACCGGGCGACCAGTTGATCCTGGAAGTGCGGCTGGAGCGTATCAAGCGCGGCATCGGCAAGTTTGTCTGCGAAGCGAAGGTGGATGGCCAACTGGCGGCGAGCGCCGATTTGATGTGCGCCAAGCGGGGCATCGACTTGTGATCGATGCGCGCGCCGTGGTGGACCCTTCGGCTCGATTGGCGGCGGATGTGACGGTCGGTCCCTTTTCCATCATCGGTCCGAACGTGGAGATTGACGCCGGCACCTGGATCGGCCCGCATGTCGTGATTCAGGGGCCGACGCGGATCGGTCGCGACAACCGGATTTATCAGTTCAGCTCGCTGGGTGAAATCCCGCAGGACAAGAAATACGGCGGCGAGCCGACCCGCCTGGAGATCGGCGACCGCAACACCATCCGCGAATTCGTGACGATCAATCGCGGCACGGCGCAGGATGCCGGCCTGACCCGGCTGGGCGACGATAACTGGATCATGGCCTACGTTCACATCGCCCACGATTGCGTGGTCGGCGACCGGACCATTTTCGCCAACGGCGCGTCGCTGGCGGGCCATGTCTATATCGACGACGACGTGGTGCTGGGTGGGTTCGCGCTGGTGTACCAGTTCACCCGACTGGGGATCCATAGTTTTTGCGGATTTGCCTGTGGGGTTCATCGAGATGTGCCGCCTTACGTCACCGTGGCTGGCTATCGTGCCGAACCCTATGGCATCAACGCCGAGGGGCTGCGTCGCCGTGGTTTTTCCGATGAAGAGATTCAGGCGATCCGCCGCGCCTATAAAGTGATCTACCGTTCCAACATGCGCCTGGATGAGGCGACCGAAAAGGTTCGGGAAATGGCGATGGAATGGCCGCGGCTGGGGATTCTGGCCGAATTTCTGGCAGCGCCTTCGCGCAGCGGCATCGTCCGCTAGAACGCGCCACTCATGCACATCGCCCTGGTGGCCGGCGAGCTGTCGGGCGATTTGCTGGGCGCCGGCCTCATCGCCGCCTTGAAGGCGCGCTACCCGCACGCTCGCTTCAGCGGCATCGGCGGACCCGGCATGATCGAGCAGGGATTGCGTAGCCTGGCGCCGTTGGAGCGGCTGGCGGTGATGGGGCTGGTGGAGGTCTTGCGCCATCTGCCGGAGCTGCTGCGCATCCGGCGGCGGCTGTACCGGGAATTGCTCGCCGATCCGCCGGCGGTGTTCGTCGGGATCGACGCGCCCGATTTCAATCTGGGTCTGGAGCGTCGGTTGCGGGTTCGCGGTATTCCGACCGTGCATTACGTCAGCCCTTCGGTGTGGGCGTGGCGGCCTTGGCGGGTACGCAAGATCGCCCGGTCGGTCAATCTGATGTTGACCTTGCTGCCGTTCGAGGCCGCGTTCTACCGGCGGCATGGCGTGCCGGTGCGTTTTGTCGGCCATCCGCTGGCCGATAACATTTCCCCGCATAACGATCCTTTGCCTGCCCGGCAATTGTTGCATCTGGATATGCCGGCCGAGGCGCGCATCGTTGCCTTGTTGCCCGGTAGTCGTGGAGGTGAAGTCGGTCGGTTGGGGCCGCTGTTGCTGGATACCGCAACCTGGCTGTGGGCGCGGCGGCCCGAGTTGCATTTCCTGCTGCCGGCGGCGACGCCCAGGTTGTTCGAGGCGTTGGAGTCGATGCGGGCCGAACGCGCTCCGACGTTACCGCTGACGTTGGTGCAGGGGCGATCCCGCGAGGCGATGGCGGCGGCCGATGTGGTGTTGCTGGCGTCGGGGACCGCGACGCTGGAGGCAATGCTGCTCAAGCGGCCGATGGTGGTTGCCTACCGGGTGGCGCCGGTGACGGCCTGGATCGCCCGGCGCTTGCTGACGGTCTCGCATTTTGCCTTGCCCAATCTGCTGGCTGGACGCACATTGGCGCCGGAGTTCGTGCAGGATGCGGCGACGGTGGATAATCTGGGTCCGGCGGTGCTGCGCTGGTTGGACGATGCGGCTGCCCGCGCGGAGTTGGTGGTGGAGTTCGACGCGCTGCACGGTCAACTGCGTTGCGATGCCAGCCGGCAGGCGGCGGCGGCGGTTGCGGAATTGTTGGGGCAGGGGTGAAGCGTCGGACGGCCGGCTTGTGTTATTGGGTGGAGAATGTTCGCCATAGAAAGAACAGCGCTTTTTTTGTCCGTGTTTGATCGTTTGGCTAAACCTTTTTAGCAACCAGCAGCACATTTTTGCCAATAGGCGGGGGCAAGCGCCTTTCGAGTCTCCGCATCAGTGGAACGACCAGCTTGTCGTAAAGGGAAACACTGCCACCGCTTATCGAATTCTTAAGTAAAACAAAGTTGACGTACCACGGAATTATTCCGGCTATATCGAAATATCGCGCTTTTACAATTGCAAATCCCGCCTGTTGCGTGAGCGCTATAAGACCCTTCTTCTTATATCGACGAAAGTGTCCTACCTGCTTATCCAGATTGCTGTAAAGCCAAGGTAGTGCGGGTACAAAAATTAGCAGGTGCCCGTTCAGGTTTAGTGCTTTGTAAACCTTGGCAAGCTCGGCGGCATCATTTTCTATATGCTCAAGCACGTTTACATATAAGACTGAATCAAACCTTTCTCCCGTATCCAGATCGCCAAAGAAGCCATTAATTGCCTCAGCTCTCTTGTCTTGATTTATAATTTCCGCCAAGGATTGGTACATATTTTGAGAGGGCTCAAAAGCTTTTAAGCTTTTAATGTCGGTCTTCAGGATTAATTTTGAAAAATTGCCTGTACCTGCTCCAACTTCAGCGACTGAACTTCCGAGATATGGAAAAAACTCGGACATGATCCATTTATGATAGTTGGCCGCAAAGGACATTGCTTCCAAGTCCTTACCAAAATATTGGGGCATTTTGCTTGGCGATATCGACATCATTCCCTTCCTTAAAATCTGACTCCGCAATAAACGGCATCCAAAGTAAAGAGGTATCGAATTTGAGTCATTGAGTTTTCCCTTGCGTCTGGTGAATGAGTGGATTCCACTAGGGCGATGAAGACGCCGACGGTGCGGGTTTGCCCGGCCTGTGTGAAGCTAACGCCATGGTTCGGCGCCGCTGGAACTACTTGTTAGAAGCAATTTGCTCCAGGCGCTCCGCCAGCCAGACTTTTATTACGGACTGACGGGTAACGCCCAAACGCCCCGCTTCGCGATCAAGGGATTCGATCATCCAGGCTGGAAAATCGACATTCACCCTGCGCTGTTCTTGCTGGGGCCTGCGAGCCTTGGAAAGATCGAGAGCGCCCGTGACGTCTTCGCCTTTTTCAAATTTCGCATCGAAGCTTTTAGCCTTCATAAATTGCCACCTCTTCTACCCGAGAACGGCGAACGGAAATAATCCGAATGTTTCCATCTCTGGGCGTTATGACCGCTGACCAGTGCTTTCCTTCGATTTTTCCGATTACGAGAAATCGCTCTTCATCAGACGTTAATGCTGTAATTTCAATAAGATATGAATCATTCCAGAGCGCTTGGGCTTCCACGAAATCGATGCCGTGTTTCCGCCGATTACTGTTGCTCTTTCGCTCATCAAATTCAAAGGTGCACATGAGTATAATAACTATACCTTTTCAGCGCGACGTGCAAGTGGCCTTTCTGCGCTTCTAACGCTCCGCATCAGCGGCCCAGCTTTACTGGGTCCGACTGCATGCGATTGTTATGCGTTTCAAGCCCCAAATCAGTTGCCAAAATCTACGCTGAATAAAAGTATCCATACAAAAAGAGAGCCCATCATTACAAAGACTATTGCGCCAGCCACCAATGCTTTTTGCCCCCAGGAATAGCCGGGCAGAAACGGGGCGGAAGATGAACTAATAGCATGAATCATATAGCGAACGAAAACATAAACCACGAATGCAGGGACAGCAAACATCATTCCGACAGCAATTATCCATCTCAATCCCCCGTATAGAGTCGAAAAAAACAGTGGTATTTTCGGCAGCCAAAAATCCGGACCAAGACCAAGGATTAGACAAAAACAACCGATAATTATCAATGCCAAAAAACTGGATAAAATTCTTATCTCTATCGTTTTCATTTCAGGCTCGTGACTGTGCCCCATAACAGGCGCGAGTACGGGACGACGAAGTCGCTCCGAAGGGGTGACGCTCGAATGACCTGCTGCACCTGCCCCGCGTAGCGGGGTCAGGTGCAAGCCACAGTTAGGCATGAATTTCCACGAATTCACTATAAGAATGTGGCAACGGGACGGATGCCCCATCTTCCTTAAGTCCATCAAGATGAAACTCAATAGCCTCTTGAATAAGTTGCAAAACTTCTTGCTTTGTTTCTGCTGCCGCTACACAGCCTGGAATATCTGGAACGTATGCACCAAAGCTGCTAGGACCTTGTTCAATAATGACCATATAACGCATATCGAACTCCTACTATTTGAGACCTGCCTGTTTCAGAACGCTGTTGAGTGTACTAGGCGGAACGTCAACGCTAAGTTTTCCTGAAACCGTAACTGTTCCAGGTTTCGTTGGATGATGAAACTGACGATGGCTACCTTTCTGTCGAACCTGTAACCAACCGTCGATTTCGATGAGTGTGATGAGTTCTCTTACCTTCATAGCGTGAATATCATATTTTTTTCCTAATCACCGAACCAATTCTTCATCTTCTGTTCTGCCTTCGCTCTAACATCTTTACTAATGTAGGCAGAGATAGCTGCAACCGCTGCTGCCAAAACACCGAGATCGTCAGTATATCCAATCACTGGTGCTAGATCAGGAATGGCGTCAATTGGAAGAATAAAGTATCCAAGTGCACCATAGACGATGCTTTTTGCCCAAGCCGGGGTTTGCTGGATCTTGAGCTGCGTAATAAAGCCAAAGTGCTTTTTCAATAAGTTCCTTTCCTGCAGCTTTTGCAAAAGAAGCGACTTTAGCCTAAAACCCTTCATCAGAGTATTCGTTATCACTGGTTGCCATGATGATCTTCAATAGTTGAGCCTAACTAGTATTAGGCCGGTTGAAATGATAAAACCTAAAATTTAAAGCAATAATTCGATCAATAAAATAGATAGAAAACATAGCTTTTAAAATAAAAATATGAGTAAATTTTTTATAAGTTCTGTTAAACCAAAAAAGTCCCACATTGTATAACCTAACATTTCACCGACAGCGCAAAAAAATCCACTAATAATCCAAATAACCATAGCGCCAATTGAAATAATGACTCCTGGTTTTGATTGGGGGTTTCCAAATAAAAAAGCGGTAACTAAAAGAGAACCACCAACTAATATTACCAATATCGGCAAGCAACACCCCCTAACGTTCAAGGTCAGGGGCGCTGCGCGGCTTTATCGCGCAGCGCCCCCTGCACCGCAGGGTTAGGTGCCAGTGGCAGAGAGTGCTTCATCATAGATGACCTGAAAGCCTTCTAGCATCCGCCCTTGGCTAAATCCAGCGTTGTATGCCGCCTGCGAAATGCAGTAGCGCTCGGCGTGCGTTTTCCTACATAACACGTCCGCTAGTTGCTTGAGTTCTTCGGCGAGAGAGCAAGCCGTCGAATCTGCAACTCGGAGCGAGTTGCGTTCAACGCTCAGCTTTTCACTGCAGGGAAAGGGAAGAAACGTATAAGCGGTTCTTGGAATGCCAAGCGAAGAAAGGTCGTCATAGAACGGAGTTGCCCGAGTACCTATGACTATCACACCAGCATTAAGAGCTTCTAGGACTACCAACGGCGCTACTTCGCTAAGAGATGGGGTAATGAGGATGTCCACGAAACGGACAGGTCGTTCTGTATGGAGGTCTGTATCCGGGTAGAGTATGACGCACTCTGGATTGATGTCACGAAGTGCCTTCGCTACGTTCGTGTATGCACGCTTAGCTCGCTGCGAATTCGAGGGAAACTGAACGAGGAGCAGCATCTCTGTCTTTGAAATTCGCTGTGCGAACTGTCTGAGAATCTGGAGTCCCTTAGCGTCCTCAAGGCGCCCAGTGAAAAGCACAATCTTTGTCGTATCGGCAACACCCAATTTCTTTCGAAATTGACGGCGCTCTCCTTCTGTTGCTACGGCATAACGAGTTGTGTCGACACCGTTATGCACTACTCGCCAATCAACACTGGGAAACACCTTCGCAAGTTCATCCCTGTGAAAGGGGGCGGGAACGATGCCAACACGAACTCGCCTTAGCGCCGATTCAAGATTTGCTTTTTGGGGGGCGGAATAGAAGCTATAGCGACAATGGACGTGCGCAACAGTTGTTACGTTGGCAGGAAGCGCCTGAACAAATTCAGAGTCCGCCGTTTCGTCGAGATTCATTGAAACTACTAATGCGAGTTTGTTATCGTTTGGTGAGTAAGCACCATCAGCTGCTGTGAGCACATTGAGGCCGACTTTTTTGCTCAAGGCATTAGCCAAGAAGTCTTGCCCGTAGGCTTCTGCGGATCTGGGATTTAGGAGAATTTTCATGCGTCGGATGCAGGCACCTAACGGGGCGCGAGTTGAGCGACACCCGCGCGTGGGTGGAGCGCACGCAGTGCGCGATGCCCCAAGCGGGCGTAGCGGCGAAGCCGTGTCGCTCGAACGAGGGTTCGACGGCGCTCGCGCCGAGAACCCGAAGTTCGACAACTCGCGCCCCGTTCGTCGGCGCGAAGCGCCGACGAACGATGAAGCTCAGCCGCGAGGAGCCGCATCGCGGCGACGAATCGGCTGGAGCGATTGGTTATGCGGCATTTTCATAACTCACGCACCGCCACCTTCCGAGGGCAGTCGAAGGGACTGTAACCACCTATCGGCTATCCATCGAACAAAAGCTTCAGCCTCTCCCGTTGACATGGGATTTGAGGTTCGCGGTTTGTCATGGTACGCGTGACGCGCCCAATCACCAGTAACCGTGGGATTATGTACCGCGTCTCTAAAACGGTTAAATTGCTCTTGAGTTATTCCAAACTGCTTATGAAAATTGGCTCTATCGTTAGGATGTCCTTCCGCAAGCTCGTATATCTTGTATAGAGTTTCCGCACTTGGTTCTTCTACAGCTAGCAGCTCTATCACCTTTGCCGCACTTTCGCTTAAATATGCAGGTTCTAGCCTTGAGCGCTGACGTTCTAGTTTAGCCTGATACTGCCGTTCTTCGTATCCTGCTTGCCATTGCTCTGATTCGGCTGGCGAGAGCTCCTTTGGTGGGGAAATTGTAAGAGTGGGGGTGCCTACCGTCATTGTCATAACACATGACTCAACCTCAAGGAATGCGTGTCGTCGCGGTGGGTTCGTGGAATAATCTATGACTGAGCCGAGCACAAATTCTGGATCTATTTGCGCTGGGCCTTTGAAAGCATTCCTCACGGCCTTGGCTATTTCGAATGCATCCGATGACGTCGAGCATGCATCAATCTCTGGTGAAGCCAAAGCCGGATACTCTATTCCTTCAACAAGCTCAAATCCCAAACCGAGAAGCAAATCCAAAAGATTCCTTTTTTCAAGACCTGACTTTTGAATTTCTACTGCCCATTTCACAGCTACTGCCTCATTAATTCAATGCGCAAACCGTATGCCGCATAACGCGTGAACTCACTGGTTTTTATGGAGCGTAGCGGAATAAACATCCAGTGCAGTGATTTGTTATGTGTTTTTTAATTTCAAATGGTCTTTCAATTGCTCAATTTGTGTTTCATATTTGTGCTTGTTTTTTTCTATTAAGTAGTTCAACAATGTGTTTACAGATCTAGCTTTTTCATCATTCGAGGATGAAATTACAATTGCCTTTTCAAATTTCTCAATTACCTCATTTTCTGGCTTACCCAGTTGAATATGATAATTGCCAAGAAATTGATAATAATTAGGTAAATGTACAATCTTATCTCTAAAACGTTTTATCTCTACTTCCAGTAGTTCATATTTTTCATTATTTAAGAGATTGTATAGATAGAAAAAAATATGTCCGATTAGTTGTTGTTCGTTATTATTACTTTCGAACAGTTCAATTGCTTCCAACAAAATTTTTTGACTTTCTTCGTGTCTACAAATGATTGGGTTCGATAAAGTCTTTCCTAATCGACTTACAGTTTTTGAATCATTAGGATATTTTTTATGCAAATCAAAAAGTAATGGAATGATAGTATGGTAAGCCTTGTACTGAATTGCAGCAAAACAATATTTGTCGTAAATCTTAAATTCTTCTATCGACAAATCCCATATACGATCTAAATTTTCTATAAATACTTTATAATTCTTTTTCTGATTTCTAAATGATGGATGAGCCGGTCTCATAAAATCGAGCTTATTATAGAATTTTTCGGCTTTGGCTTTGTCAGGTTTGAAAAATAAAAAACATTGCAAAAGATTAAGCAAAGAGTGTTTTTGCTTAGGGTTTATATCTAATGCCTTCTCATTGATTTCAATTGCGTTATCAAATTGATTATTCTCTCTATACGTGATGCCAAGTTCATTGTAGGAAGGAACGTGTTTTGGATCAACTTCTTCAATTACTTTCAGAAATGTTTCGATAGCGAGCTGTTTTTGATTATTCTCTCTATACGTGATGCCAAGCTCATTTAGCATACGAACATTGCGGGGTTCAACATCTAATCCCTTTAGGAGGGCTTCAATAGCAAGCTGTTTTTGATTATTCTCTCTATACGTGATGCCAAGTTCATTGTAGGAAGGAACGTGTTTTGGATCAACTTCTTCAATTACTTTCAGAAATGTTTCGATAGCGAGCTGTTTTTGATTATTCTCTCTATACGTGATACCAAGTTCATTGTAGGAAGGAACGTGTTTTGGATCAACTTCTTCAATTACTTTCAGAAACGTTTCGATAGCGAGCTGTTTTCGGGCATTCTCTCTATACGTGATGCCAAGTTCATTTAGCATACGAACATTGCGGGGTTCAACATCTAACCCCTTTAGGAGGGCTTCAATAGCAAGCTGTTTTTGATTATTCTCTCTGTACGCCATCCCCAATTGATTCCAGTAGGCTACTTTTTCTGGATAGATTACAAGAAGACTTTCGTAATTGCGAATGGTATCCCTGACATTCCTTTCTATTAGGGACTTTACATCTGCTATTTGGTACTTCTCACCAATTTCTCTACCAAACCCTGCAAGCTTCTTAGACCCTATCCGTTTATAGTGATTAATGGTTTTGAAGAGAATTTCTGAATTGAGATTGGTGCTTTCAAAAAGTATGTTTTCGTAATATTTTCCGATTATATTGTGAATTTTTTCTTTGTCCGACAGTTTTTCGTAGGCAAAATCTTTTATCATTGCGTGGCAATGGAATAATCCATCTTCTTCTTTCTGGATAAAACGCCTTCTTTTAACCAATGCTTCAAAAGCATTTGAATTGTATGAGGGCAGTTGCTTTATCACTCTTATGAATGATGCTTCATATAACGCACTAAATTCACATAAAAGATTTATTTCTTTTTTGCTCCCCTTTTTGAAGATATTGTCGAGAAGCCTACCGCTAAAATCTTTTCCCTCGGGATCTCGGATTGCCTGAAATTTAGGCAGATCCTTCAGGATATCATCAAGCTCCTCCTCCATTTCAAGTAGGTCAATTATCAATTGCCCCCCAAGTGGATATCCCTGGGCCTTGTTATAGATTTTATTTATATCTTTTTCGGTAAGGGATACAAATTTGGCTTCACCTCTAATATAGTTTTGAATAAATATTTTAAAATCCTCTTTTTGAAGTGCTGGGATTTCATATGTGTTAATGTGCAACCCAGTTCGAGTCAATTCTTTGGGGATTACTCTTGAAACTATTAAAATTTTTCCCTTTGGTATTTTTACAAGCTTTGGAAGTATGTTACGAAATTCACTATCAACAATTTCATAGAAATCATCCAGAATTAAAGTAATATCACGTTCACAGAATTCATCTAAAAAATGCTGTTGTATAGCATCAGCTTCTTCAAGTTCTTCAGGATAAGGAATTTTACATATATTGAATAGTGTTTTAAGATTGTAACTTGAATTGCATTCCCTGTGAATTAAATCAGCACTATATATTCTTGACCGACATTCAGATAATAAGTGAGATTTTCCCATTCCACCAACACCGATAAGTAATAAAAAACGCTTCTCAGGATATGGATCTTTAAGGAAATCTATAACAAGTTCAATATCATCTTCTCTACCAATATACTCTTGCGAAAATCTTTGGTAATATTCGGTATGCATTTGGGAGAGGTTGTCGATATCATTAATTTTATCTGCATTAACGACTACGTCATCGGGTTTATAAGACTCACTACATGCTAATGTCTCATCTTCAAACAGACCTGCTTCAATACCATGCGTAAACAATGAAAGAGCATTTTTTAACGACACCGATCTAAACTGATCTTTTGCTGCATCCTCAATCAACTCTTTTCTTTCATCCGCAAAATCAGAGATTCCACGTATTGCAATGACCCTAGGTGCGGGTGTGTGAATAAGAGCTGCATCATATATGCCCGCTGATTCCATCTCCATCGCAGCAACTTTTCTATCAGCCTTTCCTTTGATCCAGCTAATAAAAGCTCTTCCTTTCCCAACAGCTGGTCCGCTTGCTAACTTTTTATCATCACCCGCAAGCAGCTTAATTTCAGGAAGCAGATTTATGCCTGCTCTGACCAAAGATTCTTGAATTTCACCCTCTACCAAAGGAGCAAATCTTGCTGAGCAATCACCTAACCACCCATCGTAAAACTCCTTTTGTGATCGCCGAAACATCTGAAAGCGATTAAGTAGTCGAGGAGAAGTCGGAAGATGATTACCAGAAGTTTTAAATGTCCATGTTGTCTTCTTTCCTTCTGTTGCCGAGTTTGCAAGATACTCGTTAACACTGTCAGGAATAAACACATCTCCAGGCTGGAGATCATTAGATACAGCCCCTGCAATTCCCATGACAACAATATTTCTTGCTTTTGATTTTATGATAACTGGTGATACAACTGAAGCAGCACGGGTAATCCCCATTTTTCCTGCAGGTACAACGGTTATTTGACAATCCCTATTTAGAACTGGAGAAAAAACTGTGCCACAGAAAACTGTGATAGCCATGTCGTCGAGTTCTATCGGATTAAACTTATTTCCTAACTCCTCAATCAACTCATCAGATAGGGCGTTAAACTCTTCACTAAGTGCAATATAGAGCAAAATATCTGTCAATGGTAAATTCATACCCATAATGATCGTTTATCCTTGGAGTGCTCTCATTGTTCGTATTTACTAATGCTCAGTAGCACATAACAAACAGTAGACCCCCTAAAAGGGGGCTTATTTCACACCAAAAAGGTGTATAATCGAAAAAATACATCACTTTATATAAACTTGTCAATTGGTTATCTTGAAATGACCGTCCCATTTAATGACACAAATACCCCTTCAGCGTTGCCGCCCAAGACTCCAAAATTGCTCGATCAGGTTCGTGGAAAGATACGACTAAAACACTATAGCATTCGCACCGAGCAAGCCTATGTGGACTGGATTCGCCGGTTTATCCTGTTCCACAACAAGCGGCACCCCACCGACATGGGTGCATCCGAGGTTGAAGCCTTTCTGACCCATTTGGCCGTCAAGGGCAAAGTGGCGGCGTCCACTCAGAATCAGGCCCGCAGCGCCTTGCTGTTTCTTTACAAGGAAGTGCTCGACCAGGCGCTACCCTGGATGGACGACATCACGCCGGCCAAGCGCCCCCTGCGCTTGCCGGTGGTGCTCACCCACGCCGAGGTTAAGGCCCTGCTGGAGCGGTTGCGTGGCACCCATCGATTGTTAGCCAGCCTGCTCTACGGCACTGGCATGAGGCTCATGGAAGGCCTGCGGCTACGGGTCAAGGATCTCGACTTCGAGCGACGGGAAATCCTGGTACGGGAAGGCAAGGGCGCCAAGGACCGAATTACGATGCTGCCCGCCACCCTGATCGATCCGCTGAAAAACCATCTGATCCGGGTCAAGGCCCTCCACGAGGAAGATTTACGCCAGGGCTGCGGCGCGGTCTATCTGCCCGATGCCCTGGAGCGGAAATACCCCAACGCCCACCGCGACTGGGGTTGGCAATATGTCTTTCCCTCCCGGCAACTCTCGGTCGATCCCCGCTCCGGCGTCACCCGCCGCCATCACGCCGACGAAAAAGGTGTGCAGCGCGCCATGCATCAGGCCGTGCGCGATACCGGCCTGACCAAACCCGCCACGCCTCACACCCTGCGCCACAGCTTCGCCACCCATCTGCTGATGTCTGGCTCCGACATCCGCACCGTTCAGGAATTGCTCGGCCACAAGGATGTCAGCACCACCATGATCTACACCCACGTCCTCAACCGGGGCGGCCGAGGCGTAGTCAGCCCGCTCGATGCGATCTGATTTCGGCGCGGCGGTTGTTCGTCGCCAAGGACAAAGCGGCCGCTTCCTCTCAAAAGCAGAGACGCGGCGCCCTGCTGTTTCTGTTTACCAGAAGACGCTTGATCGGGCGCTGCCCTGACGTCCCCTGCCCCCGGTTGTGCGCCACCATTCGAAACCTTATGATGTGTAAAAATTTAACAAGAGATACACATCATGCGTACCAATATCGTGATCGACGATCAACTCATGAAGGAGACCTTGCGCGTGACGGGTTTGAAGACCAAGCGCGAGGTCGTTGAATTGGGCCTGCGCACCTTGCTGCGATTGCGCCAGCAGGAAGAAATCCGCCGCTTCCGCGGCAAGCTCGACTGGCAAGGCGACCTCGACGCCATGAGAGCCGACCGGTGATCCTGGTCGATTCCAGCGTCTGGATCGACTACTTCAGGGGAACCATCACCGTGCAGACCGAGCGTCTGGATGCGCTGCTGGGCAGCGAGCCCTTGGCGGTGGGAGACCTCATCCTGACCGAAGTCCTGCAAGGGTTTAACAGCGAACGAGACTTCAACCAGGCTCGCAAGTTGCTAACCTCCATGGAAGTGGTGGAAATTGGGGGGAGGGAAATCGCCATTCAGGCTGCCCGTCACTTCCGCACCCTGCGGCTGCTCGGCGTAACGGTCAGAAAAACCATCGACACGCTGATTGCAACATTCTGTATTGAAAGAGATTATGCCTTGCTGTACAGCGACCGCGATTTCGAGCCGTTCGTTGAACGCCTCGGCATGCGCTCCGCGATGGTGCAGAGTTAAACGTTCATTTGATGAAGCTTGAAGGAACCCCATGCCCACCCTCCTGATCGCCGGCGTGGACGAAGTGGGGCGCGGCCCGCTGGCCGGTCCCGTCGTTGCCGCCGCCGTCATCCTCGATCCCGCCCACCCCATCGTCGGCCTGGCCGATTCCAAGCAACTCAGCCCCGCCCGCCGCGAACGACTGGCGCTGGAAATCCGCGCCAACGCCCTGGCCTGGGCGCTGGGCCGCGCCGAGGTTGCCGAAATCGACCGGCTCAACATTTTCCAGGCTTCGCTGCTGGCGATGCGCCGGGCGGTCGAAGCCCTGTCCGTGACCCCGGATCAGGTATTGGCGGACGGCAAGCACTGCCCGCCGCTGGCCTGCCCCTGCCAGGCCATCGTCAAGGGCGATGCCAGCGTGCCGGCGATCAGCGCCGCCTCGATCCTGGCCAAGGTGGCGCGGGACGCCGAACTGCGCGTATTGCACGAGCGTTATCCGCACTACGATTTCGCCCGGCACAAGGGCTATCCGACCGCCGCCCATCGGGAAGCGCTGCGCCGCTTCGGCCCCTGTCCCGAGCACCGCCGCTCCTTCGCGCCGGTCGCCGCCGCGCTGCAAGCCGCCATCCTCATCGAGGAACGGGCATGACCGTGCCCTTCGTGCATCTGCGCCTGCACACCGAATATTCGCTGGTGGACGGGCTGATCCGCATCAAGAGCCTGGTCAAGCAGGTGGCCGCCGCCGGGATGCCGGCCGTGGCGGTCACCGACATGAGCAACCTGTTCGCGCTGATCAAGTTCTACAAGGCCGCGCTCGGCGCCGGAATCAAACCGATCATCGGCGTGGAAGTCTGGGTGCGGCGGCGCGACGAACCGACGCGGCTGGTGCTGCTGTGTCAAGACCTGGCCGGCTATCGTCACCTGACCCGGCTGGTCAGCCGCGGCTATCTCGAAGGCCAGCAGCGCGGGGTGCCGGTGATCGACTACCGCTGGCTGGCCGGCAACACCGAAGGCTTGATCGCCCTGTCCGGCGGCCGGGAGGGCGAACTGGGCCAGGCGCTGCTGAACGACCGGACCGAGCAGGCCCGGAACTGGCTGGCCGAGTGGCAGCAGTTGTTCCCCGAACGCTTTTATCTGGAGGTGCAACGCACCGGACGGCCTCAGGAGGAAGAATATCTCGAAGCCGTCCTGGACCTGGCGGCGGCGACTGGAACGCCGGTGGTGGCGACCAACGAAGTGTGCTTTCCGCGGCGCGAGGATTTCGAGGCGCACGAGACCCGGGTCTGCATCCACGAGGGCGCGACCCTGGACGATCCGCGCCGGCCGCGCCGTCATAGCGACCAGCAATATCTGCGCTCGCCGGCCGAAATGGCCGAACTGTTCGCCGATGTGCCGGAGGCGCTGGAAAACAGCGTCGAAATCGCCCGGCGCTGCAATCTGCAACTGGAACTGGGCAAAAACGTGCTGCCGGATTTTCCCATCCCGGCGGGGACGAGCATCGGAGACTTTTTCTCGGCCCAGGCCCGCGCCGGACTCGAACAGCGGCTGCGGCGCTTGTTCGACCCCACCGCGCCCGATTTCGCCGAACGCCGCCGGCCCTACGACCAGCGGCTGGAAATCGAACTGAAGGTCATCATCCAGATGGGGTTCCCCGGCTACTTTCTGATCGTGGCCGATTTCATCCAGTGGGCGCGCGGAAACGGGGTGCCGGTCGGGCCGGGGCGCGGTTCCGGCGCCGGTTCGCTGGTGGCCTATGCGCTGGGCATCACCGATCTGGACCCGCTGGCCTACGATCTGCTGTTCGAGCGCTTCCTCAACCCCGAACGGGTGTCGATGCCGGATTTCGATATCGATTTCTGCATGGAAGGCCGCGACCGGGTGATCGAGTACGTTGCCCGGCGCTACGGTCGCGACCGGGTCTCGCAGATCGCCACCCACGGCACCATGGCGGCCAAGGCGGTGGTGCGCGACGTCGGCCGGGTGCTGGGCCATCCCTACGGCTACGTCGACCGCATCGCCAAGCTGATTCCCTTCGAAATTGGCATCACCCTGGACAAGGCCATCGAACAGGAAGCGGAACTGCGCCGCTTGTACGAGAACGACGAGGAAATTCGGACCCTGATCGACCTGGCCCGCAAGCTGGAAGGGCTGGCGCGCAATGTCGGCAAGCACGCCGGCGGGGTGGTGATCGCGCCGTCCACCCTGACCGACTTTTCACCGCTGTACTGCGAAGAAGGCGACACCGGACCGGTGACCCAGTTCGACAAGGACGATGTCGAGTCGGCCGGGCTGGTGAAATTCGACTTCCTGGGCCTGCGGACCCTGACCATCATCGACTGGGCGGTGCAGGCCATCAACCGCGAACGGGCGGCGACGGGTGAACCGCCGCTCGATATCGGCATGATTCCCCTGAACGACGCGCCGACCTTCGATCTGTTGAAACGCTATCAGACCACGGCGGTGTTCCAGTTGGAATCCAGCGGCATGAAGGATCTGATCCGTCGCCTGCAACCGGACTGCTTCGAGGACATCGTGGCGCTGGTGGCCCTGTTTCGGCCGGGACCGCTGCAATCGGGCATGGTGGATGACTTTATCGACCGCAAGCACGGTCGCGCCCGCATCGAATATCCCCATCCGACGCTGGCGACGATTCTCCAACCCACCTACGGCGTCATCCTCTATCAGGAACAGGTGATGCAAATCGCTCAGGTGCTGGCGGGGTATAGCCTGGGCGGGGCGGATTTGCTGAGGCGGGCCATGGGCAAAAAGGACGCCGAGAAGATGGCCAAGGAGCGGGAGGGGTTCGTGAAAGGCGCGACGGAGCGCGCGGTCGAGCCGGAGAATGCTTCTTATATATTTGATTTAATAGATAAATTCGCGGGTTACGGTTTTAATAAATGCGTTCACGGCGATACCGTTATCATGGACGCCCATACTGGAGAAGAGATCAGGGTTGAGGCGCTTTTCAGAAATCCATGCGAATTCTTCGTTCATGCGCTTGACGATGCCGGTAAGTTACAGATCAGACAGGTATCCGATGTGGTATGGAATGGCCGAAAACCGGTATTCGAACTCACTACCGCTCTGGGCAAACGGATAACCGCGACAGCCAACCATCCGCTCCGGACGCTGGAGGGCTGGACCTCTCTGGAAAACCTTCGTATCGGCGATCGTATTGCCGTTCCCCGGAAACTCCAAACCGCCGCGAAAAAATCCTGGCCCCGGCACGAGCTGATCGCCTTGGCGGGCTTGTTGTCGGAAGGCAATACGTGTCACCCGACCTGCCTGTATTTTTACGGCAACGAATCGATGCTGGTCGAGGATTTCGCCACCGCCGCGGCGGAATTTCCAGACTCGGTGGCACGGGTTTATTCCCGTTCCGATGGTCGTCTGGAGGTATGTGTCAGCACGAGTCGCGACCGACGTTTCCATGCGGGGCAAACGCCTTGGAATGCCCGATCCGCGACGTGTGGCGCATTGGCGCTGGCCGTGGAACCGGAAGCCATCCCAAGCCGCAGCGGCGCGTTTTTGTGGGCGCGGGAACTGGACATACTCGGCCGCAAGGCCACGGAAAAGCATATTCCACCTCCCGTGTTCCAATTGTGCGATGCCGATCTTGCACTGTTCCTGGGACGTTTGTGGGCTGGAGACGGCTATATCGCTAGCGAAGCGCGGGCCATACCCCCTTTCTATGCCACATCCTCGCGCTCATTGGCCGACGGGGTGCAAAGCCTGTTGTTGCGCCTTGGAATCGTCAGCCGGATCGAATCCAAGCAATTCAAGTACCGAGGTGGTTTACGTCCGGGGTTTGCCGTATGGCTGCTTGGGGAATCGATGCTGGAAACCTTTGTCGCAGGTATCGCGCCACATATCGTGGGGCGGGAATCCCAGCTTGAAACCTTGCGCCGACGGTTGGCTTCCGTCCGAATCGGTATGACCAGCAGGGATACTATTCCGGCTGCGGTTCGCGCTTGGGTTGCCACCGAACGCACCCGGCTCGGCCTGACCTGGAAAGAACTGGAACAAGGTTCCGGTGTATGCATGAAGGAATTCCAGGGTCTGGGTTCGCCCGCCAAGCGTGGCTTCCGACGAACCACCATCGCCCGTCTGGCGCGATTTCTGGGTTCGCGGCGCTTGGGCGATCTCGCCGATTCCGATCTGTTTTGGGATTCTGTGTGGTCTCTATCGAGTCCAGGGGAATCGCGGATACCTACGATTTGGCGCTGTGGAAGAAGACCATAACTTCGTTGCCAATGGTCTCGTCG
>CAVOGC010000007.1:0-74480 GCA_963695105.1 uncultured Gammaproteobacteria bacterium | reverse complement strand
TTTCGCCGCCGCCGGCGCGGCCGTGCTGGCGGGGGCGATCGCATTCCTACTTTGGCTGGGGTGGCGCGCGGATGACTGGATCGCGCGGCGCCTCCAACGTCGCGTCGGTTCGCTGGGCATCCACTCCTTCGAGATCCTGCGCGCCGAGCGAATCGGGAGCGCGATTCGCAGCGCGCTGTCCGTCGTTCGCGTGGTCGCCATCCTGTTTGTGGCCTTTGTCTATCTGGCTTTCGCCCTCTCTCAGTTTCCCGGAACGCGCACGCTCGCCAACCGGCTGTTCGATGATGTGACCGGTCCGCTGGCAACGATGGGCAAGGAGATCATCGCCGAGACTCCCGATCTGATCATTCTTGCCATCCTGTTCTATCTCAGCCGCTTCGCCCTCCGGGTGATCCGCCTGTTTTTCGATGCGGTCGACCGTGGGACCGTGACCCTGACCGGGTTCGAGACGGAGTGGGCCATGCCCACCTACAAGATCGTGCGGTTCCTGTTCATCGCCTTTGCCTTGGTCGTGGCCTATCCCTACATTCCGGGCTCGGACTCGGCTGCGTTCAAAGGCGTCTCGATTTTCCTCGGCGTGATCTTTTCGCTGGGGTCCTCCTCGGCCGTTTCCAACCTCATCGCCGGCTATATGCTGACCTACCGCCGCGCGTTCCGGGTTGGCGACCGGGTGCAGATTGGGGACATGATCGGTGATGTGATCGACATGCGGCTTCAGGCGACTCACCTATGCACGTTCAAAAACGAGGAGGTGATCATCCCAAACTCGCTGATTCTGAACAGCCATGTGCTGAACTACAGCTCGCTCGCCACCAAGCACAAGCGGGGATTGATCCTGCATATCGTGGTGGGCATCGGTTACGAAATCCCCTGGCGTCAGGTGGAGGCCCTGTTGCTCATGGCCGCCGAGCGCACGCCCGGCCTGCTGCGGGAACCGCGCCCCTTCATCCTGCATCAGTCACTCGGCGATTTCGCGGTCAACTACGAACTCAACGCCTACTGCGGCAACGCCCAGGACATGCTGCCGCTCTCCACCGCGCTCCATCGCAATATCCTCGATGTCTTCAACGAGTACGGCGTACAGATCATGACCCCCGCCTATCGGGCCGACCCACCGGAACCCAAGCTGGTGCCGAAGGCGCAGTGGTATGCGGCGCCAGCGGCGCTCAATCAGGAGACCGTATAGTTACGTGGGTAGATTGGGGCCGACGAAAACGCCATCACCCGAGGAACCCACCGACGACGACGATGACAATGACGCGGCATTTGAATACACAATCAGCCGGTCTGGGAGCGCTATCTATCTAATTCCAGTCCCATAAAATAATGACCACACTCCAACTGAAGAGGTGTGGCGATGGGACGAAGAGCAAGCGATGGTGAAGTGCTGGAGCCGGCCAAAGCTGGCTTGGCAAAGGCGAAGATGGTCGAGGAATTGAGACAAGCGCGGGCTAGAACAGCCACCTGATCCTTGCCTCGATCAGGTATTTATACTGTGGATAGCCGCCTCCCAGCTTGACCGCGCCACCGAATCCCACATGCAGCCGCTCCGAGATTTTCTTGCCCGCCATCGCTTCAAACGGCACAAACCACTGGTCCGTGATCTCGTTGTAGACGATGGGACTCTCGGGATAGAGCGCGATGAACCACAGGTTCGGCAAATCGAAGATCACCATCGGATACAGATCGAGCTTGCGGATCTCCGATGCACCCGCGATGTCGGCGTGATAGCTCATGAAATAGCGGGCGAGCGGATAAAAGGTCATGCCGTAGCCGATGTCCGGCCGGCGATAGCTGAGGTAAAGGGCGGGCGCCCATTGGTACTGACCGTCGCCGAAGGGTGGCGAGCCACCGGTCGGCCACACCAACCGCAGGCTCGCGCCCAAGGTCAGGTCGGGCGCGACGGGCGGGCTGGTGGCATAGAGTTCCGTGAGGATATCGCCAACATGGAACCGCCAATCGCCGGCGGAATTGGCGGGGCCTTCCTTGTTCGTGTCGATGAGCGGTGCGTCGAAGCGTCCGGTGAAACGCCAACCGTTGGCGCTAACACCCAGCGGCAGGTAAAGCTTCTCGGTGATTTTGTACTGCCCGCTCCCATCGGCATTCTCTAGGCTTTCTGGACTTCGGCGCGCTTTCTCGCGTGTTTGGCAGGGCTTACGGGTTCCTGGCGGCCGTCAGGCCCGGCGGGGCCTTCCGCCACGGATAGCCCTTGCGGCCCAATTGGTAGCCATAATCGAATAACGCCCGCATGAATTTCGTGTCGAAATCTTCCTGGTGCTCGATCGTAAAATCCGCGCCGATGTAAGCCAGATTGAAGTCGAGACCGTCTTTTTGCGCCAGCAGCTACAGCCGGTACAGGTCGCCGATACCCTGGGTCTCAATCAGCGCCGAAATGGCGTGACCGACGATGGTCAGAGTGCTGCGTTCCACCGTGGCCCAGTCCGGGTCCAGCCGGGCGTTGCGGATGACGTAGGCTTTGCGCACTCGCTTGGCAAATACCTGAATGCCCTCCCGGCGCGCGGTGTCGCTAAGATTAGCCGGGTATAGAAAGACTTGCCGCATCGCCCCGCCGTCCACATGCATTTCCTGATAGGGTTGGCCGTCCACCTCGACATCGAACATCACCGGCGGAAATTCGCCGGGAATGGCGGCCGAGGCCAACAGAATGCGACGGAACAATTCCACGGCCTGGGGATTGTTCCCGGCCGCTTCGGCGATGGCGCCGATGTTCCAGACTACCGGGCGCCGGGCATCGAGGTTGGTGGTGCCGATGAACAACAACCGCCCCTTGCGGTGTTCCTGGGCGATTGTAGCCAGCAGATCCGGGGTGAAGTACTTGCTGATCAGCCCAAAGAGCGGCTGGTTGTCGGCGATCGCGCGCTGGTGAGCGCCGCCAGCAGGCCACGTTGGATGGCAATATCCTGAGGCGTGACCTGGGTGTAAACCGCCCGGAGCGTATCGTCGTACTCGGAGCCGAGAAAAGCGAAGGGGGCAATCAGCGCCCCGGTGCTGACTCCGGTCACCAGCTTGAAGGTCGGACGGTCGCCGGCCTGAGTCCAACCCACCAGCAGGCCGGCCCCGAACGCACCGTCGTCGCCGCCGCCGGATATCGCGAGATAGTTCGCCGGCGGCAATGGACCGCGATGCCCTTCGCGCGCCCACTCGACCTCTTCGCGCTCGAACTCCGCGAGATCCTCCCGGATCAGCGGATTGAGGTCGGCGTCCACCCAGAAGCGGGCGTTGGGAATGCCGGGAATGACGGCCCGGGTCGTGTCCTTGACGGGCACGGCAACCAGACGGCTGGTGGTGGCGCAGCCCTGGACCAGGAGCAGAACGGCAATCAGTACGGTGATGGTCGAGGTTGCGCGGCGCATGGGTTTCGGCTCAGTCTCTACCAGCGGAAGGTGGCGCCCAGAGCCGGACCCGCCATGCGCATATCTTCCAGGACCTCATCGCCGGTCATCGAGTAGGAGAGGTTACGGTACACGAGCACAAGGTCGCCCCAGTCGAAGCGATAGCCAACCCCGGCCCATCCCTGCCAGGTCCAGTTCGAATAATTGCCGGCGCCGATATCGAGGTAATACGGCACGAACCAGTCACCGCCGGCGCCGAGATCCACCGCGCCGCGCACACCGACGATCCCGTCCCACACGTTGACCTTTCTCGAAGTACCACCGGAGCGTCCGATCACCCCTTCCGGCCCGGAGAAACTCAGGTCGGGAGAAACTTTCAGCCCCAAATAGCGAACGCCGCCGAACACGTCCAGCGTCCCGGCGGAACTCCGCGCCACGGTGTAGCCGCCGATGCCCGTCCAAACCAGCGCCTTGAGGTCCACGTCCACGTCCACGTTGATCGGTAGCGACTCGTCACCTCCCGGACCCCGCACGGTCTTGATCTTCCCTTTCTGGCCGCTGAAGTCGTTGTAGACCAGGTCCATCGCCAGCGCCCAGTCGCCCTTGCGCGCCTCGAAGGTGCCCATCAGGGCGAAATCCAGGTTGCTGAGATAGCTGTTCGGCTTGACCTCGACATTGACGGTTTTTCCCCCTCCCAACGGCGTGCTTAACTGAAGCGTTTGGTAGATGTTTGGGAACCAGGCATACGGCGTGAGGCTGTAATGCCACTGCCCGTCGTACATGTCCACGCCGGCGGCCGATGCCGTACCGCCCGACGCCAGGATGCCCGCGCCGGTGATCGCCGCCCAGAGTCCCGCTTTCAATGCCTTCTTTTGAATCATGGTGTGCCTCTCCGGTTTTTTTCCCAAGTGATGGAGATAGTCTCTTTCTTCAGAGGTTCTCACTTGAACTCCGAATCTGTGTCCGCCGCCGGCGTCTCGGTTTGGTCGGGCGAATTCTGGGTGGAATATACGACCACCAGGTGGGATACCAGTACCGCCATGTAAAAAATGCCGGAAACGGTTTCCATCACCACGAGCGTTCGCGCCACTCGATGGCGGAGTAGCGAAAACGGCCCGCCCATGGACGGAACATCCCTGCGGGTGGGCTGGTGAGCCGCCTGCGAGACGATGTTGCCATGCCATGATTTGTGGACCAAGCGATTTGCCGAGTCTCCGCAAGAACGGTCCTTGTGGCCCCTCTTCCGACCCTCTTTGACATCATGACATCAGGGAATGTATGTTCTGATGCATAAGAACAACCCTGACGCTTGATGAAGACGTCGCCGCCACCTTGGAGCGTCTGCGAAAATCGCGAAACGCAAGTCTGAAGAACTTGGTGAACGAAGCTCTGCGCCAAGGTCTTCAACGGATGGTGGCTCTATCCAACTCCCGTGAGCCTTTCCAGACACGGGCCGTCGTGCTGGACCGCTGCCGCCTCGCTGGCATCGACAATATCGCCGATGCGCTTGCCGCCATCGAGGGTGAGGCATTTAAGTGATCCTCGTCGATGCCAACCTCTTGATTTACGCCCACGTCAGTACCTTTCCCCAGCACGAGCGCGCCCGGAACTGGCTGGATGAACAGATGAATGGCACGACGCCGATCGGATTGCCTTGGCCGAGCCTGCTGGCTTTCCCGCGGTTGGTGATCAATCCCCGGATGTTTGACCACCCCGAGCCGATCGCCGAAGCCTGGGAGCAGGTCGTGGCGACCCAGAGCGGGGACACACCTACTTGGGAAACATGAACTGCACCTGTGCGCGGATCTGCCAGTTGGCGCCGTCATCCGGCGCGGCCACGTTGTAGTAGGCCGACAACTGCGTGTTCACCGGCAATTTGCCGAAGTGGAAAATCTTGCCGATACCACCACCCAGGGGCACGGTCCACTGCTGGCCGCTGTCGGCTTTCCAGTTGACGGTGAGGATCGGCGCGCTGGTGAGGTAGAAACCGCTCTTGAAGTTGTAGTTGAGGAAGGGCTGGATCAGGCCGTTGTTGTATGAGCCGCCCTGCTGGTCGCTGCTGAGCGACCAGATATTATTGATCAGCGCGCCGTACACCCACGGACTGCCCTTGTCGAGGTGCAGCACCACGAACGAGGGTCCCAGTCCCCAGTTGTCGTTGCCCAGTTGCGCGTTGCTGTTGGTGGGCAACTGGGCGATGACCCCGACGCCCCAAATCCACTTGCCTGGGTTGGCCGGCGACAGGAACGCCGTGAACTGCATGTCGCCGATGCCGTTGGTGCGGTCGTCGCCCGGATAGAGCGACGGCATCGAGATCACCGGGATGATCGTGCGGGTGATGATGTTCCAGTCGTCGTCCACCGAGATCGGGATCACCGGCTGGATGTTGAGGACGTTCTGCGTCCCTTTCTCCGGCCCGAAATTGAGATTGGTGTTGTTCTGGAACGGCACGCTGATCAGGTTGCCGACCGGGTTCTGCGCCAGCTTCGCCAGTTCCTCGGCGCTCATCTCGGCAAGCGCGGGCGCTGCCGCGAACAGCATGGCGGCAACCCAGGCCGCGCTGGCCCAAGGTAGTACTTTCGTTTGCATCATTTTCTCCTAAAAAAGGGGCTTCGCCATCGCGAAGCCCCTATTCTCATGGCTATTTCTTTCTCGCTTTATTTGGCGAATTCGATCTCCCCCGGCCGCCAGGTTTGGTCGAACCAGGGTTCCAGCGGACCGTACAGGCGCAGAATCATGAACCAGCCCTTGCCGGGGATGGTCTGCACCCAGTTGCTTGCCTTGCCTTCCGGAGCCTTGGGAGCGAACCAGACATCCACCGAGCCGTCCGCGTTGACCTGCAGATCCTTCTTCTGGCTACTAACACTCGGGTACTGCTGGTCTGTTTGCAGCATCGAGCGGGTCTGGGTGTCGTAGACGATGACCGACCAGAAGTCCTTCACCGGGATGTTCGGCGGAAGGTGCAGCTTGTAGGTCTTGGCGCCGTCGAACGGGTTGCCGTCCGCATCCAGAGCGGTCCAGGGGTACTGCGACCCCTTGCCGACCATCTCTTCGGCCATCGCCGGCGTTACGCCGGTGGCGAGATAGTAGAAGAACGCGGCACCGTCCAGGTTGCTCACACCCGGCGAAACCTCGAACTGGTAACCGCCGAAGAAAGGCTTGCGCCAGTTGCTGTCCGGGTAGATGAAACCTGCCTTGTCACGCATCCTGTAGGCGATGGCGCGGGCGGTCACGGCGCCGATGTTGGCGGCGTCGCTCAGGATCTTCTTCATCCGCTCGTCCGGCTCGAAGGGCTTGCCCTTCTCGATGCCGATCGAGGCGAAGAGACCCAGCGTGGTCGGATCGGAGCCCTCGCTCGGCTCTTCCTGGATCACCTGGTTCAACAGCGCCCAGAAGGCGTAGTCGCCCGGGAAGACGAAATTCGAGGGGATGCCGGAGGCATTGACGAACTTCATCTCCGGGGGATTGGCCGCATCGGCGAGGCGATAGATCTTCAGGGTCTTCTTGACCAGCTCGACCCCAGGCTTGGGCGAGCCGTCGACCAGGAAGGAGCGGAACGGCATCCAGGTGCCGTAGGTGCTCGGGCGCACGACGAAGTATCCCTCGGGGATCTCTCCCTTGTAGCCTGGAGGCAGGATCAGGTATTTGCCGCCCTCACCCTTGTCGACACCGGTGATACCCACGTCCGCGACCCAGCGATACCAGAAGTCGTCGATCAGCCCCAGGACCTTGGGCGGCACCTCGACGACCAGCGGCCCCTCATGGGTGTCGAGCCAGATGAAGCTGTAGACGGTGTTGTCGTTCGCGGTCAGCTCCACGGTCTTGGAGTCGACCAGGTCCTCCCAGATGACATCCGTCTGGTTGACCGGACCGAACTTGCGGAGCGAGTCGCGCATGCTCGCCTGGTTGACGATCGGCAGGGCCAGCAGATAGGCCTGCAGGGCACGCGAGCGATCCAGGTTATCGTAGATCGTCTCGATGGTATCCTGACTCGGGAAGCCGTCGCTCAGGTGCAAGGTCCCGAGCGAGGTCCCGAGCGTGTCGGGCGTGGCGACGCCGGGCGCGATCGTCGTGGTCATCTTGTACTGGACCGCCGCGGGTGATCCCGACGTCCCAGCGCCGACGACCAGCTTCTGGCCGACCTCGATCTTGTCCGAGGCAAGTTTGTTCTGCTCTTTCAGCTCGCCCACGGTGACGCCGAAGCGCTCGGCGATGGCGTCGAGGTCATCGCCAGTCTTGACGACGTAGACGGCGGTAGCGGCGGCGTATTGGCCTTCCGCATGATGGCGCGGACCCTGATCGGCGGCCTGGGCGCCACCGAAGGCGAGGCAGGCTGCCAGGGTCAAGAGACAACGGCTGCTCCAGTGGAGACCAGGTCCCCATCGACGCCAGCCAGTCGCGGATCTGTTCATCTTATTCCATTTCCATATCAATCATAAAATAATAACCACACCCCAAGCGAAGGAGGTGTGGCGATGGGACGACGAGCGAGCGGTGGTGAGTTTCTGGAGCAGGCCAAGGCGTGCTTGGCGAAGGCACGGACGGTTGAGGAATTGAGACAAGCGCAGGCCGTGGTGTTGCCCTTGGCGTTGGGCTTGTCGCTGGAACAAACGGCGCAAGCGATGGGTGTGTCAGTGGGTTGGGCCTGTCAACTCCGAACGCGCTTTGTCCGCGCCGGCGGCGTTCCGGATAGCGGTCGGTGCAACTCTTCCTCGACGAGGTCGCCTCCCGCCATCCTGGCGAGCGGATCGTCATGGTGCTTGATGGCGCCGGTTGGCATCGGAGCGACTCCCTTGCGCTGGCACCCAATGTGCGCTTGCTCATAACTGCCGCCGTACTCGCCCGAACTCAATCCGGTCGAGCATCTTTGGGATGACCTGCGGGAGAAATCCTTCCACAACCGCCTCTTCGAAAGCCTGGACGCGCTGGAAAATCATTTGGAAGGGGCGCTCCATGAGCTGGAACTTGACCATCATCGCGTCCATTCCATCGTCGCTTGGCCCTGGATTATAGCTTCACTATAGAATTGGAAATGGAATTACGCATCCTCCAAAACGTGGTTGGTTTGGTTAAGCGATTGAAAGGACGTTTTCAACGGTGAAGCGTCTGGCCCGCTACCTGGCTCGTTCGAAATAGATGTCGAACTTTTGCTGGGCAACCGCCTGGTAGTAGACGCCCTTGAGAATGTCGTTTTCCAGATCGTAAGTGAGGGTGTAAGTGGACCCGTTGTAGCCACCGGCGCGCAGCTCGAGGAAGACCTTGATCGTGTTACCTTCCCGCGAAGCCTCGGCCTTTGCGAACGGGAGTTGGTGGGGATTCGCGTAGGCGGCGTCGAGCCTGCCGCTGCTGTCGACGCCCCGGATGGCGATCAGGTAGCCGCCGTCGGGCCGCACCCATAGGCCCAATAAGGCGCCAAAACCGGATTCGGACTCGGCGGTTGGCGCCTCCGCCTCTACCGCTGGCGCGACCCTATCCTCCGCAATGGTCGGCTCTGCTGAGAATCCGAGGGCAAGCGTGAGTATCGATAAGGTGCGCAGTACGGTCTTCTGCATCGCTCTTTACTTCCACATTATTGACTCTGCCGACACGCAGCCGGCGGGCTGACGCAGTCGCGCTGCGATCTCGTCCCAGCCAGGATGAAGGGAAACACGCGGGCCGCACCCTTTCGGAAGCGGCCCGCGTGATTCACGAATGGGTTTGCTGGTCGCTTATTCTCGACCGGCTTCCACCTTCTTCAAGCCTGCCTCCAGCTTCTTGATCTCCTCGGGCGACAACTGTGGGCGATCAACTTTGATCGTCAGCTTGTTCAACGCCGCCGTGAGCGGGAACGGCGGCAGGTAGTCCGCATCGTTCACACCCGTGATGGTGTCGGAGCCGATATCGAAGCTCTCGTCCCATTGCAGGATGATGGGGATCGTCTTCTCCATCTTCTTGGTCGCGACCACCTTGCCGTCCACCTTGAGCGTGGTCTCAGCCGGCCGGCCTATACCTGAGAAGTTGTTGAACGCCATCGTGGCCGCGCCGAGACCCTCGTACTTGGACTCGAACTCAATGGTGTGTTGGCCGGGGGTGAGCGCTTCAGGACCCTCCCACTTCAAACGCTCCAGATCGAGCAGGTTCCACAGGAATACCGGCTTGCCCTCAAGCAGATACATGCCGAAGCCCGCGAAGCGCCCGCCGGAGGTCACGATCATGCCCTCGGCGCCGCCTTCGGGCACGGTGATGTCGGCGGTGATGGTGTACGAGGTGTTGAGCAGATAGGGGGCATCGCCTTGTGGCAGACCGGTCATGGGCTGCGTGTAAACGTACTCGTTGCGGCCGGCGGTGAGGCTCGGACGCGCGGCCGCCACGCGGGCTCCGACCGACGCGTCCAGCGGCAACACCTGATACTTCTTCGCTTCCTCCAGGAACAGCGCTCGCATTTCCTTGACCTTGTCCGGATGCTGCGCGGCGATGTCTTCGGATTGGTTCCAACTGGTGCTCAGGTCGTAGAGCTGGAACACCTGGTTGTTCAGCGGGTCCGGGTTGGCGGCGGAAAACGCATCCCAAGGCGCACGGTCCACCTTGGTGCTTAACAACCACCCGTCCTTGTAGAGCGCCCACTGGCCCATCATCTCGAAATACTGGATGGTGTGCTTGGAAGGCGCTTTGGCATTGGCCTTGTCGAAGGTGTACGCGTAGCTGGTTCCCTCGATCGGCTTTTGTTTGATGCCATCCACGACTTCGGGGGCCGCGATGCCGGTAACCTCAAGGATCGTGGGCACATGGTCGATAACATGCATAAACTGCTCGCGCAGGCCGCCCTTGTCCTTAATGCGCGCCGGCCACTGGATCACCATGTTCTGGTTGGTGCCGCCGAGCCGGGACGCGTTCTGCTTGAACCAGTCGAACGGCGTGTCGAAGGCCCAGGACCAACCGGCCGACATGTGGTTGTAGGCAAACTCGGTGCCCCAGGCATCGTAGAACTTCATCTGCACATCGACGGGCGGCTTCACGCCGTTGAAGAATGCCACCTCGCTGAACGTGCCTTCCGGTCCGCCTTCGGCGCTGGTGCCGTTGTCGCCGTTCTGGTAGATGATCAGCGTGTTGTCGAGCTTGCCGAGATCCTCGAAGTGCTGGATCACGCGACCGATCTCATGGTCGTTGTAGGCGACATAGGCGGCGAAGACCTCCACCTGGCGGATGTAGAGCTTCTTCGCCTCGTCGCTCAGCTTGTCCCATGGCGTCAGAATGTCCGCGGGCCAGGGCGTCAGTTTCTGATCTTTGGGAATCACGCCCAGCTTCTGCTGGTTCGCGAAGATGCGCTCGCGCAGCTTCTCGTAGCCATCGTCGAAGAGATGCATGGCGCTGATCTTGTCCACCCACTCCTTGGTCGGGTGGTGCGGCGCGTGCGATGCGCCGGGGCAATAGTGGAGGAAAATCGGCTGGCTGGGGTCGGTCTGGTTGATCCGGTCCATCCAGGCGATGGCGTCATCGGCCATCGCGGTGATCAGGTTCCAGGAGCTCTCTTTACCGGTGACTGGCCAGATCGCCGCCTTCGGATCAGACCGATCCATTTTCAACGTGCTCTTGTGCTCGTTGAAGGGATAGATCTGCGTGGTGTTGCGGAACAGGTTCGGCCCCCACTGGTTGGCGTCGCCGCCGACAAAGCCGTAGAAGTAGTCGAAGCCCATGCCCGTCGGCCACTGGGTGAATGGCCCGGCCTGGCTGGCTTCGTAGGTCGGCGTGTTGTGGTTCTTGCCGAACCAGCTTGTCGCATAGCCGTTGTCGCGCAGGATGCGTCCGATCGTGGCGTTATCCGCGCCGATGACGCTGTTGTAGCCGGGGAAGCCGGTGGCCTGCTCGGCGATCACGCCGAAACCGACCGAATGGTGGTTGCGCCCGGTGATAAGCGCGGCGCGGGTCGGCGAACAGAGCGACGTGGAGAAGATCCGGTTGTAGCGCAGTCCGTTTTCGGCGATCCGATCCATCGACGGTGTCGGGATGACGCCACCGAAGGTGCTGGGCACGGCGAAGCCAGCGTCATCGGTCAGGATGAGCAGGATGTTGGGCGCGCCCTTGGGCGGCACGATGCGCGGCGCCCACCATTGCTTGGATTGCAGCGCGTCGTCCTTGATCACGCCGCCGAATTTCGGCTGTGGCGCTGGGAGTTGTGTACCGCTGATCGTGGTGGTGGCGCTGGGGGAACCAAGAACGCCGGTGATTTGCGGGGCATCGGCTGGCCCTGCCTTGGCCGCGCCGGTGGCAATCGCCAGCTTGTCGCCGACCTTGATCTCGTCCGACGACAGTTTGTTTTGCGCCTTCAGCGCGTCCAACGGGATCTCGAAGCGCTCGCTGATCGCAATCAGATCATCGCCCTCGACCACCACGTAGGTCGCCGTGGCGGTATCGTACTGACCTTGGGCGTGATGGCGCGGTCCCAAGTCGGCGGCCTGGGCTCCGCCGGTCACGAGACCGGCCACCAGGATCAAGGCAAAACGGTTACCCCACCTCGGGTGGAGACACTTTCCCCACCGAGACCAGTCAAGCGCAGGTTTCTTCATCGCGCAACACTCCTTTATCTCGTGATTTTTCCAAGCCAAATATCTTCAAAAACCCCTCACTCCAAACCCCTCTCCCGCCAGGAGAGAGAGGGGTACTGTGGTACGGTCTTCTTACTCCTGCTTGTTCTGGAACCACGGGCCGGGGCCGGCGGTGGGTTCGACCATCACGGCCAGTTCCTGGGTATAGGTCGCCCGCACCTGATCACCCTTCTTCAGATCCTTGATGTCCATGTCGGCCGGTATCTTCAAGCTTACATGATGCACCGCGCCCTGGATCAGGACCGTGCGTTTCTCCTTGTCGACGGCGAGGACAGTGCCGACCATCTGCACGGTCTCTTCGAGCACGCCGGCCGGCATCGCCCCCTTCGGCGCGCGACCGGCGCTGAGGGTGACCAGCCGGGCGTTGATGCCCGTGCCCTGGACGGCCTCGAGATCCACGGCCAGAGCCTGGCTATAGGTCGCCTTGACCGTGTCACCGGCCTTGATCTGCGCCAGGTTGCGCACTTCGTCGCCGACATGAATGGTGAAGGGTTTGCCGTCCTCGCCCTTCAGGGTGAGCGTCCGATGCCTCTGATCCACTTCCAGCACCATCGCGGTGGCGGCCATCTTCTCGCCGACGCCCATGGCATCGGCGACCGCCGCCATGGTCGGCATCGGCGTCGCGGCCGGGGCCTTATCCTGCGCCATCGCGGTGGTCGCCAGCAGGCTGGCGGCGGCCAGAACGGTCAAGGTCATTGCTTTCTTCATGATGATCTCCTTAAAGATCAGGTTGGTTGAAAATCGAAACAGGATCAAAACGGATTGGCCACAACGGTGTAGTACACGCCGTTGCTGCCGAAATGCGGCTGGTAGTAGCTGCTGCCGCAATTGTAGTAGGTGATGCCGTTAGCGGAGACGCCGGCGCAGCCGCTGCCGGGCAACGCCATCACCTCGCTGCCGATGGCGGGGCCGGTGACGTATACCGGCTGTTGCACCACCACGGTCGGACTGGCCGCCGCCGAGCCGATGGCCGCCCCGGCGGCCAGTCCGACGACCCCGGCGGCGGCGACCGCGCCGGCGCTGTAGCCACTCACGCAGCCCCAGCAACCGCCGCCCACGTAGGCGGGGTGATAATAGGCGCCGCCGTGGTAGCCGGCGTGATAGGCACCGCCATAGCCAACGTGGGTCACGCCACCGTAGCCGACATGGGTCGCCCCACCCCAGCCGGCGTGATAGGCGCCGCCAAAGCCCCCACCGCCGTAGCCGGCGTGATGCCAGGAGGTGAAGCCGCCCGCGCCGGCGTGGAAGCCACCGCCGTGAAAGCCGCCACCGCGCCAGGCGTTGGCCTGCATCGGCAGGATCGACAAACCAGCGATAGCCAAGACAAGTAGACGATTTTGCATGGGTGTTACCTCCAAAGTCTTATCGGCCCGCCCCGGTCAGGGCACGGAAATCCATCGGCTCAGCGCCCTTGGGTTTGGCGAAGGTGAAGAGTTTGTCCGGGAGTTTCGGCTTCAATTTCCAGTCGTAAAACTCCACCGTGAAGCGGGGAGTGCCTTGCACATCGAGCAAAGCACCGGCGATCAGGCAGGGCAGATCGGTCTTGGCGTCGATCCAGATTTCTCCCGTAATGCCCGGCGCGGCGAGCGCGACATGCTCGCAGCGGGCGCCGCGAATGACGGAGTAGCCGGCGTAAAAGACGCTGGTCGCATCCTTGGTCAGGACCGCGTAGGGGTCGCTGTAGAGTATGTCTTCGAATGGCAGCAGGATGCCGGCCGTTTTCGCCGCGAACGGCACCAATTCGTCGAGGGTCTTGGGGGCGGCGTCGGTCGTGGCGTAGAGTTTGTGGGTCGGTTCGTAGGCGGTCATCTTTTCGCCGTTGAAGTAGAAATCGAACGGCGGGGCGTCGCCGCGAATCTCGGCGATCAGCTTGTTGGGTCGCTTCACCACCACCACGGATTCGGTGAAGAAGGTCAGGAATTGCCCGGTGCCGCCCGGCGCTTCGGTCGAGCTGCGGGTACGCACCACGAACTCCGGGGTGGAGGCCAACTTGGCGCTCATCTTCTTCAACAAGTCGAGCGCGCCCTGCTCCATGACCCCGGCTGACGCGGCGGCGGGGGCTGCTTCTTTCGCGGGTGCCGGCGCCTTCTCCTGGCCAAAGGCCGTGCCCAGGGTTAACGGTGATAGCAAGGCGAAGGTTAAGACGTTTCGCCAGAGTTTGGCTTGCATGGATTTTCTCCGGTTTAAGGATGTGGCAAACGGTGTTCCCGCGCCGACGGGGATTCAGGGTTTCGGGGATTGCACCGCGAAACAGCCATCGTCTTCATCCGGGCACACCACGAAATAGGTCGCCTTCCGGTCGCAGCCGGTCACGCGCACCGTATACTCGGCCTGCTGAATCCCACCCACCACGGGGCCTTCTTGCAGGGCTGGCTGGACGACCTCCCGCGACCGCACCAAGCCGGTGGCTTCCGGGCAGTTCAATTCAAGACGCCCCCGGTTGAGCGCCGTGTCAAGCGCCGAACCTTGCAGGTTATCGAGAAACTGGGACTGGCTGACGCAGCCGGCCAGCCCCAGGGCCGAGAGGATTGGTCCTGCCTTTTTCACCACCAGCCTCCTCTCGACCCGGCGGACCGATCCCCACTCACCCACGGTGGGAAGCCCGCGCCAGCCTCAGTAGAGGTATGCCCGGCGGTACGACCGGCGCGCGACACCGGCGTAGGATAGCGGCGTCAACGGCATGCCAATGATGTCGATGAATAGCGAAACCGGTCCGCCCTTGGCGGGCATCTCGCCCTCCAGCACCCGCACGTTGTAGCTCAATTCGTCGCCCTTCAATACCGGGTCGCGCAGTTCAACCACCACGTCATTGACCTTATCCTTGTGGACAACCGACAGGGTGGCGTTGGGCGGATCGGACAGGAAGCTGTCCTTGCCCTCCGACCAGAACGGCACGAACCGGGCGGTGGTCATGTGGCCGGCGATCCGCTCGGGACGGTCGGTGAACATGATGGTGGTCGGGCTGACGCCCTTCAGGGTGAGCTTGCCGTCGGCGTAGTGGATGTCCCTGGCATTCTGCACGAACAGGAAGTCGGCTTGCTTGACCTCCGCCTCGGCTTTCACCTCCGCTTTCGTGGCCGGCTCCGAGGTGGCTCGCGCCAGGCCGGGAACCACGAGCAGCGACGCCAGCAGTGTCGTGGCGGTCATCAGGGAACGACGTGTCATCATGGGCAAATCCTTATCAAGTTTAGCTTGGGATTGAGAGTGTGTGGGTCATCGTGACCTCTGTTATTAGGCTTCTAAATCAGGGGTATTTTTTTACGGTCTCTTCGATGCTAACTTTTTGAAAAGACTCTTTCCCCAACCCCTGTCCCACAAGGAGATAAGGAGTAAGCGGCCACGGTCCGGCCATCAATGTCGCCTCGTCCGGGGTCTCTCGAAGCCTCGGACCAGGACAAATGACATGGCAAATTAAGCGATTCTGCGTCCTGGACATCAGTCCTGCTTGACACTTTAGGACATTCCCCCACCAGAAGCCCGAAGCACCGGCCGCCACTCCGCCAGCCATTCCCGCACCGGTTACGGCTTGAGTCGCGACCGGATGAGCACTTCGGAGTGTAGCGTCCGATGCACCGGGCACTTGTCGGCGATCTCCAACAAACTCGCCCCCGCCGCTTCGTCGAGCGCTCCCTCGATTTCGATCTCCCGCTCAATATGGTCGATCTTGCCTTGCCGGGTTTCACAGGTCTCGCAATCGGCGGCGTGGATTTTGTCGTGCCGCAGGGTAACCGCGATCCGTTCGAGCGGCAAACCCTTGCGTTCGGCGTACATGCGCAAGGTCATCGAGGTGCAGGCGCCGAGCCCGGCCAGCAGCAGATCGTAGGGACTCGGGCCGGTGTCGTCGCCGCCGTAACTTTCAGGCTCGTCGGCGCGACCGACATGCCGGCCGCCGTAGGAGATCCGTTGCGCGAACCGGCCCACGCCGGCCTCGGCAACTCGCACCGCGCCCGCCGGCGCCACGGCGAGCGCCGTCTCCTCGGCGGCGACGACATAGCGTTGCGCCCAAGCGGCGATGACGTCGGCGACGTAACCGGCATCTTCGCGCCGGGTCAGCAAATGATCGGCGTCATCCAGCGAAATGAAGCTCTTGGGATGCTTGGCGGCGACGAAGATGCGGGTCGCGTTATCGATGCCGACGATGTCGTCCAGCGGTGCGTGGAACACCAGCAACGCCCGCCGCAACCGGGCGATGTCTTCTTCGAGTCGTTGCTCCTCGATGTCGTCGAGAAACCGCTGGCTGATGCTAAAGCGGCGACCGGCGATCTCGACCTGTCCGACTCCATTGGCCGCGATCTCGGCGGATGTGCAGTTGAGGTGCCGGCGGACATGGACCGGATCGGCCGGAGCGGCGATGGTCGCCACCGCCGTCGATTCGGGAATTCGCGCGGCGGCGGCCAGCACCGCGCTGCCGCCGAAACTGTGGCCGATCAGGATTCGGGGCGCCGCGTGGGTGGCGCGCAACCAGTCGGCGGCCGCCACCAGATCGCCGACGTTGGAAGCAAAACCGGTATTGCCGAACTCGCCCTCGCTGCCACCCAGGCCGGTAAAGTCGAAACGCAGGACCGCGACCCCATGTCGGGTCAGGCCTTCGGCGATGCGGGCAGCGGCCAGGCTGTCCTTGGTGCAGGTAAAGCAGTGGGCGAACAGCGCGAAGGTCCGCGGCGGTCCGGTGGGCAGGTCGAGACGCGCCGCGAGCTGGCTCCGCCCGTCCGCGCCAGGGAAAGTCACCTTTTCAAATCGTGTTGCAGACATGATCGATCCTCCACGGTTTCCGTTCCCCAAAGGATAGATCAACCCCAGGAAGGCGGATCGCTTCCGCCCAGGCGCTTACGGCACGGCGGCCATCCAACGCAAGGCTCGCGTCAGCCTCGGCGGAATCGTTGGATCAGGGCAGGACCGTCGCGCGCCGCCGGGTCAGATCCATCAGCCAGGCGTGGGTTCCCAGCACGGCCGGCCCCGCCCCCTCATACGGCATCCAGCGGATTGGCTTCCAGAGGAGGTTATGTATTTAGTTACGTTATTAATTGCATAACTAATGACGTAACGATATCATCCGCTCTCCAAAATCACTTCGCACGGGGCAACTCTCATGAAATCACCCAAGGAACGTCAGCGTGCCTACCGCGAACGGCGGAAAGAAGAAAAAAATGCTGGTCTGATCAAGCTGAAAATTCTCACCAGTGCCGCTTCCGGGAAAAAATTGGAAATCCTAAGCGAGATTGACAGCACCGATGCTGGCAGCGTGTTGAGCCAGGCTGTTGAGCTGCTTTGGTCAAAGCGCTTCGGCGACGCGGGCATCGCTGGGGAAAAAGCGATTGAACCGGAAAAGGAAAAAAAGAAGAAATCCGAAAAAGGAAAAAAGAAAGGGGAAAAATCCGGGGACACCAAGACAAAATCGCGAACCAAAGTTGCCAAGAGCAAGGCCGAAATCCCGTCAGTGGCGGCCGTATAAATCAAGGGCTGGCTTGTGGCACTTTTGCTGATCAGCGTAAGCTGACTATTTATGACGCCCTTGGCAATACAATCGAAAGCAGTGTTTCCTATCAGGCTCTTTGGTTGATTGATCTGTTTGTGGGAATGAATACAGCGGCATGACAATGAAAGATTTGACGACACCCTATTATTTGATCGACGAAAACAGGTTGCTGAAGAACTTGCAAATCATCCAGCATGTGCGCGAGAACTCCGGCGCAAAATCCGTGCTGGCGCTGAAATGTTTCTCAACCTGGTGCGTGTTCGATCTCATACGGGAATTCCTGGATGGCACCACGAGCAGTTCCCTGTTTGAGGCCCGGCTGGGGCGGGAAGAGTTCGGCAAGGAGGTTCATGCCTACAGCGTGGGGTTTTCCGCAAGCGATATCGAATCGGTCAAGGAATTTGCCGACAAGGTGATTTTCAATTCGGTGTCCCAGCTCATGCGGTACCGGAACGAGGTTCGCGGGCTAAAGCTTGGATTGAGAGTCAATCCGGGGATCAGTTATTCGCATTTCGACCTTGCCGATCCAGCACGAAAATATTCAAGGCTGGGCGTGACCGATACCGAAGAACTTGCCAAGGCAGCCCCGCTACTGAGCGGGTTGATGTTCCATTTCAACTGTGAAAACGACGATTTCGAGAATCTCTCCGCAGCCATCGATCATATCAGTCACCACTATGGACCCTTACTGGAAAAGATGGAGTGGGTCAGTCTGGGCGGCGGTCTGTTTTTTACCAAGCAAGGGTACCCGCTGGATCGATTCTGTGAAAAACTGAGACAATTAAGTGATAAATTCGACATTCAAGTCTATTTGGAACCCGGCGAAGCCGCGATTACCGACAGTGCGGAGCTGGTGACCACGGTGCTGGACGTTTTACACAATGAAATCGACATCGCCATTGTCGATGCTTCCGTTGAAGCGCATATGCTGGACCATCTGATCTATCACACGACTCCAAGGCTTGTCTTTCCCGAACCGGGACCTCATCGCATGATGATTGCTGGCCGAACCTGTCTCGCAGGGGATGTATTTGGCGAATACAGCTTGAGCACACCATTGGAGGTTGGCGGCGAAGTCCGCATCGCGGACGCCGCCGGTTACACGATGGTGAAGAAAAACTGGTTTAACGGACTCTCCATGCCTTCCATCGTCGTGCGGCGACTCGATGGCGTTTTGGAACAAGTCCGTCAATTCGGCTACCTGGATTTTAAACGTAGTCTTTCCTAAATCGGGAGCGAAATGAAAGTGAAAAAGAATGTGCTGATCATCGGTGCTGGCGGGGTTGCTCACGTTGCGGCTCATAAAGCGGCGATGAACAACGATGTGCTGGGTGATATCTGCATTGCATCGCGGACGCCGTCGAAATGCGACGAGATCATTGAAAGCATCAAGCGCAAAGGGCATCTCAAGAACCCCGCAAACCGGCTTTATTCGCGGCAGCTCGACGCGCTCGACATTCCGGCGACCGTAAAACTGATCCAGGAAACGAACTCCGAAATAGTGATCAATCTCGGTGCGGCGTTCATCAACATGTCGGTGCTCGAAGCCTGCCTGGAAACGGGAGCCGTCTATATGGACACCGCCATCCACGAAGAGCCGGACAAGGTGTGCGAAACCCCGCCCTGGTATGCCAACTACGAATGGAAGCGGAAAGACCGCTGCGCGGAGAAAGGGCTCACCGCCATTTTGGGCGTGGGGTTCGATCCGGGCATGGTCAACGCCTATTGCGCGCTGGCGGTAAAGCGCTATTTCGACCGGATCGACACCATCGATATCCTGGATGTCAATGCCGGCAGCCATGGCAAGTATTTCGCCACCAACTTCGATCCGGAAATTAATTTCCGTGAGTTCATTAAGGTCTGGACCTGGATCGACCGGCAATGGAAGGAATATCCCACCCACTCGGTCAAGCGTGTCTACGATTTCCCGGTGGTCGGTCCCTGCCCCATCTATCTAAACGGGCACGATGAACTGCACTCGCTCTCGAAGAACATCGACGCCAACAGCATTCGGTTCTGGATGGGCTTCGGCGACCATTACATCAATGTGTTCACCGTGCTGCGCACCCTCGGCTTCCTCTCGCATCTGCCGGTGACCCTGACCACGGGCCAAGAGGTCGTCCCGCTCAAAGTGGTCAAGGCGCTGTTGCCCGACCCCAAGACCCTCGCTCCCGGCTATACCGGCAAGACCTGCATCGGCAACTTCGTCAAGGGCTGGAAGGACGGGAAGCAACGAGAGGTGTTTATCCACCAGGTTTCCGACCACAAAAAGTGTTACGAAGAGGTTGAATCGCAGGGGATCAGCTACACCGCCGGCGTCCCTCCGGTCGCGGCGGCCATGCTCGTGGCTCAGGGCGTCTGGGACCCAAAAACCATGGTGAATGTCGAGGAACTCGATCCGGAACCGTTCATCGCCCTTCTGGACCGAATCGGCCTGCCGACCGAGATCAAGGAAATCCAGCCGGGCAGCCGGGAATCGTTCGACGGCACCGTCCGGGAATTGGAGCAGGAGCTGGCGGAGTCGACCGCGACGGTCACGGTCTCGGCGGCCAATCCGATGATCGCCCTGACGCCCAAATCGGCGGCGGCCAAACAACCCAAAGTTTAGAGAGTAATCAGTCAATCCCCTCTCCCTCTGCCAAGGGGGAGAAGGTGAGGGTGAGGGGAATTGCCGCCTTCCGATTATTGGTTCCAACCGGAAGGCGGGTTGACGACTTCGTACACTACATTGGGACCATCATAGCGCGTCACGTAGTAAGAACCGCCACAGTTCTGATAAGTGACTCCGTCCGCAATGACCGTGGTGCAACTCGGGGGCAGGGTGGACACAACGGCGCCCACGGCAATCGCGGTTCCCACCGCCACCGCGGCGCCCACACCCACTCCCCCATAACCCCAGCGGCGATCCACGTCGACGTTCACGTTGCGGTTTACGTTCACGTTGCGGTTGACATTGCGGTTGACGTTACGATTGGCGTTGCGGTTAACATTACGGTTCGCGTTTGCGTGGTGGCCACCGCCACCGATATTGGCTCGCGGCGCTCTAACGCCACCCCCGCCGCCGCGTCCGCGAGCGTCCACATCGGCGCTGACCAGCGCCAGCATCGGACCCATGATCAGAGCAACGGTCATCGCCCGTTTCAAGTAAGTCGAGAGTGAAGCATGCATGGTAAAACCTCCTATGGTTACTTGGCGGCTTTAGTCGGCTGAACCGCTGGCGCCGCGTCCAGGAACTTGATCTTCTGGGCGTTTTGTAGCGGCGTGAAGGTAAAGAAATCGGCGGAGAATTGCGGAGCGAGATCCCAGTCACTCAGATCGGATGTCCACTGGGGTGAGCCTTCCACGCTCTTGTCGGTCAGCAACAGCCGGCGAGGCAAGGGCTTGGGGCCGTCCTCGATCCAGATTTCCCAATCCACTTCCGGGGTCTGAAACGCCAGGTGATGGCAGGCGACGCCGCGCACCAGAATCTGGCCAACATACGTTTTCGACTCTAGATTCCGAACCAGGCTGCTTTCGGGATCCGCCAGCAGCAGGTCAGTGATGAACATCGAAATCCCATACTGATCTTCAAGCAAGGCCAAGGTCTCGTCGATGGTCGGCGCGGCGGTGGCGGTGGCGTAGACATTGGGCTCCGGGGTGTAAAGCGTGAAGGTCTTGCCATCGTAGAACAGTTGGCGTCCGCCGCTGAGATTCTGGAAATCGGCCCGCAACCGATTGGGTTTCTGTACGGCGATCTCCACGGTTTGATCTTTGTGCAACCGCTGATCCGTGGGCAGAATCAATTCGGTGGTTTTCTCAACCCGCACCTTGAAGCGTTCGAGCGAACGGAGGTAAGTGGCCATCTGTTTCAGTACCGCCATGGGCTCAGGCTGAGTCGCCGATGCCGGGCTATCGGCCGCTGCCAGTTGTTCGCTCGATGCGACCGGTTGCTCGGTTGCGGCGAGTGGGCCGGCATATTCCGGTCAGCGCCACAGTTGAAAATAACATCGCGGATAGCAACGACTGGATTTTCATTGGTGATGTACTCCTTACGGTTTATTCGTCGATCATTCAGCCGGTTCGGGTCTTGCGAACCCCGGTTTTTTCTCCCTCAAGTTGGCAGTGTCCTCCAAATGGCCGGTTTATTTCATACTGGCCCGCGATTCCATCAGGGACTGATCGAAAGCATCGACCCGGATCAGGCCCATACGAGGGCATTCGATGTCGATGATAACGCACACCGCCATCGCCGTAATGGCCGCAAACCCGAGAATGTGCAACCAATTGCGCGACTTGCCGCCGGCCATGTCTTAACCGGCCAGCAGCGCGAAACCGCGCCCTTGATCGTGCCGGCGCCAACCAGTGCGCTCTCGGGATTTCTCATCAGTCGCCGGCCACCAAACCGTCGGCCTATTTCCAATAGAATCAACATCCCAACAAACAAACCCACAGAAAATATCGAAGCAGTTGTCATGTTGTTCGTTTCGAAACGGTCATTCCACCCGTGCCGAGCTTGCCCGCGTTGCGGCGTTTCGCGCAGCGTCTTTTGCACCGCCGGTCGGGCGAGATCGTCTTGCTGGATCACCCACGGGGCGCCAAAACAGACCTGGGTCGCGGACAGGATGTGGCGCTGGATCAAACGACGCACGGTGATCGGACTCACGCCGAGCTGGTCCGCCGCCTCATGCAGGGTGATCTCTCCACGCGCTTGACGCTCACCTTCCACGTAGACCTCGATCTGGTGGTCATTGCGAAAGGTACAGACCCGGTTGCGCGTCCACGCAAACCCTTTGGCCGTGCGCTTGCCGAGGCGATTGAGGAGTCCCGCCAAGCGGGCGTCAGGCATCAGGCGCGCCAAGGCGCGAATGATCTGTTCGATCGCTATGTCGGTTTTCCAGCGGTGTTCACCCGAGCCATTTTTGGCCACCTCCAGTGCCGTATGGTCGCCGCCTTGCCAGTGCAGGACCAGGTGTAGGCGGTGTTCAACGCGGGAGACGACGATCTCCTTGAGGACGGTGCGCAACAGACGCTTCTTGAGGGCGGGCGAACTAGCGGGATGTTCCCAAACCGTCGGGAGATCCTCCGCCAGCGCCCGCAACCTTCGTTGCTGCGCCTCGGCGGGCATGGGGTCGGCCCCCTGCAGCGTGTCGAGTTCGCGCTCGCGCTGCCGCACGAGGCATAACGCTTCATTCCAGCGCTGCTCGAGGGTGGCGGCGACCAGGCGGTTTTCCGGTTCCACCGCCTCGTACTGCCGCCGGACTCGGTCGGCTTCAAATCGCGCTTGCTCCAAGGTGAGTTGGCGCTGACGCCGCAGGGCCTCCGTTTCCCGCTCCCGTTCTTGCCACGCTTCCAGCGCTGCTTCGAGCCCCAAGGGTTGCAAGACGGCCAGCACCTCCCGCGTCACGGCGTGGTCCACCCGCAGTCCACCGAACACCAGACAGAGCGCGCCCACCCCATGGTTGATCTGGGCGCCGCGACAGAGATAGCGCACCACATTCCCCGCCTTGCCACTGTACCGCACCGTCAACTTGCGACCACAATGCCCACATCGCAAGAGACCCGGTAACAGCGCGGTACCCTCATGGACCGCACCGCGCGCCATCATCCGCCCTCGGCCGTTGGCATTCTCCGCAATCAGCGCTTGATTGACTTGATACTCTTCCCAACGGATATAACCCTCGTGGTGATCGAGAATGAGCACCTGCCAAGCGTCCTGGCTCCGACGATAGCCTCGTCGGATCTGCCGCCGCCCGTTCTCGATCCGCGTGCGGGATTCCGTGCGCCCATAAGCATAGGCCCCTGCATAGACGGGATTGGTCAGGAATTTGTGGATCGTATTATAGACCGGTAACTTCCAGCGGATTTGACGCCCCTGGGGTCCATAGTCCACGGTGGGCAGCTCGATCTGCTCCTGGCGCAACCACAGCAAGACTTGGCGAATGCTGCCAAACGCCCGGAATTGTTGAAAGATCAAGTCGATGCTCTGCTGAACCCGGCAGTGGGGCTCCTTCTCCAGGCGCTGGTCCGGCGTCCGCGGATAACCGACCGCGACGCTGGTGTACAGGACGCCGCGCGCCGCCATCGCATTGAGGGCTTCCTGCGAGCGTTGGCGAAAGGTGGCCAGTTCCATCTCGGAAAGAGTCCCTTTCAGGCCCAACAGGAGCCGATCGTTGGGGTGGCGTGGATCGTAGATCCCGTCTTCATCCACCAGCAGGGTGTTCACCAACCCGCAGAACTCCAGCAACGTGTGCCAGTCACGACCGTTCCGCGCCAAGCGCGACGCCTCAATCGAAAAGACAGCGCCCACATGACCCTGGCAAACCGCCGCCAACAAACGATCGAATCCAGCTCGCGCGGTTCCGGCGCCGGAATGGCCCAGGTCTTCATCCACCACCACGACCTCCCGCCAACCCAGCGCCCGGGCGCGCTCGTGCAATCCATATTGGCGGCGCTGACTCTCGCGGTTGTGTTGGACTTGCGTCAGCGTGGACTGACGAATATAGACATAGGCGCCGCGCCGTAAGTGGTCGCTCGTGATCTTACTCATCGCGGTCGTCCTCCACCGTCCGCCGTAACGGTCCGCAAACCCGAGAATGTGCCAGCAATCGCGCGCCCTTGCCGCCGGACATGTCTCCATCGGCCCGCGACGCGAAACCGCGCCCTTGATCGTGCCGGCGCCAACCAGTGCGCTCTCGGGATTTCTCATCAGTCGCCGGCCACCAAACCGTCGGCCATTTCCAAGAGAATCAACATCCCAACAAACAAACCCACAGAAAGTATCGAAGCAGTTGTCATGTTGTCCGTTTCGAAACGGTCATTCCACCCGTTGGACTGGAGCGCCATATATACAGCCGCTTCCGCCACCGCAAACCCGGTCCGCTCCGCCAGGCGCGCCGACAGGTCCAGCCTTGCCTTCAACCGTCAACGGCGACATCATCAGCAAGTTCCTCGGATAACTGGGTTTGCGATGACCTCAATCTACCTGCGTCCGCGCCAACCGGGCCAGACGCCCAGCCACCCCTTTCCGCCCCGGCGTGCTACCCCGCGCTCGACTGGTTACGCCCATTGGCATTAAAGTCCTCGAACGGCATGGCGGTATCCCAGCGCGTGTTGAGGTGATTGGTTCGCTTCAACTTAACTTACACGGTCATGCCACACCGCCGGCCCTCAATCCACCATCGAAAAAGTCAACCATCGCATTATGATTTATTTCACCCAACGGTTTTTCAGATCGGCCACTTTGTTGCTGGCGTTCCTCTTTCTTGGCGGGTTAATCGTTCACAGTCGCTGGGCCTGGCCGGCGAACGAACCGATGGAACCCTTGCCGGTCGGCTGCCAGACCACCATCCGCCGGTCGCGCCCGGCGGCGGTTATGTCGGTGCGCAAACCTGCGCTCAGTGCCATCAACATGAATACGAAAACTGGCAAGGTTCGCATCACGCCCGGGCGATGGAGCCGGCTAACGAGCAGACCGTGCTGGGTGATTTCAACGACGCGACCTTCACCTACGAAGGCGTGACCTCGACCTTCTTTCGCCGTGACGGAAAATTCATGGCGCGCACCGACGGGCCGGATGGCGCGTTGCGGGATTATGAAATTGCCTACACCTTCGGTTTCACGCCCTTACAGCAATACCTGATCGGCTTCCCCGATGGCCGTTACCAGATGCTGGGCGTCGCCTGGGACAGCCGACCCAAAGAGCAGGGTGGGCAGCGCTGGTTCCATCTCTATCCCGACCAGAACATCACCCATCGGGACCCGCTGCACTGGACCGGCTTGCAGCAGAACTGGAACTACATGTGCGCCGAGTGTCATTCCACGCATTTAAAAAAGAACTACGATCCCCAACTCAAGCGCTTCAACACCACCTGGTCCGAAATCAACGTCTCCTGCGAAGCCTGCCACGGTCCCGGCGCCGACCACCTGGCCTGGGCGAAGAAGGAAGGGGATTGGCAAAAGCTGGATAAAAACAAGGGACTGACCATCGCCCTCGACGGGCGGCGCGGCGTGCTCTTTCCGCTGCGCATGCTGGCCATGCAGGCGCTCAATTTAGCCACCACCGCCCTGCCCGAACCGCCGGATGTCCTTTGGAATACCCCAAAGGAAACCAGCAACGCCGCGCCGAGCGCGCCGCAAGCCCTCAACCGCGAGTTGGAACTCTGCGCCCGTTGCCACTCGCGGCGCGGGCAAATCTGGGAAGACTATGCGTTTGGCAAGCCCCTGCTGGATACCCATCGGCTGTCGCTGCTGACCCCCGATCTTTACTACCCCGACGGGCAGATGAAGGACGAGGTGTTCAACCACGGCTCGTTCCTGCAGAGCAAGATGTTCGCCAAAGGGGTCACTTGCAGCGACTGCCACGAACCGCACAGCGGCAAGCTGCGCGCCGCCGGCGGCAAGGTTTGCCTGCAATGCCATCTTCCAGCGAAGTACGAGACGCCCGAGCACCATTTTCATCCCGCGAACTCCACGGGCGCCGACTGTGTCGCCTGTCATGCCCCCACCACGACTTACATGGTGGTCGATCCACGCCACGACCACAGCTTCCAGATTCCCCGCCCCGAGCTGTCGATCAAGCTGGGCTCGCCCAACGCCTGTAATCGCTGTCATGAGGACCAGTCCGCGGAATGGGCGGCCGAGCAGGTGCGGAAATGGTATGGAAAGCCACCGATGGGTCATCAACAATTCGCCGAGGCCCTGCACACGGGCGCGCTCGATGCACCGGGCGCGCAGGAACTGCTGCGGGCGCTGGTGAAGAATTCGGACCAGCCGAACATCGCCCGCGCCAGTGGCATAGCCCTGCTCGGCAACCGGCTCAACCCGACCGCGTTCGAGACCATTCGTCCCCTGTTGACCGATCCCGATCCGCTGTTGCGAAGCACGGCGGCGCGGGCGCTGGATGCCCTGCCGCCGGAGTTGAAAGTCCAGCATCTGTTGCCGTTGCTCAACGATCCGGTGCGGCTGGTGCGGATCGAAGCGGGGCGGGCGCTGGCCGATGTGCCGCAAGCACCCTTGAGCGAGGCGCAACGCCTGGCGATTCAGCGCGGCGTGACGGAAACCCTCGCCGCCGAGAACACCAATGCCGAGCGCCCGGAGTCCTGGCTCAACATCGGTCTGATCCACACCGATCAGCGTCAATTTGACCAAGCAGAAGCGGCCTATCGAACGGCGCTGGAGTTGCAGGCCGATTTCACCCAGGCGGCGGTCAATCTCGCCGATCTGTATCGAATCCAGGGACGCGACGCGGACGGTGAAAAGACCTTGCGCCAGGCGCTGGCTCTCGATCCGCAAAACGCCACTGTGCATCACGCGCTGGGACTGCTGCTGATTCGCCAGAAACGACTGCCCGAAGCGCTCGCCGCCCTGGCGGAAGCCGCCCGGCTGGGTGAGGACAACCCGCGTTATGGCTATGTGTACGCCGTGGCGCTGAACAGTACCGATCAGGGGCCGAAAGCGATTGTGGAACTGGAATCCGTCTTGAAACGCCACCCCAACGACCGCGACAGCCTGTTGGCGCTGGCGATCTTCCAGCGCAACGCGGGCCATCTCGATGCGGCGCGCGATCTTGCTCGGCGTCTGGCCGCGCTGGAACCGGACAATCCAGACGTGCGGGCGTTGTTGCAACAAACAGGGGTAACAAAATAATCATACGATTTCGGATGCTCTCCGCATTCCGGCGACTATCCATTTTCTGAGGGAACAACCGATGTATCCGAGCAACTATTCCCCGGCTGACTGGGAAAAAATTGTCAACTTCTCGACGCCCAGAGAGACGCCCTTTTTGATTGTCCTGCTGGACCGGGTCCGGCAAAAATTTCAGGCATTCCGCACCCATTTCCCTGGCGCGAAAATCTATTACGCGGTTAAAGCCAACCCCGGCAGGGAAGTGCTGGTGTTATTGCGCGATCTGGGTTCCTATTTTGACATTGCGTCGATCTACGAACTCGATCAAGTGCTCGATCTTGGCGTCACGCCTGACCGCATCAGTTTCGGCAACACCATCAAGAAAGCGAGGCATGTGCGCGAAGCCTACGACAAGGGCATCCGGCTCTTCGCCAGCGACAGCGAGGCGGATGTCCGCCATCTCGCCAGGGAAGCCCCCGGTTCACGAATATTCTTCCGGCTCCTGATGGATTCGGTCACCTCCGACTCCGATTGGCCCCTATCGCGCAAGTTCGGTTGCCAGCCGCGGATGTTGACGGAACTGGTGTCATTGGCCGCCAGTTTGGGTCTGGAGCCCTATGGCATTTCGTTTCACGTCGGCTCGCAGCAACGGGAGATCCCGGCGTGGGACGCGGCGATCGCCCAAGTCAGCGACTTGTTCAACCAGATCGAGAGAGACAACATCCACCTGAAAGCAATGAACATGGGGGGAGGTTTCCCGGCCGATTATCTGGTGAAAAGCAACCCGCTTTCCGTGTATGCGGAAGAAATCAACCGCTACCTTGGCCTGCATTTCGGCAACTCCGTCCCGGCCATCTACCTGGAGCCGGGACGCGGGCTGGTGGGCGAAGCGGGCGTGCTGGTCAGCGAAGTGGTCTCGATCGCCAAGAAATCGAAAACCGATTTGAAACGCTGGGTCTATACCGATGTCGGCATCTTCAACGGTCTGATGGAGACCGTTGACGAATCGATCAAGTACCCGACTTATACCGAGAAAACCGGCGCAACCGGGGATGTGATTCTGGCCGGGCCGACCTGCGACAGCCTGGATATCATGTACGAGCATTACAAGTATCAACTGCCGCTGTCGCTGGATATCGGCGACCGGATTTTCTGGCTCTCCACCGGTGCTTATACTGCTTCCTACAGCGCCATCGAATTCAACGGCTTTCCACCGCTGAAGACCTATTACCTGTAATGCCGGCCCGAGCCCAAGCTCTACATCCCGCTCATTGCGCAAACCAACCATCGATCCCGCGCTCCCGAGCGGCAACCCCAGCGCTTCCCCCAGGAATCACTAATGAAAACAACGCGATGCTTCATGTTTCTCGCCCTCCTGCTGGCTGGACTTGGCGTCCATGCGGCGGACACCGAGGCGGTGAGCCAGGCCCGAAGGTCGGCCGATTCCTGGCTGGCGCTGGTGGACGCGGCCCAGTACGGACAAAGTTGGAATGAAGCCGCGACGCTGTTCAAGAGCGCCGTGACCCAGCAGGAATGGGAAAAGGCGGCTCGGTCGGCGCGCGCGCCGCTGGGCGCCCTGAAATCGCGGACTTTCAAGACCGCCACCTTCGCCCGCAGCTTGCCCGGCGCCCCGGATGGCGAGTACGTCGTCATCCAGTTCGATACCCAGTTCGCGAACAAAACGGCGGCGGTTGAAACGGTCACGCCGATGCGCGAACGGGACGGCTCCTGGAAAGTGTCGGGCTATTACATTCGTTAAGGCGCAACAGCATGACTCATCAACTTCTCTTCCTGTGCACGGGCAACTACTACCGCAGCCGCTTCTGCGAGGAATACTTCAATCATCAGGCCCGGTGTCTGGGGCTGCCGTGGCGGGCGGATTCCCGGGGGCTGGCGCCGGATGTCAGCGTTTTTCGCAATCCCGGACCCATTTCGCCGGCAACCCTCCAGGGGCTGGCCGATCTGGGTGTCATCCTCGGTGGGTCAATGCGTTACCCCCTACCCGTTCAGGCCGCCGATTTTGCCGGGGCGGATCGCGTCATTGCCCTGAGCCGCCACGAACATGAGCCCATGGTGGAGCAATTCTTCCCAGCTTATGGATCGCTCGTCGAATATTGGGAGGTCGGCGACCTGCCGCTGGAAACGCCGGCCAACGCCATCGAAAAAATGACCTGGCTGGTCGAACGAATGGTCGATGCGCCGCACCCGGAAATCGAACGGATCGCGGCTTTTGCGCCCGCTCCAGTCAGGTAACCCGACCCCTTGACCCACATGTCAAAACGCCGGGCCGGTGGGCGATTGCCGCCGCGGCGCATGACGCGCATCGACTCCTTAATCCACCGGCTCGCCGCGTTCCTCTTCGGGGATGACGGCGGTCTCGGCGCGGGCCGCATCAATCCAGGCTTGCACATGGATGTCCTGACGGACGGTCTCGACATAGTTCGCGGCCATTTCCGGCAAAACAATCCCATAAGTATGAAAGCGCAGGGCCACCGGCGCGAACATGGCATCGGCGCAGGTGAAACGGCCGAACAGCCAGGGTCCCTCCTCATCGCTGACCGTCTGACGACAGGTCGCCCAGAGGGCCACCACCCGCTCGATTTCCGCCCGCGCCACCAGCGAGGGGACGACGCCCGAACGGCGGGCGCGACAATTGAACGGCAATTCCTCACGCAGCGCGGCGAAACCCGCATGCATCTCGCTGGCCGCCGAACGAGCCAGCGCTCGCCTATGCACCTCAACCGGCCAGACCGCCGGATACCGTTCAGCCAGATATTCCCCGATCGCCAGCGATTCCCAAATCGGCCGATCACCATCCAGCAGGACCGGAACCCGGCCGGAAGGGGAATAGCGGGCAATCTGGGCCGCTGTGTCCGGTGCGTGCAAGGAGACGGAAATCTCCTGAAACGCCACCCCCAAGTGCCTCAACAACAGCCAGGGGCGTAACGACCAGGATGAGTAGGCTTTATTACCGATCACCAGGGTGAGGGCGGATATCATGGAAAATTCTCCTTACGGGTGAATCATCGAAGCGAACGAACCTTCACGGGCGCCAGAACGGCTTGCCGCCTTCCCGGAGCGCATCGGTACGGCTGATCCCGATATCCTTCAGCATCCTATCGTCAAGGGCAAGCAGGGCGCGGCGCTGACGGTAGACCGCATGGCGCTCGCGCAACCACGCAAATATCCCGATGAGCATGGCGCCAACGCCAGGCTGGCGGTCCACGGGACGTTCCAGGCACAGAGTCGCATAATGGGTCATGATGGGAGCCTCCACGATTTTACAGGGTTGCGCCTATCATGAAGAATGCTTATTGATTCATCCAACGAATAAGTTTTATATAAACCATCATGTTTCGTGATGAATCGAGAGTACCCTCATGTCCATTCAACTCGACCCGGATCTTCTGCGCACCTTTGTCGCCATCGTCGATGCCGGTGGCTTCACCGCCGCCGCGCGGCAGGTGCATCGAACTCAATCGGCCGTTTCCATGCAGGTGCGACGGCTGGAAACCCTACTGGACCGTGCCTTGTTCCAGCGCGAGGGTCGCGGCGTACAGCTCACCCCGGATGGCGAGGCGCTGCTCGGCTACGCCCGCCGCCTGTTGAAGCTGCACGATGAAGCCCTGGCGGTGCTGGCCCGGCCGGATCTGTCGGGCCTGGTGCGTCTCGGCACGCCGGACGATTACGTCGGACGGTTTCTACCCGACATCCTGGTCCGCTTCGCCCGCGCCTTTCCGCGCGTCCAGGTGGAAGTCCATTGCGAGCCCAGCGAGAATCAGCGACGGCTGCTGGCCGAGGACCGGCTCGATCTGGCGTTGATTACCTGTACCCCCGGCGCGGAAACCGGCGAGGTGCTGCGCCGGGAACCGACCGTGTGGGCGACCGCCGAGCGTCACCTCGCTCACGAAGACGAGCCGTTGCCGCTGGCGCTGTTCCAAGCCGGTTGCCCGTTTCGCGACTGGGCGCTGGCCGGTCTAAACGGAGTGGGCCGCCCGTATCGCATCGCCTACACCAGCGCCAGCATCAGCGGCGTTCTGGCCGCCGTGACCGCCGGGCTGGCGGTCACGGTGCTCGGTCGCAGCGTGCTGCCGGTCGGCGTCCGCCCCCTCGGTGTGGCGGAAGGATTCCCGCCGCTGCCGCCCGCGAGCATCACGCTGCATCGTGGCGGTTCGGTTTCGGCGGTGGCGGAATGTCTGGCCGGCTACATGCGCGAAGGGTTCGCGGCCGAGGCGTCCCCCTCGTCGATGTCCACGATCAGCCCGGCGGCCCTGGCTTGATCGATTTCCCCCGTCGCGTTGCCCAGGCCAGCGCGGCTTCCAGACGATCGTTGCCCCAAAACAACTCGTCGCCGACGATGAAGGTGGGGGCGCCGAAAATCCCCAGGGCCACGGCCTGTTCGGTCCGCGCCCGCGGCAGCGTCCTGCTGTCGGGTGACCGCGCTCGTTGAAGCAGGTCAGCCCCCGGCAGACCCAAGGCGTTCAGACACTGCTCCAGCACCTCCGGCCGGGCGATATCCCGATCCTCGGCGAAGTTGGCCCGGAACACGGCGCGCACGAAATCCGGCAGCCAGGCTCCGCCGCGAACCGGCAGGCGACCCGCGCCGCCAACACGCTTTGTCGCGGAAACTGGCTGGGCTGGCGGAAGGGCAATCCCAAGTCGAGGACGCGGATGCCCCCCACTCCATCCAGAGTCTGGTCTGGGCGCTTCCGGGCCGGTTGACGCCGTCCGCCCGGCGTTATTTCCCCTTTGGCAGGATGCGCAACAGCGCCCCATCGTCCTCATCGGTCAGCACGTACAGGTAGCCGTCCGGCCCCTGCCGCACGTCCCGCACCCGCTGGCCGATGCTCAGCTTCTCCTCGCCGATCACCCGGGCGCCGTCCAGGTCGATGCGGCGGATCTGGCGGAACTTGAGCGCGCCGCTGAACAGGTCGCCTTTCCACCGTGGATAAACGTCGCCGGTGTAGAACGTCAGTCCACTGGGGGCCTTGGACGGGGTCCAGACCAGCTTGGGATCGGTGATGCCGGGGCGACTGGTTTCATCCGAGATCTTCGGACCCCAGTACTCGATGCTATAGGTCACCTCCGGCCAGCCGTAGTTGTGGCCGCCCTCGATGACGTTCAGCTCGTCGCCGCCCCGCGAGCCGTGCTCGTTGGCCCAGATGCGTCCACTGACCGGATCGCGGGTCATGCCCTGGATGTTGCGATGGCCAAGAGTCCAGATTTCCGGCTTCGCGCCCGGCCGGCCGATGAATGGATTGTCGGAAGGAGGCGTGCCGTCGTCTTTCAGTCGCAGCACCTTGCCGAAATGCGTACCCAAATTCTGGGCCTGGTTGCGGATGTTTTCGCCGTTGAAGCTGGTCGGCGGGTTGCCGCCGTCGCCGATGCTCAGCAGCAAGGTCTTGTCCGGTAGCCAGACGATGCGGGAACCGAAATGCTGCCCACCGGACTTGGGGTCAGCGTTCCTGAAAATCACTTCGGTATCGCGCAGCGCGCGGCCATCGAAGCGTCCACGCGCCAGCGCCGTGCGATTCGCTTCCGGGGCGCCGGTGGCGAAAGACAGGTAGACCAGCCGGTTGTCGGCGAAGTCTGGATGCAAAGCGATATCGAGCAACCCGCCCTGGCCCGAGGCCAGCACCGGCGGCAGGCCGGCAATGGGTTCCGGGTCAAGTTTGCCGTTGCGGATCAGGCGCAGGCGGCCGGCTCGCTCGGTCACCAGCGCCGAACCGTCCGGCAGCCAGGCGATGGACCACGGATGCTTCAGACCCTCGACCACCACCTCCGCGCGCCAGCCTTCGGCTTCCGGGACATCGGCGCTGATCGGCGCCGGTCCGGTCTGAGCCGTGCAACTCACGGTCATCATGGCCAACAGTCCGCAGGCGAACAGACGCCCGCGCCATTTCCGCTCCGTGGAGTTTGCGAGCGCGACCGATCGGCACGGCGGGAAGTATCGGGAAGTGGCGGCGGCGTTTTTCATGGGGGCGACTTCGCAAGTTCTCATCGATTCAAGCCGGGTCGAACATGCCACAGGGCACGACGACACCCGGAATCCGCCCGATCGGCGCGGTCAACCATCCTGGGACGGGCCATCCGCCAACGGCGGAAATTCGGGGTGGGGGGATTCCCGCCGGCGCACGGCGGGATTGTAGCGCAGGCAATTGGGCACGCAGTCGCACTCGAAGGCAATCTTCATCGGCGCGATCCGGCCCTCGTGCTTGAGCTGGAACAGGCGCGGCACCACTCGGTCGCGCAAGGTTTCCGGGTCGATGGTGTTGACGTAGATCTTGGTGCCACCCTCGAAGCCGGCCGGGGTCGATACCCGCCACTTGATCAGCACCCGCCACGGCATGGGCACGTCCACATCGGGCGGCTTGTAATACCATTCCTCGTTGCAGGGAATGTCGGAGCCGGCGGCGGCGTGACAGGCGTGGACCAGATCGGACACCCCGCGCAGTTCCTCCGGCGCGTGGTTCCACGGCTGGCTGCGTTCGCTCTTGGAGAAGATCTCCAGGGTGGGGTAGCGATGGCCGAAGCCGGCGTAGGCGATGGCGTGGTCGTTTTCGGCCACCACCAGATTGCGGTAGGCGGCGAAGTTGACGGCGGCCTCGTTGTAGAGATTGGGGTTGGCCCGCACCCGCTGCAACTCCATCTCGTTCTGAACCCCGCGCTCGTCGATGGCCACCAGTTGCTTGTGCAGATGATCGAAAGACGCCCCGGCCGGCTTCAGCCAGTTCTGGAACACCGCCACATAGCGGACGTAGCGGTTGTGGACGTAGAGCTCGCGCGCGGCGTCGATGGTGAAGCGCAGGTACTGGTAGTGCTCTTCCGGGGTCAGAGTGCCGGAAGAAGCGAGCTGATCGTCGTGAGTAGCGCCTTCGGCGTAGTGGCGCCGGGCGACGATCACCTCGTGGCCGCCGCCGAAGAAGGCGTTGGCCATTTGCAGCTTCTCATCCTGGGACAGCCGGTTGCGAGTCGCCTCATCCATGCCGGAAGCCTTCAGGCGCTGCTCCACCACCTGCAAGACATGGTGGCGGCCCGCCTCCGAGGCCAGATAGTGGCGCTGGTGGGCGGCGATGGTTTCCGGCACCCGATAATTGAAATTCTTCTGCCAGTATTCGAAAGAAACAATCTCGAACAGGTTGGGGACGCGGCGAAACTCGGCCACCGTGTCGAACAGCGCCTCGGCGTGAAGGTGGCGCAGGGTGGCAAAGCCGCCACCGGTGCGGATCAGCCGCGCCTTCTCCGGCGGAGTTTCCAGATAGCGCCGGGCGCAGAACGCACAGTGGGCTTCGTGCCGGTTGGGGTCGAGGTGCGCCGGGTTGGGCTGACTCACCCCCAGCGGCCGGTTGCCGCGACCGGGCACGGTCCACACTTCCGTGCCGGTGAACGGATTGACCTGCTTGATGGTCCCGTCGGCCATCCGCATCAGATAGTTGGATTCGGGAATGGTCTGTGGCTGCATCCGGGTCTTACCTCAGCGTTGTGGACGTCCCTTGGGTCGGGGAAAGTGGTCTTGGAATGCCGGAACCTGGGGTTTCTAGCGCACGCCGGCGACCGGCCGCATCTGAGTATCGCAGACGCCGCCCACGGTGACCGCCCGCGTTTCACCGCCGCCCTGACATTGCTCGCCCCGGTCGCGGACGCGGCAGGTGAGCGCCAGCGGTCGGCCCGCGTGCAGCCAGGAGGGCGTTTTTCGATAGCGTCCGACGGCGCCGAACCGGCAGCCGCGCGGAATGCCGTAGGGCGCGCAGCGACTCGCCGCCCGCAGCGACACTTTTCGCCCGTCGATGACGAAGCCGGGATAGCGATCGACGATCCGCACCACATCCCTGTCCTCGTCTTCCTGGAACACGAAATCCCGAAAAAAGTACCCGCCGCCCGTCGGCTGGTCGACCCGAATCCGGGTGTTGGCGATCAGCGCGAAGTCCTGTCCCTTGCCGGCCACCGCTCCGGTGATGTATTCGACTCGATCATGATTGGGAAAGCATTTACCCATCGCCGGCGCGTGATAGTAGTGGCGCAGGCTTTTTATCTCCCCCACGGAGACGTTGGGAAAGATTTCCCGCAGGTCCCCATCGCCGCCGAACAAAATCCGTTGCATCGAATCCAGGTTCTGCGCGTACATGCCTTGCAGCTTGTGGTAATACCGCATGTTATGACCGCCGCCCGCGGCTGATTGGTTCCCGCCCAGGTCAGATCGCAGAAAACACGAGGTCAGACCGGAAACCTGGGTCAGGTACTCATCCCAAATATTGTATTGGGAAACCCGGCTGGCCACGCCCTGAAAATCTCCCGAAAACCGGCAGCCCTGATGGCCGGAACAGCCTTCCCGCCCCCGGTTGCGAATCGACAGGGCGATGATATTGCGCTCGCAGGCGCCATAGGCGTTGCATCCCCGGTCGAGATGTCCCTCGAAGATCGCGGTGCGCATCGTGTAGTCCAGATGCTTGGCCTGCTGCATGGATTGCTCGGACCAGCGGTTCCGGTGGGTGCGAATGAAAGAGTTCCAGGCGTTTTGCAAGGAAGCACGCCGCCCGATCAGGCGGCGGTTGGCCGCCTCGCATTGGGAGGAATGGTGAAAGGCGCGCACGATTTGGTCCAGCTCGCCACCGGACGCGGGAATGGCCGCGCTACCTCTGGCCGAGCGCGGGGGGTCGAAAAACGGCGCTTTTTCGAGCGCATACAGACCACGGATGCTGATCACATGGCGGACGCTGGCGTTGCAATGGTGGTTGGCCACCATGGCGGCTTGGCGCTGCCGCAGCGCGGCTCTGAATTGTTCGGTCGAGGCCGGCGTGGCCGTGCGCGAATTCACCACGATTTGAAACCCCACATACGGCGTGCCGTTGCGGTCGGTGAGCGGGCTGCCGTCTCGCACCACCAGGCAGGGAATCAGAGACGTGCCTTGCGTCAGGAAGCCGGCCGGCGAAGAGGGGCCGGACCGGCGAAAGGCATTGATTTCGTAATAGGGAATTTCGAGCTTGCCGTTGAACCGATACAGCGTCATGACCGGCGTGGCGGGGATGCCGGCCCATGCGGGCGAGGCGGCGAGGAATACGAGCAGAAACAAGCATTTTTTCATGTTGTGCTTTTAATTTGGACGGCTGGCGGATCTCGATCCGGCAACCGGTTGGCGGGTTGGAAAGGCTGCAAACGCGGGTGGGGCTGGACGGGCGATCAGCGCCAATTCAAGGGGAGTTCGCGGTTGATGTCAACCTGAGCGGTCGAGTCGGCGGGCGGCTCGCGGTCGCATGTCGGCGGCCGATCGGGCGCAATCGGGAGGCCGGTCCCGATGCGTGGGGGTTGGCAGCCCGACCCGGCGCATTTAAAGTTACAGGTCTTTCGCTTCGGGTTAAGAACCGTATCGGGATAAACCGTTCGCCCTGAGCCTGTCGAACGGTCGAACGGTCGAACGGTCGAACCCCGTTCTTTATCGATAAACCACCCTTCGACAAGCTCAGGGCGAACAGATGAAGCGAAAGCCCTGAGTTAATGAATCCGCCGCATATTTGCCGCCCGACCACGGAGCCCGCATGAAGCGATTGTCGCCATTGTTTCCCCTCTTGATAGCCGGCGCGCTGGCAGGTCCCGCCCATGCTGAAATCGGTTACGTGACCGATTCCTGCACCATCCCGATCCGACGCGGTACTTCCACCCAGTACAAGATCCTGTACATGGCGCCCAGCGGTACGCCGCTGCAGATTCTGGAAACCAGTGCCGAAGGCTACACCAAAGTCAGAACTCCCGAGGACGCCGTCGGCTGGATACTGACCCGCTATTTGATGGATCAGCCCGCCCCCCGCGAACGGGTGACGCAACTCGAAGCGCGCGTCGCTACGCTGGAGGAAGAGAATCGCGGCTTGCGGGGTGAGGTCGGGGCGCTGGAAACCAGTCGGGCCGAGCTGACCCGTTGCGGCGAGGAACTGGCGGAAATCCGCCATTCCGCCTCGCAAACCCTGGCCATCGAACAGGAAAACCGTAATCTGCAACAGGAGACCGCGCTGGCCCGCGAACAGGTCACCCACCTCGAACGGGAAAATGCTTCGCTGCGCAAGGAATCCCAACGCGACTGGTTTATGGCCGGTGCGGGTGTCGGTTTTGGAGGGCTGCTGTTGGGGCTGATCATTCCCAACCTTCCCTGGCGACGCCAGCGCCGGCGCTGGGAACAATTCTGAGCGGCGGGGATATAGCGTTCCTCTCTGAGTCGTTTCGAACCACCCCGGCGCTGCGCGCCACCCGACCGCCGCGATCGTCGGGAATCAGCAGGTAGGGATGAGGCGCGGCGGGATACTGGGTCAGCTTGCCGACACCGGGATCGGGCGGAGTCTCGAACAGGTAGGGGTAAATACAGGAACGGTAGAGCAGGCAGGGCGGACAGGCCGGTTCCCGGGTGACGCACACCAAACGCTTGAGCGCGTGGCCGAAGGCGCCGCGCCAGGCGGACCCGGCGTAGGCCGGCAACCGTAAGTCCACGGATGCGCGGAAGCTCAACCGGTAGCGGGCCAATGGCAGAATCGGGAGGATGCTTATGATTTACTGTCAACCGCCGCCTTGCTCCGGCGCAATCGCCGCCACAGCCCCCCGGCGCTGAAGCACTGCCAGCCCCAGCCCAGCCACTTGAGCAGGGCGAAAGCCAGCCACAGCGCCCAGGCCAGCATCAGACCGCGATACAGCAACAGGGGGACGGACACCACCGAGGCAGTCGGCAATGGCCCGGCGATCCGGTCCTGATACCAGTTCAATTGCCAGGCGCTGGACCCGTTTCCGGCCACCTGCATTTCGGGCGATCCCAGCAAGCCCTGCTCGATCGCCCCAAGCAGCGCCGCCAGCGCCGCCAGCGTCAACCCGGCCAGCGCCAGTTGCAGCAGGTCGAAACGGAAAGCGCCGATCTCCCGGTCGGCCAGCGCCCTGCGCCGCCCCAGCAGCAACAGCCAGCCCGCCACCAGCAGGATCGCCGCGATGTGACTCTGACTGAGACCGACGCCGAGCAGAAACCAGTGATGAGCCCGCAGCGGCGTGCCGCCCATCCGCCCCAACACGACGGCGCCGAGCAGGATGACCGCCAGCACGCCCCAGAACAGCACGGCCGGTCCCATGACCGGCCCGTTGGCCCATAACAGCCAGCGATCGCGCGGCAGGTTCAGGCTCAGGCTGCCGTTGACGCTGGGACTTCCCAGATCCACCTCGGGCGTGGTGTGACGGGCGCCGAAATCCCGTTCCTCGCGCCAGTTCAACACCACCCGCTGCACGCCGGGCGCCAGCGGCAGCACCACCCGTCGATCCTGCTGTCGCAACGGCTGGACGACATCGTTGATGCGGGCGGCGGTGAGCGTCGCGCCCGGCGGCAGCGTCAGCGCATGATCGCCGCCGCGACTGGTCCGAATGGACAAATCCAGGGTCGCTTCGCTCAAGCGCCGACCGGGACTCAGCCGCAACTGACTGCGGTCGATGGTCACGGTGCCGCCGGGCGCTCCTTCCGGTCGACCGACGGTCAGGGTGACCTGTTCGCCCGGCCAGGGCCGCCATTCCGGCGCCCATTGTCCAGCGGGGTCGATCCGCCGCACCAGCGGAATGCCGGCGCTTTGCACATGCCAAAGCGGGCTGGCGTGCAGTTGCCAGACTTCCACCAGATCCTCGCGGTCCGCTGCCTGGAGAGTCAGTTCGTCGGCGCGATTCAAGGTCGCGGCCCAGGCGATTTCGGTTTGCTCCGGCGGCAGGTTGAGCAGTACCCGGTCGTCCCGCACCCGGATGTCGGGCGTGGTGACGTGTTCTCCGGGCAACAGGGGGATTTCCAGCACCATCGCCTGATCGGCCTGACTCAATCGCCGCACCCGGGTCAGCACCCGCCAGTCCACATCGAGCACGATATCGCGCTCGACCTGGACGAACGGCGGCATCATCCCGGCTTGCAACGGCGCGGCGGCGTCCTGGCGCGGGCGGGTCAGTTGCAGTTGCGGGTCGGCGCGACCCTCGACGTAGCCTTCCACTTTCCAGCCGCTGGCGTTGAGTTCCAGCCGGCCCGGCGGCAGCGGCAACGGCAGTTGCAGGGTGGCGACCTCCGGCGGCACGGCGGCGGCCACGGTCGCGGCGTGCAGGCCCGGCGGCAGCCGCAGCCATAGCAACTGGTCAGGACCGCGAAACAGGGTTGCCGGCTGTCCGTCCAGATCGATGGCGCGCACGATCAGCCCCTCGCGCGGCAGCGGCAGCGGCACGGCGGTATCGGTTTGAGCTTGCAGCGACAGGCGCAGTTGCAGCTCGTTGTTTCTGATGGTCAGCGCCAGCGCCGCCAGATCGCCGCAACGCTGACAATCCGGCGGCTGGGTCAGGCGCTCGCGCAACTGCTTGAGTATTTCCGGCGGGGGATACTCCTGCGCTTGGACTGGCGGCGTAACGACCGTGAGCACAATCGCCAGCAGCGCCGATGCCGCCGCGACGGCGCCCGCGCCCGGCGGTGAAGACGCACCCTTCCCCGCTTCGTCAACAGCAGGCGGCGCGACCGGAGGGACGGTTCGCCGGCCCGCGATCCAAGCCCGCGCGCCCATCGCCAGCAGCAGGGCCAGGCCCAGCAGCAGCAGCGCCCGCGTACCCCAGGGCGGCAACAACCACAACCGGAGTTGCTCGTCCGCCGCCACCGGCCCGCTCCAGCGCAGGGTGGCCCGCTGCCAGCGCCAGTCGGGCACGCCGGGGCCGGTCTGCACCTTGATGTCCGCGGTGTATTGCTGCTGGAGCCTCTGCGACAGCTTGTTCTGGATCTGTGGTTGCGGGCTCTTCGGCGACGACCGGAGCCGGTTATAGGCCGGCGCTTCCTCCAGCGAGGCGACCGGTGGCGCGCTGGCCGGCGAGGCGGACAGGGACAGGGCCGCGCCGGGCGCGAACGGCTCCAGTTGCGGGTACAGGGCGCCGCGCACCTGCTGGACGGCGAACAGCGCGCCGATAACCAGCAGCGCCAGCAGCGCCAGCCCGCGATAGCCCTTAATCAGACTCCGCAAGCGTCCCGGCGGCAGCACCCGCAGCAGGGCGGTGGCGGCCAGCACGTTCAGCCAGACGTACAGCGGCGCATTGGGTTCGTGATAGCTCAGCGCCATGCCGGCCAGCGCCACCAGCCCCCATGGCCAGCCCCACAGCTTGGCGAAGCCGAGCGCGACCACCAGGACGATGAACAGATCGAGCAGGTTCCACGAATACAGCCAGGCATTGCCGGCGCTGTCGGGGCCGTCCGCCGCCAGCAGCCGCCAGCCCGGCGGCAGGTTGAGCGTAGCGTCGATTCGTTGTGGGGCCATGCGCCAGCCGACCGCCGGCAGTTTTTCGATGTCGGCCGGCTCCAGCCGACTGTCGGCGACCAGTTGCAGATCGTTCAGTTGCCGTATCTCCACGCCGGCCGCGTCCGAACCCGGCAGCCGGGTGATGAACTGGTCCTCGCCGCCGATTTCCACCCGGCCGAGTTGCAGCGTGGGGTCGGCGTCCAGGCGCGTGTGGTCGAGGCTGCCGCTCAACCGGTCGCGCACGGTGTAACCGCTACCGGCAAAGTCGAGCCAGAGCGTGCGCTCCAGGTTCAGCCGCGCCGGCGCCGGTTCGGCTTCGCCGCGCTGGCGGACCTGGAATTGCAGCGCCTCGCCGGGTTGCAGCAACCAGGCCGGCCATTGCCGCCAGCTTTCGGGCAAATTGGTCTGCGCCGGATCGAGCGCCGCCGCGCCTTCCACCTGGACCTGTCGCAGGGTGTTTTGCGCCTGGAAACTCCAGATCTCCTGTTGGGGCCAGGGCGCCGGAACGGCGGGCAGCGCCAGCGCGTCCAACGGTCCGCGATGGCGGGCGCTCAGCGTCAGGGTCCAGTTCCCCGGCCGCAGTTGCACCCGCAACCGGCCATCGGCTTCCAGCCGGGCGGGCAATGGGCTATCCAGGGCCAACGGCAGAAAATCCGGCGGCAACACGGGACCGAGTAATTCCTCGCGGGCTTGACCCGAGACGCGCAAATCCAGCCGGGTTGCAACCGTGAAGGGAATCCCGTCGGTCAGCAAACGGAATATATGCAGGTCGAGCGTATCCTGTTGCGCCGGTTCGGCCGGTTGCTGGCGCAGCCGCAGCACGCCTTCGTCCTCCAGCCGAAACACCGGCACCGGTTGGCCGTTGACGCGCAGGTCGAGCAGCGCGTTGCCCGGAGGCACGCGGATCGAGTCGGGCAGCGCGCTCCAATAGAACCGCCCGGTCAACTCGTGCTCGCCGGGCGGCGCCTTCAATGCTGGATGCCCTTCCCGTTCCAGCACCGGTACCAGTGCGCCGTCCAGGCGCACGTCCTGCGGCCAGTAGCCCCGGTTGCCGGGCAGGGTCAGCCAGCCATCGGTGTCGTTGTACGCCTTTTGGCGGAATTCGCCGCCCCGGGCGTCGAGGTTGAGGCTCAGCGCCGACAGCCAGACGCACTGGTAGCGATCCGTCTGGTTGTAGTACACCGGGCAGCGCCGGTTCGGCGAATCCGACAGCACCCAGTCCATCCACGGCTGCAAGGAGGCCGGAATCTGGGTCAGCACCTCCGGAGGAATGGACGCCGCCCGGGCGGTGGCGGCGTACAACCCGAGCAGCAGGACGAGCAGGGGAAGCCAGAATTGTCGAGCGGGCAGGGAGCCGGTGCGCATGGTGGTTTTCCTCGCGGGGCCGCCACCGCGCCGGAGGGTCGGGCGGTTGGCGCTTCCGCCCTAGTATAGTCAGAGCGGCCCAGCCGGCGGAAAACCGGTTCTACTTCCGCTGGACCGGCTTCGCGTCCGTCGCCGCCCGTTCGCGCAACGCCGCCCGCGCCAGGGCGTGAGAGGCGAGCGGCAGGGTCAGCAGGAGCAGCAGCACCAGCGCCGCCAGTCGCCCGATCCAGGCCGGATCGGGCATGATCAGACCGGCGCCCAGGGCGAACGCCAGCAGCGCCAGGGTGCCGGCCTTGGTGGCGGCGTGCTGGCGGGACAGGGCGTCGGGCAGCCGCACCAGACCCCAGGCGGCGATCAGCAGGATGACCGCGCCGAGCAGACACAGGGCCAAACCGGCGGCGCTCACGGCTCGTCCCCGCTTGCGGCGGATTGCCGGTCGATGAGCCGCGCCCAGGCCAGAGTGCCGACGAAGCCCACCAGGGCCAGGCCGATGGAGACATCCAGAAACGCCGTCCGGCCCGTGACCAAGGCGGCGGCCACGCACAGCAGCACCGCCACGGCGAACAGCAGATCCAGCGCCACCACCCGGTCGGCCTGCGTGGGACCCTTCAGCAGACGGTGGAAACCCAACAGGGCGGCCAGACCGGCCAGCAATATGCAGACATGGATCGGATTCATGACCGCTCTCCAAACAGGACCCGTACATACCGCTCGAAATGACGGTGGATCGTCGCCAGCGTTTCCTCGGTCTGGGTAGTATCCAGCAGATGTAACAGCAACTCCCGCCGCGCGGGGTCGATATCCACCGTGGTGGTGCCGGGCGTCAAGGTGATCAATAGTCCCAGCACCACCGCGCCGGTCTCGCTCAGTTCGCCATAGCTCAGGCGGGTGAAACCCGGCCGGATCTCGCCACCGCCGATAATCAGCCGCGCGGTCACCCAGCCGGACAACACGACCTCGATCAAAAAACGCACCAACAACAGCGTCAGGGCCAGCGGTTTGGTCATGGCGCGATGCCTCCTCCGCTCAGGCCGGCGGCGGCGGCGGCGGCGTAACGCAGGAACGGCTCCGGCATCAGCCCCATGGCCAGCATGAGCGCGACCAGCAGGATCACGGCCAGATAGGCGGGTCCGAGACCGGCGACCGGCGCGATCGCCCGGCCTTCCGGGTGCGGTTTCCAGAACGCCTCCAGCCAAATCTTGGCCATGGAATAGAGCGTCAGCAGACCCACCGCCAGCGCGATCCCGCCCCACAGCCAGCGTTCCTGGGCGAAGGTCTCCCGCACCAGCAGGAACTTGCCCCAGAACCCCGAGGAAGGCGGCACGCCCACCAGGGAAAAGGCGGCGATCAGGAACAGAACGGCCAGTCCGGGCCGCGCCTCGTACAAACCGCCGACCCGGCGCAGGTCGTAGTGGCCGGCCAGCGCCCAGACCAGGCCGGCGATCAGGAACAGACCGGTTTTGGCCAGAATGTTGTGCAAGGTGAAAAACAGGGTGCCGGCCGCGCCGGCCGGGCTGGCCAGGGCGATGCCCAGCAACAGGTAGCCGATCTGGCTGACAATGTGGAAGGCCAGAATGCGGCGCAAATCCCAGTGATAGGCCGCGCCCAGCACGCCGGTGACCATGGTCAACAACGCAACCCAGCCCAGCGCTTCGTACAGCAGGGCGGGCGAAGCGTCGAAGACTCCGCCGAGCAGGCGCAGCAGCGCGTAGATCCCGACCTTGGTCAGCAGCCCGCCGAACAGGGCCAGCAGCGGCGCCGGCAGGGTGTGATAGCTGGCCGGCAGCCAGGCGAACAGCGGAAAGGCGCCGGCCTTGAGCAGGAAGGCCAGGGTCAGCAGGGCAACGTAAACCGGCAGCGCCGCCGCCAGTTCCGGACGCCGGGCGGCTTCAGCCAGAGCCGTGAAATTGAGCTGGCCGGTGGCGCCGTAGATGAAGGCGACCGCCGCCAGAAACAACAAAGTGCCGACCAGGTTCAGCGCCAGATATTTAAAGGCGGCGTCCAACTGGCGCGGCCCGCCGCCGTGAACCAGCAGCCCCAGGGCGGCGATCAGCATCAGTTCGAACCAGACGTAGAGATTGAACAGATCGGCCGTGACGAAAGCCGCGCCCACCGCCGCCAGCAGGCCGTGGATCAGTGGATGCAGGATCGGGGTTTCGGGCGCGGGGTCGGCGCGGCTGGTCTGGTAGAGCAGCACGGCGGCGCCCAGCACGGCGGTAATCAGGACCATCGCCGCGCTCAGCCGGTCGGCGGCGAATTCGATGGCGTAGGGCAGCGGCCAACCACCCATGGCCAGCGACAGGCGACCGCTTCGCTCGACTTCGAGCAGCAGCAGCAGGCTGGCCGGCAGCAGCAGCAACGCGCCGGTCAGGCTGACCGCCCGCCGGGCCGTCTCGCGGCGGTACAGCAGCGCCGCCAGCAGGGCGGTGGCCAAAGGGATCAGCAGGGGCGTGAGCAGCAGCATGGCTCAGTCCAGCACCGGCGGCTTGACCGGATCGGACGGCGGCGGCTCGGCCTGCCGCAGCCGGTCGGTGTCGTCGCCGGCCTGAACGCCCAGCCGCGCCCCCAGCACCAGGGAAAAGCACAACAGCGCAAAGCCGATGACGATGGCGGTCAACACCAGCGCCTGGGGCAGTGGATTGGCGGCGTCGGCCGCCAGTTGCCGGGCGCCCGCCGCGATGATCGGTGGCTGCGAGGGACCGAAGCGGCCGGCGGCGAACACGATCAGGTTTACCGCGCTGCCCAGCACCGCCAGGCCAACGATGCAACGGAACAGGTCGCGCGACAGGGCAAGGTAAACGCCGGCGGCCACGATGAAAGCGATAGTCAGGGCCAACAGCAGGCTCATGGCGGGTCTCCCGGATTGGGTTCAGCGCCATGCAGCAGGGCGAGCACGTAACCGGACAGCGCTCCCCACACCGCCAGGAACACGCCGGCGTCGAACAGCAGCACCGTGGACAACGGCAACTCGGTGAAGCCCAGCGGCAAGGTCAGCCACAGATGGGTCAGAAAGGGTCGATCCAGCGCCAGCGCCGGCAGGCCGCTGGCCAGCGCCAGGCCGACGCCCAGCACCGCCAGCGTCGGCGGAGCCAGCGGCAGCCACCGCCGCGCCTCGGGCTCGCCGAGCACGATGGCGCGGGCGGCGGTGGCGGCCACGGCGGTCAGACCGCCGATGAAGCCGCCGCCGGGCGCGTTGTGGCCCCGCAGTAAAATCCAGACCGCCAGGGCCAACATCGCCCAGTAGAGCGGGCGGGCGGCCCGCTCCAGCATCAGGGCGCGCGGACTCATGAGCGATTTTCCCGCCGACGGATCAGCGCGCCCAGCAACGGCGCGGCGGCAAGCAGGGAGAAAGCCACCACGGCAATCTCGCCCAGCGTGTCCAGGGCACGAAAATCGACGATGATGACGTTGGTGACGTTATGGCCGTGGGCCTGTGGCAGGCTGGCCGCGCCGAACCAGTCGGCCAGAGTCGGGTCGGCGGGCAGCGCCAGCATGATGGCCAGCAGGACGAAAACGCCCGTGCCGCTGGCCGCCGCCAGCAGGGCATTGCGCAGCCAGGGCTCGTCCGCCAACGCCGGCGGCGGTCCGAAACGCGGCAGCAGGGCGGCGGCCACCACCACCAGCGCGGTTTCCACCGCGAACTGGGTAAAGGCCAGATCCGGCGCGCCGGCGAACAGGAACAGAACGGCGCTGCCGTAACCCACCAAACCGCTGGCCATCAGCAGCGCCATGCGGTTGCGCAGAGCGACGCTGGCCGCCGCGCCGGCGAACATCAGAACGGCGGCCACCAGCCAGGCCGGACCCGGCGCCGGCCAGTCCCAGACCAGCGCCCGCCGGAAATCCGCCTCCAGACTGACCGGCGGCGAGGCCCCCGCTCCCGCCAGCGCGCCGATCAGTCCGGCGCCGGCCGCCAGGACCAGCAGGCCGGCCAAAGTCTGGCGCAGGTAGCCGGCCAGCCGGCCGTGCTGCAGGGTCCGCGTCTGCCCGGCGGCCAGGCGGACCAGCGCTTTCAGGACCCGTTCGTAAAGGGCCGACGGTCCGATCCGGTCCAGCCAGCGCACCTGTTCCAGCAGGCGATGCAACCAGTCCCAGGTCAGGAACAGGAACAGGCCGGTCAGCAGGGCGATCTCGGTGGCCGTGAGGGCGGTGCCGAACTGGTAGGACAGTTCCACATCCACCTGGCCCAGTTCCGGGGAGATCACGGCGGCGGCCTGGGCCAACAGCGGGTCGGCCACTTGCGGCAGAAACTCGAACTCGATCCCCACCAGGGTGATCAGCAGCGGCGGCAGCACCATGCGCCAGGGCGCCTCGTGAATCTGGCCCTTCGGCCATTCCAGCGGGCCGCCGAACGCCCGCACGGTAGCCACCCCGGCCACCGCCGCCGCGATGGCGTTGACGAACAGGGTGGCGTAACTCACCAGGTCGAGTACGCCGGCATCGCTTTTGGCCACGGTGATCAGATCCTTGGCCACAAAGCCGAAGGACAGCGGCAGGCCGGCCATGGACAGGCCGGCCAGCACCGCCGCGGCCATGGTCCAGGGCATCACGCGCCACAGACCCATGAGATGATCGATGATCCGGGTGCCGGTGGCGTGGTCGATGTTGCCGGCGACCATGAACAGCGGCGCCTTGTACAGGGCGTGAGCGAACAGAAAGGCGACCATCGCCAGGGCGGCTCCCGGATTGGGCAGGCCGATCAGCAGGGTGAGCGTGCCCAGGGCCGAAACCGTGGACCAGGCCAGAATACGCTTGAGATCCCGTTCCCGCAGGGCCAGCACCGCGCCCCAGACCGCCGTCAGCGTGCCGGTACCCAACAGCGCGGCTTCCCACAGCAGCAGGTCGTTGAAGGCCGGGTCCAGCCGGGCCAACAGGTAAATGCCCAGCTTGACCAGGGTCGAGGAGTGCAGGTAGGCGCTCACCGGGGTGGGCGCGGACATGGCGTTGGGCAGCCAGAAGTGAAACGGGAACTGGGCCGACTTGGTGAAACAGCCCAGCATCAGCAGGATCAGGGCGGCGGGCAGGCGCGGGTCGTCGGCCAGCGCCGTTCCCTGGGCGACAATGGCCCGCAGCGAATAGCTCCCGGCCATTTCGCTCAGCAGCAGGATCGCCGCCAGCAGGGCCAACCCGCCACCCAGGGTGACCAGCAGCGCCTGCCGCGCCGAGTTGCGGGCCTGTTCGTTCTCGTGATGGAAACCCACCAGCAGAAACGAGGTCACGCTGGTCATCTCCCAGAACAGAAACAGCACCAGCAGATGGTCGGCGCTGACCGCGCCCGCCATCGCCAGCATGAACAGAGTCAGGATCAGGAACAGGCGACCCCGGCGCGGTTCGTGCGCCAGATAGCCACTGGCATAGACGAAGACCAGCGTGCCGATGCCGGTGATGAGCGCGAGAAACTGGGCCGACAACCCATCGATATGGAGCGCGAACTCCACCCCGAGGCTGGGCGCCCAGGCCAGCTTGACCACCCAGGGCAGCGGGTGGTTCGCCAACCCCCAGATCAGGGCAAGGAAACCCGCCAGCGGCGCCAGCGCGACCCATAAATAACTGGAGCCGGCGGCGGGGGTCGAATGCGGGGCGACGGAATCGCTCATCGGAATGGATCGGGTCCAGGAATTTCGAGAGGTTAATCGAGGCATTATGGCACGGCAAAAAGGTCCTACATGGATATTGCTTTGCCTGTGGAGTTCCCGGAGAGCACGAAACCAGCACTCCATCCGCGCCGGGCGGGGCCAATGGATCGAATGGAAACTGGCGGACGGTCGGCTGGAGCCCGTCATGGCGAAGAATCGGCCGCCTGACCGCAACTGAACCCGGCGGTGGATTTCCCGATTTTTTCGAAGCGGCGCAACCTGAACCGGTAGCAGCGAATCGGCCCTTGTAAACGATTGCCTTTATACCTACACTGTTATATGTCAGTGTTGCAATTACCTGTGAATCCCATGAACGAATCCTTATGGCGTCTTGATGAACTGGTGCAGCGCAGCCGGCGGTTGCTGGCGCTGCTGCCCGAGGAAACCGGCCCGTCGAAGCGGGTGCGCTGGCAACCCAACGAGCGGCTGGTGCGCTACTACACCACGCTGGGGTTGCTGGATCGGCCGGCGGAACTGCGAGGGCGCACGGCGTATTACCGCGATCGTCACCTGCTGCAACTGCTGGCGATTAAAACCCTGCAAGCGCGCGGCCTGAGCCTGCAAACCGTGCAGGAAGAACTGGCGGGACAAACGGATGCCAGGTTGGCGGCGCTGATCGGCCTGCCGCCGGACTGGCCGACGCGACCGGCGGGCGAGGCGCGGACACCCACCACCGAAAAACCGCCGACCGGGGGCGTGGCGGAACCAGCGCCGGCCGGCGGACGGTTCTGGGAGCGGTCACCCAGCGCTGCTTCCAGCACCGCGTCGCTTGCCGTCACCCCGGCAAGACCGGTCTTGCCAGCGGCGGAACTACTGGAGATCAGCCTGGCGCCCGGCGCCCGGCTGCTGCTCGACCGCCGACGCTATCCCAAGTCCGACCACCGGCTGGATGACGCGCTCCGAATCCTGAGCACGGCCCTGCGGACGGTCGCCCATGCTCCCGAGGAGAATTCCGATGACCCTGATTGAGACGATGACGGTTCTGGACGAAACGCCGGTCTGGCGCGAAGACGAGGACGAAGAGGCTGGATTCGGCAGCCTGAACACGGTGCGCGGCGGTTTGCCGCTGCGGCGGCTGGCGGTGGAGGGGCGCATCACCGGGCTGCTGTACCGACTGACGGTGGCGCAGACTTTCGTCAACGCCCATGCCGAGCCGCTGGAAGCCACCTACATTTTTCCTCTGCCGGCGCGGGCCGGCGTGACCCGGTTTCGCCTACACGTCGGGGAGCGCGTGATCGAAGGGGTACTGAAAGAGCGCGGCGCGGCGCGGGAAGAGTACGACCAGGCCATCCGCCAGGGTCATCGCGCCGCCATCGCCGAAGAAGAGCGACCCGAAGTGTTCACCATCCGCGCCGGCAACATCCCGCCGGGCGAGGCGGTCGGCGTGGAGCTGGAACTGGCGGGGCCGCTGGCCTTCGCCGACGGCGAGGCCACCTTCCGTTTTCCGCTGGTGGTCGCGCCACGCTACATTCCCGGCATTCCGCTGGACGGCGTCGGCGTGGGATCGGGCGTCGCGCCGGACACCGACGCGGTGCCCGACGCCAGCCGCATCAGCCCACCGGTCCTGCTGCCCGGACAACCCAATCCGGTGCATCTCGGCTTCCGCTTGGAACTGGACCCCGCCGGCCTGCCGCTGCGCGACCTGCGCGCCAGCCTGCATGCCCTGCGACTCGGCCAGACGGCGGCGGGTTTGCGCGTCATCGAACTGGCACCGGGCACGGAGCGACTGGACCGGGATGTGATCCTGCGCTTCCGCCTCGGGGCAACCGACGAGACGGCCGACAGCGCCGTGGGTCTGGCCAGCGGCCTGAGCGTCTATCGGGATTCAACCGCCGGCGAAACCATCGCCCTGCTCACCCTGGCGCCACCGGCCACTCCTCCGGCCACCCTCCGCCCGCGCGATGTGGTGGTGGTGCTCGACCGCTCCGGCTCGATGCAGGGCTGGAAGATGGCGGCGGCGCGACGGGCGGCGGCACGGCTGATCGACACTCTGACCGAACGGGATCGTTTCGGCCTGATCCTGTTCGACGACCAGATCGAGGAACCCGCGCCCAGCGCCGGCCGGCTGATCGCCGCCAGCGACCGCCACCGGTTTCGGACGGTGGAATTCCTGGCGCGGGTCGAAGCGCGCGGCGGCACCGAGATCGCCCGCGCGTTGAGCCGGGCGCTCCAGTACTTCCCCACTCCGGCCGAGCCCGACCGGGAGCGAATTTTGCTGTTCGTGACCGACGGTCAAGTCGGCAACGAGGACCAACTGTTGCGTCAAGTCAAGCAGCACGCCAAGAGTTGCCGGATCGTCTCCGTCGGCATCGACCGGGCGGTTAACGCCTCGCTGTTGGAGCGGCTGGCCGGCTACGGCAGCGGCTGGTTCGAACTGGTCGAATCGGAAGACCGGCTGGACGAGGTGCTGCGCGCCGTGCATCGTCGGCTGGGCGCGCCGCTGCTCACCGACCTGCGGCTGACCCCGGCGCTGGTGGAGGCCACGCCCGAAGTCGCCGACCTGTTTCCCGGCGTGCCGCTGCGGCTGGCCGGGCGCTGGCCGGGCGATCCGCCGGCGCGGGCGACCGTCAGCGGCCGCACCGCCGACGGACAAGCATTTCAGCAGACCCTTGCGCCGGTGGAAACCGCGGACAACGCGGTGCGCACGAGCTGGGCGCGGGCGCGAGTGCTCGATCTGGAGCACCGCTTCGCCGCCAGCCAGCAGCGCAATCCCTCGCTGGCGGACGCCATCACCGCGTTTTCGCTCAAATACGGCGTGTTGTGCCGTTTCACCGCCTTCGTGGCTGTGGATCATGGCGAAACGGTCAATCCGGGTGGGGAGATTCACCCGGTCGTCCAGGCGGTGGAATCGCCCGCGGGATGGGATATGCCGATGGTTGCGGGCGCGGCGGCGCCACCGATGGCCATGGCCGGATTTGCCTGCATAAAAGCGGCGCCAGCCGATTACCTGTCGGAGAAGGCCGATCTCGACGATTGGAGTACCCGCGGTCGCGGTCTCGATTTCCTGCTCCAGGAGCCCAGCGACTATCCAGCAGCCTCTTCGAGCGCCCCACAGCCGACCCAGCGTTTCTTCGAGCGCCTGCAAAAACGCGCAACGGCGCGGCCACCGGAGTCGATATCCTCCCCGCCGCCCTGGTTCAGCCGATTGGAAACCAGCTTGAACGCGCCAACACCCGATCCAGCGGAGTGGCTGGCCGCGTTACGCGATGCGCTGCAAGCACTGGAAGCGCTAGGCAAAACCGCCGTCAAGCTGGTCGAGCAGGGCCGACTGCTCGAACGGATGCTGGCGGATGGCCGGATGGAGCCGGTCGCGGTGAAAAATAGGCTGATCGCCTGGCTGCGGCGGGTGCGGGCGGTGCTGGAAAACTCACCGAAACCCGGCCGCCGCTGGTTCTGGTGGAAATGAGAGAGGTGTGAACGCTTAGAGGCGGGTTCGTATCGCCTCGGGGAACTGCCGTTGAAAAACAACCCTCACCCGCAGACCCTCTCCCACAGGGAGAGGGGGCGTATTACCGCCGAAGCTGGCTTAACGGCCAGATCCCATTCCGCCCCCACTTCCTCCACCGCCTTGGCCACCATCACTCCGCCCCCCACCAAACAGGCGGCCGATGAAGGAGAACACCTTGACGATGGCTCGCCACAACTTGGGCAGTAGCCAGATCATCAGTAGGATGAACACCAGCAGCGCCGCCAGGAACAGCCAGGGATAATGCAGGGCGGCCCACAGGCCGGCGACTACCGCCACATCCTCGGTAATGGACGCCGCCCAGTTGGTGAAAGGCTCCGGCGAGGCGTTGATCACCACCCGACTGCCCGCCTTGGCCGCGTGGCTGGTGGCGGCCAGGGAGCCGCCGACCAGCAACGCCGCAAACTCCGCCGGCGCGCTGACGTCGCCAACCGCGCCGGCGGCGAGCAGTGCCCCCGCCGGGATGCGGACGAAGGTGTGCAGCGTATCCCAGCCGGTGTCCACGCCGGGCACCTTGTCGGCGAAGAACTCGATGCAGTACATCACCGCCGCCGCGCCCAGCACCAGTGGTTGGCTGAGAATCTGCAACTCCGGCGGTAGGGTGATGTCGCCGGTCATGCCCAAGTAGCCGAGCATGAACACGGTGGCGTACAGATTGATGCCACTGGCCCAGGCCGAACCCATGGTCAAGGCGATGGTATGAATGGGGTCCATTCTTTAACCGCCGGTCATGGATCTTTCGTGTCCCGCGAATTCGCGGGTATACCGGTCCAATTCACCTTGGCGCTCTCCCTTGAACACAGCACCGCCCGCTAGCGCAGATACATCCCGTCCGCCCCGATCTTGCCGGGTCCGTTCAGGACGTAAATACCGGCCGAATTACCGCGAACGTGGAAGGAAATATTGCCGTTGCTGACGTTGATCTCGTTGCCGGTGACCGCATCGCGGTAGACGCCGTCGCGGACACCACCGACGCTGATGCCCTGATCGCCGCCGATGGCCAGCCCGACCACAACGTAGTTTTCTCCCTGGTTATGATCGCGGACGAAGCTCATGCCGCTGCCCCATTCGTGGACATGGCTCATCGCCCCCTTTTGCAAGGCGGGGGCGGCGTGGCGAATCTGGTTTAGACGCTTGATGTGCTGGTAAAGCGGGTGGCGCTGGGTTTCCCCGATTCGGTCGTCGGTCAGATAGTCGCCGAAGTAGGCGCGGCCGGTCTGATCCAGGGTGTCGTCGTTGCCGATCACGTCCTGCGGCGCGCCCTTCATGAACTCGATTTCTTCGCCGTAGTACAGGCAGGGAATCCCGCGCACGGTCCACAACAGATTGTAGGCCGCCGCCGCCATCCACTGCTCGCCCTTGAAGCGGAAACGGAAGTCGTTGTCCGGGCCGACGTCGTGGTTCTGCAGGAAGGTCACCAGTTCGCTGGCGTTACCGTAAATCCAGTCCATCTCCAGCACCCGCCCGACTCCGTCATAGCTGCCCCGGCTCAGGTTGTCGCGGAAGGTGGAGAACAGACCGAAATCGAGCTGTGGAAAGCCGGAATCGCCGCCGGAGTTGGGATCGCGCGGGTCGTGGCCCAGCCGGGTGTACCACCACGGACGGATGAAGGACGGGCCGTTGTCGCCACCGCCCAGATCGCCCCAACCGTAACCCTTGACCAGATTCTCGCCGAACACGAACAGGCCCGGCTTGTGCGCCTTCCAGGCGTTGACGTATTCCAGCAGGTTGTCGCGCGGAACGTGTTTGACGGTGTCGATACGCAGCGCGTCCACTCCCATGTCGAGATAGTGGTTGATGGAACCGATCAGATAATCCTTTACGTTCTGCCGGTCGGTGGCCAGGTTGATGCAATCGCCGGCGATGTGTTTCAACTGAACCGCCGCGCTTTCCCAGTCGCCGCCGCAGATGAAGCCGTGCTGCATGTACCATTCGGGGTCGAGCGTTTGGGCATCGATGCCGAAAAAGCGGCCGGGATTGTAGCCGGACTTGGGCACGGTCTCGCCGCTATTGGGATCGACCAGCGGCACCTTCCCCTCCGGGTCCATGGCGTGCCGTTCCCGATACCACTTGGGCGCGACCGGATTGTCGATGTCGTCCCGGTTCGGCCAGGCGTAGTTGCCGAGATTGCCCTGGTAGGGGCCGTGGTTGACGCGGCCCTGCTCGGAACCCTGGGGCACGTAATATTTGATCGGCAGGTGGTCGATATGGACCTTGCCGCGAATGCCGTACTGACAGGAATGATTGACCACCACGTCCTGGATGATCTTGATGCCGCGCTGGTGGGCCTCGTCGATCAAATCCTGATAGGTCGCGTCCGGCGACTCCAGCCGAGGGTCGATCCGGGTCCAGTCATAGGCGTGATAACCGTGGTAATCGAGGCCGCTGCGATTCTCCACCGGCGGGGTGATCCAGATCGCGGTGAAGCCGAGGTCGCGGATATAGTCGAGCCGCTGGATCAAGCCCTTGAAATCGCCGCGCCAGTGCGGGTCTTCGGGCTGGCCGGTCTCGCGGTTGAACTTGATGCGGTCGCGACAAAAAAAATTGTTGCTCGGGTCGCCGTCGTAAAAACGGGTGGTGAGCAGAAAATAAATGGTCTCCCCACGAAAATCGCCCAATCCGTCGGCGCGCTCCTGACGGGCGGGTTCGGGCGCAACGGCCGCCGGCGTTGGTTTGGAGCCGGCCGCCGATGCCTCGGCGGAAACCACCGGCGCCAACGGGGCCGGTTTTTCCTCGAACCAACGGCCATCCCGGTAGTAGCCGCTGCCTTCTCGCAAGAGATTGCTGGTTTGCCGACCTTGATTGTCGTTGAAAACCAGCTTGATCGCGGTTACACCTTCGAGCCGGTAAGCGAACCAGCCTTCGTCTTGCGCCACCATCGGCGTGCCCGGCCAGTTCGTGGCCCGGCCACCCGGTTGGGCGTCCCAATAGTGGATGCGAACGGTATCGGCCCAGTCCGCGGGCTTGTGGAAATGGACGATGAGATCGGTCATAACAACGGTTCCGGTAAACAAGCGGTTTCGAACGAAAGGTCCCCGTCCATGATAGACCGGGTTAAGGGCTTGTCGAGGTCGGGCATGGAATAAGCTTGCGGGCAGGGACCCAACGAGGCCGGCCGGCTTCCACTTTGCGGGTAGGGCAATTTTCCCATGCACATCGAATCACGCGACGAATCTTTCAGCCCATGGCGGAGCAAACTGCATGAAATCATCTTCGAGGCCAATACACCCGCCGGAAAATATTTCGACATTGTCCTGATCGTCCTCATTCTGCTGAGCGTTTTCTGCGTCATGCTCGACAGCGTGGGCGAGTTCCGGGCAGCGTATAGCACGACTTTGCACGCGCTGGAATGGTTTTTCACCCTGGTATTTACCATCGAGTACGGATTGCGGCTGCTGTGCGTGCAACGCCCCTGGCGCTATGCGATCAGTTTCTACGGCATCGTCGATCTACTCAGCATTCTGCCGGCTTACCTGAGCCTGCTGGTCGCCGGAACCCATTACCTGCTGGTGATCCGAATTCTCAGAATCCTGCGGATTTTCCGAATCCTCAAGCTGGTCACCTATCTGGGGGAAGCCCGACAACTGACCCGGGCGCTGGTGGCGAGTCGGCGCAAGATCGGCATTTTTCTCTTTACCGTCGTGACGCTGGTGGTGATCATGGGCTCGCTGATGTACGTTATCGAAGGCGAGGAAAACGGCTTCACCAGCATCCCACGCAGTATCTACTGGGCCATCGTCACCCTGACCACGGTGGGTTACGGCGACATCGCCCCACGCACCGACCTGGGTCAGTTCCTGGCCGCCTTCATCATGATCCTGGGCTATGCGATCATCGCGGTGCCCACCGGAATCGTCACGGTCGAGATGTCCAACGCCTTCCGCCAACCGGTCGACAACCGCGCCTGCCCGGTTTGCGCCGCCGAAGGGCACGATCACAACGCCCTCTTTTGCAAGTTCTGCGGCGGCAAGCTGTGAGCGTCGCCGCTACCTGCTTCGCCGCCCCGATTTGCCGCGCGGCAAATCGCCAAGCCTCCAGTACGCGAACGCAAATTTCTTCTTCAACCCATCTTTATAGCTATACAATCCAGAATCGACGCCTTACCTGACATTCATATCCGACATGATTGATCATCTCGACCGAATCTGCGATGCCGCCGCCGGTCGCGGCGAGCAAATCCAGCGCAAGATCCTGGAGCATCTGGGTCACGGCCACCAGCAGAAAACCCTGCCCGATTTCACCATCCAGCGCGCCGCCGAACTGCTGGGCGTCAGCATCTCCCGGGTCCGCGCGCTGGAGGGCTCGGAACGTTTTCCGCAACCCCGGACGCGGCAGGCCGGCGCCATCCAGCAGCGGGTTTACAACTACAACGACATTAACCGGCTGCGCGAACTGCTGGGCGAGCGTCCGGCCCGGCCGGAGACAGCGCCTCCCATCAACATTACCTTCAGCAACCTGAAGGGCGGCGTCGCCAAGACCACCCACGCCATCCACTGCGCTCAGTATCTCGCGGTCAGAGGCCACCGGGTACTGCTGGCCGACGCCGACCCGCAGGCGACCGCCACCGGAGCCTTCGGTATCCTGCCGGACATCGATCTGAGCGAGGACGACGACTTGAGCAGGGTGATTCTGGGCACCCCCGAGGCCATCGACGGCATCGTTCGGAAAACCTGCTGGGACAACCTGGACCTGATTCCCGCCTCGCTCTCCTTGCAGCGGGTCGACTTGCTGGTCGCCCGCGAGCCCGCCGCGACCACCCAGCAACTGGGCTCGCCCCTGCTGCGGCTGCGCCAGGGCCTGCGCCGGCTGGCCGACCGCTACGACGTCATCGTGGTGGATACGCCGCCGGCGCTGGGGATGCTGAGCCTGAACGCGATCGCCGCCGCCAATCTGCTGATCATTCCGATCGAACCCCACATGTACAGTTTGGGCTCGTCCGTACAGTATTTCCGCATCCTGCGGGATGTCATCCGCCGGCACCGGGACAGTATCGGCGTGCAGCGTATCAATATGCTGCTGACCCGGGTCGACGAGCAATCGCCGGAAACCCGGGGGGTGATCAAGCTGCTGGCCAGCGCCTATGGGGGGATGTGTCTGACCAACCACATGCCGCTCAGCCGCGAACTCCAGCGGGTTGCCACCGACCACCTTGGCCTCTACGAAATCGAGCAGCCGCGCGGCGCACGCGAAACCTTCACCCGGGCAGTGCAGGCGATGGACCGGGTCAATGCCGACATCCTCAGCCAGATTCGCTCGTTGTGGGACCTCCATCCAGACGCACCCGTCACCGACCGCCCGTCGGTGCTCAACGATATGCTGTGAGGTTACCACCATGGCCAAACGCTCCCGCGATACCCTGGATTATCTGGCGGTCCTGGCCGGTGAGACGGCGGCGCCCCTGAGCCCGCTCTCCGCTGGTCCGTTCCTCGACCTGCCGCTCACCGATATCAGCCCCAGTCCCTGGCAGGCCCGCAAACGTTTCGATCCCGGCCAGCTCGCCGAACTGGCCGACACCATCCGCGAGCACGGCGTACTGCAACCGGTTCTGGTTCGGCCCGGTCCGAATGGTTATGAGCTGATTGCCGGCGAGCGGCGCTGGCGAGCGGCGCAACTGGCCGGCGTCGAGACCATCCCGGCGCTGGTTCGGGATGTCGGCGACGAGCAGGCGGCCACCCTGGGCCTGGTCGAAAACCTGCAACGCAGCGACCTGAATCCGATTGAAGAGGCGGAGGGCTATCAGACCCTGATCGATCGCGGGCTTTCCCAGCAGGCGATCGGCGCGGCGGTGGGCAAATCGGCCTCCGCGGTCAGCCGCAGCCTGGGCATGCTGGATCTGGCCGATTCCGTCAAGGACGCGCTACGAGACGGCCAACTGAACTACGCCCATGGCCGGGTACTGCTCCCCCTGCCCAAAGCGGAACAGGCGCGGCTCGCCCAACAGGCCATCCGGCGGGTCTGGAACAGCCGGCAGATCGAACAGGCCGCCCGCAACCTGAAGCAACGCATCGACGACGGCATACGTCGCGGCCGACGTCCGCGACGGGAAGATCCCGACATCGCCGCCCTGAGCGAGCGGATCTCCAGCCATCTGGGCGCAAGGGTGGAATTTCGCAATCACTCATCCGGGTTGGGACAGTTCGTCATCCACTACGCCAGCGCCGAGGAATGCAACGGCATCCTGGCGAAACTGAATTTACTTGATCTGGCAAACGATTGACTTTTCGATCAAAAAATCCGGTATTTGCCGCGCGGCAAATCCGGGTTGACGCTTTGAACCCCGACTGATGGGCACTGGGCTTACCTCCTCAACCAGCCCTTTTAAGGTGGGTAAACATGCGCTGACATCGGGTTTTTGGGGTTTTGGCTATAAACTTCAAGTTTTACCCACTTACCTCCAATGATGTAGATCAAGCCCAATGATTAGGATTATTAAAAATAATTTTAAAATCAATAACATAAAATATATGCGGGGTGTCCATCTGAGTGCGGTGGACACCAGATATTGTGATCTTGACCATCGAAGCGCCCTTTCTATGGTGTGTCAAGATCTAATCCATAGGCACTACCGCACTCAGATGGACACCCCGCATATATATTATAAAAATAGCAAATTTATTGAAATTTTGGAATAATAAATGCTTTAAAAATTATGAGGTTAAATTTTTGGTAACTGCCCAGGTACCGGTGGAAAAAACAGCTTGACAAGCCGGGTATGAATGGATGGTAAATCGCCCCATGACCTCCGTGACTGACACGCCGCTCAGCGATGCCGATCTCATGACTGCTGCCATCCCAACAGCGGTCGCGGAGGAGATCGCGCGCTTGCAGGCCGAGAACGCGACGTTGCGGGAGATGAATGCCGTGCTTCTGGCGCGCATCGCGGAACTCGAGCGCCGTCTGGGGCTGAACAGTGGCAACAGCGGAAAACCCCCATCCAGTGATGGGTTGAAGAAACCGCCACGGACCCAGAGTCTGCGCGAAGCCTCGGGCCGGCCACCCGGCGGACAGAAGGGCCATCCCGGCAACACGCTGCGTCAAGTGGCCGAACCGGACGTCATTCTCGACCACTACCCCAACATCTGCCCGAACTGCGATTCGACCCTGACCCCAGCCATGGTCACGGCGTACAGCGCCCGGCAGGTCTTCGACCTGCCGGAGCCACCCCCGCTGGTCGTGACCGAGCATCGCGCTCACACCGGCCGCTGTGGCCAGTGTGGTGAGGCGACACGGGCGGCGTTTCCCGAGGGGGTCACGGCGCCGGTGCAATACGGCGCGCGGATCACGGCCTTCGTGGTCTATCTGCTCCACGCCCAGTTCATTCCCGAGGATCGGTTGGTCGAACTGATGGCCGATCTGTTTGGGGTGAAACTGGCCGCCGCCACGATCGCACGGATGAGCACGAAGGCGGTCGAGCAGGTCCAAGGGTTCGTGGCGACGGTGGGCCAGCTCGTCAAGACCGCGGCGGTCAAGCATCTGGATGAAACCGGCTTTCGCATCGGTGGCAAGACGCAATGGCTCCATGTGGCGGTGACCGCCTGGCTGAGCTTCTACCGCGTTTCCCCGAAGCGGGGCAGTCTGTGGGAAGGGATCATTGGCATTGTCGTCCATGACCACTGGAAGCCCTACTACACCTTGAAGGGTGTGCTGCATGCCTTGTGCAATGCGCATCATCTGCGCGAGCTCAAGGCCTTGATCGAGATCGAGCGGGAACCCTGGGCGTTGCGCATGCAACGACTCTTGCACCGGGCCTGTCATGCCGCCCACCTCGCCCGCGAACGCGATGGGCCACTGAAACCCAGCCTCGTGCATCGGTTCCAGCGTCGATACGACACCCTCGTTGCTGAAGGGCTCGCCTTTCATGAGGCCCAATCGCCACTGCCCGTCACCGGGCGTCGGGGTCGTCCACGGCGCCGCACCGGCCACAACCTGCTGCTGCGATTGAGGACCCGCAAGGACGACGTATTGCGTTTCCTGACTGATCCCCGCGTACCCTTCAGTAGAGTCGAGGTGTGGTGCGGTAACCGTAGGAGCCGCCTATCTGTTTCCGCCCCTTTCGTTTGGCGGTGCCTCACGAGCCGCTCCTTAGTCCCGTTTCCACACCCCGCTCGTCGAACCCGCCGTGCGGATTTCCCGCAACGGGCTCTCTTTCAGCGCATCAAACCTTCGCATTCGAACGGTTGGCGAGCAACGGCAGCAGGCGCATCAGTCCCAACTCTTCGTAGAGGTAGTGGTCGGGGTATTGGCGGTACCCCGTTCCCCGCTTGCCGCGCTTGCGCATCAACCAGATCCGCAGACGTCGCGCTACATAGTTGTCGATTTGGCGATAGACTTTCCCTACCGGTCCTTGGTTGAAGTAGCCGGCCCAGCCCCGCAGCAGCGGGTTGAGGCGCTCGACTCGGCTTTCGACCTCCAGTGGATTCCAGCGCTTCGTCGTGGCGTCGTGGATCTCCCGCATCAGCCGCTTGACAGCCTTCTTCGACGGTCGCGTGCCCCAGTAGGGGCGACCGCCCTTTCCGTAGAAGCGCCCGACGGTGTAGCCGAGAAAATCGAGCCGCTCTTCTGGCAGCTTGACCAGACGCGTTTTCTTCTCGTTGACCGTCAGACCCAGCCGGGACACGAGCTGGCGCATCTCCGCCATGGCTTCCGCTCCCCGTCCGGGCGGGCACAAGATCACGAAGTCATCCGCATAGTTGACGACCTCGGCCTGGTGCCGCTCGGCATATCCCTTGCCGTACCACGCCAGCATAAAGCGGCGAAAGTACAGATTTGAAAGGAGGGGTGAGATCACCCCGCCCTGCGGAACGCCGCGATGCTGGTCCTTGGCCGGCGTCGTTTGCCGCTCCCCCTGGGGGGAGCGCTCGCGCACCGGCACGGTCAGCCAGGCACGGATCACCGCGAGCAGTGTGCCGTCGGCGATGCGCCGCACGACACAGCGCATCAGGTCTCCGTGCGGGATGGTGGTGAAGTAATCCGAAAGATCGACGTCGGCCACTTCGCGCTTGCCCCCTTCGACGAGGTCGAAGAAAGTTCGGCGCACGGCCATTTTGGCGTCGACCCCGGAACGAAAGCCGTATTGCCGTGGCGATAGGTCCGGCTCGAAGATCGGGCCGATCACCAGCAAGACGGCCATCTGCGCCACGCGGTCACGGATGCAGGGAATGCCCACAGCACACTACCTCTTCTTTCCAACACTCTTCGGAAAAGGTCACCATTACCCATCCGCATCATCCGCTGTTTGGCCAACAGATCGCGATCGTGCGCATCCGACGGGGTGCGGATCCGGATCTCATCATCCGCCTGCCCGATGGCACCCACGCCGCCGTGGCCATGAGCCTCACCGATTACGCCGGATCCACCGGTGGCGATCCAACGGCGATCCCGTTTCCTTGGCTCGATATTCATGGCTTGCGACAGGCCGCACAGTGGATTGCGCATCGGCGCCAAGCGGACCGCTTTCCTGTCCCCACGGTGACCCCGTCCTCTCCTGGGTCTAACTCTCTACCCTGTGATCACCCGGAGAGGTCTTCCCATGAACGTGCCCGTCTCGGGTCCGGCTTCCCCAAGCCCCACCCCCCAGGTCTGGACGGAGCTAACCGTCGAGCACCAGCACCGAGCCATCCAATTGATCGCTCAACTGGCCGTCAAACTCGCCCTCACCCTGGCGACGTCCCCCCCTGCGGAGATCGGTCATGACCAGCCCAACGCCGGCTAAACTCCGCCCCGAACATCTCAACCGCCAGGCGTTCGTTTACGTGCGCCAATCCACCCTGCTCCAAGTCCGCGAGCATACCGCCAGCACCGCGCGCCAGTACCATCTCGTTGAGCGTGCCCGCGCTTTAGGCTGGCCCGAGGAACGCATCACCGTCCTCGATCAAGACCAGGGGCGCTCGGGCGCCTCGGCGGTCGGCCGCGATGGCTTCGAACAATTGCTCACCGAGGTGGGCATGGGCCGGGCCGGGGCGGTCTTGAGCCTGGAAGCCTCGCGCCTGGCCCGCTCCTGCAGTGATTGGTATCGGCTTCTGGAGATCTGCGCGCTGACCGAGACCTTGGTCATCGACGAAGACGGCCTTTACGATCCCAACCAGTACAACGATCGCTTGTTGCTGGGATTCCGGGGCACGATGAGTGAGGCCGAACTGCATTGGTTGCGCAGCCGTCTGCTGGGTGGCAAGCTGGAGAAGGCCCGCCACGGCCAACTGCGCTTCCGGCTGCCCGTCGGGTTCGTCTTTGATGTCGACCAGCGCATCGTTCTGGACCCCGACGAGGAAGTGCAACAGGCCGTGCGGCTGGTCTTTGACCGGTTCGCGGAAACCGGCTCCGCCCTGGCGGTGGTCAATCACTTTGCCGTTCACCATTTGCACTTTCCAACCCGCCTCTGGGGGCACGGTGACCAGGACGAATTGAGCTGGGGTCCCTTGCGACACGGTCGGGTGCTGGCCATGCTGCACAATCCTGCCTATGCGGGGACCTACGTCTATGGGCGCACCCACAGCCGTACCCGGCTCTTGCCCGGTGAGGCGCCGCGGATCAAGGGCCGTACCCGCCGCGTGGATCCGCAAGACTGGCCCATCGTGCTCGTGGACGCCCATCCCGGTTACCTGACGTGGGAGCAGTTCCTGTGCCACCAGCACCGTCTTGACGATAACCGCACCGTTCGCGATCGAGACCGCCGCGGTGCGGTCCGCGAGGGCGCCGCGCTGCTGCAGGGCATCGTCCTGTGCGGTGCCTGCGGTCGGCGCATGAGCGTTCGTTATGTGGCCGACGGGCGTCGACCTCAATACGAGTGCAACCAGGTGCACGCGCACCTGGCCGGCCCGACCTGCCAGAGCCTGCGTGGCGATGGCATCGATGCCGCCGTGACCCAGGTCTTTCTGCAGGCCCTCACGCCCGCACACCTGGCGGTGTCCCTGGCGGCCCTGGAGCAACTCGAAGAACGCGCCCGGCAGATCGACCACCAATGGCAATTGCGCCTGGAACGGGCGCGCTACGTGGCCGATCTCGCCCGCCGCCGCTTCCTGAACGTGGAGCCGGAACATCGCCTCGTCGCCCGCAGCTTGGAACAGGACTGGAACGCCCAACTGGCCGCCGTCGCGCAATTGGAGCGGGAGTATGTCACCCTGCCCCGCCAGGCAGCCCCCGCGGTCGGTGCCGAGGAACGCCAACGGATCCTCGCTCTGGCCCACGACCTCCCCACCCTGTGGGCGGCCGCGACGACCACCGCCGCCGAGCGCAAGCAGTTGCTGCGCCTGCTGATCAAGGAGGTCACCCTCACCAAGCAGGCCACGACGATCCGCATCGCGATCCGCTGGCAGACCCACGCCTGCAGCACCCTGGAAATACCCCGGCCCCGCCCGGTCTTTGAGGCCTGCCGCACCGACGCCGCCATTCTCGAACGGGTCCGGCAGCTGGCTCCGACGCACACCAATCTTCAGATCGCCGCCGCCCTCAACGCGCAAGGCTTCACTACCGGCCACGGCGGGTCTTTCACCGCCCGCAAGGTCCAGTGGCTTCGCTATGCCTATCACATCCCCAGTGGGTGCCCGCAGGCGCCCGGCGCTTGTCCCGAGGGTCAACGGGGCGATGGACGGTATAGTGCGCGGGCCGCGGCCGCGTTGCTGAATGTGGATGTGGGCACCATCGCCGACTGGTGTGAAGCGGGTCGCCTCGACGGTGTCCAAACCGCCTCTCACGGTCCTCGTTGGATCAAGCTCACCCCGGAGGTCATCGCCACCCTGCGTAAACCCATCAAACAACATTGGCAACGGAACACGACAACTTGAGTGGAGTTACTTTGAAAAAGTCGCGATAAAATGGCCTTGGCCATCCCGAAACCGCCTGTATGAGGTGCAGTATGAACAAAGCATCGGCACCGCGAGCGGGCGCTCCCCGCCATTGGCCTTGGGTATCCACACGCGCAGCAGGGGCCGGGGCTGATACGTCTTGCCCTTGAGCTCCTGCTGCAATCTTTCCAGCCACGGGTCGAGACCTTGGGATTCGATGCGCTTGAAGGACTCTCCGTCCACCCCCGGTGCGCCCCGATTGGCTCGGCAGCGCCGGTAGGCTTCGGTGAGGATGTCGCGTCGGCACACCTTGTCCCAAAGGCTGTAGAACCGCGTGGCCGGTTCGTTCTTGGCTTTCGTCTGTAATGCCGTCTGTAGCGTCCGAACCGAATCAGGCAGGGTTGCTAGACTCACGTCAATCCCTGGGCTCTTGCCACTTTCGAGCATTGGCTCTGAAACAGGGGGCCTTGGCTCCGCCGGTATTACCCGGCTTCATCGCTACTACACCCCCATCCGCCATCCGCATGGCCGGCTTCATCCCTCGCGGGATCGCCGTTGCCCGGTTGCCGGCCCGGCACCAATGCGGACTTCCCTTGTTGCACGATCGATCAATACGCTGCATGCTGTCACCATTACCCCGGTGGAATCGTCGGATGCGCGTTTCGCTCACTTCTCCGACGACAACGGCCTTCCTCGTTATTAGGGCGAGTCGGCTTCCACGACGGCATTTCGAGGCCTGCTCGGTGTTCACTCGCGTTACGGCCCGCAGCGCCCGCTGACCTCCTACGAGGCCTTTTCAAGAAGTGCTTCAGCCCATTCGTTACCTCCTGGACCGCCCCTTGTGCTTCCGGCCGGAGCGAAAGTTGGCCGGGTCGGATTTCCTCCGACGGATCGACTGTGCCTTGCAAGGCACACCCAACAATCTGGCCGAGCAAGCCGCCCGCATGATGAAGCTCAGACAGAAAATCTCCGGTGGCTTCCGCTCCGAACCGGGCGCCCGCGACTTCGCCGTCATCCGCTCCTTCATCGCCACCGCGAAAAAACAGGGTTGGAACATCATCGATACCCTGACCCAATCCCCAACGGTCCTCCTCAGCAAACTCCGTACGACCTGATCACTGACGAGGTACCTGGGCAGTTACTATTTTTGAAGAATTTATATTTAAATACATAAACTTATCATCACCTTAAAAGGGCTGACGTCGATCACCTATGGAGAAGAACCTTACTCAGGAAAACCGTACCGCGTCACGCAGGGTTGCCGGAAGTTCACGGTATGACTGCTGGCAAACACATCGACGTCCGCTTCCAGGAACGCCGCTCCAAGCCACGCCCGGTTGGCCGGGTTGTCCAGCACGTTCACGTCGAATCGCCAACCAGCCAGCGCCTCGGCATCGCCATGCACGACTCCGACCCGCACGTCGCCCACTCGGTAACGGGCAAACATCGGCAGGGTCTCCAGACGGGCCAGCGCCTCGGGATGGCGGCGGTCGGTCGCCTTGAGCCGGGCGTGAATTCGGTTGGAGCGCTCCACCACGCCGGCTTCGACCGTGTCGGGATAAGCGCAGCCGCAACCGGCTTCCTCGCCCTCGGCGAGCAATTCCGCCTCCACGTTGCCGAGCAGGGCTTCATGGCGCAGTACCCGCCTGTTGACCTCGACAAATGTGGCGTCATCGACATCGAACCAGTGAAATTCGCCGTTGAAACACAGCGTCACCGGACCGGCCTCAGCGGCGGCCAGCATCTCCACCGCCGCCAGCGCCAACCGGTTACCATAGAGTCCACCGATCAGGTACAGGGTATCCGCCGCCCGTTCGAGGGCCGTTGCCAGTGCCGCCGCGCCGTAGCGATAGCGCAGCGGACAGGTCCGACCGGGCCGTTCGCTCACGCGGATTTCCCTTGAACAACGGGTGCGCCGCACCACCGACGCACGATTTCCGGCAGCAGAAATCCGGCAATGCAGATCGACAATCCGTACAGATTGGTTCCCAGCAGCAGGGCGTACTTACCCTCGCCGATGGCCCAGGCTGCTGGAATCCAGCCAAGCGCCAGCAGGGCGCCGAGCACCAACCCCGGCCAGAAACTCAGATGAAAGCTCCATGGCGAGAAGCCGACCCAGCGTTGCAGTAAAAACACCGGCGCCAGACCCATCACCATGGTGCCGCTGAGGGTGGTGGCGGCGAGAATCTCGGCGCCGGCGATCATCGGCAGGTTGCCCAGCACGGCGATGGCGATCATCGCCACCGTGCCGTGCCGTAAAGCCGATGCGTGCGGCTGCCGCCCGGAAACGGCGGGCAACTCCTGCGCGACGACCTTGGAGAGCGAAGCGAAGGTCGAATCCAGGGTCGAGCCGGCTGCCGCGATCATCAGCACCGTCATGACGAACAGTGCGCCGATCCCCAGCGCCTGCGCCACCGCCGCCGGCGCGTTGCCGTTGACCGCCAGCCCATCCAATCGCGCATCGATACCGACGAAGCTAAACACCAGGATGGCCAGAAAACCGCCGATGCCGGCCAGGATGAACGCTTTCAGCATCGCCTTTTCCTCGGTGATGAATCCTCGATCGGTCAGCACCGGATCGTGGAAGGGATAGCTGAAAATTTGCAAGCCGGCGACCAGTAGCAAATCAATCCCGGCGGCGAGCTTGAACTCACCCACGCTCAACAGAGTCGCCACACCGTGCTTGGGCAAGACCAGCAGCAACACGGCGGCCAGAAACACGACGAAGACGGCGGCCTGGATGATGTCGGTGACGATGGAACCGCGCAGGCCGCCCTTGATGCTGTAGAACAGGGTCGCGGCGGTGAACAGCAGCGCCGCGCCGATGAAAGCCGGGCTGCCGGCCGGGCCGTAGTAGCCACCGACCACGGCGGTGTTGCTCCAGACCTCGTTGTACAGACGGATCAGGATGGCGGCGGTGAAGGCCAGCGCCGCCGCCCGGCCGTACTTGCCGATCAGGAAGCCCACCAGGCTGGTGGCGCCGGTGTTGCGGCGCAGATGGTAGATGACGAATCCCGCCAGCGGCATCGACAGCCAGTAGGTCGCATAGGCCAGCCCGCCGACGATGCCGTAACTGGCACCCAGATTGGCGGCGTTGGTGACCGATTTGGCGAAAATCCAGGAGATGAAGATGCTGGCAGTCAGCGCCCATTGGCTGGCCATCCGTCCGCTGTTGTCCTCACCCCGAAAAAAAGCGCCGACCGTGCGGGCGCTTGGGGTAACGGCATACAGCGCCGCGCCTTAAAAAATCAAAAAGCCCCAGAAAGTCAGGCCGAAGGCAGCGGAAATCATGCGGCGGGTTCCTTACGTAGCGTTGTGCGGGCCGCGTGCTTTGAGCACGAGCGCCGGCAATAGGCGCCTTGCTCGCAAAGCGTTCGCGGCCGGAGTGAGTGTGTTGTCAAGGCGGGATGGATGTTCGTTAGTCGCGAGCGCTCATGAAACCCTTACAGGAGCGCGCCGCTGCGTTCAGCGCGGCGTTTTCGGCGCGGCGAACACCTCGGTTTCCGGGTGAAAGGCGTACCAGGCGAACCAGAACGCGATCACGCTGGGGATTTCCTGGCCGGCTTGATCCAGCACCCGGCCGCTGCGGTGGGCCGCGTCGAATTCGACCCGCACCACCCGTTCGCCGATCCGATCCTGCAACGGTGTCTCGGCGCGGGCCAGTTCCGTGAAGGGGTACGCCTTGAAACGGCCATCCAGTTCCAGACCGATGACCGATTCCTTCGGGTGGAAGCGCTGGCTTCTGAAGCGCAGGGGAAACATGACCTGCTCGCTCTGGGCATAACCCGCGTAGGGATCGCGGCCGTAGTCGCGAAAGTGGCCGGTCTCCGGCGACAGCACCAGGGTATCGGGATAGCGTTGGCGCCAATCCGCCCAACTGGTGTGCGAGATCGGCAGCATCGTCAGCCGCCGGCCCTTCAGCGGACCGGTGATCGCGGTCGTCAGCAATTGCGACCACAACGACTCGGTTTGCCGGTCGTACAGCAGCACGTCGCTGTTGTAGAGCAGACCGGAGACACCGAAGTCGAGCGTTTGATCCCCAATCGTGGCCAGGAACGCCATGCCGGTACCGCACAGCGGGCAGAAGGTGACCACCACCGGTTCCGTCCCGAAACGGTCATTGACCACCTCGTGCCAGTTGAGAATGGCCAGCGGATAAGTCTTGGCGATACCGTGGCGGGCCATGCCCAGCACGCGGTCTTCGGGTGCGAGAAAATCGGCTTCGGCGGCAACCACGAAGCGCGGTTGGTCCAGCGCTGGTATGCCATCACGGGCCGGTCCGCCGCCATGAATCTCGGTCACCGGCGCCAGCGCGTCGCTTAGATCGAAACCGTTGCGCTCCAAACCCCACGCGGCGGCCACCGCGACAGTTAGAAGGAGCGTGGCCAGCCATCCCAAAATTTTTTGCATGATTGCACCGTCGATTCGCGCGTTTTTCCGAACTGTTATGAGTTGGTACGGCGGTTCGGTGCGTTTGGATGCGGGGGAAGGACATGAGTTGCGGAAAAATCAGCCCATCTAAGGCGCTTCGACGTGGACCTCCCGCGCCTGTTCCATCTGATGGATCGACGATTCCAGGTCGATCTGGTCGGGATTGTCGCTGGGCTGCTCGCGCAACCGCGCCCACAGCTCGCCCTGTTCCAAGGTCTGATGGGAGCCGTCCGGTTGCTGCACGAAGGCGGCCCAGGGCACGAATTTGGTGAGCGGGAAACGCTGGCCGGGTTGGGGCGAGATATCGATGTTAAGCCCGGCCACGTACACCACCCGCTTGCCCTGGTAGCCGTGCTCCCGGACGATGGTGCGAAAGGTGCGATCGAATTCCACTTGGGTGTTGACCTGGGCCGCGGTCAGTAGCGGATGCGGCGACGTGACGATCCAGGCCATCGGATCGAGCAGGTTTTGTTCCAGATGGCTGCGGCCCTCCAGGTCGCCCTGGACGTCGCGCTTGAAGCGGAAGAACTCCGGCAGCAACCGTTCGCCGATCGGTTCGCTCCGGCCATCGGTCCAATCAGCCTGTTCCATCACGGCCCGCAGCGCGGGCGCGGCGGGTAGGCTTTTTGCCGTGCTCAGGCAACGAACCGGTCGGATTTCACGGCCGGCGACCGGTTCCACCAGTCGCTCCAGGTTGAGAAACAAGCCTTCGTCGCGGTTTTCCCGCAGCAGTTGGTTGTCGATGGTGACGAGATAATCCACGCCGCGGCGCTCCAGCACGATGTTTTCCCGGGCAAAGGCATATTCGTCCTGATACCAGCGCAGCACGGCCTCGATTTTGCCGCAACTGGCGGTCAGATGCTGGTCCGCGCTCTGGACGCGGCGGTAGGCGCCGAAAACGCCGCGTTCCGGGTCGTATCCCACATGACTGGCGTGAATGATCACCATGTCCCGGCCGTGCTCGGCGTGAGGTGCGTGGCGATCGGTGGCCACGACCCCGCCGACCTGACCGTGGTTGAAGGGAAAAACTCCGAAGTGCTTGGTGATGAGGATGATGGGGTAGCCCTGATTCTCATCCGAACAGAACGCCCGGGAGGGCATGATCTTGCCGGATTCGAAACCGAGCGATTTGCACCAGTTGTACAGTCGGGGAATGAAGGTGCTGTAACGCAGCATCATGCCGGTCACATGAAAGTCGGCCATCAAGGCGCGGATGTTGGCGGTCGAGGAGTACATGAGGTTCCGTTCGCGGTAGTCGGCTTGGGATGACCGCCCCGTCGCCGGCGAGGTCCTTACCCCCTTAATCTAGAAGCCGCGCCTGGAAATTCAATCGCCGGACCCTGAGTATTTTCGGGCCTGTCGTGGACCCGGCCCGACGCTTGCCCGTCAGGCTGCCGCCACCGCTTCGAGCGCACCGCCGCAACTGCTGCCCTGCCCGGCGGTGCAACCGTAGCAATGGTCGGCGACCCGGATGCCCGCGCCCGTGAGATCCCGGCTCAGCAGATCGGCAAGATGGGTGTGCCCCGACCCATTGGCGCCCAAGGGCAATTTCAGCATCTGATTGAAATCGCAGTCGTAAACGTAGCCCTGCCAGTCCACCGAAACCAGGCTGCGGCACATGACCCCCGCCAGGTTCTCTTCCCGATGGGCGGACTTGAGCAAGCCCATGTAGGGCGCAAACTGCCCCTTGGAAATAAGCTGGCTGCCAAAGCGCTGAATCGGCATGTTGGCCAGTGCGAGCAGGCGCGTGAAGACCACGTCGTAGCGCGCCGCCAGCTCCTGCTTGTAGGCAGTCTCCAGCCCGGCCTGATCAGGCGGCAACACCGGGCCGCCGGGGTTGTAGACCAGGTTCAGGGCCAGGCCGCCGGGCAGGCCGTAGCCGAGGGCATTCAGTTTCCGCAACCCGGTCAGGCTGGATTCGAATACGCCCTTGCCCCGCTGCTTGTCGACGTTTTCCTCCAGATAGCACGGCAGGGAGGCCGTGATCTCGACTTGGTGAGCGGCCAGAAAGACAGCCAGATCCTCCTGGCCGGGCTCGTTGAGGATCGTCAGATTGCAACGGTCGATCACGCGGACCCCTCGCCCGCGAGCGCGGGCGACCAGGGTACGGAAGTGCGGGTTCAATTCCGGCGCGCCGCCGGTCAGATCCAGCACCTCGACCCCGTGCGAGGCGATATAGCGCAGCAGCAATTCCATCGTCTCCCAGCTCATTTCCTCGGTGCGCTGGGGACTGGCCGCCACATGGCAGTGCGTGCAGGACTGATTGCAGCGGTAGCCCAGGTTGGCCTGCAAGGTTTCGACGCGGTCGCGGTAAACGGCGGGGAAGTCGGTTTTCACGAGCAGGGGAAAAGTGTCACGCATGCCGGATCTCTCGAAATAATGGGATTCGTTGGCTTAGTCTGGGTAAGGCGGCGAATTCTTACAGGCGGGGGAAATGCCTTGGCCTTGCGGAGGCGCGGGACCGGGGTCAGACCGGTAAAACCGCCCTCGCTCACCGGTTCAGTATTTGACTGAGCAGCCGTAGGGCCGAGTCGAGGACGGCTCCACCGGCTGGCCGTTTTCGAGCGCGGCCAGCGCCGTCCGCACGTAGTTGGTCGAGGTCGCGATGTCGGCGGGGTTGGCCGAGGGCTTGTCGTCGATGCCGCCCATGTAAACCAGCGTACCTTGGGGGTCGATGATGTACATGTGGGGAGTGGTGCGCGCGCCGTAGATCTGGCCGATGGTCCCATCGGGGTCCAGCAGGACCGCGGCGGGCATGGCGTTCCGGCGCGAGGTCAATTCATTGGCCTCGGCCGGGCTGACATAACCCTGCTTGCCGGGCGCCGAGGAAATGATCGACCACCACACCACGTTCTTGGCCTTGGCGTCTTTTTGCAGGGCCTGCATGTTATCGCTGCCGTAGTGCTTGCGGACGAAGGGGCAGTCGTGGTTGGTCCACTCCAACACCACGATGGAGCCCCGCTGGTCGCTCAGGGCATGGCGGACGCCGTTGCTGTCGACGGCGGTAAAATCCGGCGCGGGCTTGCCCACGAGGGGGGCGGCCGGAGCCGGCGCGCCATGCAGCGTCAGCACCAGCGATGCGATGCCGGCCAAAACGAACACTGCGCGGTGGGTCGTCTTGCTGTTCAGCATGTTGCATTCTCCTCGGATGGATCGGATTACAGCGTTTGCAGGGTTTGGAGCAGGAGGGATTCGGTCAGCAGTTGCGGCAGGATCACCGGCTTGGCCGGCCGCGGGGGATACAGCACGTAGAGCGGAACGCCGCCACGCCCGAAACCGGCCAGCGCCTGGGTAATCTCGGGATCGCGGTGGGTCCAGTCCGCCTTGAGGACGGTCACCCCCCTGGCCGCCAGTTCCGCCGCCACCCGGACCGAATTCAGCGCCACCCGTTCGTTGACCAGGCAGGTGATGCACCAGGCCGCGGTGAAGTTGACGAACACCGGCCGTCCGGCGGCTTGCAGTTCCGTCAGCCGCGCCGGCGAGAAGGATTCCCAGGCGAGAGCGGACGAATCCGGTCGGTCGGCGACGGAAGTAGCATCGACGCCGGGCCACCGCGTCAGGCCGAGCGCCAGCGCCAGCGCCAAAACCGCGCCCAGGCGACCGGCCCACCGCCAGCGGAAACCGGCGGCACGGGTGGCTTGCCCTAGCCAGAGAGCAAAAACCAGCAGGATCATCCCGGCCAGCGCCGCGGCCACGCCGTCCGGCCCGGTCTGCTGGCCCAGCACCCACAGCAGCCAGGCGACGGTGGCGTACAGCGGAAAAGCCAACAACTGCTTGCCGTGCTCCAGCCAGGGTCCCGGCCGGGGCAGGAACCGCAGCAGCCCGGGTCTGAAGCTCAGCACCAGGTAGGGTAGCGCCAATCCCAGGCCCAACATCTGGAATACGGCCAGGGAAATCAACCAGTTCTGGGTCAGGGCAAAACCCAGGGCCGCCCCCATGAACGGCGCCGTGCAGGGCGTCGCCACCACCACCGCCAGCGCGCCGGTGGCGAACGAGCCGACATGGCCGGACCGGTCGGCCCAGGCGCTCCCAACCCCCATCAGGGAACCGCCGAAGGTGAAGGCCCCGGACAGACTCAAACCGAACGCGAACAGCAAATAGGCCAGCAGGGTGACGAAGGCTGGCGACTGCAACTGAAAGCCCCAGCCGATGTGCTGGCCGGCGGCGCGCAGGGCGATCAACACGCCGGCCACCACCGTGAAGCAGGTCAACACCCCGGCGGTATAGGCCAGGCCGTGCGCGCGCACCGCGCCGGGCGCCTGGTGGGCATGCCGCGCCAGGTTCAGGGCTTTCAGCGAAAGCACCGGAAAAACGCAGGGCATCAGGTTCAGCAGCAGGCCGCCCAGCAGCGCCAGCAGCAGCGCCTGCATCAGTCCGGGGCCAGCCACCGATGCCGATTCGCCGCCACGCGCCGCCTCGACCGTAAAGGCGTGGGTGGTCGAACCGCCCTCGTCCCGCCGCTCTCGCACCACGATCACCCCCGCCACCGGTTCCGGCGGATCGGGGTCGGTTCCGCGCGCCACCGTCAGCCGGAGGTTTTCTTCCACGCGACTCAGCGATTGCGGCGCGGCGTGATCGATGAGACCGTCCCGCAGCGGAAAAAACTCCACGGCGACGACGTGCCCGGCGGCGGAGCCGGCGACCAGATCGAGGGCCAGGGTCTCCGCGTCGGCGCTGAAGGTAACCGGCCAGGGCATCGGCACGGGCAGCGCCAGGCGGGCGGCGGCAAACAGCTCAGTCCAGCGTGGGTCCACGGGGGCGGGACCGGCACTCGCCGGCAGGCTCAGTCGCAGATCGGCGCCTTCCGGGATACAGTCTTGCTGACAGACCAGCCAGTCGGCCCGCGCCTGCAAAGTGAAGGTTTCCCGATCCGGCAGGGATTCGGGTGGCTGGATTTGCACCTGCAGCAGCACTTCGCCGTGGTAGCCGAAGTTCATCAGCGGACCCACGGGGATGCGTTCGGGATAGGGCCAGTGGATTTCGCCGGCGGTGAAGCCGGTCGGCAGAGTCCAGGCAAGGGTGGTGGCCAAACCGGAATCGCCCGGATTGCGCCAGTAAGTATGCCAGCCGTCGCGAATCTTCAGGCGCAAGGCCACCCAGAACGGCTGGCCGGGCTGGATCGCGGCGACTTCACCGATCAGTTGCGCCCGAACGTTGGCGGTCGCCACCGGACTGGTCATCGCCGGGCCGGAAAAGATCAAAGCGGCCAGGAAAGGGAAAACGAACCAAGCCAGGGAGTGCGGGCTGGAACAACCGTCAACGGACGGCGACTGGCGTTTGCGGTCGAGACGGATGAGGTTGGCGAACATTCGGTCGGCGCGGCGAGGAAGTCGGGCTGACTGATGAGAGCTTCGAAAGCGTCCGAGGTTCAACGCGGCGGGCGGACCCAACCCGCCAGCGCCCGAATGTGTTCCGGGCCGGTGCGGCAGCAGCCGCCGATCATGCGAGCGCCATGAGCCGCCCATTCCCGCGCCTGCTCCGCGAACGCCGCGGCGCTGCTCGTGCCCCGCCAGCTTCGCTGGGCGGAATCGTAAATCTCGCCGGAATTGGGATACACCACGATGGGCTTGTCCGTGGCGGCGCGGATGGCATCGATTAGATCGGGGATATAGCGCGGCGCGGTGCAGTTCACGCCGATGGCGGCGACCTGGACGCAGGCATCGAGCACGGCGGCGCAGTCGGCTACCCGCTCGCCATGGCAGGTGTGAACCCCGTCGCGGGCGCTGAAACTGATCCAGGCGCTCGCCTTCGGAAACTCGGCCAGCAGGCGGACGAGGGCCTGGGCTTCGAGCAGGCAGGGCAGGGTTTCGCAAGCGAGAATGTCCGGCCCAGCGGCCAGCAGCGCCGCCAGCCGCGGCCGGTGGAAGTCGATCAGTTCCGCTTCGCCGAGGCTGTAGTCGCCGCGATATTCGGAACCGTCAGCCAAAAAAGCGCCGTAGGGACCGATCGAGGCGGCGACGAACGGGCGCGGGCGATCCCTACGATGGGCAGGGTCCGACCAGAACGCATCGCGGGCATCGCGGGCCAGATGCACCGAACGCTGGATCAGCGCCAGCGCCTCGGGTTGGGCAAGGCCCCGGCGCGCGAAGCCTTCGACGCTGGCCTGGTAGCTGGCGGTGATGACGCCATCGGCGCCGGCAAGAAAATAGTCCAGGTGAACCTGGCGGATGAGTTCCGGCGCCTCCAGCAATACCTTGGCCGACCAGAGGGGATCGTGCAGGTCGCAACCCCGTTGTTCCAGCTCGGTCGCCAGGGCGCCGTCGAGAATGACCCGCGGAAAATCCCGCAGAATCGTGGCGATTGGATTCACGCGGAATCGGTGAAGCCCCGGTACTTCAACGCGCCGAGGCGGTTGAGGAAGGGAGTTCTCAGGTCAAATCCGCCAACAGCGACTGGCGCAGCGGTTCCGGCGCCGCCGGTACGGTGACGCTGTAGGCGGAATGGTCCACCCCAATGGCCAGTGCCGCGCCCTGCTTGAGCCGATCCTTCATTTCGGGCGTGAGTTCGAAGCGCAGGAAATGCACGGCGCTGGTCTTTTCCTCGTTCTCCCGCTTCAGATCTTCGTCGGCGATGGCCTTAACGGGCTCGCAGCCTTCCACATGAACCCAAACCCGGTCCTCGATGCCCTTCAGCCGGGCCAGCATGTGGCGGCGTTCCTCGACATCGGGATATTCGATCAGCATCGTCGCCTTGAAGTTGCTCCCATCCGGCACCAGTGGGTTATAGGCCTCCAGTTCGCCGTTGATGCCCTCGTCCTCGAAGATTTTTTCGATCCGCAGCATTTCCTGCACCTGATAGCGCAGGGTCAGCTCGTCCTCGAAAATCAGGGTCAGATGGTCGCCGAGCGGCAGGGTGCGTTCCTTTTTGTGCGCGAGCACTCGCGCCCGGAAAGTTGGGCGCTCCCTGGCATACTGTTCCAGCGACATCAGGCTGTTACGGGTAATGGTCGGCATGATCGACTCCTGAAGGTCAGAGCCCGTAGGCGATGCGGATCAGGGAAATTGGATGCTGCTTTTGGGCCTCGGTTCCACCCATGCCCTGACAGATATGGCGGCCGGCGATCGCGCAATCGGAACTGACGTAATCCGGTTCGGCTTCGGCCATCTGGCGGAAAACCGGCCGGCCGATCTTCATCGACAGGTCGAAGTATTCGCTTTTGACGCCCCAGGTACCGTCGTGGCCGGCGCAGCGCTCCACGGTGGTGACGACGGTTTCCGGAATCATCAGCAGCAGCTCGCGGGTTTTCTGGCCGATGTTCTGTACCCGAAGATGGCAGGGAATGTGGTAGGAGACCTTGCCGAGCGGCTGCTTGAAATCGGTCTTGAGCAGACCGTCCTTGTGGCGCAGCACCAGATACTCGAACGGATCGAACATCGCTTCGGCCACCGCTCGCACGTCGGCGTCCTCTGGATACATCAGCGGCAATTCCTGCTTGAACATCAGGGTGCAGGACGGGATGGCGGTCAGGATGGCGTAGCCGTCGCGGGCCAGCCGCGCCAGTTGCGGGATGTTGATCTCCTTCAGCCGGT
>CAVOGC010000006.1:0-92102 GCA_963695105.1 uncultured Gammaproteobacteria bacterium | reverse complement strand
CATGCCACCGGGGCTGTACAGATTGCTGGGGGCGAAGCTGGATGTCTGGGCTGCTTTCTTGCTGTAGGCTGGCGTGCGCATCACCAGTTTATAGCGGGGGTCGTTGGGGACGTTGCTCAGATGCCGTACCCCGTTACTGTCCACAAAGGCGTAGATATCCGCCTGGGCGGGTCCGGCAAGCGCCAAGGCTACCGGAACCAAACCGGCCAATAGCAGCCGCTTCATCAGGTTCTCCTTTTATTATCAAAAAGCTTAGTCATTGTAGGTGACGGCCGGGGCGGCTTGTCCTACTCAAGCGGGAGAGTCGAGCGTCTGTCGGTTAATGAAAATGAAGATTAACATAAACCGCGCGAACCGCACGCTTGCAGGCGTGCCTCACGGACCCGTGCGGGGTCTTATGTTGGTATTCCCAGGATCAATGTACTGAATCATTTAGAGAAAATAAAATGTTCTGGCGGATGCCGTCCGATAAAGCCGGCTCGTCCGTTGGGTTCCGTTTCCCGTCTGTGAGAGGTCACGATGTTCAGAACCGCCGAACTGCAACGCAAGCTGCCTAAAGGGGATTATCACCAACAGATTCCCCAGTTGCGGCAGGACCTGCTGATGATGCAGATGGAATTGCGGGAGGCCAATTTCCCGGTGATCGTGCTCTTCGCCGGCGTGGACGGCGCGGGCAAGGGCGAGACGGCGAACCTGCTGAACGCGTGGATGGACCCGCGCTGGCTGGTGACGCGCGCCTTCAGCGCGCCCTCCGACGAGGAGCAGGAACGTCCGGAATACTGGCGGTACTGGTGACCTGTCCCCGCGGGGCGCATCGGCTTCTACCTCGGCAGCTGGTACCCCCTGCCCCTCCTCGACCGCGTCCACCGTCGCACCGGCGTGCGGGACCTCGACGAGCGCCTGGCCGGATCCTGTCGATTCGAGCGGACCCTGGCCGACGACGGCGTGCTGATCCTGAAGTTCTGGATGCACCTCTCCAGAAGCGCAGAAGCCGGCGCTTGCGCAAGCTCCAGACGAACCCGCTCCCGAGGTGGAGGGTGACCAAGCGGGAGTGGCGGCACTGGGGGATGTACGACCGCTTCATCGAGGCCGGCGAGCGCGTCATCCCGCGCACGACCCCGGCGGGGCGCCGTGGAAGATCGTCGAGGGCGACGACGCCAACTACCGCAGCCTGACGGTCGGCGACCTCCATCCGCGACTGCGACCCGCCTGCGGCGGGATCCCGTCCCTGGCCGCCGGAAGCCGCCGCGGCCACCGCCCGCCGAGCCGGAACCGGCGGAGTCGCCTGCGACGCCGGACACCACTCCTGTCCCGGCTGGACATGGACCGAAGCCTCGAAGGCCGCGTACCCGCCGGGGAGGACGCGCTACCAGGGCCGGCTGAGCCTCCTGCAGCGCACGGCCCGGGAGCGGAAGATCTCGACGATCCTGGTCTTCGAGGGCTGGGACGCCGCCGGCAAGGGCGGCGCCATCCGGCGCATGATCGCGGCGCTCGACGCCCGCGACTACCAGGTGATCTCGATCGCCGCCCCCACCGACGAGGAGCACGCCCACCACTACCTGTGGCGGTTCTGGCGTCACCTGCCCCGGGCGGGCGGTTCACGATCTTCGACCGCAGCTGGTACGGCCGCGTCCTCGTCGAGCGCATCGAGGGCTTCGCCAGCGAGCGGAGTGGCGCCGCGCCTACGGCGAGATCAACGACTTCGAGCGGCAGCTCGTGAACCACGGCATCGTGCTGGTGCAAAGTTCTGGATCCACATCACGCCGGACGAGCAGGAGCAGCGCTTCGAGGCCGCCGACGGTCGCCTACAAGCGCTGGAAGCTCACGCCGGAGGACTGGCGCAACCGCAGAACGCTGGAGCCGACTACGAGCTGGCCGTCCACGACATGGTCGAGCGGACCAGCACGCCGATCGCCCCCTGGCGTCTGGTCGAGGGCAACGACAAGCGCTACGCGCGGATCAAGGTGCTCGAGACCGTCTGCGACGCCCTCGAGACCAGGCCCTCGAGCGGCCAGCCGAGACGACCGAGCAAGCACCGTGAAGGCGCGGCGGCCAGACCGAAGCCGCCGAACCGGCGTCAAGACGACGAAGGCCGTGCAACGACACCGCCCGGCGCGACCGCACCCCGCGCGACGAGCCCCGACGGTCGAGGCGGCCGAGCCGCACGACCGGTGTCGACCCGGCGCCCCCGAACTACCTGAACCGCGAGCTGACCTGGCTCGACCTTCAACTTCCGCGTGCTGCACGAGGCCGAGGACGACCGGACGCCGCTGCTCGAGCGGGTGAAGTTCCTGGCGCATCGTCGGCTCGAACCTCGACGAGTTCTTCATGAAGCGCATCGGCGGCCTCAAGCAGCAGGTCGGCGCCGGCCTCGCACGAGCTGACGGTCGACGGACGCACGCCCCAGCAGCAGATCGACGAGTGCGACGACGGTGGTCCGGCGACTCGAGCGAGCAGAAGCGCGGCTGCTGGCGCGAGGTCGATCGCTCTCGCTGCAGGAGCACGGCATCTGGTCTGCGCAGCGATCGACGAGCTGGCCGAGGAACAGCGCGTGGCTGCGCGAGTACTACCTCGAGAACATCTTCCCGCTGGTCACGCCGCAGGCCACCGACCCGGCGCACCCGTTCCCGTTCGTCTCGAACCTGTCGCTCAACCTGCTGGTCACGCTGCGCCACCCGGACGAGCGACGCACCCCGCCGCTGGCGCGCGTCAAGGTGCCGGTCGGGCGCCGGCATGCCGCGCTTCCTCAGCTTCGGCGACGAGGCAACTGTTCGTCACCGCTCGAGAACGTGATGGCGAACAACCTCGACCTGCTGCTTCCCGGGCATGGAGATCGAGCGCTGCGAGCTGTTCCGCGTCACCCGCAACGCCAACACCGAGCGCGACGAGGAGCACGCCGACGACCTGCTGGCGATGATCGAGACCGAGCTGCGCGAGCGCAAGTTCGCGCCGATCGTGCGGCTGGAGGTGGGGACGGACATGGACCCGCTGCACCGCGGCATGCTCGCGGCGGAGCTCGGCCTCGACGAGGCAGCCGACGTGTTCGAGGTCGATGGCATGCTCGGCCATGCGCGACCTGATGGAGATCGTCGGCTCGAACCGGCCCGACCTGCACGACCGCCCGCACCATCCGGTCGACCACCCCGAGCTGCAGTCGACGAGCGCAACATCTTCCACATCATCCGCGACCGCGGCTCGATCCTGCTGCACCACCCCTACGAGTCGTTCTCGACCTCGGTCGAGCGCTTCCTGCGCGAAGCGAGCCGCGACCCGAAGGTGCGCGCGATCAAGATGACGCTGTACCGGACCTCGGACGGACTCCCAGGTCATCGACTACCTGATCGACGCCGCGCGCAACGGCAAGCAGGTCGCCGTGGTGGTGGAGCTCAAGGCCCGCTTCGACGAGGCGGCCAACATCCGCTGGGCGAACCGGCTGGAGGAGGCCGGCATCCACGTCACCTACGGCGTCGTCGGGCTGAAGACCCACTGCAAGGTCGATCCTGGTCGTGCGCCACGACTACGACGGGCTGCGCCGCTACGCGCACATCGGCACCGGCAACTACCACGCCGGCACGGCGCGGCTGTACTCCGACCTGGGCCTGCTCACCTGCGACGAGGCCATCGGCGACGACCTGACCGAGCTGTTCAACTACCTGACCACCGGCTACAAGCCCCGAAGCGCCAGTACCGCAAGCTGCTCTGCCCGCCCCGAAGATCCTGAAGCCGGCGCTGCTCGAGAAGATCGAGCGCGAGATCGAAGCACATCAAGGCCGGACCGGCCCGGCCGGATCCAGTTCAAGATGCAACGCGCTGGAGGACGTGGACATCACGGCGGCGCTCTACCGGGCGTCGCAGGCCGGCGTCCGGGTCGACCTGATCGTGCGCGACACCTGCCGCCTGCGGCCCGGGATCCCCGGGCTGTCCGGAGCACTCCGCGTGGTCGCATCGTCGGCCGCTTCCTCGAGCACGCGCGGATCTACTACTTCCAGAACGGGGGAGACGAGGAGTACTTCATCGGCTCGGCCGACTGCATGAAGCGCAACCTCGAGAGCCGGGTCGAGGTGGTGGCGCCGGTGGAGCTCCCGGAGCTGCAGCGGGAATTGCGGCAAATTCTGGATCTTCAGCTCAACGACCGGCGCGACGCCTGGGACATGCAGTCCGACGGCAGCTACGTTCAGCGCACGCCCGGCGAGGGCGACGACCCGCGCGGTTCCCAACTGATTCTGATCGAGCTGGCCGAGCGGCGGCAAAAAGAGGCCCGGCGCTTGAAGAAGCGCAAACCCAAGGGCATCGCCCGGCGGCTGGCCTTCGAGCGTTGAAAAGCGATTGTGGTCCATGAGCTTGCAAGTCATCACCCACGCCAAGGCCAGCCCGGTCGCCCTGACGGCCGACACCACCAGCGAGGATGCCTTTATCGCCATCGTCCGCGCCTGCCTGCGTCACGCCGAGGCCAACCGGCCGGCGGTGCTGGACGGGCAGGTCGAGGGCGTCCATCAGATGCGGGTGGCGTTCCGTCGGCTGCGCTCCGGCCTCAAAGTCTTCCGACCGCTGGTTCCGCGCGAGGCCAGCGCCGAACTGGTGGCGGGCATCCGCTGGCTGAACGGTTTTCTGGGGCCAGCCCGCGACTGGGATGTGTTTCTGGAAGAGGGGATGCCGCCGGTGTTCGCCCGTTTTCCCCGCAAGCGCGGTCTGCACCTGTTCCGGGCCAGGGCCGAGACTCTCCGTCGGGGTCACTATCGAACCTTGCGCGCGGCGCTGAACGAACCGCACTATCCTCTGCTGTTGCGGCAGTTCGCCGATTGGCTGGACCGGCGCGCCTGGCGGGAAAACCTGGCTGACCCGCGGCGGGAGCGGCTGGAAGGGATGGTGCTGGAGTTCGCCGCCCCGCTGTTGGAAGACGATCACCGGCGAGTGCTGAAGCGGGGCGAGGACTTCGCCCGGCTGACCGCCGAGGAGCGGCACGCGCTGCGGATTCGCATCAAGGAACTGCGCTACGCCCAGGATTTCTTCGCCAGCCTCTACCCGGCGGCGCCGGTCAAACTTTACTTGAGCGCACTGGCCAAGCTGCAAGACGGTCTGGGGGTGATGAACGACATCGCGGTCACGCGGCGGTTGCTGGACGAGGCGCGGCTGACGACGGTGTCCGCCGCCCGGCAAGTGATCGACGGCTGGTACGGCTGCCGGCTGGATGTCCACGAAGGCCTGTTTGCCGAGTCCTGGCGACGCTTCATGGAGTGCGAACGGCCCTGGCAGGAGTGACCGGCCACGTTCCGCACGGTGGTTAAACTGATAGGCAAAGCATGAGCGTGGCTTGCCGCCGGCGCGGTATCCAGCAGCCAATTCGTTTTTCACGGGAGAGTAACCATGTCCGGGCCGACCTTAACCGAACAGTTGACCGAACTGATCACCACCAAATCGATCATGGCCACCGATCTGGAACACGCGGCGCTGCTGACCTTGGATGCGATGGCCAACGCACTGGGAGCGCGGACGAGCGAGCCGGGCACGATTCTGCTGCGTTGGGCCGGTGAAACCGCGATCACCGACGCCGCGCGCCGCGCTTTCCTGTGGGGAGCGCTGACCCACATTCTCGAAACCGACGATCTGCACCGGGCTTCGGTGGTGCATCCGGGCTGCGTGGTGGTGCCGGCGGCCTGGGCGGTGGCGGCGCGGGAAGGCATTCGCGGCCATGCCATGCTCAAGGCGGTGCTGTGGGGGTTCGAGGCGGCGACCCGGGTGGGGATGGCGGTCGGTCCGGCCCATTATCGACTTTGGCACAATACCGCCACCTGCGGCCCCTATGGTTCGGCCATGGCGACGGCGGCGCTGCTGCGGCTGGATGCGCTGGCCACGATGCACGCGCTGGGCAACGCCGGCGCGCAATCCTGCGGGCTTTGGCAGTTTCTGGAAACCGGGACGATGACCAAGCATCTGCACGCCGGACGGGCGGCGGAGGCGGGGGTGCTGGCGGCGGATTTGGCGCGGTTCGGTTTCACCGGCCCGCCCGCGATGTTGGAGGGAGTCAAGGGCTGGTTCGCCGCCACCTGTCCCGACGCCGACCCCGCCGCCGTGACGCGCGACCCGGACGGTCCCTGGCAGTTGCTGCTTACTTCAACCAAACCTTGGCCTTCCTGCCGGCACACTCATCCGGCCATCGACGCGGCCCGTGAATTACGACATCGTTGCCCGGCCGGGGCCATTGAGCGGGTCGAAGTGGAGACCTATCCGGCGGCGCTGGAGATATGTAATCGGCCACTGCCGCGGAGCGATTACGAGGCCAAATTTTCGCTGCAACATTGCGTGGCGGCGGCGCTGGCGCGGGACACCGTGGATTTCGCCGCTTTCGCCGAGCCGGCGCGGGCCGAACTGGCGGAACTGCGCGGGCGGGTGGCCCCGCGGGTGGCCGAGCCTTATGCCGGGGCTTATCCGGCGGCTTGGGGAAGCGCGGTTACAGTGACGCCACGCGGCGGCGAACCGATTACCGTCAGGCGAACCCATGCCAAGGGCGATCCCGAACTACCCCTGACACCGGTCGAATTGATCGCCAAGGCGCGGATGTTGATGACTCACGGCGGGATCCGCGAGCCAGACCGGCTCATCGATGGGATACTGGCGTTGTCCGACGATTCGTCTCTGCCGGAATTGCCTTAAATTTAGGCATCTATTTCGGCAAAGCAACAAAAAATTGAGCATAACTGGTTGTTTTTTCAACCAAAATGTTGTTTTTTGCCGAAAAACAACGAAAAATAGTATGTTTGCTCTAAATTTTTTGCTAGAATGGCTCCCGTGTAGCAGGCATCTTTGCTTCTCCTCAGTCTGCTGCACATCCTCCTTTGGTGGTTTTTGGCCGGGCATCCTTGTCCGGCCCTTTTTTGTTTTAAGGTCTTGAAAGCCGGCCGGAGCCCTGAAACGCATGACCGGGTCCCGTCGCATTCCGCCCAAGCCACCCGGTTGCGAGCTGTGCGGTCGTCTCATTTCCGAGTTGACCCGCCATCATCTGATTCCCCGCACCCGCCATCGCAAGAAGCGCAATCAGCGACTGTTCGAGCGTGAGGAGGTGCGTACCCGCATTCTGTGGATCTGCCGGCCCTGCCACGACCACATTCACGAAGTACTCAGCGAGAAGGACATGGAGGCGGGCTACCACAGCCGCGAGGCGCTGCTGGCGCATCCGGCGATCCGCCGCTTCGTGGCGTGGATCGGCGCCAGACCAGCAGGTTTCAAGCCGGCGGGCCGGGTTCCGAAGCGCTAGCGTGGAGTTTTCGGGCTGCAACAAAAAACCCCGCCGGGGCGGGGTTTGATGCGGGTCGGTGGGACGGTGCGCAATCAGTCGTCGCCGGACACGATGCCCAGGATTTGCAGCAGGCTCAGGAGCAGGTTGAAGATGGTGATGTACAGGCTGACGGTGGCCATGATGTAGTTGGTCTCGCCGCCGTGAATAATTTCGCTGGTCTGCCAGAGGATCATGCCCGACATCAGCAGAATGAACATCCCCGATACCGCCAACGACAGGGTCGGGATGTTAAACAGCATTGCGCCCAGTCCGGCCAGGAACGCGACCAGGATACCCACCATCAGGAAGGACCCCATGAAGCTGAAGTCCTTGCGGCTGACCACCGCGTAGCCGGACAGCGCCAGGAAGATCGCGCCGGTGCCGCCTAGCGCGGTCATCACCACCTGCGAGCCGTTCGGCAGGCTGAGGTAGAAATTGAGAATCGGCCCCAGCGTGTAACCGAGGAAACCGGTCAGGGCAAACACCGCAGCCAGGCCCCAGACGCTGTCGCGCAGGCGGGTGACCACGAACAGCAGGCCAAAATAGCCGCCCAGCGTGATCAGCCAGTGCAGCGGCGCCGCGTTGGCGGCCATGGCGATACCGGCGGTGACGGCGCTGAACAGCAAAGTCATCGACAGCAGCAGATAGGTATTGCGCAGGACCTTGTTGCCGGCGGACGGCTTGTCCAGCGTTAGCGTGATGGGCGCCCTGGCCAGAACATCGTTTTTCTGCAACATCGTAAATTGAACCTCCCAAGGGTTGATGAGCTAATGCTATTGACCGTTCCCCAACGCGAACGGTTCACTCAAAGATCCCTGCATCAGGGGCAATATCTAGCTTTTATACATGAAGAGCGTGGGCTTGTCTTGCCCTCTCAGGGCCGCTCGCCGCGCTTTAGAATCATGGTACTACTGGTTGACTATGACTGCTGGCCGCGCGCCGGTCGGTGACAATGCGGGCACAGGTAATTATTGGAACTGTCCACGCCCAGCGCCAAGGGTCATGACACCGCCCGAATTCCGATCCCTGGCTGTGCTAAAATCCCCTGCCTCACGGCCGCCCCAGTGGCCGGGTGTTGGGTGCTGACGAGGGTTCCGCATGACTGAGATCGCCAAAGAAATCCTGCCGGTCAATCTGGAAGACGAGATGCGGCAGTCCTACCTCGATTACGCCATGAGCGTGATCGTCGGGCGGGCGTTGCCGGATGTGCGCGATGGGCTGAAGCCGGTGCACCGGCGGGTGCTGTTCGCCATGAGCGAACTGGGCAACGAGTGGAACAAACCGTACAAGAAATCCGCCCGCGTGGTCGGCGACGTGATCGGTAAGTACCACCCACACGGCGATTCCGCGGTCTACGACACCATCGTGCGCATGGCGCAGCCCTTTTCCCTGCGCTACATGCTGGTGGACGGGCAGGGCAACTTCGGCAGCATCGACGGCGACGCCCCGGCCGCGATGCGCTACACCGAAGTGCGCATGGCCCGCGTCGCCCACGAACTGCTGGCCGATCTCGACAAGGAAACGGTCGATTTCGTCCCCAATTACGACGAATCGGAGCGCGAGCCGTCGGTCTTCCCGACCCGCTTGCCCAACCTGCTGGTCAACGGTTCCTCCGGTATCGCCGTCGGCATGGCCACCAACATCCCGCCGCACAACCTGACCGAGGTGGTGGATGCCTGCGTGGCGCTGATCGACGACCCGATGCTGGGTATCGCCGAGCTGATGCGCCACATCCCTGGACCGGATTTCCCCACCGCCGCGCTGATCAACGGCGCCAGCGGTATCCGCGAAGCTTACGAGACCGGTCGCGGCCGGGTGCGGATGCGCGCCAGGACCGAAATCGAAACCGACGAGCTGCGCAACCGGCAGGCGATCATCGTCACCGAGTTGCCCTATCAGGTCAACAAGGCCCGGCTGATCGAAAAAATCGCCGAACTGGTCAAGGACCGCAAGCTGGATGGCATCACCGAACTGCGCGACGAATCCGACAAGGACGGCCTGCGCATCTATATCGAACTGCGGCGCGGCGAGACCGCCGAGGTGGTGCTGAACAACCTGTTCCTGCACACTTCGCTGCAATGCGTGTTCGGCATCAACATGGTGGCGCTGGTCGAGGGCCAGCCGCGCCTGCTCAATCTCAAGCAGGTGCTGGAAGCCTTCCTGGCGCATCGCCGCGAGGTGGTGGTGCGGCGCACCGTATTCGATTTGCGCAAGGCCCGCGAGCGCGCCCATATCGTCGAGGGGTTGGCGGTGGCGCTGGCCAACCTCGACCCCCTGATTGCGCTGATCCGCGCCGCCGCCGATTCCGCCGCCGCCCGCGCCGCGCTGCTGGCGCAGGTCTGGGCGCCGGGTTCGGTCACCGATCTACTGGCCCGCTCCGGCGCGGCGGCGTCGCGGCCGGAGGATCTGCCAGCGGAATGCGGCCTGAGCGAAGCCGGCTACCGACTGTCGCCGGCCCAGGCGCAGGCGATTTTGGATTTGCGACTACACCGGCTGACTGGGCTGGAGCAGCGCAAACTGCTGGACGAGTACCAGGATCTGTTGTCCCGCATCCAGGACCACCTGGAGATCCTCACCGTGCCGGAGCGCTTGACGGCGGTGATCCGCGCCGAATTGCTGGATCTGCGCACCCAGTACAGCGACGCCCGCCGCACCCAGATTCTGCCCGACGAACAGAATCTGAATCTCGAAGACCTGATCAACGAAGAAGCCATGGTGGTCACGTTGTCGCATGCCGGCTACGTCAAGTCGCAGCCCTTGTCCTTGTACCGGGCGCAAAAACGCGGCGGGCGCGGCCGGGCGGCCACCACCTTCAAGGAAGAGGATTTCGTCGACAAGCTGTTTGTCGCCAGCACCCACGACACCATCCTTTGCTTCTCCAACTACGGCAAGGTGTACTGGAAGAAAGTCTACGAGCTGCCGCAGGCCAGCCGGACCGCGCGCGGTCGCCCCATCGTCAATTTGTTGCCGCTGGAAGAGGGCGAGCGCATCAATGCGGTGCTGGCGGTGCGCGAGTTCAGCGACGATCATGACGTGTTTTTCGCCACCGCCAGCGGCACGGTCAAGAAGACGCCGTTGTCGGCCTATTCCCGGCCGCGTCCCAGCGGCATCATCGCGATCGACCTGCGCGAGGGCGACCAGTTGGTCAACGTGGCACTGACCCACGGTCAGTGCGATGTGATGCTGTTCACCGATGCCGGCAAGGTGCTGCGTTTCGCCGAGACCGAGGTGCGCGACATGGGCCGCTCCGCTTGCGGAGTGCGCGGTATCCGCCTGGGCGCCGGGCAGAAGGTCATCGCCCTGATCGTGGTGGGTGAAGGCACGGTGCTGACCGTCACCGAGAACGGTTACGGCAAGCGCACTCCGGTCGATGACTATCCGCGCCGGGGTCGGGGTGGCCAGGGCGTCATTTCCATTCAGACCTCCGAGCGTAACGGCCTGGTCACCGGCGCGGTGCAGGTCGAGAGCGACCACGACATCATGCTGATTACCGACGGGGGTACGCTGGTGCGCACCCGGGTCGAAGAGATTTCGCTGGTGAGTCGCAACACCCAGGGGGTGAAGCTGATCAGCTTGCAAGGCGATGAGAAGCTGGTCGGGGTCGAGAAAATCGAGAGCATCGGCGAGGTGGATGTTCCCGACGATGCGCCGGGCGATGACGAAAGCGCGCTGGGGGAGGACGCCCAAGACGACGAGGGGCCGGCGGCATGAACGAGGCGGACAGCCTGCGTGCGCTGCGTGAGCGCATCGATGCGCTGGACCGACAAATCCAGACATTGATCTCCGAGCGGGCGAGCTGCGCGCAGCAGGTGGGCGCGATCAAGCAGGCCGCTGGCGCCACCGGCAATTTTTATCGCCCCGAACGCGAGGCGCAGGTGTTGCGTCGGGTGATCGAAACCAATCCGGGGCCATTGAGCAGCGAGGAAATGGCCCGGCTGTTCCGCGAGATCATGTCGGCCTGCCTGGCGCTGGAAGAGCCGCTGCGTATTGCCTTTCTCGGCCCGGAAGGGACCTTTACCCAGGCGGCGGCGCTCAAGCACTTCGGCAAATCCATCCACAGCATTCCGCTGCGAGCCATCGATGAAGTATTTCGCGAAGTCGAGGCCGGTTCCGCCGACTACGGTGTGGTGCCGGTGGAAAACTCCACCGAGGGGGTGGTCAACCATACCCTGGACATGTTCCTGCAATCGCCGCTGCGGATCTGCGGCGAGGTGCAGATCCGCATCAATCACCACCTGATCACCCGTGCCGGCGATCTGGCGGCTATCCGCCGCATCTATTCCCACCGGCAGTCGCTGGCGCAGTGCCGCGAATGGCTGGATGCGAATTTACCCCGGGTCGAGCAGATCGAGGCGAGCAGCAACGGCGAGGCGGCGTTGCGGGTGCGCGACGAGCCGGATACGGCGGCGATCGCTGGCCAGTGCGCGGCGGACATCTATCAGTTGCCGACTCTGGTGCGCAATATCGAGGACGAGCCGAACAACACCACCCGCTTCCTGATTATCGGCACCCAGCCGATCGCGCCGTCCGGCGACGACAAGACCGCGTTGCTGGTGGCCTCGTTCAACCGGCCCGGTGCATTGTTCAAGCTGCTGGAACCACTGGCCCGGAACAATGTGAGCATGAGCCGCATCGAATCGCGGCCCTCGCGGCGCGGCATGTGGGATTACGTGTTCTTCATCGATCTGGATGGTCACGCTCAGGACGAGCCAGTCGCCAGTACGCTCACCGAATTGCGCGAGCAGGCCAGCCTGTTCCGGGTGCTGGGCTCGTATCCCAAGGGCGTGCTTTGAGGTCGATGGGCGGCGGGCGGAATTTTTCCTCCCTGGATTAAGGGGGGATCGGCGTTTGGCGTCGAGGTGGTTTGAACGCGGTGGTGTCCCATTGCCTTGATATGAGAAGCGATCTTCAAATTCAAAGGAACTCATTTTCCATGTCCTGCGATTTCCTCTCCCTCGCCGCCCCCGGCGTGCGCACCCTGCAACCCTACCAGCCCGGCAAGCCGGAGAGCGAATTGCGGCGGGAATACGGCCTGAGCGACATCGTCAAACTGGCCTCCAACGAGAATCCGCTCGGCCCCAGCCCCAGGGCAATGACCGCCGTGCGGGAAGCGCTCGGTCATCTGGCCCGCTACCCCGACGGCAACGGCTTCGAACTCAAGGCGGCGTTGTCCGCCAAGCTCGGTATTCCCATCTCGACGCTGACTCTTGGCAACGGTTCCAACGACGTGCTGGAACTGGTGGCGCGGGCCTTCCTGACGCCGGAGCACGAGGCGATATTTTCCGAACACGCTTTCGCCGTCTATCCCATTGTCACCCAGGCCGTCGGCGCGACCGCTCGCGTCGCCAAAGCCAATCCGCCCGACCATGCGATGCCTTACGGTCACGATCCGGCGGCCCTGTTGGCGTCGATCGACGACCGCACCCAGGTGATGTTCGTCGCCAATCCCAACAATCCCACCGGCACCTGGCTGAAAACGGCGGAACTGGAAGCCTTGCTGGAAGCCGTGCCCGAACGGGTCATCGTGGTGGTGGACGAGGCGTATCACGAATACGTCGAGACCGAGGCGGACTGTCCCAATACCCTGAATTGGCTCGACCGTTTCCCTAATCTGATCGTCACTCGCACCTTCTCCAAGGCTTACGGGTTGGCCGGGCTGCGGGTCGGGTATGCGGTCTCCCATCCTCAGGTCGCCGATCTGTTGAATCGGGTGCGTCAGCCGTTCAATGTCAACAACTTGGCGCTGGTCGCGGCGGCGGCGGCGCTGGATGATATCGAGCACTTGGAGCACAGTCTGGCGACCAACCGCGCTGGCATGAAACAGTTGCGGGATGCTTGCCGCCAATGGGGTCTGACGTGGCTGCCGTCGGCCGGCAACTTCCTGTGCGTGGACATGGGCCAGCCGGGACGGGAGGTGTTCGTGGAATTGCTGAAGCGCGGCGTCATCACCCGTCCGGTGGACAACTACGGCTTGCCGCGCTATCTGCGGATTAGCATCGGTACCGAAGCGGAAAATACCCGCTTGATCGAGGCCATGCACGGCGTGTTGCGAGGTTGATATGGCGGCGGAGCAACCTTTGATTCAGCGGTTGTGCGTGATCGGCGTCGGCCTGATTGGAGGCTCGCTGGCCCGCGCGCTCAGACAGGCCGGCGAGGTGGGCGAGGTGGTCGGTTCCGGGCGTGGCGAAGACAATCTGCGAGCCGCGGTGCGGTTGGGTGTGGTGGACCGCTACGACACCGATCCCACTCGCGCGGTGGCCGACGCCGATGTGGTGGTCGTCGCCGTGCCGCTGGGGGCCATGGAGCCGGTGCTGCGCGCCATCGTTCCGCATTTGGCCCCCGCCGCGGTGGTGACCGATGTCGGTAGCGCCAAGGGCAGCGTGGTGGCGGACGTTGAACGGATTTACGGCCATATCCCGCCGCATTTCGTGCCCGGTCACCCCATCGCCGGCACCGAGCAGAGCGGGGTGGAGGCTTCGTTCGTCACGCTGTTTCAAGGCCGACGGGTGATCCTGACCCCGCTGGCGGAAACCGCCGCCGCTTCGCACCATTTGATTAAGCGGATGTGGGAGCTGACCGGCGCCGAGGTGATGGACATGGGGGTGCGCCATCACGACGCGGTGCTGGCCGCCACCAGCCACCTGCCGCACATGCTGGCCTACACCCTGGTCGATACCCTGGCGCGGCTCGATGACCGGGCGGAGATTTTCCGCTACGCCGCCGGCGGTTTCCGCGACTTCAGTCGCATCGCGTCCAGCGACCCGAAAATGTGGCACGATATCTGTATGGCCAACCGTGAGCAATTACTGGAGATGATTGCCCTGTTCAGCGCCGATCTGACGCGGTTGGCCGAGGCGATCCGCGCCGATGATCGCGCCACTGTTCTGGCCCTGTTCCAGCGAGCCAAGCGCGCTCGCGATAACCTGTATCTCGACTGATTTTCCTCATGACCGACCTGACTTTCACCGTCGAACCCGGTGGTGCTCTACGCGGGCGCTTGCGGGTGCCCGGCGATAAATCGATTTCTCACCGTGCCATCATGTTCGGTGCGCTGGCCGAGGGGACAACCGCCGTGACCGGCTTTCTGGAAGGTGAGGACTGTCTGGCAACGCTACGGGCGTTCCGCGCCATGGGCGTGCGCATCGACGGCCCGGACCAGGGTCGTGTGACCGTGCATGGTGTTGGCCTGCGCGGGTTGCGCGCGCCGACCGAACCGCTGGACATGGGCAATTCCGGCACCTCGATGCGGCTGATGAGCGGCATTCTGGCCGGACAGCCCTTTGATACGGTGCTGGCTGGCGATGCTTCGCTCAACCGCCGACCCATGCGACGAGTGACCGAACCATTAGCCCGAATGGGAGCCTGGATCGAAACGACCGAAGCCGGCGTCGCACCGCTGCGGATTCACGGCGGCCGGCGCTTAAGCGGCATCGACTATCCGTTGCCGGTGGCCAGTGCTCAGCTCAAGTCCTGTCTGCTGCTGGCCGGGCTCTACGCCGCGGGCGTCACCCGGGTCACCGAGCCGGCGCCGACCCGCGACCACACCGAACGCATGCTGGAAGGGTTCGGCTATCCGCTGGTGCGCGAGGGCGATCGCACCGTCGCGATCACCGGTGGCGGGAAGCTTGCGGGGACCCAAATCGACGTGCCGGCCGACATCTCCTCGGCGGCGTTCTTCCTGGTCGGCGCCAGCATCACGCCGGGTTCCGATCTGCTGCTGGAGCATGTTGGCGTCAACCCGACCCGCACCGGGGTGCTCGACATCCTGCGCTTGATGGGAGCCGATATCGAGGTGCTGAACCCGCGGCTGGCCGGCGGCGAGCCGGTGGCCGATCTGCGAGTGCGCCACGCGCCGCTGCACGGCATCCAAATCCCCGAGCATTTGGTGCCGTTGGCCATCGACGAATTTCCAGCGCTGTTTATCGCCGCCGCCTGCGCCGAGGGTGTCACCGTGTTGACCGGCGCCGAGGAGTTGCGGGTCAAGGAAAGCGACCGTATTCAGGTGATGGCCGACGGTTTGACGGCACTGGGCATCGTTGTTGGGCCAACCACGGACGGCATCGTCATTCGGGGCGGCACGCTGTCCGAAGGCGCTATCGACAGTCACGGCGATCACCGCATCGCCATGAGCTTCGCCATGGCCGCGCTGCGCGCCGACGGCCCGGTCTCGATCCGCGATTGCGCCAATGTCAACACCTCGTTTCCCAATTTTGTGGCTTTGGCCCGCATCGCTGGCTTGAACCTGGCGGAGCGGGAGGTGGTGGCATGAGCGGCGAAGCGCCAGTGATCACCGTCGATGGGCCGAGCGGGGTCGGCAAGGGCACAGTTTGCCAATGGCTGGCGGCGCGACTGGGTTGGCATCTGCTCGATAGCGGCGCACTGTACCGGTTGACCGCGCTGGCGGCTTTGCGCCGCGGCCTGCCGCTGGACGACGAAGCCCGGGTTGCGGCGGTGGCCGCCGCGCTGGATGTGGTCTTTGTGGCCGGCGCCGTGGGAACTTCACGGGTGTTGCTGGACGGCGCGGAAGTGGGCGACACTTTGCGCGATGAAGCCGCCGGTAGTGCCGCATCCCGAGTGGCGGCGCTGCCGGCGGTTCGCGCCGCGCTGTTGCAACGGCAACGGGATTTCCGTTGTCCCCCTGGCCTGATCGCCGACGGCCGGGATATGGGTACGGTGGTGTTTCCGCAAGCCGGACTCAAGCTGTTCCTGAACGCCAGCGCCGAAGAACGTGCCCTTCGACGGTATAAGCAGTTGATTGAAAAAGGCATGAATGCTAACCTTGCCGATCTTGTTAAGGGGATTGCCGAACGCGACGCTCGTGACGCCCGCCGCGCGGTGGCGCCGCTCAGGCCCGCCGCCGATGCGGAAATGCTGGATACCACCCGGCTGGGCGTGGCCGAAGTCTGCGAGTGGGCGCTGGCGCTTGCGGTCCGGCGACTGGCGGTAACGGTAATCCCCTAGAGTTTCGGCCTTTACGTCGGCGGCGCCCTTGGCTACGCTTTGACGTTACTAACTACGCTTTGACGTTACCAAATTGGCCGAGCGCCGCGACTGGGTGCTCTGGGCGCAAGCCCTGAAGGTTTCCGCCGCGGTCGGTGGAAGCACAGTCACTCGAAGCCGGTTCGGACGCCCCGTCGTTGCCGAACCTCCTGTAAACCAACCCGTGGTGGCTCGTGCCGCCGATTTTTGAGCTATAACCCATGACCGAAAGTTTTGCCGAACTGTTTGAACAGAGCCTGGTGGATAAGCAGATGCAGCCCGGCGCCATTGTCCAGGGATTGGTGGTGGAAATCCGGGCGGACGCCGTGGTGGTTAACGCCGGCCTGAAATCGGAAGGACTGATTCCGCTCGAACAGTTTTATAACGAGGAGGGCGTGCTCGAAGTCAAGGTCGGAGACGAGGTCGAGGTTGCCCTGGATGCGCTTGAGGACGGCTTCGGAGAAACCAGGCTCTCCCGCGAAAAGGCTAAGCGCGCCCGTGTCTGGAGCGCCCTGGAGAAAGCATTCGAAGGCGAGGAAATCATCAAGGGCCTGATCAGTGGCAAGGTCAAGGGTGGCTTCACCGTGGATATCGGTGAGATCCGCGCCTTTTTGCCCGGTTCGCTGGTGGATGTGCGGCCGGTGCGGGACGCCGCCTATCTGGAGGGTAAGGAACAGGAGTTCAAAGTCATCAAGCTGGACCGCCGTCGCAATAACGTCGTGGTTTCCCGCCGGGCGGTGGTGGAGCAGGAATACAGCGCCGAACGCGAGGCGCTGCTGCAAAATTTGCAGGAAGGTCAGATCGTCGAAGGTGTGGTCAAGAACCTCACCGACTATGGCGCCTTCCTCGACCTCGGCGGTATTGACGGCCTGTTGCACATCACCGACATGGCCTGGCGACGGGTCAAGCATCCTTCCGAAGTAGTCGCCGTCGGCGACCACATTCAGGTCAAGGTGCTGAAGTTCGACCGCGACCGCAACCGCGTCTCGCTGGGCCTCAAGCAACTGGGCGACGATCCCTGGATCGCGCTGGCCCGTCGCTATCCGGTCGGGACGCGGGTGTTCGGCAAGGTGACCAACATCGCCGACTACGGCTGCTTCGTGGAGATCGAGGAAGGGGTCGAAGGCCTGGTCCACGTTTCCGAGATGGACTGGACCAACAAGAACGTGAACCCGAACAAGGTGGTGGCCCTGGGCGATGAAGTCGAGGTCATGGTGCTCGATATCGACGAAGACCGCCGCCGCATCTCGCTGGGCATGAAGCAGTGCCAGCAGAACCCCTGGGAAGAGTTCGACCAGGGCCACGCCAAAGGCGACCGCGTCTCCGGCAAGATCAAGTCGATTACCGATTTCGGTATCTTTATCGGTCTGGACGGCGGCATCGACGGTTTGGTTCATCTGTCCGACATTTCCTGGAATATGCCCGGTGAGGAAGCGGTGCGCCAGTACAAAAAGAGCCAGGAAGTCGAGGCGGTGGTGCTGGCGGTCGATCCCGAGCGCGAGCGCATCTCACTGGGTATCAAGCAACTCGACAAGGATCCTTTCTCCAATTTTGTCGCCGATCATCCCAAGGGCAGCGTAATCCTGGGTCGCATTGTCTCGGTGGATTCCAAGGGGGCCATGGTCGATCTGGGCCAAGGTGTCGAGGGGACGCTGCGCGCTTCCGAACTGTCGCGCGAGCGGGTTGACGATGCCCGCTCGCTGTTGAAGGAAGGTGAGGAAATCGAAGCGAAATTCATCGGTGTCGACCGCAAGAATCGTACCATTACCTTGTCGATCAAGGCCAAGGATATGGCCGAGGAGGCGGAAGTTCTGCAGGACTACAGTCGCAGGTCAAGCACCGGCGCGACTTTGGGAGACATCTTCAAGGAACAGATGGGCGCGCAAGACGAATAGAATATGAGGCGAAATCCATCTCTCCCGCAGCGGAGAGATGGGCTGGGTGTTTTTCAATGGGGGGACTTCATGACGAAATCGGAATTGATCGAGATCCTCGCGCGCAAACGCAGCGATGTTCCCTATAAGGATGTGGAACAGGCAGTCAAGACCATGTTGGAGCAGATGAGCGAATCGCTGGCTGGTGGCGAGCGGATAGAAATTCGTGGTTTTGGCAGTTTTTCGCTGCATTTTCGTCCCCCGCGGATCGGCCGCAACCCTAAAACTGGCGATGCCGTGACGCTGGTCGGCAAATATGTGCCGCACTTCAAACCGGGCAAGGAACTGCGCGAACGAGTTAACGGCTACCATGTTTACCATGACGGTGGCGATGGGTTTTTGTAATATCCACATTAACTCGGCAGGTGGCCGGCTATCATTAGCCGTTCAAAAACCCACGCTACAGAGTGGGTTTTTTGTTGAGAGGCTGGAAAAATGGGCCAAAATCAACATGCTTGTCCGGTTAACTGCCCGGCCTCATCGATTTCAAGCCATTTCGGCGGGAGAAGCTGATGTTCTGGATTAAATTTATTCTGATCGCCGCGATCTTGCTGGTGGTATTGTTGCTGGGAGTGGAATTTTCCACCCTGCATTCCGATCCGGTGACCGTCAACTATCTGTTGGGCACGACCGTGCTGCCGTTGTCGCTGGTGGTGGTGTGCGCTTTCGCCGTTGGCGTATTGGTGACCGCGCTGATCGGGGCTTTCGTCGTATTGCCATTGCGCTGGCAGGTGGCTCGGTTGCGTCAGGCCGTATCCGGCAAGGAACAGGAAATCAGCTTGTTGGCCAGGAAAGCAGGCCGGGAAATGCGTTGATCAACCGGCGTTGCTGCGCTGGGCCATGATGGAACTACTGTGGCTGCTATTGCCGGTTGCCGCCGCCTCCGGTTGGTGGGCGGCCCGGCGCGACCATGCGCAGCGGAACGATGCAACCGCGCGCAGCGTCGAATATTTCAAGGGTTTGAATTATCTGATCGACGACAAACCGGATCAGGCCATCGAGGTTTTTACCCGCATGGCCGATGTGGATCAGGATACCGCCGAAACGCATCTGGCTCTGGGGAACCTGTTCCGGCGTCGCGGTGAAGTGGACCGGGCGATCCATATCCACGGCAGCCTGATCGCGCGAACCAACCTGACCGACGATCAGCGCCGCCGGGCCATGTTGGAACTGGGCGAAGATTATTTGCGCGCCGGTTTGTTCGACCGGGCCGAGGCATTGTTTCAGAAGCTGGTTGACCAGCCCGATCACATGGAAGTGGCGCTGTCCCGCCTGATCCACATCTTGCAGCAGGAAAAAGACTGGCGCCAGGCGATTATCTATTGCGACCGGCTGGAGCGGATCGGCGGTGAGTCCAAGCGGCGGCAGACCGCGCATTTCTGCTGCGAGCTGGCCGAGGAAGCGAACTCGCGCAACGAACTTACCGAAGTAAAAGAGTGGCTGCTCGACGCGCTGGCGCGCGATCCGGATTGCACTCGGGCTAACCTGCTTCTGGGCAATCTGGCGATGTGCATGGGCGACCATCAGGCGGCGATCCTGGCTTTTCAGGCGGTCGAACGGCAGGATCGCGGCTATTTTCCGGAAGTGATTGCGCCACTTGGTCAGTGTTACGGTGCGTTGGGGCATCTTGATCGATGGGTAGCTTACCTGCGCGATGTCCAGCAACGAGACCATGGCGGGCGGATTACGGATGCGCTGGCCGAGTGGTTGCTGCGACAGGAAGGCGAGGCGGCGGCGTTGCGATTTCTCGAACGCGAACTACGGGAGTATCCGACCCTGCTCGGACTGCGCCGGCTGGTCGAGATCAAACTGGGGCGGGGCGAGGGCGCCGAATACACCGACCTGAAAGCTCTGCACTGTATCAGTACCCAGATGCTCAACAATGCTGCCCGCTACCGCTGCGGTAACTGCGGTTTTGTCGTCAAATCCCTGCACTGGTGTTGCCCCAGTTGCTTGCAGTGGAGCACGATCAAGCCGATACCTGACCTGGTGATGAAAACCGGCGCTTAGCGGATCTTCTCGTCAAGGTACAAGTTTTTGAGTCTTTGCGGATTGAAAACACGCTTTTGAATCATCTCTAGGACTTTTTGTCGCATTAAGCTTCATCTAGGTTGCATTCGTATTTTAATTGTCTATTTTATGAGTGCTGGCGCCGGTTCGCTGGCAAGGCACTGCTCCAATTTCATATTCTTAGGAGGATGCTCATGAAGTTGATAAATGTGATTTTTGGCCTGTTGCTGGCTTTCTGTTCCGCCGTGGTGTTCGCGCAAGCGATCGATATCAATACGGCGACCGTCGGGCAGTTGGAGGGGTTGAAGGGGATCGGTCCGAAGAAAGCGGCTGAAATTGTGAAATACCGGGAGGCCAACGGCCCTTTCAAGTCCGTGGAGGATTTGGGCAAGGTTTCCGGTATTGGTGAAAAGACACTGACCACTAACAAGGATATGTTGATGGTCGGCGGAGCTGCCGCGCCGAAGGCGCCCGAGATGCCGGCGACGCCGAAGGCGCCCGAGATGCCGAAGGCTTCCATGCCAGCCGCGCCGAAGGCGCCCGAGATGCCGGCGACGCCGAAGGCGCCCGAAATGCCGAAAGCTTCCACGATGCCGGCGGCGCCGGTTGAACCAGCCAAGCAGTAGCCATCGCGCGATCTCTAAATTTTGCGAGTAGTCGTTTTGGCCGCCCCTTGGGCGGCCAACATCCTATAATGATGCGTTTCCCGGCAGCCGCCGCAACTCATGATCGGGATCGTATTCATGTTTCGTCCTCTGGAATTGTTCATCGGCTTGCGCTATACCCGCGCCAAGCGTCGCAATCACTTTATTTCCTTCATTTCCCTGACTTCGATGCTGGGCATTGCCTTGGGGATTACCGCGTTGATCACCGTGTTGTCGGTGATGAACGGGTTCCAGCAGGAATTGCGCGGACGCATCCTGGCCATGACCGCCCATGCCACGATCAGCCGCTGGAGCGGGCCGCTGGAGGATTGGCGGGCAGTGCGGGAGCAGGTGCTGCAAAATCCCGAAGTCCAGGGCGGAGCTCCATTTATCCGCGGCGAGGCGATGCTGAATAACGCTTCGCTGGTCAGCGGCGCGCTGATCCAGGGGATTCTGCCCGACGAGGAGCAGCAGGTTTCCGATATCGGCGGCAAGATGGTGCAAGGCTCGCTGGACGATCTACGCCCCGGCGGTTTCGGCATTATCCTCGGTAAGGAACTGGCCAATGCCCTGGGACTGATGCTGGGCGACAAGGTGACAGTCATTACCCCGCAGGCCAACGTGACCCCGGCCGGAGTGTTGCCCCGGCTCAAGCGTTTCGATGTGGTTGGAATCTTCAAGGCCGGTATGTACGAGTATGACCGTGGGTTGGCGTTGGTGCATGTCGCGGATGCCGGCAAGCTATTCCAGTATCCGGATGGAGCGGTCAACGGCGTGCGGCTGAAGCTGCGCGATCTGTTCCAGGCGCCGCGCTTGGCCCGCCAGATCGCCGATCGCTTGCCAGACGGTTATCTGGCCCGCGACTGGACCCAGGATCACGCCAGTTTTTTCCGGGCAGTGCAGATCGAAAAAACCGCGATGTTCGTGATCCTGACCCTGATCGTGGCGGTGGCGGCTTTCAATATCGTGTCCGCCCTGGTGATGGTGGTGACCGACAAACAGGCGGATATCGCCATCTTGCGCACGCTGGGGGCGACGCCGCTCAGCATCATGGGCATCTTCATCGTGCAGGGTATTACCATCGGTCTGGTCGGCACCCTGCTGGGTTTGGCCGGTGGGGTGGCGCTGGCGACCCATGTCGATGTGGCCGTGCCGTTCATCGAGCGGCTGTTCGGCATGAAATTCCTGGCTCCGGATGTATATCTGATCAGCGACTTACCTTCGCAGGTCCAGTGGGGCGATGTCACGACCATCGGTCTGGTGGCCTTCGGACTGGCCACGCTGGCCACGCTGTATCCGGCCTGGCGCGCGGCGCGGACCCAGCCGGCGGAGGCCCTGCGTTATGAATAAGGCCGAGGCGATGGGCGCGGCGGACGATGGAACGATGGTGTTGGAATGCCGCCAGTTGGCCAAGGCGTTCCGGCAGGGCAGCGAGCGGCTGGAGGTGCTGCGGGAGGTCGATTTTCAGATTCGGCGCGGCGAACGGTTGGCCATTGTCGGCAGTTCCGGATCGGGTAAGAGCACCTTGCTGCACCTGCTGGGCGGTCTGGATACGCCGACCGCGGGTTCGGTGTGGGTGGCGGGGCGGGAATTAAGCCGGATGGGCGATGCCGGTCGGGGACGGTTGCGCAATCGCTGGCTAGGGTTCGTTTATCAATTTCACCACCTGCTGTCGGAATTCACGGCCCTGGAGAATGTGGCGATGCCGTTGCTGATCCGTGGCGAGACACCAACCGAGGCGGCCGGTCGGGCGGCGGGACTGCTGGAACGGGTCGGACTGGGTCAGCGGTTGAAGCACAAGCCGGGCGAGCTGTCCGGCGGCGAGCGCCAGCGGGCGGCGGTGGCGCGAGCCTTGATCACCGAACCGGCCTGTGTGCTGGCCGACGAACCGACCGGCAATCTGGACCGGTACAGCGCCGAACAGGTGTTTGATTTGATGCTGGAACTCAATCGCGATCTCGGTACCAGCTTCGTGGTGGTCACCCACGATCCGGGTTTGGCGGCGCGGATGGATGCGGTGTGGCGGCTGACGGATGGGGTGTTGGCGCGAGAGTGCTAAGGCGCCGGTGACCGCTCATGCGCCTGGGAGCCGTCGCCTTTTTGCTGGGGATTCTGATCTTGCAGGCGCTGCCGGAACTGCCGGCCCGCGCCTGGAGCCTGGGATTACCCGGTGTATTGGCGGCGCTGGCATTTGCCCGCCGCTGGCGATTACCAACCTGGGTGGCGACCGGGTTCCTGTGGGCGCTGTGGCTGGCGCCGTCGCCCGTCCTGTTGCCGGCGGAGTTGGAAGGCGTCGATGTGCGCGTGGAGGGCTGGATCGCCGCGATCCCCGACCGTGGGGGACGCAGCACCCGTTTTGAGTTCTTGGTCGGTCGAGTGTTTGCACAAGGCGCGGAGCCCGCTGCCCTTATCGGGCAACGGTTGCGGCTGTCGTGGTGGAACGATTCCACCGGCATCAACAATGAGGCGAAAGCAGTTCCCTCCTTGCGGGTTGGCGACCGTTGGGGCTTCGCGGTACGGCTAAAACGGCCGCATGGCCTGCTCAATCCTGGCGGTTTCGACTATGAACGCTGGCTGTACGCCAGAGGCATCGTCGCTACTGGCGCCATCCGTTCCCATCCGGTTCCCCATTTGTTGGCCGAGGCCGAACGCTATCCGTTGGATCGGTACCGCCAGCGAGTGGCCGAAACCTTCGACAGTCTGCTGCCCGGCAACCCGCAAACCGGAATATTGACCGCGCTGGCGGTGGGCGAGCAGAGCGGTATCACGCCCTGGCAATGGGACGTGTTCAACCGCGCCGGCGTCGGTCACCTGATGTCCATTTCCGGCTCGCACATCGGCCTGATCGCCGGCATGATGTTCGCGCTGGCCTGGGGATTCTGGAGCCGGATTCCGGCGTTGGCCCTGCGCTGGCCCGCCACGCGGGCGGCCGCGCTGGCCGCCCTGGTCGGAGCGGGTGGCTACGTGCTGTTGTCTGGCCTTTCGGTGCCGGCGCAACGCTCTTTTCTCATGCTGGCGGTGGCGATGGCCGCGTTGATCTTCCTGCGGGCCGCCGTGCCCAGCCGCATCCTGGCACTGGCGCTGCTGGCGGTGCTGGTCACCGATCCCGGAGCACCCTTGTTGGTGGGGTTCTGGCTGTCGTTCGGCGCGGTGGCGGCGATTCTCTACAGCGTCAGTGGGCGCTGGCGCGAGTGCCGCCCGCTCGGCCGGGCTGTTGGTTTACAGTTGGATATCACCCTGGCGTTGCTGCCGCTGTTGTTGCTGTTTTTCCAGCAGTTCCCGCTACTTTCGCCGTTGGCCAACCTGATCGCCATTCCCTGGGTGGGTTGCACGGTGCTGCCGTTGACTTTGCTGGCGGTGCTGGCGGGCTGGATCGGTCCTGCCGTGCAGTTGCCGTTGCTGGAGGGGGCGGCGCTGACCCTGGAGGGGCTTTGGCGGATTTTGCTCTGGCTGGATCGGTGGCCGGGCCTGGTGTGGTACCGGCCGGAGCCACCACTGTGGGCGCTGGCGTTTGCCCTGCCGGGCGTGGCGCTACTGCTGGGGCCTCGCGGCCTGCCGGGTCGCTGGCTGGGCCTGCCGCTGTGTCTGCCCTTGCTATGGCCGCCTGCCGCCGTTCCTCCATCGGGTGGGGTCTGGTTCACCCTGTTGGATGTAGGGCCGGGGCTGGCGGCGGTGGTGCGGACCCGGAATCATGTGTTGGTTTACGATACTGGGCCGCGATTGGGAGAGACGCTGGACGCCGGCCGGGCCGTGGTCGCGCCCTTTTTGCGCCAGCAAGGCGTGGTCAAGCTGGATATGCTGATCGTCAGCCACGCCGACAAGCAGCACACCGGCGGCGTGCGCTCGCTGCGAGAGCAGATGCCGGTCGGGCGGATTCTGACCTCATCGCTGGAACAGACACCGATCGATGGGGCCGAACTCTGTCGGGCGGGTCAGAACTGGGAATGGGATGGCGTGCGGTTTCGGCTGTTGCATCCACCGGAAACGGGGTTTTGGGGCGACGAGGGCTCCTGCGTGCTCCAGGTGATCGGATCGGCCGGTCGCGTGTTATTGCCGGGAGATATCGAAACTCGCGCCGAAACCGCCTTGGCCGCGACCCACGGCGCCGAACTGGCCGCCGAGGTGTTGGTTGCGCCGCATCAGGGCCGACGCGATCCGTCGATGTCCGCGTTTCTGGCCGCGACGCAGCCGCGTTACATCCTGTTCTCGACCGGCTACCGCAACCGGTTCGGCTACCCCCGCCCGGAAACCGTGGCCCGCTATCAGGCGACGGGCGCCACGCTGCTCGACGTCTCCCACGAGGGAGCGCTCACCTTCCGGCTGGAGCCGGGCCGGCCGCTGACGCCCGAGCGATACCGGAGTGACCACCGCCGCTACTGGACCACGCCCTGATCGAGTGTGGTGCTGCGACAAGCACCCTAAATCCAGTATGATGAGCGCCTACTGAAAACTGGGAAAAAGAGACGATGCAAAGCAGGGTGGAGACAGTGGCGTGCCTGAGTTGATCAAGGCTGGCGGCTGGCTGATCGTGCCGATTCTGGCCTGCTCGCTGGTGGCGGCGATCATTATCTTCGAGCGCCTGCTGGCGTTGCGGCGGGCGCGGGTACTGCCAGGGCAGTTGATGGCGATTCTCCAGCACTGGATGGAACTCGGGGCGATTAACCAGCAGGAGATGCAAACGCTGCCGCTGACTTCGCCGCTGGGCCGGATCGTGGCGGCGGGTTTGGCCAACCGCGGCCGTTCCCGAGAAATTTTGCGGGAGCGGATTGAAGACACCGGCCGCCATGTGGTGCATGAGTTGGAGCGATTTCTCAATACCCTGGGCACCATCGCGGCCATCAGTCCTCTGTTGGGCCTGCTGGGCACCGTGGCCGGCATGATCAAGATTTTTCAGGTAGTTTCCGTGCAGGGCAACAGCAACTTCAGCCTGCTTTCGGTGGGGATTGCCGAGGCGCTGGTGACGACCGCCGCCGGGTTGACCGTCGCCATTCCCAGTTTGCTGTTCTACCGCTATTTCCAAGGCCGAGTGGACGAACTGGTGGTGCGCATCGAACAGGAGACCCTGCAATTGATCGACTTGCTGGATGGCGGGACGGCCGCGGAGGAGCGTCGGTCATGAACCTGCGCCCCCGCCGCCGCGACGATCCAGAACTCAACCTGGTGCCGATGATCGACGTGGTGCTGGTGCTGCTGATTTTTTTTATGATCGCCACCAGCCTGCGGCACGAGTCCGAATTGGAGATTCGTCTGCCGGAGGCGTCGGGGCGGTCGTTGCCGGACAATTTAACAGCTCTGGAGGTGAGCATCGATGCGGCGGGCCGTTATTCCATCCATGGCATCGAGGGGCGACTGTTGGATTCGGAAACCGATGTGGCGGTGCTGCGGGAAGAACTGCTGAAGGCTTCCAGCGGGCGCGAGTTGCCACTGATCATCAGCGCCGATGGCCAAACCCCGCACCAGGCGGTGGTGAAGGTGCTGGATGTCGCCGGCCAACTGGGCCTGAGACAGGTGGCCATCGCCACCGTGAACGCTGCGTCCACCCCCGCGCCGCCGCCGTCCGTCGCCAACCCATCGCCGACACCCTGACTATGAACTGGTTGGATCGCCATGGTTATTCCCTGAATCTGGTCGCCGTGTTGTTGTGGCCGCTCAGCCTGTTGTTCGGAGCGGCTGTGCGGATGCGGCGGTTGCTTTACCAGCGCGGCTTCCTGCACAGCGAAGCGATCGGCGCGGCGGTGGTGGTGGTGGGCAACATCAGCGTCGGCGGCACCGGCAAGACGCCGCTGGTGGCTCGCCTGGTGGAACTGGCGCGGGAATCCGGCTACAAACCCGGCATCGCCAGTCGCGGCTACGGCGGCCAGTCCGCCGAATGGCCGTGCCACGTCACGGCCGACAGCGACCCGAGCCAGGTAGGCGACGAACCGGTCATGTTGGCCCGGCGCTGTCGGTGCCCGGTGGTGGTCGATCCCGACCGGGTCGCGGCGGCGCGGGTCCTGTTCGAAACTTACGGTTGCAACGTAATCCTGAGCGATGACGGTTTGCAGCATTATCGTCTGCGGCGCGATATCGAAATCGCCGTGATCTGCGGTTCCCGCCGGCTGGGCAACGGGGCCTGCCTGCCCGCCGGACCGCTGCGGGAACCGCCCTCCCGGTTGCGCGAGGTCGACTTCGTGATCGGCAACGGCGCGGCCCGCGGCGGAGAATATTTGATGTCCCTGCGCGGCGAAATCGCGGTCAATCTTGTCGATCCCTGCATCAGCAGCGCGCTGGCCGGATTCCGTCATGGCACCGTTCACGCCGTGGCCGGCATCGGTGATCCGGGTCGATTCTTCGATCACTTGCGGCATGCCCGGTTGCGGCTGATCGAGCATCCGTTCCCGGACCATCATTGCTTCAAGTCCGAGGACCTGCATTTCCGACAGGATTTACCGGTGCTGATGACCGAAAAGGATGCCATCAAGTGCCGGGCTTTCGCGGCGGAAGGGTATTGGTGCGTGCCGGTCGATGCTTGGCTCGATCCGGATTTCGAGGAACATTTTCTCAAGCGGCTGGCGGCGGTCGCCCTAGCCAAGGGCATCCAACGCGAGCGGGGAAAACCGGGCCGTGAGGTTGGCGCGCATCCCCAGCCCGATGGTTCCCGAGAGTGAGGTAAACGAGATGGACAAGAAATTGCTGGATATTCTGGTTTGCCCAGTCAGCAAGGCGCCGCTGATCTACGACAAGGCACGGCAGGAATTGATTTGTTGGGAGAGCCGCCTGGCCTATCCCATCCGCGACGGCATTCCAGTCATGTTGGAAGCCGAGGCCCGGCGTTTGGCCGATGACGAGGTCGATCCGGGTGAGTGAAGGCGGCCCCCGGTTTCGAGTGGCGATTCCGGCTCGTTACGCCTCAACCCGCCTGCCGGGCAAGCCGCTGCGCTGGCTGGCCGGCCGGCCGCTGCTCCAGCATGTTTATCAGCGGGCGCTGGCCAGTGGCGCCCTGGAGGTGGTGATCGCCACCGACGATCCTCGTATCGGCGCCGCGGCCGAAGGGTTCGGCGCGGCGGTGTGCATGACCGCGACCGAACACCCATCCGGCACCGACCGGCTGGCGGAAGTGGCGGACCGGCGCGGTTGGCCGGATGACGATATCATCGTCAATCTGCAAGGCGACGAACCGCAGATGCCGGCGGCGCTGGTCCGACAGGTGGCGGCGGCGCTGGAGGCACGTCCCGAAGCCGGTATCGCCACGGCCTGCGCCCGGATCTGGCGGTTGGAAGAGGTGTTTAACCCGAACGTGGTCAAGGTGGTGCGGGACGCACGGAACGATGCATCGTACTTCAGTCGTGCCCCGATCCCCTGGCACCGCGAGACCTTTGCGACCGGCGTGGACGGTTCGGCCGGGCTGCCGGACGATGGCGCCGTTTATTACCGCCATATCGGGATTTACGCCTACCGGGTGGCGGTGTTGCGCCGCTATCCCCGCTTGGCGCCGGCGCCGGCCGAACGGGCCGAGTCGCTGGAGCAATTGCGCGCCCTGTGGCACGGCATCCGCATCCACGTCGTCGAGGCCACCGAAGCCCCGCCGCCCGGAATCGACACCGAAGCCGACTTGGCGCGGGTGGCGGCGGAGTTCGAACGCTCAGACCAGCAGGTCGAGCGCGGCCAGTTCGGGTAGGTCGGGGTTGAGACGGTCGTGACGAGCATCCAATAGGGCAACGGTGAAGGTTTGCGGCGCCCAGCCGCTGGCATGACCGTATTGGTTGGCTTGCAGGACCTTGCGGTCCTGGTGGTCGCGCAATACCACCGCCGGCTCCTCGCTCAGGATTTCGATGACCTGACAGGCACGGCCCTGGTAAAGCAGGATCTGGCCCAGCAGTTTTTTCAGTTTTTCGGGATCAATCCGTGGCATGGGCGGCGGCCGAAATGATCAAATTCAGAGTGATGCAAACGGTGCGCGCGGTGTTCAGTTCCCGGCGGCGGTTGGAGGCAGCGAGGTCGAAGGCGATGGTTAAGGTGTTGTTCGTGTGCATGGGTAATATTTGTCGCTCTCCGATGGCGGAGGGGGTATTCCGGCGCATGCTGGAAGGGGTTGGCCTAGTCGAACAGGTTTACGTCGATTCAGCCGGCACCCATTCCTACCACATCGGTGCGCCACCCGATAGCCGCAGCCAAGCCACCGCGCTGAGCCGGGGCGTGGATTTGCGCGATATCCGCGCCAGACGGGTGGCGGCGGCCGATTTTGTTGAGTTCGATTACCTGCTGGCGATGGATCGCGCCAATTACGAGGATTTGCTGGCCGCGTGCCAGGACGCGGAACTGCGGTCCCGCATTTGCCTGTTCATGGACTTTGCCCCGGCCTTGCCGGAACGGGAAGTACCGGATCCCTATTACGGTGGCCCGACCGGTTTCGAAAGAGTCATGGATCTGGTCGAGGAAGGCGCCCAGGGCCTGCTGCTTCATCTGCGCGAGCGCTATCGAATTTGAGCGGCGGTGGCCGAGCGCTTCTTCGGCAAAGCGGGGCTGTCATCCAGCCCCGCTTTTTTGTCGGTCAATCAGGATGCCGGCTTCCGGTCGGCATCGGCTTCCGCCTGCGGCGAATCGGTCGATTCGGTGGATTGCGGTTCATCCGGGGCGGGTTCCGCCCGCCCGGCGTCATCGACCGCGGCGAGTGCCGCCACCACTACTTCGCCCTCGACCTCGACTGAAATCGTGTCTTCCTGGGTGGTTGTTTCCAGCGATTCGGGTTCGAACTCCGCGGCGGTGGTCGCGCCGGGCGGTGTGGCCGGCTCGTCCTCGGCGGTGGTTGCGGTTGCCACTGGAATCGTCGTGTCGGGCGCTGGGGGGCTGGATTCGGGAGCTTCAGCCGACAGCGCCGCCGCATCCTCGGCAGTGGCTTCGCTGTCGGTTGCGGCCGGTGCGACCACGGCGTATTCGACTTCGCTGGCGGTGGTCTCGACGGCGGCGGGCGCTGGCGGGTCTGTGGGCGGATGTTCGAGCAGAGCCGGTACGGTGGTATCGGGAACGGTGGGGACAGCCGCTGTTTCCATCGGGGTAGCCGCCAGTTCGGAAGGTTTAACCGATTCAGTCAGCGGCGGCGGGGGTTCCACCCCCGGCAGTTCGGCCTGCGTCGGAGACGGGACCGTTTCGTGCTTGTTCGCTGGCTGTTCCGCCTCTTCGTCAACCGCCGGATATTCCATGAGTAGGGGCGACGGCGGGGTCAATGTTTCAGATGTCGGCGGCGGCGCGGCGTCTGTGGATCGGGTCTTTACAACGGCGGCTGAGCCCTGGGGCAAGCGGGGGCGGCCGCTGCGGATGCGCCGCTGCGACCGCTGCGGCGTGACCGGCGTCGTCTCGACCGGATTTGGAGTTGGCGCGGTGACGGTTACATCAGCGTCGTGCGATTCCGCATCTTGAGTGCTGGGCTCGGCGGCTTGATCGATTTCCTCGGGCTCGACGCTGGAATCGCCGCTGGTCGGGGCTGCCTCCGTCGGAGTTGCTTCGCCGCGCCGCCGCCGCCGTCCGCCGCGCCGTCCGCGCCGGCTGCGCGCGCCGGAACTTTCCTCTTCGGCTTCAGCGCCGGTGGCCGGTTCGCCGATCGGTTCGCTGGAGATCGCCGCCGGCGCTTCAACGTCGGGCCTGGGTTCTGGTTGCAAATCCTCGGCCGGTGGCGCGATCACGATTGGAGGCGTCGCGGCGACGGCCGGTGCGCCGCTGTCCTTGACCGTGGCCGGTTCCACGACGGACTCCGGCTCGGGCCGCCGGCCGGCGCGGTCGCGGCGCTGCCGCTCCGGTTTGGCGGGGCGAGCTGTTCCCCCGGTTGACTGGTCCGTTCTGGCTGGGACGGCTGCTGCGGGGCATGTTGGAAGAGATTGCTCCACAGCCAGCGGAAGAAGCTCGGGCTTACTTCGGGTTTGGGCGCCGGCGAGGGTGGGGGAAGCGGGGCTGGAGTGGTCGGCGCGACGCCCTTGACCGCTGGCTCCTCGTCTGTGCCCCGCGCCGCCGTTCCCGCGGCCGTCGGCTCAAATTGTTCTTCGAAGTCTTCGGCCAGGGTGTAGGACGGCAACTGGGTTTCCGACAGTTCGTCCACCCGCAGCCGATTGAGCTTGAAGTGTGGGGTTTCCAGCGATTCGTTCGGTACCAGCATGACGCTGACCCGGTGGCGCTGTTCGATGGCGCGGATCGCCTCGCGCTTTTCGTTGAGCAGGAAGGTGGCGACCTTGACCGGCAACTGCACCACGACCCGGCCGGTCTTGTCCTTCATCGCTTCTTCCTGAATCAGCCGCAGCACGCTGAGCGCCAGCGAATCGATGTTGCGGATGGTGCCTTGACCGTTGCAGCGCGGGCAGATCATGTGGCTGGCTTCGTCCAGCGACGGGCTTAACCGCTGTCGCGACATTTCCAGCAGGCCAAATCGAGAAATCCGGCCGACTTGTACCCGGGCGCGATCCATTTTCAACGCTTCGCGCAACCGGGTTTCCACCTCGCGCTGGTTGCGGGCGACGTTCATGTCGATGAAATCGATGACGATCAGGCCGCCCAGATCGCGCAGCCGCAACTGCCGGGCGATTTCCTCGGCAGCTTCCAGGTTGGTGGTCAGCGCTGTTTCCTCGATATCGGCGCCTCGGGTGGCGCGGGCCGAATTGATGTCGATGGACACCAGCGCTTCAGTGTAATCGATCACGATCCCGCCGCCCGAGGGCAGACTGACCTCGCGCAGGTAGGCGGTTTCGATCTGCGATTCAATCTGGAAGCGGGTGAACAGGGGCACGTTGTCCTGGTACACCTTGAGCTTGTTCAGATTGTGCGGCATCACCTGCTGCATGAAATCCTGCGCCTGACGGTGGACAGTCGGGTTGTCCACCAGGATCTCGCCGATGTCGGCGCGCAGGTAATCGCGCAAGGCGCGAATGATGATGTTGCTTTCCTGATAGATCAGGAACGGGGCTTTTTTCTGCGAGGAGGCGGTTTCGATCGCCTGCCACAGATGCAGCAGGTAATCCAGGTCCCACTGCAATTCCTCCTGCGAGCGGCCCACGCCGGCGGTACGGACGATCAGGCCCATGCCGTCGGGAATGTCGAGGCTGCTCATCACCTCGCGAATTTCCTGGCGATCATCGCCTTCGATCCGCCGCGACACGCCGCCGGCGCGCGGGTTATTGGGCATCAATACCAGGTAGCGGCCGGCCAGGCTGATGAAGGTGGTCAGCGCCGCGCCCTTGTTGCCGCGCTCTTCCTTTTCCACCTGGACCACCAGGTCCTGGCCTTCCTTGATGGCTTCCCGGATGTTTGGCCGGCCGCCGTCAGCGATGGATTGAGGGTCGAAGTAGTTGCGGGTGATTTCCTTGAAGGGCAGAAACCCGTGCCGGTCAGCACCGTAATCCACGAACGCCGCTTCCAGTCCCGGTTCGACGCGGGTGACGCGACCTTTGTAGACGTTGGATTTTTTCTGTTCCCGCGCGGGGGTTTCGATATCGAGGTCGTAAAGTTTCTGGCCGTCCACGAGGGCCACGCGCAACTCTTCCTGCTGAGTCGCGTTGATCAGCATGCGTTTCATTGAAAAAATTCCCTGCGCTCAACCATCACCGGCGGTGACGCGGTTGTCGCCGAGGCGTAGCTGGAATAACACAGGCCCGGGGTTTGAATACAGTACGTCGGGCAGGCCCAGATACGCCGCGAGGCCGTAACCAGTCGGCTGGGAGCGCGGTCAAAAGCCGCATAAGGTCGGGTGAGCGGCGGATAAACCCGTTTAACAAACCCTGCCCGCCTGTGTGACTGGCGTGCGGATGTGAAAACCGATATCGTGTGTGAATCCTGTTTCGCCGGCCTTTCGGGCCAATCGGCGACAACTTCCGCAAACTATAGCAGTCCGACTGGTACGCTTCAAACGATGCCTGCTTCCGTGTCCGCCGGCGGGGTGCGCCACCTGGAAATCACTTCGGAACATGCCGGGCAGCGCCTCGACAATTTTCTGCTGCGTGAGCTGAAAGGCGCGCCCAAGAGCTTGATCTATCGAATCCTGCGCAAGGGGGAAGTCCGGTTGAACGGCGGCCGGGCGCAACCGCGCCAGCGGCTGCAAGCCGGCGACAGGCTGCGCGTTCCACCAGTGCGGCTGGGCGAGCGAGATGAAAGATTGCTCCGGCCGCCGCCAGGGTGGGCGGAACGCCTGCGGGCGGCGGTGCTGTACGAGGATCGCGAGGTGCTGGTGCTCGATAAGCCAGCCGGCTTGGCGGTGCACAAAGGCAGCGGGGTCGATTATGGCGTAATCGAACTGCTGCGCGCCCTGCGCCCGCAAGAGCCGTTTTTGGAACTGGCGCACCGGCTGGATCGCGACACCAGTGGCTGCTTGCTGCTGGCCCGGACTCCCGCGGCGCTGCGGTTGATTCAGGACGCTCTGCGGACCGGACGAGTGGAGAAACGCTATCTCGCCTTGGTGCGCGGTTATTGGAACCACGGTCCGCGCGAGGTGAACCAGCCTTTGCGTCGCAACGTCTTGCGCGGCGGCGAGCGACTGGTCGAGGTGATGGGCGACGGCAAGCCGGCCCTGACCCGGTTTCGTCCGGTCAGCCTGTTCAAGCTGGCCTCGTTGCTGGAGGCAAGCATCGTCACCGGCCGTACCCATCAGATCCGCGTTCACGCTGCCCACATCGGTCATCCGCTGGCTGGCGACGCGAAATACGGCGATGCCGCGTTCGACCGGACGATGGTCGAGCGGTGCGGCCTGCGCCGGTTGTTTCTGCACGCTCACAGTATAAGCCTGCCGCTGGGCGGCCGGGACATCGCGGTGAGCGCCCCGCTGGATGCCGAGCTCAAAGGCGTGCTGGACTGTCTGCGTTTGGCGGACCCGCGTGAAAAGTAAACGAGGGATAAACCATGACCGATCCAAACCCGAACTTAAAAACCCCCAATGACGAGCACTGGGCGCGCGAGGTGTTGACCAGGCTGGCGTTCGCCGCCGTGACCGAGCAGCGGCGGACCCGGCGGTGGGGGATTTTCTTTAAGTTGCTATTTTTTGCTTATCTGGTGCTGTTGCTGGTGCTGGCCTGGCCGGATAGCCTCGATACCACCACCAGCGGTAAGCGTCACACCGCGCTGGTTCGGGTTGACGGGCTGATCGCCAGCAGCGCCGAGGCCAGCGCCAAAAATGTGATCGAGGCGCTGCGCAAGGCGTTCGAGGATGAGAAAACGGCCGGAGTGATCGTGCAGATCAACAGTCCGGGCGGTAGTCCGGTGCAGGCGGGTGAGGTTTACGACGAAATCCAGCGATTGCGTCGGAAGCATCCCAAAATCCCGGTCCATGCGGTGGCAAGCGACGTGTGCGCCTCGGGCGGCTACTACATTGCGGCGGCGGCGCAGAACATCTACGCCAACAAGGCCAGCATCGTCGGTTCCATCGGGGTGCGGATGGACAGCTTTGGTTTCACCGACGCCATCGCCAAGCTGGGTATCGAACGGCGGGCGTACACGGCGGGGAGCAACAAGGATTTCCTCGATCCGTTCAAGCCGGTCAATCCGGCGGAAGTCCAGCATTTGCAGGGGATGCTGGATGCGATCCACCAGCAGTTCGTCGCGGCGGTCAGGCAGGGCCGGGGCGAGCGTCTGAAAGAAAATCCGGAGGTGTTCAGCGGTCTGATGTGGACCGGCGAGCAGAGCGTCGAGTTGGGGCTGGTGGACGCGCTGGGCAGCGTCCGCTACGTGGCCGAGGAAGTGATCGGCGAAAAGACCGTGATGGATTACACCAAGCGCACCCGTTGGGTGGAGCGGTTGCTCGATGGCACGACAGCCAGTCTGGGCGCGGCGCTACTGAAGACGCTGGGGGGCGATGGGATGGCGCAGTGGCGGTAGGGTTGTCGATCACGAAGTGTCAGTACAGAGGCGCCTTGCCATGTCCGCTTAACTTAACGGCGATGCGCTAGCGGAATTGGTTTTGCCCGGCGCCGGCCTGACCGTCCGGCTGGCCGATCTTTACGCAGGGACGGGGCTGCCTGAAGCTTGATCGGGCGCGCTCACAACACCGTTACCCCGACTGCTTCCAGCATCCGGGTAAGCCGGATCAACGGCAAACCGATTAGACTGGTGGGGTCGTCGCCCTCCAGTCGTTCGAACAGAGCGATGCCCAAGCCCTCGGATTTGAAACTGCCCGCGCAATTGTACGGCCGCTCGCGCCGTAAATAACCCTCGATCATCTCCGCCGTCAGCTTTCGGAACACAACCCGGAATGGTTCCACCGCCACTTGGCATTGACCGCTGGCGCTATCCAGCAGGCATAGCCCGGTGTAAAAAGTGACCGTGCGCCCCGCCGCCCGCCGTAGTTGCGCCGCTGCCCGCGAGTGGTCGCCGGGTTTGCCGATGACCTCGCCATCCAACTCCGCCGCCTGGTCCGAACCGATCACCAGCGCCGCCGTTTCATCCCGGGCGACCGCGCGCGCTTTCATTTCCGCCAGTCGCGTCGTCAGCGTCGCCGCCGATTCGTCGGGCCGGCGGGTTTCGTCGGTGTCCGGCGCCCGGACGGTAAATGGCAACTCCAGCCGCGTCAGCAGTTCGCGCCGGAACGGGGAAGTGGAAGCGAGAATCAGACGACGGCCATCGGGCAGGGTTTCGGACATGGCGGCAGCGTGGCGAACAGTTTGGAAATCCGGGTAATTATGCGGAATCCGGCTTTGTTTTGACAGAAATCAAGCAGGCCTATATCATTCCGCGCCTTATGCAAATCGCAACGCTGCCCGACCGGATCGATCCCTGGCAACTGGCCGCCGAGAACGGGCGGTTGGACGGCGAGTTGCGGTTGGCGGCGCTGCCGCGATTGACCGCTTTGCTCGAACACGCCAGTGGCGTGGTCAACGTGGCCTTGACGCTGGGAGTCGACGAGCAGGGCCTGCGGTTTGTCGAGGGCTCGCTGCAAACCGAAGTTGAACTGATTTGCCAACGTTGCCTGGGTCCGCTGCGGCTGCCTTTGCAGGTTGCGGTCAGCCTGGCGCTGGTGCGTGCCGAGGCCGAAGCTGCTCGACTGCCCGACCAGCGCGAGCCGTTGCTGGCCGGCGCCGACCTTGCCGTCGCCGATCTGGTGGAAGACGAACTGTTGCTGGCTTTGCCGCAGATTCCCCGCCATCGGGATGCGTGCGAATGCGAGGCTGTCGGTTATGATACGCCGCCCAACGGACCGGCGCTGGATGCCGGGCAACCTCGGGCCTTCGCGGCGCTAGCGTCCCTGTTGCAAGATTCCAAGAGGAACAATTGAGTCATGGCCGTACAAAAATCCCGTAAAAGTCCCTCCAAGCGCGACATGCGCCGCGCCCACGACGCACTGACCGCGGCCACGCTATCGACGGATCGCACCTCCGGCGAACTGCATCGTCGCCATCACGTCACGCCGAACGGCTTTTATCGCGGCCGCAAGGTCATCAGCGAGCCCGCCGCGGTCGATAGCGAAGAATAGTCATCGTGCCGCCCCGCGCGCCGGATTCCTCCGCTGCCCTGCCCGGCTCATGACCAAACCATTCACCATCGCCCTGGATGGCATGGGCGGCGATGTCGGTCCCGACATGGTCGTGCCCGCCGCCTTGCGCGTGCTCGAGGTCGCCGGCGCTTCGCTGCGCCTGATCCTGGTCGGGCAGGAAGATGTGCTGTCGGCCGCGCTGCTCAGGCTCAAGGCCGGAGGGCATCCTCAAATCGTCATCCGCCATGCCTCGCAACTGGTGAGCATGAGCGAGTCGCCGGCCCAGGCCCTGCGGGTCAAAAAAGATTCCTCGATGCGGGTGGCGATCAACCTGGTCAAGCAGGGCGAAGCCGACGCCTGCGTTAGCGCCGGCAATACGGGCGCACTGATGGCGACCGCCCGCTTCGTGCTCAAAACCCTGCCCGGCATCGACCGTCCCGCTATCTGCACCACCTTGCCGACCGTGCGCGGCCAGACCCGGATGCTCGATTTGGGCGCCAACGTCGACAGCAAGGCCGAGCACCTGCTGCAATTCGCGGTGATGGGTTCGGTGCTGGCGACCGTTAACGGCATCGAACGGCCGCGCGTCGCTCTGCTGAATATCGGCGAGGAAGAGATCAAGGGCAACGAGCAGGTCAGGGAAGCCGCCCGGCTGCTGGCGGCCAGTGGCCTGAATTACATCGGTTTCGTGGAAGGCGACGGCGTCTATCTGGAGGACGTGGACGTGGTGGTCTGCGATGGTTTCGTCGGCAATGTCGCACTCAAGAGTAGCGAGGGCGTGGCCCGGTTGATCCGTCATTATATGACCCATGAATTCAAACGGAATCTGCTGACCCGGCTGGCCGGGCTGGTCGCCCTGCCGGTGCTGCGCGCCTTCGGTCGCCGGATCGATCCTCGCCGCTACAACGGCGCCAGCCTGCTCGGCTTGCAGGGCATCGTGATCAAGAGCCACGGTGGCGCCGACGCCTTGGCGTTTGCCAACGCCATCGAGGTGGCGATGCTGGAAATCGAGCAGGCGGTACCGCGGCGCATCGATGCCCATCTGGCCGTCCTTCACGCCGCGAGGCAAGCGCTTTGAACCATGCCAGGATAATCGGAACCGGCGGCTACCTGCCGGAAAAGGTGCTGACCAACGCCGATCTCGAACAGATGATCGAGACCACGGCGGACTGGATCGTCGAGCGGACCGGCGTCGAAGCGCGCCATATCGCCGCCCCCGGAGAAACCACCTGCGATTTGGCCGAACACGCTTCCCGCCGCGCGCTGGAGGCCGCCGGCATCGAGGCGCGCGATATCGACCTGATCGTGTTGGGCACCACCACGCCCGATCATGTGTTTCCCAGCGTCGCCACGCAGTTGCAGCATCGATTGGGCTGCCACGGTGGCCCCGCCTTCGACGTGCAGGCGGTTTGCACCGGTTTCGTTTACGCCATGGACATCGCCAGGCGTTTTATCGCCACTGGCGCGGCGCGGCGGGCTCTGGTGGTGGGGGCGGATACCTTCACCCGCATCATCGACTGGCAGGATCGCGGCACCTGCATCCTGTTCGGCGACGGCGCCGGCGCGGTGGTGCTGGAGGCGGCGAGCGAGCCGGGGATCATCGACAGCCGGCTGCACGCCGACGGCCGCTACAAGGAGCTGTTGTGGGTGCCGGCCGGTGTGTCCAGCGGTTATGACCAGACTCAGCGGAACGCTGCCTTCGTGGAGATGCGCGGTAGCGAAGTCTTCAAGGTGGCGGTCCACACTCTGAAGGAAATCGCCGAACAAATTTTGACCGCCAACGGCATGACGGTCGCCGATGTAGACTGGTTGATCCCGCACCAGGCCAACCGCCGTATCCTGGCGGCCACCGCCAAGCGGCTGGGTTTGCCCGAAGAACGGATGGTGGACTGCGTGCGCCTGCACGGCAACACCTCGGCGGCCTCGGTGCCGCTGGCGCTGGACGTGGCGGTGCGCGATGGCCGCATCCAGCGCGGCGATACTCTGCTGCTGGAAGGTTTCGGCGGCGGGTTTACTTGGGGCGCGGTCCTGCTGACGTATTGAACGCGAAGGAGGTTTCACGATGACGACGCTGGATGGCGAAATCGTACTGGTGACCGGCGCCAGCCGCGGCATCGGCCAGGCCGTCGCCCGCGAACTGGGGCGGGGCGGCGCGACCGTAATCGGCACCGCGACCACGCAGTCCGGCGCCGAAGCGATCGGTCAGGATTTACGGGATCTTGACATCAGGGGGCGCGGCCTGTGTCTGGACGTCACCGATCCGGCGGCCGTGGACGCGGCGCTCAAGGCGGTGGTCCAGGAATTCGGCGCACCGACCATCCTGGTTAACAACGCCGGCATCACGCGCGACAACCTGTTGCTGCGGATGAAGGAAGACGAATGGACGACCGTTCTTGACACCGATCTGACTTCGGTTTACCGGCTGAGCAAGGCGGTGTTGCGAGGGATGATGAAAGCCCAGCGTGGGCGCATCATCAACATCACCTCGGTGGTTGGCGTCACCGGCAGCGCCGGGCAGGCCAATTACGCCGCGGCTAAAGCGGGTATCATCGGCTTCACCAAGTCGCTGGCGCGCGAGGTCGGCTCCCGCAACATCACCGTCAACGCCGTGGCGCCGGGCTTGATCGATACCGATATGACCCGCGCACTGCCGGAAGCGCAGCGGCGGGCCCTGGTGGAGTCGATTCCGCTGCAACGGCCGGGCGAGCCGCGTGATGTCGCCAATGTGGTGGCGTTTCTGGCATCGGCGGACGCGGACTATGTCACGGGAGCGACCCTGCACGTCAATGGCGGTATGTTCATGGCCTGACGGCGCTGGCGGCTAGAATGAATGGCATCCACGCCGGAGTTTTCCATACAATACCCTGCGGCAGAGCCGTGGTTGTCTGGGTTCACAACGAGGAAGCAAACTATCATGACTGACATCAGCAACATCGAAGCCCGCGTCAAGAAAATCATCATCGAGCAATTGGGGGTGAAGGAAGAACAGGTCACCAACGAAGCTTCTTTCGTGGAAGATCTTGGCGCCGATTCCCTGGACACCGTGGAACTGGTCATGGCGCTTGAAGAGGAGTTCGAGCTGGAAATCCCCGACGAGGACGCTGAAAAAATCACCACGGTGCAACAGGCCATCGACTATATCGCGTCCCATAACGGTTGAAGGTGTCAGTCCCGTACCGGTCAAAACCCATCACCGCGGTCGCCCCCGCCGGGTTCCGCGGTTTTGTTTTGTTCGGTGCAACGTAACAAGAGGGTAGCTTTGTGGCCAAGCGGCGAGTGGTAGTAACGGGCATGGGCATCGTGTCCCCGGTCGGCAGCACGGTGGCGGCCGCCTGGGCCAACATTCTGGCTGGCCGCAGTGGGATCGGACCGGTCACCGCTTTCGATGCCAGTCATTTTCCGGTACGCATTGGTGGACCGGTGAAGGATTTTCAGGTCGAGCAGTACCTGAATCCGAAGGAAGCCAAGAAGATGGATCTCTTCATTCATTACGGCATCGGCGCGGCGGTGCAGGCGATTCAGGATTCCGGGCTGGAGATCACCGAAGCCAACGCCGAGCGGATTGGCACCTACATTGGTTCCGGCATCGGTGGCCTGCCGGGTATCGAGGAAGGCCATTCGGCGTTCCTGAAAGGCGGCCCGCGCCGGCTGACGCCGTTTTTCGTGCCGCGCAGCATTATTAACATGGTATCGGGTAACCTGTCCGTAATGTACGGGATCAAGGGTCCGAACCTGGCTGTGGTGACCGCCTGCACCACCGGTACCCACAGCATCGGCCTGGCCGGGCGCTTGATCGCTTACGGCGACGCCGACGTGATGCTTGCCGGCGGGGCGGAGATGGCGACCACTCCCACCGGTTTGTGCGGATTCGCGGCCGCGCGCGCGCTGTCGATGCGCAACGACGAGCCGGAGAAAGCCAGTCGGCCGTGGGACAGGGGCCGCGACGGCTTCGTATTGAGCGACGGCGCCGGCGTGGTGGTGCTGGAAGAGTACGAACACGCCAAGCGGCGCGGCGCGCGCATTTACGCCGAGCTGATCGGTTTCGGCATGAGCGGCGATGCCTACCACATGACGCTGCCACCGCCCGACGGCGACGGCGCCCGGCGGGCGATGATCAACGCCCTGCGCGATGCGGAAATCGATCCCGAAGCCGTGGATTACATCAATGCGCACGGTACCTCCACGCCGGCCGGCGACAAAATTGAAAGCGATGCCGCCAAGGCGGTGTTCGGCGCTCACGCCAGCCACCTGGCGATGAGTTCGACCAAATCGATGACCGGCCATCTGCTGGGCGCCGCCGGTGGAGTGGAAGCGATTTTCTCGGTGCTGGCCATCCGCGATCAGGTGGCGCCGCCCACCATCAACCTGGACGAACCGGAGCCAGGCTGCGATTTGAACTACGTCCCACACCAGACGCAGGAACGACGGGTCCGAGTGACGCTGTCCAATTCTTTTGGCTTCGGCGGCACCAACGGCACGGTGGTGTTCCGCGCGCTGGATTGACCGCGACCCTGCCGTTGTTCTCTCTCCGGCCTGCTCGAACTCCCCCGACGCTGTGTGCCGTCCCGCCTGATCCAGGATGGGGAAAGCTCGATATCGCCGCCCTTACTTGCGGGCGGGCAAGAAGCCGGGCGTAAGGGAATGCGGTTTCCCCGGTTTCGTACCCTGTTTTTGGCTTTGGCGGCGCTGGCGCTATTTGCCGGCGCGGTGCTGTATGGGGTCCATGTCGATTATCGCCGGTTTCTCGATACGCCTTTGAATGTGCCGGCCGGCGGTTTGGTGCTGGACGTTAAGCCGGGGATGGGAATCGGCGCGATCGCCCGGGAGTTGCGGCGGCAGCCGGGCCTGTTGCGCCCACCGCTCTATCTGGAGATCTTCGCCCGGCTCAACGGTTTGGCGCCCCGCCTCAAGACCGGCGAATACGCCCTCGCATCCGACACGACACCGCGCGACTTACTCGAACGAATCGCGGCCGGCCGGGTCATTCAATACCCGCTGACAGTGGTGGAGGGTTGGACCTTTCGCCAGTTGCGACAGGCGCTGGCGGCGCATCCCAAAATCGCGCAGACCCTGCGGGAAGCGAGCGACGCCGAGATCATGGCGCGGCTGGATCGACCGGAGCAGCACCCCGAGGGCTGGTTTTTCCCGGATACCTATCATTTTCCCGCCGGCTTCACCGATGAGGCGTTTCTGCGGCGGGCGCTGGCGGCGATGGAGCGGCGGTTGGCGCGGGCGTGGAGTCAGCGCGCCGCCGATCTGCCGCTGGACGATCCGTATCAGGCGCTGATCCTGGCGTCGATTATCGAAAAGGAAACCGGGCTGGCGACGGAGCGGTCCGCCATCGCCGGCGTGTTCGCGCGGCGCCTGCGCAAGGGGATGTTGTTACAGACCGATCCGACGGTGATTTACGGTTTGGGCGCGACGTTCGATGGCGATCTTCGCCGCCGCGATCTGGTCACCGATACGCTTTACAATACCTATACGCGCAAGGGCTTGCCGCCGACGCCGATCGCCCTGCCGGGGGCGGATGCGCTGGATGCCGCCGTCCGTCCGGCGGACGGTGATGCGCTGTACTTTGTCGCCGACGGCGAGGGCGGCCATGTGTTTTCCAGAACGCTGGATGAGCATAACCGGGCGGTTAGACGCTATCAGCTACGGGAGAGATGAGATGTCCGGCCGGTTTGTGACGGTCGAAGGCGGCGAAGGCGCCGGTAAAACCACCCAAATCGGGTTCATGCGCGAGTATCTGGAGCGGAGGGGTTGTCGGGTGATGGCGACTCGCGAGCCGGGCGGTACGCCGCTGGGCGAGGAGATCCGCGCGCTGCTGCTCGGGCATCGCCACGAGGGCATGGCGCCGACAGCCGAGACGCTGTTGATGTTCGCCGCCCGCGCCGAGCATGTGGATCAAGTGGTCCGGCCGGCGCTGGGTGCTGGGTGCTGGGTGCTGTGCGACCGTTTTACCGACGCGACTTATGCCTATCAGGGCGGCGGGCGCGGTCTGCCCCTGGAGCGGATCGCGGTGCTGGAGGAATGGGTGCAGGGCGCACTGCGTCCCGATCTGACCCTGCTGCTCGATTTGCCGGTTGCGGTGGGGTTGGCGCGGGCCGGGCGGCGCGGGGCGGCGGATCGTTTCGAGGTGGAGGAGGTGGAGTTCTTCGAGCGGGTCCGCGCGGTATACCTGGAACGAGCCTCCCACGACCCCGACCGTTGCCGGATCGTGGACGCCAGCCGGCCGGTCGAGGCGGTGCGGGCCGAAGTGGAAACCGTGCTGGCCGAATGGCTGGAACGCCGATGATAGACGACCCGTGTCTCCCCTGGCATCACGAGCAGTGGCGGCAAGTCCAACAACGACGCGGCGCCGACCGCCTGCCGCACGCGCTGCTGCTGGCCGGTCCGCCCGGGTTGGGAAAAGGCTTGTTCGCCCGCCGGCTGGCGCGGGCGCTGCTGTGCGAAGCACCCGCCGCCGGCGGAGAGTCCTGCGGTCGATGCCGGAGCTGCCGGCTGTTTCAAGCCGGCAGTCATCCCGATTACAGTCCGGTGCAACCGCTCGAAGAGAGCAAAGTCATCAAGATCGACCAGGTGCGCGACCTGTGCGCTTTCCTTGGCTACACCGCGCAGTACGGTGGTTACAAAATCGCCCTGCTGGAACCGGCCGACCGCCTCAACGGCAATGCCGCCAACAGCCTGCTGAAGACGCTGGAAGAACCGCCGGGCGCCTGCCTGTTGCTGTTGGTGACCGCCTGGCCGGCGCGCTTGCCCGCCACCGTGCGCAGTCGCTGTCAGCGGCTGAGCTTCGCGCCGCCGCCGCCGGCGCTGGCCGTTCCCTGGCTGGCCACGCGGGTGAAGGAGGGTCCCGACCCGCAAACGCTGCTCGATTTGGCCGGCGGCGCCCCGCTGGCGGCGCTGGCCCATGCCGGCGAAGGACACTGGTGCCGGCGCCGGGAGCTGGCCGAGGGCTACGAGCAGGTATCGGTCGGCCGGGCCGACCCGATACGGGCGGTGGAAAGCTGGACCAAGGAGGATCTGGCCGAAAATCTGCGCTGGCTGATCGGTTGGCATACCGATCTGATTCGGCTTAAGATGAATCCCGATCCGCCGCGCCTCAATAATACCGATTTAGGTGACATGTTACGGCGCTGGGCTGATCGGCACCCACCACGCGCCCTGTTCGGGCGTCTGGATGCGGCAGTCCAGCTATATACCCTATACACGACCACGCAAGCCAATGTGCAACTGCTGCTGGAAGCATTTCTCGCTGACGGCGCGGACCATTGAGATCATTTTTGGCGTCTTGCCGACGCGTTTTACCGGAGGCCGAACGATATGGCGGGTCCACGACAAGGTGTCATTTCCCTCGCCATCAAGGATAAGGCGATGCTGCACGCCAGCTATATGCCTTTTATCAACGGGGGAGGGATTTTTATCCCGACCGAAAAATCCTTTGAGCTGGGCGACGAAGTATTTCTGCTGCTGACCCTGCTGGAGGATCCGGAACGCTTCGCCATCACCGGCAAGGTGGTCTGGATCAATTACCGGACCACGCCGGGCGGTCGGCAGATGGGGGTCGGCATTCAGTTCGGCGGCGTGGAGGGCGCCAACCTGCGGAAGAAGGTTGAAGCGCTGCTGGCCGGTTATACCCGCGTCGAGCAAATGACCAACACCATGTAGGCGCGCTGGCGAACGATGCTGGTCGATTCCCACTGCCATCTGGACCGGATTGATCTGGGGCGTTTCGGCGGTTTGGCCGGCGTGCTGGAGACCGCCGCGGCGCACGGCGTGACCCGCCTGCTGAGCGTGGCGACGGATCTGGAAAGCTGGCCGGCGCTGATCCGGCTGACCGAACCCTATCCGCAAATCGCCCTATCGGTGGGTGTACACCCCAGCGAGGACGGCGGGCGTGCCCCGACGGTGGCGGAGCTGACGGCGCTGGGCCGCGAGTCGCGGGTGGTGGCCATCGGCGAAACCGGGCTGGATTACTATTACGGCGCCGACAGCGCCGACCGTCAGCGGGACTGGTTCCGCGTGCACATCGCCGCCGCCCGGAATTTGGGTAAGCCGTTGATCGTGCATACTCGCGACGCCCGCGCCGATACCCTGCGCATTCTGGAAGAGGGGGGCGCGGCCGAGGTCGGTGGGGTGCTGCATTGTTTCACCGAGGACTGGGCGATGGCGGAGCGGGCGCTGGCCCTGAACTTTCACGTCTCGTTTTCCGGCATCGTCACCTTCAAGAACGCCCGGCAGATTCAGGACGTGGCCCGGCGCTTGCCGGCCGAGCGGCTGCTGGTGGAGACCGATTCGCCTTATCTGGCGCCGGTCCCGCATCGGGGCAAGCCCAACCAGCCGGCCTGGGTCCGCCATGTGGCCGAGTTCGTCGCCGGCTTGCGCGGCGAGCCACTGGAGCAGGTGGCCGCGATCACCACCACCAACTATGGCCGGCTGTTCGGGGTGGCGGTGGAGGCGGAGTAAAGTGAACGTTTCGGAATTGCGCGACCGGATTCGTCGCTGCCTGCACCCGACCCACCCACTGGATACGATCACCGGCGATCACGCGGTGGCGGGGATGGAGCGCGAGGAGCGGACCTTGATGCCGGCGGCGGTGCTGGTGCCCTTGGTGGAGCGGCCCGAGGGGTTCACCGTGCTGCTGACCCAGCGCACGGCGCATCTGGAGCATCATGCCGGCCAGATCAGCTTCCCCGGCGGCCGCGCCGAGGATCATGACCGCGGCCCGGTGGAGACCGCGCTGCGCGAGGCGGAAGAAGAAATCGGTTTGCACCGCCGGCATGTCAGGGAGATCGCCGGCTTTCTCGATCTGTACCAGACCGTGACCGGGTTCCTGGTCACGCCGGTGGTGGGTTTCGTCGAACCGCCGTTCGAACTGGCGCTGGATGCGTTCGAAGTGGCCGAAGCGTTCGAAGTGCCGCTGGAGTTCGTGCTCGATCCCCGCCATCACGAATATCGGGGCATGTACTACAAGGGCCAGCAGCGGCGCTACTACGTGATTCCGTATGAGAACCGCTTCATCTGGGGGGCGACCGCCGCCATGCTGGTCGGCTTCGCCCGGCGGCTCAGGAATCCGCTACTGCCCTGAATCGGGGGCATCGCTGCTTGCGCCCCGGTGGTGGACGAACTGTCGCAACAGGAACTCCTCGTCGCGCGGGGTCAGATCGAACAGCAGGCTGGCCTGTTCGACGGTTTTCAGCGTGCAATGCCCCCCATGATCGGCGATCCAGAGCAACGCCCGACGCAGCGCCTCGCCTTCGGGGATGAGTGGTCTCAGCATGGCGGCTTTCCGTGTTCCCTTTCCGACCATTATACACCCAGCCAAACCGGCCCGGTTCGGGGGTGGAAGGCGCTGAGGTACTGCCAGACGAATAGCAGGAACACCGCCCAATGCAGGAAGCGGGTCACCGCGCCGTACTGGGCGGTCGAATTCTTGAGCGGCATGGCTGAACCCTTGTGGAGTGAATTGAAGGCGATACGGGGCGGCGGGTTTCCACTGCTATTCCATGGTGCCGCCAGTCCGCAGCCACCCGTCCAGAAAGTCATCGCACCAGCGATCCAGCGCCGCATCGTGGCGGGCGTGATGGTCGCGCTGTTCGGTAGCCGATTGCGCGCCGGGCGCGGCGAGTTCCTTCGCCCCTTCCACCAGCCACACATCCAGAATTTTCCGGTTCACCTCCGGGTGAAATTGCACCCCGAAGGTGTGGGTTCCGTAGCGGTAGGCCTGGTGCGGGAAGCGGTCGCCGGCGGCCAGCAGTTCGGCGCCGGCCGGCAGTTCGAAACCTTCGTGGTGCCACTGGTAGACATGCAGCGGGGATTCGAACACGGCTTGACCGGCGGCGGTCGGCCGTACCGGGAAATAGCCGATTTCCGCCAGCCCGGCCGGGTGCGGTTTGACCGTCGCCCCCAGCGCCCGCGCCAGCAGTTGCGCGCCCAGACAAATACCCAGAAACGGGCGGCCCGCCGCCAGCGCGGTGGGAATCCAGTCCAGTTGCGTCCGGATGCCCGACAGCTTGTCGTCGTCGTTGGCGCTCATCGGCCCGCCGAACACTACCGCTCCAGCGTAGCCATCCATACCGGCCGGCAGCGGCTGGCCGGATTGCGGGTAGCAATAATCGGTCTGGTAGCCGCGCTCGCGCAGCTTGCGGCCACAACGGCCGGCGCCGCCGTCAGCGGTTTGCATCACCAGCAGCAGGCGGGGGGGTTCGGTCATCCTCATTCATCCTTCGTGGCGGCTTGTCGGTAATCCTTGAGCGTTTCGGCGATCAGGAACGCCAGTTCCAGACTCTGCGAAGCGTTCAGGCGTGGGTCGCATTGGGTGTGATAGCGGTCGGCCAAGCCTTGTTCGGTGATGGCCTGGGCGCCGCCCAGACATTCGGTGACATCCTGGCCGGTCAGTTCCAGGTGCATCCCGCCGGGATAGGCGCCTTCGGCGCGGTGGATGGCGAAGAAGCATCGCACTTCGTCGAGAATGCGGGCAAAGGGTCGGGTTTTATAGCCGGTGCTGGCCTCCAGGGTGTTGCCGTGCATTGGATCGCAGGACCAGACCACTTGCCGCCCCTCGCGCTGAACCGCCCGAATGAGCGGCGGCAGGGCGGTTTCGATCTTGGCCGCGCCCATGCGGCTGATCAGAGTCAGCCGGCCCGGCCGGTCGTCGGGGTTCAGCACGTCCAGCAGGCGCAGTAAAGTGTCGGGGTCGGCGCTCGGCCCCAGCTTGAGGCCGAGCGGGTTGGCGATGCCGCGGGCAAATTCGACGTGGGCGCCGTTCAGTTGCCGGGTGCGCTCGCCGATCCACAGGAAATGCGCCGAACCGTCGTACCACTCTCCGGTCAGCGGTTCGCGCCGGGTCAGCGCCTGCTCGTAGCCCGGTAGCAGCGCCTCGTGCGAGGTATAGAACTGCACCTGCCGTACCTGCGGGTCGGTGGCGGCGTCCAGGCCGCAGGCGCGCATGAACGCCAGCGTTTCGCTGATCCGGTCGGCGAGATCGCGGTAGCGGGTTCCCTGGGGGCTGGCGCGCAGGAAATCCAGATTCCATTGCTGGACCCGGTGCAGGTCGGCGAAGCCGCCCTGCGCCAGCGCCCGCAGCAGGTTCAGGGTTGCCGCCGACTGCGAATAGGCGCGCAGTTGCCGGCGCGGGTCTGGCTGGCGCGCTTCGGGGGTGAAATCGAGACCGTTGACGATGTCGCCCCGGTAGCTGGGCAGACTGACCCCGCCGCGGGTTTCGGTGGAGGCGCTGCGCGGCTTGGCGAACTGGCCCGCCATCCGTCCGACCTTGACCACCGGACAGGCGGCGGCGAAGGTCAGAACCACCGCCATTTGCAGCAGCACCCGGAAGGTGTCGGTGATGGCGCGGTCGTGGAAATCGGCGAAGCTCTCGGCGCAGTCGCCGCCTTGCAGCAGGAACGCCCGGCCGGCGGCGACTTCGGCCAGTTGCTGGCGCAAGGTTTCGATTTCGCCGGCGAACACCAGCGGCAGCGAGTGAGCCAGCCGTTCCTCGACCTCGGCCAGCGCCGAAGGGTTGTCGTAATCGGGCAGTTGCGCCGCCGGCTTGTCCCGCCAGCTTGCCGGGTTCCATGAGGGCTGGGGGTGTTGCATGAGTTGGGGCATCGATACATCCGAAAGTTGCGTATGATTGGGTTTGTCGGTTCGAATCGGGCGGAAGCGAACCGGTCTGGCAAAATTAAGATAACCGCCGCGAACGCACAATGCCCCTTCGAACAATTCGTCGCCGTCTGGCGCGATCGCCCGCCAACCCGCGAGCAAGAAGAATCATAATGCGTCAATCATGTTTAAGTCATTGATTGCTTGGCGTCCATCGCCTTATTTGCTCCTGGTTCTGACCACGCTGTTCTGGTCCGGCAATTTCGTGCTGGGCCGGGCGGTGCATACCGTGTTCTCGCCGTTCACCCTGTCGTTCTGGCGCTGGGCGGTGGCGCTGGCGATCCTGCTGCCGTTCGTCTGGCCTTCGCTGCGCGAGCAGGGTCCGCTGCTGCGCCGCCACGGACCGATTCTGCTGCTGCTCGGCGTACTCGGCGTGGTCAATTTCAACACCTTCGTTTACATCGGCCTGCAATCGACCACCGCCACCAACGCCGTCATCATGCTGTCGGTGACGCCGGTGCTGATCGTGGCGCTGTCGTTCCTGCTGCTGCGTCAGACCGTGACCGGCTGGCGGGCGCTGGGGATTCTGGTGTCGCTGGCGGGGGTACTGGTGATCGTCGCTCGCGGCGACCCGCTGGCGCTGCTGGCGTGGCGGGTCAATGCCGGCGATCTGTGGATTCTGGCGGCGGTGGCCAGTTGGGCGCTGTATTCGGTTTGTCTGCGCTGGCGGCCGGCGGAACTCAAGCCGCTGAATTTCCAGGCCGCGACCATGGTGATCGGGGTCATCATTCTAACCCCGCTGTACGGCTGGGATTTGGCGCACGAGCGTTTTATCGCCGTGAATGCCGCGACCGTGGCCAGCATTGCGTATCTGGCGCTGTTCCCCTCGATTCTCGCCTATATCTTCTGGAACCGGGCGGTGGCGGAACTGGGCGCTAACCGCACCGGGCAATTCCTGCACCTGATGCCGGCCTTCGGCGCGGTGCTGTCGATGATCTTTTTGGGCGAACGGCTGTACGCCTTTCACGCCGCCGGCATCGGTTTGATCGGGTTGGGCATCTGGCTGGCGACGGTGTACGGGCGGAAGTGAGGTCGTTGCGTTCTTTAACTTGGGAATTCGGGAACGCCATGCCGAGGATCTTCGATAACATCGAGAAGGCGCTGCTGCCGGCGCTGCAAGAGACTCTTGAGGTCGCGGAGCGGGGGGATTTCTGCGTCGGCTACTTCAACCTGCGCGGCTGGCGGCATCTGGCGGGTCACGTCGATCGCTGGGCGGGTGGCGTGGGCCAATGTTGCCGCCTGCTGGTGGGTATGCACGTCAGCCCCTCGGACGAGCTGCGTCGGGCGTTGCTGGCCAGGGAAAACGACCCCGGACTCGACAATCAAACCGCCATCCGCGAAAAGCGCCATGTCGCCGAGGAATTCCGCAATCAACTGACCTTCGGCGTGCCGACCAACGCCGATGAGGCGGCCCTGCGGCAACTCGCCGGCCAGCTCCGGGCGGGCAAGCTGGTCGTCAAGGTGTACCTGCGCCACCCGCTGCACGCCAAGCTGTATCTGCTGTTTCGGCGGGACCCGATCAATCCGATTGTGGGCTATCTCGGCAGCAGCAATCTGACCCTGGCCGGACTCTCCAAGCAGGGCGAGCTGAATGTCGATGTGCTCGATTCGGACGCCACGATCAAGCTGGCCGACTGGTTCGAGGCGCGCTGGAGCGACCGCTGGTGCCTCGACATCTCCAGGGAACTGGCCGACCTCATCGACGAGAGCTGGGCGGGCGAAAAACTCGTGCCGCCCTATCACGTCTATCTGAAAATGGCCTATCACCTGGCCCAGGAAGCGCGGGCTGGTCTCTCCGAATTCCGCATTCCTCCGGTGTTCGGCGACATCCTGTTCGATTTCCAGATCGCGGCGGTCAAGATCGCCGCCCAACACCTGCACAAGCGCGGCGGCGTGTTGATCGGCGATGTGGTGGGTCTGGGCAAGTCGCTGATGGCCACGGCCCTGGCCAAGATGTTCGAGGACGATTTCAATCTTGAAACCCTCATCCTGTGCCCCAGGAATCTGGTCCCGATGTGGGAGGATTACGTCCATCGCTACCGGCTGCGCGCCAAGGTGCTGTCGATTTCCAGAACCCTTCAGGAACTGCCGGAAAAGACCCGTCGCTTCCGCATCCTGTTGATCGACGAATCCCACAATCTGCGCAACCGCGAAGGCAAGCGCTGGAAAGTCATCCGCGACTACGTCGAGCGCAACGACAGTCTGTGCATCCTGTTGTCCGCCACGCCCTACAACAAGACTTATCTCGACCTTTCGGCCCAACTGGGCCTGTTCCTGCGCGAGGACGCCGACATCGGCATCCGGCCGGAGAAACTGATCGCCCGGCTCGGCGGCGAGCACGAATTCATCCGTCGCCATCAGTGTCCGGTGCGGTCGCTGGCCGCTTTCGAGAAGAGCGAAGACGCGGACGACTGGCGTGATCTGATGCGGCTGTACATGGTGCGGCGCACGCGCGGCTTCGTCATGCAGCATTACGCTCACCAGGACGAGCGCGGCCAATACCTTCGGTTCGCCGACGGCGGCAAGTCCTATTTCCCGACCCGCATCCCCAGGAATCTGAAGTTTCGCATCGACGATGCCGACCCCGGCGATGCTTACGCCCGGTTCTATTCGGACCCGGTGGTGACCGCCATCAACGGGTTGAGCCTGCCGCGCTACGGTCTCGGCAATTATCTCAAGGCCGGTCTGACTCCGACGCCGCAACAAGTGCGCCTCATCGACGGTCTGTCGCGCGCCGGCACCCGCCTGATGGGTTTTTGCCGCACCAACCTGTTCAAGCGACTGGAATCGGCGGGACCGGCCTTTCTGCTCTCCATCGAGCGGCACATCCTGCGCAATTGCGTGGTGCTGCACGCCCTCGAAAATGGCCTGGACATCCCCTTGGGCGCACAGGGCGCCGAACTGCTCGACACCCGCTACCGTGACGAAGACCCGGAGGACATGCTGGGCGGAATCGTCGATGAGGAAGACGGGAACGGCGAAACTGGAAGCGCCCGGCATTACCCGTCAATTGCGCGCCGAGTCCGATTATCGCGCGCGCGCCGCCGAGGTCTACGCCGCTTATGCCGGCCCCTTGCAAAGCCGGTTCAAGTGGTTGCCCGCCGGCTTCTTCGTCAAAAATCTGGCCAAGCACTTGCGGGCGGACGCCAGGGCGCTGCTGGAGGTTCTGCACCGCTGCGGCGACTGGAACCCCGACCGGGACGCCAAGCTCGCCGAACTCATCCATCTCGTCACCCAAAAGCACGACGGGGACAAGCTGCTGATCTTCACTCAGTTCGCCGACACCGCGCGCTACCTCAAGGCGCAACTGGCGGCGCGCGGCGTCCGGCAGGTCGAGGCAGCTACGGGAGAGAGCATCGATCCGACCGAATTGGCCTGGCGCTTCTCACCGGAATCCAACGACAAGCGCCACCTCTTCTCCCCTCGCCCCGCGGGAGAGGGGTCGGGGGTGAGGGCGGACGAACTGCGCGTGCTCATTGCCACCGACGTGCTCTCGGAAGGGCAGAACCTTCAGGACTGCGCCATCGTCGTCAATTACGACCTGCCCTGGGCGATCATCCGCCTGATCCAGCGCGCCGGCCGCGTGGATCGCATCGGCCAGCAGGCGGACGAAATTCTCTGCTACTCCTTCGTGCCCGCCGATGGGGTGGAGCGGCTGATCCGGCTGCGCGCCCGCGTGCGCCAGCGCCTGAGCGAAAATCGGGAAGTGGTCGGTTCGGACGAAACCTTCTTCGACGACGACCAGGACGAGCAGTTGATCCGCGATCTCTATACCGAGAAAAACGGCATCCTCGACGACGACGGCGATACCGAGGTCGATCTCGCTTCCTACGCCTATCAGATTTGGAAGAACGCCACCGACGCCGATCCCGGTCTGGCCGCCCGCATCGAGGCGCTGCCCAATGTCGTTTACGCCACCAAGGCGCATGCGCCAACACCGGAAGCGCCAAGGGGGGTGCTGGTGTATCTGCGCACCGGGCAGGGCAACGACGCCCTGACCTGGATGGACGAAAACGGCCAGGCGGTGACCCAATCCCAGCTTGCCATCCTCAAGGTCGCGGCCTGCGACGCCGACACGCCGGCTTTGCCGCGTACCGAACAACACCACGAACTGACCGGTCAGGGCATGCAACACCTTCTCGATGAGGAAAAATCCTGGGGCGGGGCGCTGGGCCGGCCGTCCGGCGCGCGCTTCAAGGTGTACGAGCGGCTCAAGCGCTACCGGGATCGCATCGGCGACCAGCGCGACCTGTTCGTCACCGATGCCCATGTGCGCGAGATCGACCGCGTGATCGAAGAGGTTTACCGCTATCCGCTTTATCCCACGGCGACCGACACGCTGAACCGCCACATCAGGGCCGGCATCGACGATCACCGGCTGGCGGAACTGGTGCGGAATCTGCGCGAGGATGGCCGCCTGTGCGTGATCGACGAACAGGAAAGTCAGCGCGAGCCGAAGCTTATTTGTTCCATGGGACTGGCCTAAATGAATAGGAACAAGCTGCAAATCGAACGTCTGCGCGACGGTCTTCAGTCTTTCGACTTCAAACGCCTCTTTATCGAGGAATTGGGTTGGTCCCACGCCAAGGGCGCCAGACCCATCCCCGTTTCGGTCGGGGAACACACTTGGCAGGCCACCCCCATCGCCGAACTGTCCGGGGTCGTCGCCTTTCTGGTGGGAGGGTTGCCGGATCGATCCGCCCGCATGGAACTCCAGAAGGCACTGGCCCAGCACGCCCACGAGAATTTGGTCATCTTCGTGGACCACGCCAACAAGCCCACCCAAAGCCTGTGGCTGTGGGTCAAGCGCGAAGGCAGCAAGCGTTTTCCGCGCGAACATCTGTATGTGAAAGGCCAGCCCGGCGATCTGTTTATCTCCAAGATTTCCGGAATCCTGGTGGACATCAACGAGCTGGACGAGGACGGCCGTTTTCCCCTCGCTCGACTGCTGGAGCGCATGAAGTCCGCCCTGGACGTGGAGCGTGTCACCAAGCGGTTCTTTAAGGAATACGATGCGCAGCGCCTCGCCTTCGTCGAGCTGATCGAGGGCATTCCCGACCCGCGCGACCGCCGCTGGTATGCCTCGGTGCTGATGAACCGGCTGATGTTCGTCTGGTTCCTCCAGCGCAAGCATTTTCTGGACGGCGGCAACGCGAGCTATCTTTCCGACCGGCTGAAGGACAGCCAGCGCCGGGGGGCGGGCCGTTTTTACCCGAATTCCTGCACGCCCTGTTTTTCGAGGGCTTCGCCAAACCGACGGAGCAACGATCCGGCGACGCCGGGCGGCTGATCGGCGACATTCCCTATCTTAACGGCGGTCTGTTTATTCCCCATCGTCTGGAGCGTGACCACGGCCCGGCCATCCGCGTTCCCGACGCGGCTTTCGAGAACCTGTTCGGCCTGTTCGCCGCCTATTCCTGGAATCTCGATGACGCGCCCGGTGGGCTGGACAATGAGATCAATCCCGATGTGCTGGGTTACATCTTCGAGAAATACATCAACCAGAAAGCCTTCGGCGCCTATTACACTCGGACGGAAATCACCGAGTACCTGTGCGAACGGACGATTCACCGTTTGATTCTGGCTCGCGTCAACACCGAAAATCCGTTCGATTTGCCGATCGTCTCGGCGCGCAAGTTTCAAACGCTGGCCGATCTTCTGCTCAACCTGGATGCCGGCTCTGTGCCGGGAATTGCTCGACCGTATCCTGCCCGAATTGAAGTTGCTCGATCCCGCTTGTGGTTCCGGCGCTTTTCTGGTGGCGGCGATGAAAACGCTCATCAATATTTATTCGGCGGTCATCGGGCGCATTAAGTTTTTGAATGACAAAGGGCTTAACGAGCGACTCAGGAGATGGGAGAGCGATCATAAAAGCCTCGCCTATTTTATCAAGCGAACCATCATCACCGATAATCTGTTCGGCGTGGATCTGATGGAAGAGGCGACCGAAATCGCCAGGCTGCGCCTGTTTCTGGCGCTGGTGGCTTCGGCTCAAACCGTGGATGAACTGGAACCGCTGCCCAACATCGATTTCAATATTCTGGCCGGTAATTCGCTGATTGGCCTGTTGCGAGTCGAGGCTCATGAGTTCGATTCCAGGCAGGACGATCTGTTCCGCAAAAGCTATCGGCAGGTTCTGGCCGAGAAGAACCGGAAGATCGAGACCTACCGCCATACGGTTTCGTGGGCGGGCGGGATGGACTTGTCGGCGCTAAAAATCGACATCGAGGAACACAAGGCTGAAGCCCAAGCCACTTTGAACGATTTGTTGCTGGACCAGTGGGATCGGGCGGGTATCAAGTTTGAGGAAGCCAGCTTGGGATGCGGCGAAAGGACAAGGCCGGCAAGCCGAAAAAGCGCAAGTTGCATCTTGCCGACATCGAAGTTCTGCATCCCTTCCATTGGGGTTTTGAGTTCGACGAGATTTTGAACCAGCGCGGCGGCTTCGACGCGATCATCACCAATCCACCGTGGGAAATTCTCAAACCGCAAGCCAAGGAGTTTTTCCAGGAGCATTCGGAATTGGTCAGCAAGAACAAGATGACCATCAAGGAGTTCGAGAAGGAGCAGGCCAAGCTACTGAAGGACAGAGAAATCCGGGCTGCTTGGCTGGAGTATCTTTCCCGGTTTCCGCACCTTTCCGCCTGGTTTCGCGCCGCGCCGCAATTCAAGCATCAATCGGCGATAGTCAACGGCAAGAAAACCGGCAGCGACATCAATCTTTACAAGCTGTTTACCGAACAGTGCCATAACCTGCTGCGCGAGGGCGGGGAATGCGGCATCGTGATTCCATCCGGGATTTATACCGATCTTGGGGCTAAGGGATTGCGGGATCTGTTGTTCGATAAAAACCGGATGACCGGCCTGTTTTGTTTCGAGAATCGGAAGGAAATCTTTGAAGGGGTGGATAGCCGCTTCAAATTCGTCGTAATGACTTTTGAAAAAGGCGGGCGGACGGAACGCTTTCCAGCGGCATTCATGCGGCACGAAGTCACCGAACTGGCGGGCTTTCCCGGTGAAATCGGTTTGCCGCTGTCGGTGGAATTGATTCGGCGGCTGTCTCCCGATTCGCATTCGGTGATGGAGTTCAAATCGGAGACCGATATTCGTATTGCCGAGAAGATGCTGAAATTTCCGCTGCTGGGGGAAAAGATCGAAGGGAAATGGAATTTGGCGCTTACCCGCGAATTTGATATGACCAATGACAGTCATTTATTCAAGACTGAACCGGGAAAGGGGCGGTTGCCGTTGTTTGAAGGGAAAATGATTCATCAATTCGAATGCACGGATTTGAACATGTCTCGGTTATTGGATTGATGAATCGGAAGGGCGCGCTGCCTTACTTGGGCAGCGTTGAAGATCACAGGCAAATATTGGATTACCAAAGTTATCGTTGGCTTCATCGAGATATTGCGACGAAATACAGATTCACGAACATTGATAGCCAGCATCTACACCGCCGATGGTTTTTACCGCAAGTAAGTTGCACAACACGTTAAGGTATTTGATACTGAGAATATACATGAACCGAGTATTGTTACTGGTGCGCTATATCAGAACAGTTTCGTTCTTGATTGGATTATTACGACAGAAGGTTACCACGACGCTCAATATGTTTTTTACATCTACCAGCTTCCCATTCCACGCTTCAAAGACTTCGATCCCGCCTTCGCCCCCATCGTCACCCGCGCCGCCCGCCTGACCTGCACCACGCCTGAATTCGACGACTTGGCGAAAGAAGTTGGCCTTGTCCCTCATCCCAACCCTCTCCCGGAGGGAGAGGGAGTTCGATACGGCGTTACCGATCCCGTCGAACGCGCCCGTCTGCGCGCCGAACTGGACGGATTGATCGCCCATCTCTACGGCCTCACCGAAGCCGAGTTTGCTCATGTGCTGTCCACCTTCCCGCTGGTGCCGGAGCCGACCAAGATCGCGGCGCTCAATGCTTACCGCGACGTGGAAAGGGGATTGATAAAATGATGAGTCTCGAATTCAAGCCTCGCGCCGATTCGAAATCGTCGAAGGCAATATCATCGTTTACCGCATCCTGCACCGACGCGACGCCTACCGTTAAGGAGACCGCCACATGATCGAACTCCATCCCGAATTTTTGACCCGCCACGGCAAGCCGGAATTCGCGGTCCTGCCTATCGAAGAATTCAACCGCTTGAGGGAATACCTGGATGATATGGAAGATTTGCTGGCCTTGCGCCAGGCCAAGAGCGCCGAAGAACATGAACCGACCATCGGCATCGGCGAGTTGCGTCGTCGATTGGGGCTTTAACCCGGCTGTTGTGGAAGCATTCACATGAAAATCAAGGGTTCGTGCGGCAGAAGAGATGCGATTCGATGAGGCTGCATAGCGTCCGCATCCGCAACTTCAAAGCCATTGTCGATAGCAAAACGGTCAAGCTGGGACCGCTCACCGCCTTCATCGGCAACAACGGAACCGGCAAGTCGAGCCTGATCGAAGCCCTCGAAACCTACCAAAGCATCGTGCGCGACGGGTTGGATGTCGCCATGCAGCGATGGCTGGGTATCGAGCACGTCCGCCACAAAGGACAGGAGGCCAAGGAGCGAGCGGGCGTCATGGTCAATCCCATCCGCTTCGAACTGGCGCTCGGTAAAAGTCCCCGGAAAGTATGCCGCATCGAACTGGAAGCCAATAACGACCCGGCGGCTAATCGGATGTTCATCGCCGGCGAGCGCATATCGGCGCCTGAAAGAGCGGTGGTTGAGCGTGATCGGATTAAAGCGATTCAGGGTTATAGCTCAGGGTCTTCCATCCTTCTCCCATCGATAGAGTATTACACCGAGGAAGTCCAACACATATACGGCTGGCAATTCCTCATGCTGGCGCCCGAACGCATGGGCTTGCCCGTCCCCCAGCAACGCACCGGCGGCGGCGTGCGACTGGCGAAAGACGGATCGAACATCGCCGATTTCCTGCTCGACATTCGTCGGCAGGACCAAAACGCCTTCGACGGGATCGTCGAAACTATGGCTTACGTCCTGCCCTACGCCCGCGACCTGCAAGCGTCGGTCACTTCCGAACTGGAGCGAAAAGCTTGGCTGCAACTGACCGAAGCCGATTTTAAGGTGCCGGGCTGGATGCTCTCCACCGGCACCTTGCGCCTGCTGGCATTACTGGCTTTGCTGCGCCATCCCAAACCGCCGCCCTTGATCGTGGTGGAAGAGATCGAAAACGGTTTGGACCCGCGCGGCATCCACCTGATCGTCGAGGAAATCCGTAATGCCGTGCTGGAAGGCGTCACCCAAGTCATCCTGACCACCCACTCGCCCTACCTCCTCGACCTGCTGACGTTGGATCATCTGGTTCTCGTGGAGCGTGACCACAAGGGTCAACCTATTTTCCAGCGACCCGCCGATAACGCGGGGCTGGCGGAATGGGCCGAGGATTTCGCCCCCGGTAAGCTCTATACGATGGGCGGCCTGACCGGGAGTGCGGCGTGAAAATCGGTTTCATCTTCGAATGCGGCCCCGATGGCGCCGACAAACAGGTTTGCGAATATCTGGCTCGGCAGCTTCGCACAGAAATCACCCTGGTATCACGCACCTTGGACAACAAGCCACGCTTGATTCAGGAGTGCGGGGCGGTGGCCGCCGCGCTGTTAGCCGAAGGCTGCGAGCGCGTCCTGGTCGTATGGGATTTGCGTCCAGCTTGGCCGGGGAAAGCCAAGCCGTGCCGTCAGGTGGAACGAGGGGCGATCATTTCATCCCTGGGCAGAGCCGGTGTTGCCAATGCGCCGGTTTTCCTCGTTTGCATCGAGCAGGAGTTGGAAAGCTGGCTGCTCGCTGACGAGCGGAAAATCTCGGCCTACCTCTCGACCCATGCGCATTCCTACCAAGCGCAACAGGTTCGCAAACCGGATCGGGTTCCCAACCCAAAGTCGGTCATGATGAATCACTTCCAGACGGCAAGAGGGCGACGATACGTTGATCGAACCGATGCGATCAGGGTCATGCAAGCAGCAGCAATAAACCTCTCGCGCTTGCGGCATTCACCAACGTTCGTCCGCTTCGAGTCAAAACTGTTGGTGGCGTTGCCGTGATCCGCGTTCCAAAATCCTCGTGATGGGATTCTTCTCGTTCGCCTGCGCGAACCCGGCGCCAATGCGCTGGTTGCATCCAGCCCTGCGCCCCGTCGCGCAAAAACGCGGCGTGACCGTGTTCCTGTGCGCGCCGGGGCGCGACGGCAATATCCCGCCGCGCGCCACGCTGCTGGAGATCGAGAAGGAAGCCGCCAAACTCGCGCACGAGCATCTGTTGATTTCATCATCAACCACGACATCAAATACCGCATGGGCGGCGTGGATGGTGAGGAATAACCATGGGCAATATATTTCAGGCGCGTAACGGGTCCACCACGCTCAACGTACCTTCAATGAGTTGTCCAGCTTGCAGGTCCTCGGTGAACAGCGTATCGCAACCGGCTTCGAGGGCGGCGGCCACGATTTGGCAATCCCAGTAGGAAAAACCGTAGCGGGTTCGAATCGCAAGAGCCCGTGCCACGACGGCCCTTCCCAGCGGCTGCAAAACACAATGCGCCAGCATGTCTTCAAGATTGCCCTGAATCCAGCCATCGTCACGGCCATTGCGCAGCATCACGCTGTAATATTCGGCGAGCACTTGTGGGCTGATAACCGGTCGCGCAAGATCGTTGACCAGCACCCAAGCACGTTCGCACCGCGGATCATTCTCATCTTCGAGATGCGCATAGACCCAGATGTTGGTATCGACGAAGGACTCAACGCGCATTGCGCTCTTCCCGCGAAGGCAGATCGATTTTATTGACCTTTGCCCTCCGGTAACGGGGCGGTTGTGAGACCATATCCGGTTCGTCGTCACCCAATGGCCAGATAATCAACTCAATGGTTTTATGTCGTAAACTGATGGGAACAGGTATGAATTCGGGGGCATCGTGTATGACTTGGCGAATGGGGTGCATGGCTGTTTTCCTCGAAGCCCGGCGCCGATGAAAGGCGTCCTGAAATCAGAATTGACATCCTCCCCAAGGAGGGGAGGATGTCAATTGTACGCCCCAAGAACTCTTGGGAGACAACCATGTGGATTGACCCAATCGTCGAAGAATCCCGCCGCATCCGCGACGAACACGCCCGCCGATTCAATGACGACTTGGCGGCCATCTGCGCCGACCTCAAGCGCTTCGAGGCCACGCTGCCCGGCGCCCCCTTCGCGCCGCCGGAAGAGTAAAGCGATTTAGCGGCCTTGCGCCAAGCCAAAGCCGCCGAGGAGCATAAACCGACCATCGGGATCAATGGGCTGCGTCGTCGGCTTGAAATCGAAGAATAGGCCAGCACGCCTTTCCCGCCGGCGACGCGCCGCGTCACTCGCGAGACCGCGCTGGAACGCAACCGGCTGGTGTTGGCGCTGGCCGCCGAACGGGTCGCGCCCCATGTGGCGGCGGAAAGCCCCCTTGCCCTTATGCTGTGCAATCACCCGACTCGATGACTCATGGCCGCCCACACTCCACAAGAAGCGTTCGAACAGGCCCAGCAGGCCATGCAACGGGGCGACTGGGATGCGTTCTTCCGCGTCCTGGACCCCCGCGACATCCGGCGCATTCTCAACAATGCCTTCAAACTGTGCCTGAGCGCGCATCACGGCACTGACGACCAGTTTGTCGCCATCTGCGAGCGGCATGGCGTGCCGGCGACCGAACTCGCGCGGTTATGGCAATCCTGGTCGAATACGGTCGGGCCCAACCCAGGCCACGAAAAAACGCTCAAGGCCATGATCAAGCGTGCGTCGGACATCGCCGGACTGGCCGCCGAACTGGAATTGCACAGCCGCGCGGTGCGAGGCGGCGGGTCGGTATCCTCCAGCCTCTTCCTCGACGAAACCTTGGGCGACCTGGTTGTCGAAGATAACAAGGCGTGGGCGCTCCGAAAATTCCCGGGGGGCTGGTCGGAACCCGTGGAATTCGTGCGCGACCGCGACGATTGGAAAGTACACCTGTTTGCTCGCGCCCGCCGGACCTGATCGCGGCCTTTGTTGGCACGATTTTGGCTAACCCCATACGCAGAGAATGTGCCTATGGAGAGAGTGCCGCATGAACAATGAAAGGATAAGGTCCTGGCGTCCGAGCATGGAGACTGACCGATGACGACACCAATCCGCCAGCATCCAGTGGAAATCGATGTGCATTGCGATGCGCTACTCTCCAACTTGTTGTTTTTGCGAAATGCCATCGAGCAGGTCGAGCGCGCGGGCGGTGTTTCCGACCTGCGGCCGGGCGAGCTGGCCTCGGTGATGTACGCTGTCCTCACCGATTTCCAGGTGCTATGGGGCGACCTGGCCGAGCGAACGGCGATGGATCACGGAAAACGCGAGAACGCGCATGTTGCGTTTCGCACCGTCAGGCATGAAGAAAACGTTTCAAACTGAAACCGGCGAAAGAAGGTCGGCGGGCTTATGGGTGTCGCGGAACGGCTTGCAAGAACGCCGTGTGGCTTGGGGAACAATCGGTTTGGGCTATCCTTTCCCGATGCCCGCTTCAAACGGAAAGAAGAACCGCCATGCTGACCCAATCCCTGTCCGGTCTACCCTCGTTCCTGTTCTACTTCGCCACCGCCATCGGTCTGCTGGCGCTGTTTCTGACGGTGTACGTCTTCATCACCCCCTACCGCGAAATCGCCCTGATCCGCGAGGGCAACGCGGCGGCGGCGGCCAGCCTCGGCGGCGCCGTGCTCGGCTTCGTGCTGCCGCTGGCCAGCGCCATTACCCACAGCGTCAGCCTGCCCGACATGGCGGTCTGGGGGCTGATCGCACTGGTCATTCAGGTGCTGGTCTATCTGGCGGCGCGATTCCTGCTCTTGCCCGAACTCGGTCGCGACATCCCCGCCGGCCGAGTCGCCACCGGCGTATTTCTCGGCGCGCTATCGGTCGCCATCGGCATCCTCAACGCCGCCTGCATGAGCTACTGACCCGGCGGCGCGGCTAGCCCACGGCGCCGTCACCGAGGAAATCGCGGTCGAGAGCGCGGGCCAGAACCAGTAGGTCAGCAGCGCCGCCAACCCGGCCAGCAATCCAGCCAGAATCCACGGCGGCACCCGTCGCCACGGCAACGAAGCGGCGGCCGGAACCTCGACGCCGGTCATGTCGCGGACCGGCTTGGTCGCCGCCTTGTGGTGGGACGGGCGCGGCACGACCACGGTTTGATCGGTGGCCGCGTCCCGCGCCGCCGCCACCTTCCCGGCCGCCGCGTCCTGAACCGCCGCCACCAACTCCTCGGCGCTGGCGAATCGATCCTCCGGCTCCTTGGCCAACAGCCGGTCGAGCGCCGGCTGAAAGCGGCCAAGCGGCTCCGGCAGGATCGGAACCGGCCCCTTGACGTGCTTCAGCGCGATATCGAACGCATCGGCCCCCTGAAACGGCCGGGTTCCGGTCAGCATCTCGTAAAACACTACCCCCAGGCTGTACAAATCGCTACGGGCGTCCACCGGCTTGGCCAGCGCCTGTTCCGGGCTCATGTAATTGGGCGTGCCGAGCCGCCAGCCGGCGGCGGTCAACTGGGTCTTGTCCAGCGTGTTCTTGGCGATGCCGAAATCCGACAGCACCGCCGTGCCCGGATTGCGGAACAATATGTTGGCCGGCTTGATGTCGCGATGGATGCAATGCTGCTGGTGCGCCCGGCCGAGCGCCTGGGCGATCTGGCATAGAATCGTCACCGCCTGGTCCGGCGTCAGCCCCGCCTTGATCCGTTCCTTGAGCGTGCCGCCCTTCAGGTATTCCATCGCGATGTAATACACATTGTCCAGATTGCCGGCGTCGAAAATGGTGACGATATGCGGGTGGCCAAGCTTGCCGATGATGCGGGCTTCCTTGACGAAGCGCTTGCTGAAGATGGGGTCGCTGGCCAGACCGGGGGACAGCACCTTGATGGCCACGCGGCGTTCCAGCGCTTCCTGGAGCGCCAGATAGACGGTGGACATGGCGCCCTTGCCAATGATTTTTTCGAATTGATAGCCGGAGATCCGGGGCATTTCCATGGGAGTCGCCGTACCTTGCGGGCATTCCGAAGCGGAATGATGAAAAAATAATGGGACAGGCCGGCGCAAACGGCAAGCTGGGGCCAAGTCGCCGGGCAGGGAATCCGGTTTTAACCCCGTTGCGGCGTTGCCAGCGTTTACAACAGTGCAACCGCAACTTTCGAGGAGAACGTCATGAACCCGTCGCCGCCACTCTACGCCCTGCTCGCCGCCGTCCTGCTCGCCGGGTGTTCGCCCGCCACACCACCGCAAGGAGCGACCGAGTCCAAGCAACAGGCCGCCGGCCAGTCACACCCGGAAGTCGCCCAGTCCGTGGTGGACCAGGCCGTCACCGTGCCGGCCGCGATCGCGCCATCCGGCGGGGACGCCGAGCGGCCGGTCTCCGCGCCGCCGCCGCCGACCAGCCCGGTGCGGACATCGGCCGAGCCAAGCGCCCAGTCGATCGCCGCAAGGCAGGCAGCCAAGGAGTTCGTCGCAAGCCCGCAAGCCCGCACGCCCGGCCGCCGGGACGCGGACGAGTGGCGCGCGCCCAGCGAACCGACCGATCGTGAAAATTACGCCCAGATCGAGGACAACCCGGTCAAGCGCGCCGCCGAGCAGCCGGTGTCCACCTTCAGCATCGACGTCGATACCGGCGCCTACGCCAACGTCCGCCGCTTCCTCAACGCCGGCCGACTGCCGCCGCGCGACGCGGTGCGGGTCGAGGAACTGATCAACTACTTCGATTACGACTATCCGCCGCCGGACGGCCGCGAGCCGCCGTTCCGGGTCAACACCGAATTGGCTTCCACGCCCTGGAATCCGCAAACCCTGCTGCTGGCGGTCGGCATCAAGGGCTACGAACTGCCGAAAACCCAGTTGCCGCCGGCCAATCTGGTGTTCCTGATCGACGTGTCCGGCTCGATGAACTCGGCGGACAAGATCGGCCTGCTCAAGCCGGCGCTGAAGCTGCTGGTCCGGCAACTGCGGCCCGAGGACAAGGTGGCGATCGCGGTCTACGCCGGCGCGGCCGGGATGGTGCTGGAACCCACGCCCGGTAATCGAAAAGCGAAGATCGAAGCCGCGCTGGATCAGCTCAGCGCCGGCGGTTCCACCAACGGCGGCGCGGGCATTCAACTGGCCTACAATCTGGCCCGGCAGGGCTTCGTCGAGGGCGGCGTCAACCGGGTGATTCTGGCCACCGATGGCGATTTCAACGTCGGCACGGTCAATTTTCAGGCGTTGAAGGATCTGGTGGAAGCCCAGCGCCAGAGCGGGGTCGCGCTGACCACGCTCGGTTTCGGCGCCGGCAACTACAACGACCGGCTGATGGAGCAACTGGCCGACGCCGGCAACGGCAACCATGCCTACATCGACACCCTGCGAGAGGCCAACAAGGTGCTGGTCGAGCAGATGAGCGCCACCCTGCTGACCATCGCCAAGGACGTGAAGATTCAAATCGAGTTCAACCCGGCGCTGGTCGAGGAATACCGCCTGATCGGTTACGAGAATCGAATCCTGCGCCGCGAGGATTTCAACAACGATGCGGTGGATGCCGGCGACATCGGCGCGGGGCACACGGTCACCGCGTTGTACGAAATCGCCCTGAAGGGCAGCGGCGGCGGTCTGACCGATCCGCTGCGTTACGGCCAGCCGGCGACGGACAGTGCCCCGCGCGGCGACGAAATCGCCTTCCTGCGCTTGCGCTACAAGCAGCCGGACGGCGAGGTCAGTCAGTTGCTGGAACAACCGATCCGGCGCGGGCAGGTAGTCGAGGATTGGCGGGAAACCAGCGAGCGGTTCCGCTTCGCGGCGGCGGTGGCCGGCTTCGGCCAGGTGCTGCGCGGCGGGCGCTACACCCGCGACTTTGGCTACGATGAGATGCTGGCGCTGGCCCGCGCCGCGCGGGGCGCCGATCCCCACGGCTACCGGGGCGAATTTCTGACCCTGGTCGGGTTGGCGCGATCGCTTGATCCCGGCCGGAGCGGGGCAGCGGGGCAGGCGGTTCGCTGATTGCGGTATCAGGGGGCAGGGGACAGTTCTTTCGGGAGTCTGGAACCTGATCCCCGTTCCCTGATACCTTGTTTCCATGCGGACCGAAGACGATGCCGACGAGACCCTCATGCTGCGCTACCGGGATGGCGATGCCGACGCCTTCGCGCCGCTGTACGCCCGCCACAAGGGGCCGCTGTACCGCTACCTGTTGCGCCAGTGCGGCCAGCCGGCACTGGCCGAGGAACTGTTTCAGGATGTGTGGCTGAAGCTGATCGCCGCCCGGGCCGGCTACACCGTGCAGGCCCGGTTCGCCACCTATCTGTACCGGCTGGCCCACAATCGCCTGATCGATCACTACCGCGCCAGCCGCCGGGGGCTGCCGCTGTCCTACGCCGAGGATTGCCCGGAGTGGGCCGAAACGCCGGCGCCGGCCGAAAACCAGCCGGAGGCGCAAGACGACCGCCGTCGTCAGGCCGAACGCCTGCTCGAACTGCTGGCCGAACTGCCCGAGGCCCAGCGCGAGGCCATGTTGCTGAAGGAAGAAGCCGGGTTGTCGCTGGAGGAAATCGCCCAGGCCACCGGAACCGGCCGGGAGACCGTCAAGAGCCGCCTGCGCTATGCCATGGCCCGCCTGCGACAGGGTTTGAGAGGTGCGCGATGAACGATCCACGCGATGCGGAATTCCACGACGAGGATCTGTCGGCCTTGTACCGGACCACCCGCGACCCCGAGCCGCCGGCCTGGCTGGACCAGCGCATCCTGACGGAGGCCAACGCCGCGCCGCAACCGGTTCCGACGCTGGTGCCGCCGCGCTCCCGGTGGCGGCGAACCCGAATGTGGGCGGTGCCGGCGGCGCTGGCGGCGACCGTGGTGCTGGCGGTGGGCATTGTGCGGCTGGCCCGCGAGACCGGCGAATGGGGTCCGCCACTCGAAAGTAAGGCGTTCCGCTCCCTGGCGGAACCCGCCGCCGAAGCGGATGCCACCGCTTCCGGCCGCGCCCAGTCCCGCGACGATGATCGTGCCTCGCCATCCGCCGCCAACCTGCGACCCGCCATGCCCATGGGCGAGGCGGTTCGGGTGGCGCCGCCAGCGGCGCGGGCGCCGCTGGCGGCGCCGCCGGTTCCGTCGTCTGTCGGCGGGGAACAACGGTCCCCACTGCTGCTGCAAATCGCTCCGGCGGTGCGGGAACGACAACAGGATTCGCTCCAGGACGCGCCAGCGGGCCAGCGGGCTGGAGAGGAAGCGGTTTCACGGGAAGCAGCTTTACCGCGGGACCGCCGACCGCCGGAGGAATGGCTGGCGGCCATCGCCGAACTGCGGCGTCAGGGTCGGACAGCGGAGGCGGACGCCAGTTTGGCGGAATTTCGGCGGCGGTATCCGAATTATCCGCTGGAGGCCGCGCCGGAGCCGCCGCGATGAGCGGAACTCTTCCTTCACCGCCCGCGCTGGCGGCTTTGGAGGCGCGCTTGCTGGATCTGTTGGCCGCCCATCCCGCCGGACTGAGCGAGCACGAACTGCTGAAGAGACTGCGCGAATGCGATCCTTTATTCGCGGGTTTTAGCGCCCGCGAACCACTCAGCCTGTTTCGGGGTCATTACCTGCTGTTTCACGCGCTCTACCGATTGCGGGAGCGCTTGGCCGGCGAGCGGCGTGGCCGCTTGCGGGTGGACCCGCTGAGCATTGTGCTGGAGTCCGAACCGCTGCCTTGCGGCGGCGGGACGGCACTCGCGTCGGATGAACCCGACTTCGCGCCGTGCTACGCCGATTTGGCCAGGCTGGCGACGGTGACGGTCGCCGAGGTCGCCGAACTGCTGCGCGGACTACACGCCGCGTGCCGGCGGAACGGGCGGCGGGGGGCGGCGCTGGCGGTGCTGGAACTGCGGGACCCGGTCGATGCCGCGGCCATCAAGCGGCAGTACCGGCGGCTGGCGATGCGCCATCATCCCGATCGGGGTGGCGACGGCCGGCGGTTGGGCGAGATCAACGTGGCGTTGGCGATCCTGGAAGGGAGTCCCGGCTGACGCGCCTGGGACGACCGGTCATTTGGGCAGATACTGCCCGATGGCTTCGAGCAGCGAGGTTTCTTCCACCGGTTTGACGACGTAGCTTTTGGCGCCCTGCCGCGCGCCCCAGATCCGGTCGGTTTCCTGATCCTTGGTCGTGACGATGATGACCGGAATATGGCTGGTGGAAGGGTTCTTGGTGATCTGGCGGGTTGCCTGAAAACCGTTGACCTTGGGCATGACCACATCCATGAGTACGAGATCCGGCAGTTCCGCCTTGGCGACCACGACGCCCTCCGCGCCATCTTTAGCGGTCAGAATCTCGTGCCCATGTTTCTTGAGTATCTTGGAGAGACTCAGCGCCTGCGTGGGCGAGTCGTCGACGATCAGTATGCGGGCCATGCTGCCACTCCTGGAAAATAGTCTTGCGTATCGTCTGCGTGTCGCCGGTACGGCGTAGCCGTCAATCCCCGTGCGGTGGGAAAATCTGGCGGTCTATACGCTATTTATCGATGCCATCATCATAAGCGAAATTCGCCGGTTTGGGGGATGGTTTTGTTGTCGCGGGCCGGTTGCCGGCGCGTGTTAGGATACCGAAATAACGGGTTTGATTCGTAGGAGCTGTTGCATGAGTGATTCACCAATGAGTTTTTTCAACCGCCTGATTCTGGCGCTACGTGCGTTCGGGCGCATTTTGGCCGACGAGAGGTTCGCCGCCGACGTGCTGCGGCTCGAAGGAGGCGCGGCGGCGCTCGCGCCGGCGGCGGAGCCCGCCAGGCCGGCGCTTCGGGAAATCCCGCCGGATTCCGCCTTGCAGTTGCTGGCGCTGTTGCAGCAGGAGGGGCGGTTCATGGATTTCCTGGAGGAGAACGTGACCGCCTATTCCGACGCCGAAATTGGCGGCGCGGCGCGGGTGGTGCATGAAGGCTGCCGCAAGGTAGCGCGCGATTACCTGCAAATCAGGCCGGTGCGCGAGGAAGCGGAAGGCGCGCGGCTGACGCTGCCGGCCGGCTTCGACGCCACGGCGGTGCGGCTGACCGGCAACGTGGTCGGCCAGCCGCCGTTCACCGGCACGCTGATGCACCGAGGCTGGCGAGTGACCGAGATCAAGCTGCCGAAAGTGGCCGAGGGCCACGATGTCCGGGTGCTGGCGCCGGCGGAGGTGGAGCTATGAGCGAAGCCCGTTTCGCTATCGGCATCGACCTGGGGACGACGAACTGTGTGCTGGCGGCGGTGGATCTGCAAGCCAGCGATCTGGACGAGGTGGTCGACTGGATCGAGGCGATCCCGCAGTTGACGGCGCCGGGCGCGGTCGAGGAACGGCCGCTGTTGCCGTCGTTCCTGTATCTGCCGCATCCCGATGAACTGCGAACGGAGGACCGCACCCTGCCGTGGGGCGAGCAACCGCCGTTCGTGGTTGGCGAACTGGCCCGTGGCATGGGTGGACGCACCCCGATCCGGCTGGTGGCCAGCGCCAAAAGCTGGTTGTGCCATCCCGGCGTGGACCGGCGCGCCGCCATTCTGCCGGTGGAAGCGCCGGAGGAAGTGCAGCGGGTGTCGCCGCTGCAAGCCTCGATGCGCTATCTGGAGCATCTGCGCGCCGCTTGGGATCTACGCCATCCCGATGCGCCGCTGGCCGAACAGGAAGTGGTGCTGACCGTGCCGGCCTCCTTCGATCCGGCCGCTCGCGAACTGACCGCCGAAGCAGCGGCGGCGGTGGGTCTGGGTAGCCATCTGGTCTTGCTGGAAGAGCCGCAGGCGGCGCTGTACCACTGGATTCTGGCCACCCGGGGCGAGTGGCGCAAGCAGGTGCGGCTCGGCGACATCATCCTGGTGATCGACCTGGGCGGCGGCACCGCCGACTTCTCGCTGATCGCCGTCACCGAACGCGGCGGCTCGCTGGAACTGGTGCGGGTGGCGGTGGGCGACCATATCCTGCTGGGTGGCGACAACATGGATCTGGCCCTGGCCCATGCGGTCCGCGCCAAACTGGCCGAACAGGGCACGCAGCTCGATCCCTGGCAGTTGCAGGGCCTTACCCATGGTTGTCGCTCCGCCAAGGAGATTTTGCTGAGCGACGCCAGCGCCGAGGCCGTGCCGGTGGTGGTCCCGAGTCGCGGTTCTCGGCTGATCGGCGGCACCTTGCGCACCGAACTGACCCGCGACGAGGTGGCCCGGACCCTGGTGGAAGGCTTCTTCCCGATGGTGGAAGCGTCGGCGCGACCGGCGGCGCGGGCGCGGGCGGCGTTGACCAAGCTGGGCCTGCCCTACGCCCAGGACGCGGCCATGCCCCGTCATCTGGCGGCCTTTTTGGGTCGGCAGGTGGAGGCGACCCGCGATCTGGCCGGATTCGAGAATCGCCCGCCGGAGAACGCCACTTTCCTGCACCCGACCGCCGTGCTGTTCAACGGTGGCGTGTTCAAGGCCCAGTCGTTGCTGGATCGAACCCTGGAGTTGCTCAACGGCTGGTTGGCGGCCGAGGGCGCGCCGCCGGCGCGGCTGCTGGAAGGCGCCGATCTCGATCTGGCGGTGGCGCGCGGCGCGGCCTATTACGGCTATGTGCGGCGCGGGCGCGGGGTGCGGATTCGCGGTGGTACGGCCAAGTCCTATTACGTCGGCGTGGAAAGCGCGATGCCGGCGGTGCCGGGCCTGGAACCGCCGATTCAGGCCTTGTGCATCGCCCCGTTCGGCATGGAGGAGGGGACGCAGGCCGAACTGCCGCCGCAGGAGGTCGGGCTGGTGGTGGGCGAGCCGGTGCGGTTCCGCTTCTTTGGCTCCTCGGTGCGGCGCGTCGATCATGTGGGCGCGGTGCTGGAGCAGTGGACGGCGGACGAGATCGAGGAACTGGAAGAGATCGAGGCCACCTTGCCCGCCGAGGACCGCCAGCCGGGCGAGGTCGTGCCGGTGCGGTTGCACGCGGCGGTGACCGAAGTCGGCACGCTGCGGCTGGAAGCCGTGCCGCGCGAAGGTGGAGAAGCCTGGAAGGTCGAATTCGACGTGCGCGGGGAGCACTGAACCATCGCCCGCTCCAGCACATCCCGCTATTTGGTCGGCATCGACCTCGGCACGACCCATACGGTCGTTGCTTACGCCGATCTTCGCGCCGCCACGGACATCCACCTGTTTCCCATCGAACAACTGATCGCGCCCGGCGCGGTGGCGGCCCGTCCGCTATTGCCCTCGGTGCGCTATCACCCGGCGGAAAGCGAACTGGCGGCGGCGGATATCCAGCTCCCTTGGGTTTTCGACGACCCCGGCGCGGTGGCCAATGCGGTGCTGGGCGAACTGGCGCGGGAGCGGGGCGCGCGGGTGCCGGGGCGGTTGGTGGCCAGCGCCAAGAGCTGGCTGTCGCACGCCGGAGTGGACCGCACCGCGCCGGTGCTGCCCTGGGGCGCGGCGGAGGAGGTCGCCAAGGTTTCGCCGGTGGCCGCCAGCGCCGGCACTCTCGCCCATGTCCGCGCCGCCTGGAACCAGCGCTTTCCCCGCCAACCGCTGGAGCGACAGGAACTGGTGTTGACCGTGCCGGCCTCCTTCGACGAAGCAGCGCGGACCCTGACGGTGGAAGCGGCGCGGCTGGCCGGTTTGCCGGTGCTGCGGCTGGTGGAGGAGCCGCAGGCGGCCTGCCATGACTGGTTGCACCGCCACCAGGAGGAAGTGGCGGCGGCCTTGGGCCAGTCCCGCCTGTTGCTGGTCTGCGATGTGGGCGGCGGCACCACCGACCTGACCCTGATTCGGATCGAGCCCGATGAGCAGGAGCCACGTCTGACCCGGATCGGTGTGGGCGAGCATCTGATGCTGGGCGGCGACAACATGGATCTGACCCTGGCCCGAATCGTCGAAACCCGGCTGAGCGGCGGGCGGCTGAGCGCCGGCGAGTTGTCGCAACTGTGGCAGCAGTGCCGGAACGCCAAGGAGCGGCTCTTGGCGCCCGGCGCGTCGGAACAGGTGACGGTGACCGTGCTCGGTGGCGGCGCCCGGCTGGTCGGAGGCGCGCGCTCGGCGCAATTGAGCCGCGACGAAGTGCGGGCGCTGCTGGTCGATGGTTTTCTGCCGCTGACAGGGGTGGACGAACAGCCCCAGGGCCGGCGGGCGGCGGTGGTCGAATTCGGTTTGCCCTATGCCGCCGATCCGGCCATCAGTCGTCATCTGGCGGCGTTTCTGGCGCGGCACGCCGACGCGGCCCGGCAGGCGTTGGGCGAATGGGCGCCGCCCGACCGTCCGCCGATGCCGGACGCGGTCTTGCTGAACGGTGGGGTGTTCCACGGCGCGGCTCTGTCGGAGCGGCTGCTGAAACTGCTGGCCGGCTGGCGAGGCGAAGCTCTGCTGCGGCTGGACAACCCCGAACCCGAACTGGCGGTGGCGCGCGGCGCGGTGGCTTACGGGCTGGCGCGACACGGCCGGGGCCTGAAGATCGGCGGCGGTTCGGCGCGGAGCTATTTTTTGGTGGTGGACGGTGGCGCGCGGGATTGCAAACAGGGGGTCTGCCTGTTGCCGCGCGGCGCGGAGGAGGGGCGGGAAATTCGGCTGGATCGAACCTTTTCCCTGCGGCTGGGGGCGCCGGTGCAGTTTCACCTGATGTCCTCGACCGGGGACGGGGTCTTTGCGCCGGGCGAGCTGGCCGCGCTGAACGCCGGGGAGTTTTTGCCGCTACCGCCGGTCGTCACGCTAATCGAAAGCGAGGCCGAAGCAGGCGAAGTTCCGGTGCAACTGAGCGCGCAACTGACCGAGGTCGGGACCCTGGAGGTGGACTGCATTGCGGTGGAGCCCTCACCCCCGGCCCCGCTCCCGGCGGGAATGCCCTCACCCCCGGTCCCTCTCCCGGCGGGAGAGGGGGGATTTGAACAGAAGCGCTGGCGGCTGGCCTTTCAACTGCGTGGCGGCGATGCGGCGGCGCTGGCCCGCTTGCATCCCCGTTTCCCTGAGGCGGCGGCGCGGGTCGAACGGTTTTACGGTTCCCGCGCGGCCGATGTGGAGCTCAAGGAGATCAAGAGCTTGCGCACTGACTTGGAGCGCCTGCTCGGCAGGCGCGAGACCTGGGAGACGCCATTGCTGCGCGAGTTGTTCGGGGTGTTGTGGACCGGCGCTCGGCGGCGGCGGCGTTCGCCCGATCACGAGCGGCTGTGGTTCAGTCTGGCCGGCTTCTGCCTGCGGCCGGGTTTCGGCTATCCGCTGGACGAGTGGCGGGTCGGGCGGTTGTGGGCGCTGTACGAGCAGGGTGTCCAGCACCATCGGGACGCCCAGGTGAGATCGGAGTGGTGGACGCTGTGGCGGCGGGTGGCCGGTGGCCTGAACGCGGCGGCGCAACTCCGGCTGAGCGAGGATTTGCTGGCCGATTTGCGCCCGCTGGGCGGCAAGATGGCCAAGGACCGGCCGCCGGGGATCGAAGACATGGCGCGGCTGGCCGGCGTGCTGGAGCGGTTGCCGGCGGCGCGCAAGCTCGAACTCGGCGAGCTGCTGCTGGCGCGGCTGGCGCGCAAGGGCGAGTCGCCGCAACTGTGGTGGGCGGTGGGCCGGCTGGCGACCCGCGTGCCGGTGTATGGCAGCGCCCATGATGTCGTGCCAGTGGCAACGGCGGCGGTCTGGCTGGAACGGGTGCTGGCGTTGGACTGGAAAGCGGTGGCCCCGGCGGCCTTCGCCGCGGCCCTGCTGGCGCGGCTGAGCGGCGACCGCCAGCGCGATCTGGACGAGCCGGCGCGGGCGCGGGTCATCCAGCGGCTGCGAGCAGCCAAGGCCCCGGCCGCGTGGCTGCGGATGGTGGAAGAGGTGGTGGATCTGGACGAGGCCGACGCCGGCCGGGTGTTCGGCGAAGCGCTGCCGCCAGGCTTGCGGCTGGCGGGTTGAACCGGCGGTCCAGCCGGCGGGACGTCCACATACTGCCGGAGCAGTGATGAAGGGGCTATAATCGGGCAAAGATTGATCTTCTCCAGTTCGCTCTTTGCGAGGTTCCATTCCATGATTGCCGCAACGCTCGCCTCGCCGGCATCGATCCCGGTGCTGCCCGTAACCTACTCCGAATTCCTGGCCGCCCTCCTGGCCGGCGACCGTCGGCGCTGCGCGGCGCTGACCCGGCAGACCCTGGCCGATGGCATCCCGGTGATCGATTTGTACCAGCGGCTGTTTCAGCGGGCGCTGTACCGGGTGGGTGATTTATGGGAGCGCCATCAAATCTCGGTCGCCAGCGAGCACCTGGCCACTTCCATCGTCGAAAGCCTGCTCAACCAGATTTACCCCGAGCTGATTTCACCGCGCCGGACCGGCAAAACCATCGTCGTCACGTCGGTGGAGGGCGAATTGCACCAGGTCGGCGGCAAGATGGTCTGCGACGTGTTTGAAATGCACGGCTGGGATGCCTGCTATCTGGGCGCCGACACCCCGACCCGCGAATTGCTGCGCCTGCTGCGCGAGCAGCCCCCCGATCTGGTGGGGCTGTCCTTGAGCGTTTATTTCCATCTGGGCGATCTGCGCGCGACGGTCGACACCATCCGCGCCGAGTTCCCCGCTTTACCCATCCTGATCGGTGGTCAAGGGTTGCGGCATATCGGGCCGACGCTGTTTCAGGATCCGAAGGTGCATTACCTGGCCGATCTGAGCGAACTGAACTGTTTCGCCGCCACATTGCAATAATGGAACGAGGGCGCCATGACTCGCGATGAACTACTGGCCTCCGCCCAGGCGCTGCCACCCTTTTCCGCCGCCGCCGCCGCCGAGTACGACGACCAGCGCGAGGCCATGGTGGCGGAGGTCAACCGCTTGCTGTTGGCGCGGCCCGATCTGGAACAACTGGTCGGCGCCGGCAATCTCGCCATGATGCGGGACAACCACGACAACCACGCGCGCTTCGTCGAATCCCTGTTGCGGCAATACAACCCCGAGGTGCTGGTGGAGACAGTGCTGTGGGTGTTCCGCGCCTACCGCTCGCACGATTTCCGCTTGACCTACTGGCCGGCGCAACTGAACGCCTGGGTGGAGGTGCTAAAACGGCGGTTGTCTCCGGAATCCTACGCCGCCATCTATCCGCTGTATCATTGGTTCATCGTTCACATTCCGACCTTCGCGGCGCTGACCGATACCGCGATCGGCCGGCCGGGGACCGACGAGGATTGAAGCGTTGAGGAGGTTGCGGGGATGGTGGAGCCGACCCTGACGGGCACCGCGCCGATGCTGGAACGCTGGGCGGCGGAACTGCACGGAGCGCGCGACGACAGCGCGGCGCTGGTGATCGGCATTTTCGATCCGGCCGGCAAAGCCTTGTACCGCAATCGCGGCATGGCCCAGGTGCTGGGCAAGCACCACGGTGGGCGCATCGAAGTCGAATCCACCGTCGGGCAGGGCGCGGCGTTCACGGTGCTGCTGCCGGAACGGCAATCCTGATTTTTCATGATCCCTCTGGCGATCTTGGTCGCCCTTGCGGCCCGACTCGATTCGGCCGGGCCGGTTTGAGCACCGGACCGGCCACCCCAAGGCTCAGCCGGCGACCTGAAGGACGATCTTGCCGCGGGCGTGGCCAGTCTGGCTGATGGCGTGCGCCTGGCGAACCTCGTCCAGCGGCAGCACGGTGTGGATCACCGGCTGCATCTGTCCGCCGTCGATCAGGCCGGCGATTTGAGTCAACTGTTCCCCGCTTGGATGGATGAACACGAAGGCGCCGCGCACGCCATGGGTCGCGGCGACCGCCTCCGGCGGCGGGCTGACCACCGAGACCAGAATTCCACCCGGTTTCAGCACCTGCCAGGATCGCTTTTGCGTGTCGCCGCCGATGGTGTCGAACACCACGTCCACGTCTTTGGCCACATCCTCGAAATGGGTTTTGGCGTAGTCGATGAACTGGTCCGCGCCCAGTTCGGTCACGATGCCGGAATTGATGGCCGAGGCGGTGGCGATGACCCGCGCGCCGCGCGCCTTGGCCAATTGCACCGCCAGGCTGCCCACCCCGCCGGCGGCGGCGTGGATCAGCACGGTTTGCCCGGCCTGCAATTGGGCGGCGTCCACCAGCGACTGCCAGGCGGTGAGCGCGGCGAGCGGCACGGCGGCGGCGTGGATATGGTCCAGGCCGGCCGGCTTGCGGGCGGCGTCGCTGGCCTTGACGGCGATGTATTCGGCATAACCGCCGTCCCGTTCGATGTCGGGTCGGGCGTACACTTCGTCCCCGACTTTGAACTCGGTCACCGCGGGATCGACTTCGACCACTTCGCCGGACACGTCCCAGCCGAGAATCAACGGCAGGGTATGGTGCAGGGCGCTTTGCAGATAGCCCTCCCGAATCTTCCAGTCCACCGGATTGACCGCCGCCGCCCGCACCCGAATCAGGATGTCTTCAGGTTCGAGCGTCGGCAGCGGGACGTTCTCTTCGTAGTGCAGGACTTCGGGTCCGCCGTAGGCATGAATGCGTACCGCTTTCATGGTTGCCATGTGAGTTCTCCGTGGGGTCAATGTTCTTATTGTCAGAGTTTAGAATGCTTGCCGTCTTGTTTGCGTCCGTCAAGCGAACGCAATTCGGCAAGATCGACTTTGGTTGGCTCATGTCGATCGTCCGCCTCGCTAGAGTAGCCGCCTCCCTTGACTGGAAGTACCTTGATGAGCGTACCGTTTGGTCGCACCGTCCTGACGTTGGACGACATTACGAAACAAATCCGCCGGACCTTCGAGCAGTTTACCGATCCGCGCCGGGGGAAGAACACCCGTTACACGCTGGTGGACGCGGGGTTGAGCGCCTTCTCGGTGTTCTTCATGCAGAGTCCGTCGTTTTTGGAATACCAGCGCAGCCTGGACCAGCGGGTGGGTAAAAATAACGCGCAGACCCTGTTTGGGGTCCATCAAATCCCGTCGGACAATCAGATTCGCCACTTGCTGGACGCCACCGAACCGGGGCAGGTAACACCGTTGTTTTCCTTTCTGTTCCAGGCGTTGCATCAGGCGGGCGTGGTGGACACTTATCGTTCGGTGAACCAGACCCTGCTGCTGGCCTTCGATGGGGTGCAGTATTTTTCCTCGGCCGCGATTCATTGCCCGCAGTGCGCGGTCCGGCAGCACCCCAACGGCGCGGTGACCTATAGCCATACCGCCCTGACCCCCGTCCTGGTGAAGCCGGGGCTGGACAAAGTCATTCCGCTGGCGCCGGAATTCGTCCGTCCGCAGGACGGCGCGGAGAAGCAAGACTGCGAACTCAACGCCGCCAAGCGCTGGCTGGCCGCATGGGGGGATGACTATAGCCCGTTGAAGATCACCCTCCTGGGCGACGATTTGTACTGCCACGAACCGTTCTGCCGCGAGGCGGTGAACCGGGGCCTTGACTTCATCCTGGTGTGCAAACCCGATTCCCATGCCATCGTCGCTGAGTGGTTGGCGTTTCTGGAGCGGGGCGGCGCCGTCAAAACCGTAGTCCGCCGGCGGTGGACCGGCCAACGGCGCGAGATCGACACCTATCGCTATGTGCAAGCGATTCCCCTGCGCGATGGGGAGGATGCCCTGTTGGTCAACTGGTGTGAGCTCACCACCACCGATGAAAACGGCAACGTGTTGTATCACAACAGCTTTGCCACGTCCTTGGCACTCGATGACCGCCAGGTGCCCGAGGTCGTCGCGGCCGGGCGCAGCCGGTGGAAAATCGAAAATGAAAACAACAACACCTTAAAAACCAAAGGCTATCACTTCGAGCACAACTACGGCCACGGCCAGCGGCATTTGTCGTCGGTGTTGGCCAGCCTCATCATCCTGGCCTTTCTGGTCCATACCGTGCTGGAGTGGATGGACGACCAATACCAATTGCTGCGCCGGAAACTGCCCTCCCGACAACGCTTGTTCGGTGATATCCGCACCTTGACCAGTTACCTGTGTTTCGAAAGCTGGGAAGCCTTGATGGCGTTCATGCTGCAAAGCTTCGAGCCGGCTCCCCTACAACCCGAAACCGGGTGAAATCACCAAAATGAGAATTGCTGATCGTCCGCCGGCCGCGTTGACGGTAGCTTTCCGAGAGCCCAAAATGGCGCGCTTTTTACGCCGTGCCATCCCTTGATGCAACCAGCGCGGCCTCGATGCCCCTCAGAACTCGCGATCCTGATCCATGGACCCTTATAAGCCGACGCATCTCAAGCAACTCGAAGCCGAGAGCATTCACATCATCCGCGAAGTCGCCGCCGAGTTTGAGAAACCGGTGATGCTGTACTCGATCGGCAAGGATTCCGCGGTGATGCTGCAATTGGCCCTGAAAGCGTTTTACCCCGGCAAGCCGCCGTTTCCGCTGCTGCATGTCGATACCACCTGGAAGTTCCGGGAGATGATCCGCTTCCGCGACGAACTGGCCCGCCGGCTGGGGCTGGAACTGATCGTCCATATCAACGAAGAAGGCGTGCGCCAGGGCATCAATCCGTTCACCCACGGTTCGCGGGTGCATACCGACGTGATGAAGACCCAGGCGCTGAAGCAGGCGCTGGAGCGGCACGGCTTCGACGCCGCCTTCGGCGGCGCCCGCCGCGACGAGGAGCGCTCGCGGGCCAAGGAACGGGTTTACTCGTTCCGCGACCGCAACCACCGCTGGGACCCCAAGAACCAGCGTCCCGAACTGTGGAACCTGTTCAACGGCCGGGTACACCGGGGCGAGAGCATCCGCGTGTTTCCGCTCTCCAACTGGACCGAACTGGATGTCTGGCAGTACATCCATCTGGAAAACATTCCGATCGTGCCCCTGTACCTTGCCGCCGAACGGCCGGTGGTGGAGCGCGACGGGACCTTGATCATGGTCGACGACGAGCGCATGCCATTGAAGCCGGGCGAGACGCCGAAGCGGGAGTGGGTGCGGTTCCGCACCCTGGGCTGCTACCCGCTGACCGGCGCCATCCGCTCGCACGCCACCACCCTGCCCGAAATCATCCAGGAAATGCTGCTCGCCCGTCATTCCGAACGCCAGGGCCGCCTGATCGACCACGACGCCGCCGGCTCGATGGAAGAGAAGAAGCGGCAGGGGTACTTTTAAGATGTCTCTCCTCGAAACCGATATCCAGGCTTATCTGGAAACCCACGAACGCAAGGATTTACTGCGCTTTATCACCTGCGGCAGCGTCGACGACGGCAAAAGCACCCTGATCGGTCGGCTTGCTGTACGACACCCAGTTGATCTACGAGGATCAACTCGCCGCCGTGCGCCGCGACACCACGAAGTATGGGACCACCGGTGAAGAACTGGATCTGGCCCTGCTGGTCGATGGCTTGCAGTCCGAGCGCGAGCAGGGCATCACCATCGATGTGGCCTACCGCTATTTCTCCACCGACAAGCGCAAGTTCATCATCGCCGACACACCGGGCCACGAGCAGTACACCCGCAACATGGCCACCGGCGCCTCGACCGCGCAACTGGCCATCCTGCTGGTGGACGCCCGCAAGGGCGTGCAAACCCAGACTCGCCGCCACAGCTTCATCGTTTCCCTGCTCGGCATCCGCCATCTGCTGCTGGCGGTCAACAAGATGGACTTGGTCGGTTACGACCCGGCGGTGTTCGCGCGGATTTGCGACGATTACCTGGAGTTCGTGGCCAAGCTCGGGGTCAAGGACGTGCGCTGCGTGCCGGTGTCGGCGCTGCGCGGCGACAACGTGGCGCAGCCGTCCACCGTCATGCCCTGGTACGAGGGGCCGACCCTGCTGCGGGAACTGGAGCAAATCGAGGTCGCCTCCGACCGCAATCTGCGCGATTTCCGCTTTCCGGTGCAGTACGTCAACCGGCCTCATCTGGATTTTCGCGGCTTCTGCGGCACCCTCGCCGCCGGCATGGTGCGGCCGGGCGACGAAGTCGTGGCGCTACCCTCGGGCCGGCGCAGCCGGGTGACCACCATCGTGACCGCCGATGGCAACTTGCCCGAGGCATTTGCCGGCCAGGCGGTGACCTTGACGCTCGCCGACGAGATCGACGTCGGTCGCGGCGATTTGCTGGTTCACCCCGACCGCTTGCCGGCGGTCGCCGAGGAGTTCGACGCCCGGCTGGTATGGATGGCGGATGCGCCGTTGCTGCCGGGTCGCCAGTACGACATCAAGCTGGCCACCCGGCTGTTGCCGGCCACCCCGACCGTGCTGCACCACCGCATCGACGTCAATACCCTGGAGCACCAGCGCGCCGAGGAACTGGGCCTGAACGAAATCGGCTACTGCCGTTTCAGTCTGAACCAGCCAGTGCCCTTCGATGCTTATGAAGAGATTCCCGGCACCGGTGGCTTCATCGTCATCGACCGGATCAGCAACGCCACGGTCGGCGCGGGCATGATCGTGCGGCCGGTGACCCAGGCCCTGATCGACAAGTCGCGCAACGTGGTCTGGCACGAGCACCGCATCGGCAAGGCGCAGCGGGCCAACCAGAAAGCGCAGCGGCCCTGCGTGATTTGGCTGACCGGCTTGTCGGGCTCGGGCAAATCGACCCTGGCCAACGCCCTGGAGCAGCGGTTGTACCAGCGCGGCTATCACAGCTACCTGCTGGACGGCGACAACGTCCGCCACGGCCTGAACCAGGATTTGGGCTTCTCCAAGGACGACCGCATCGAGAACATCCGCCGGATCGGCGAGGTGGCGGCGTTGTTCGCCGACGCCGGACTGATCGTGATCACCGCCTTCATCTCGCCGTTTCGCGCCGACCGGGCGATGGTCCGAGCGCTGCTGCCGGACGGGGAGTTTATCGAGGCGCATGTCCAGGCCTCGCTGGAAGCCTGCGAGCAGCGCGATCCCAAGGGTTTGTACGCCAAGGCCCGCGCCGGGGTCATCAAGGATTTCACCGGCATCGATTCGCCCTACGAGGCGCCGGAGCGGCCGGAACTGGCCATCGATACCGAGCGGGTCCCGGTCGAGGAGTGCGTGGACCAGGTGCTGACTTATCTGAGCGAGCGGCGCATTCTGCGCGGCGCCTGAGCGACGGGGGTAGCACTTCATGGGATGGGAAGCCTGGGTTACTGGCGGCTTGATCCTGGGGTTGCTGGGGGTTCTGGCGACGACCCGGGCCGCGCCGGACATGGTGTTTCTGGGGGGGCTGGTACTGCTGGTGCTGGTGGGGATCGTGCCGGCGGCGCAGGCGTTCGAGGGCTTGGCCAACCAGGGCGTGATCACGGTCGGAGCGCTGTATGTGGTGGTGGCCGGGCTACGCGAAACCGGCGGGGCGCAGTGGCTGGTTCATCGAATCCTGGGTCGGCCGGAGTCCTTGTCCCGAGGGCAGTTGCGGCTGATGCTGCCGGTCACGGTGCTGAGCGCCTTCCTCAACAATACTCCGGTGGTGGCGATGCTGATTCCCGGTGTGGGGGAGTGGGCGCGCAAGTACCGGCTGCCGGTCTCCAAGCTGATGCTGCCATTGAGCTACGCGGCGATCCTGGGTGGCACCTGCACCTTGATCGGCACCAGCACCAATCTGGTGGTGAACGGCCTGCTGATTGATCGGGCCAACGTCAACCTGGGAATGTTCGACATCACGCCGATTGGTCTGTCGGCGGCCATCGTCGGGGTGACGTTCATCATTCTGACCAGTCGTTGGCTGCTGCCGGATCGGCGGCCGGCGGTATCGCCGACTGACGACCCGCGCCGTTATACCCTGGAGATGCTGGTCGATCGGGACGGTCCCCTGGTGGGCAAGACCATTGAGGCCGCCGGCCTGCGGCATCTGCCCGATTGTTACCTGATGGAAATCGACCGCGACGGCGTAGTGCTACCGGCGGTGTCGCCCCGGGAGATCTTGCAGGCGGAGGACCGGCTGGTCTTCGTCGGCGTGGTCGATTCGGTGGTGGACCTGCAACGCATCCGTGGCCTGACCTCGGCCTCGAATCAGGTGTTCAAGCTGGCCGAGCGGCGCAGCGACCGGCTGCTGGTCGAGGCGGTGGTCTCGAACACCTGCCCGCTGATCGGGCACAGCATCCGTGACGGCCGGTTTCGCAACCGCTACAAGGCGGTGGTGATCGCGGTGGCGCGCAACGGCGAACGGCTGGGCGGCAAGATCGGCGACATCGTGTTGCGACCCGGCGATATCCTGCTGGTCGAGGCCGGGGTCGGATTTCTGGAAGGGCATCGCAACAGCCGGGATTTTTTTCTGGTCAGTCCGGTGCCCGATTCGACGCCGTTGCGGCACGAGCGGGCCTTGCTGGCGCTCGGTATCCTGGTGGCGATGGTGCTGGCGGCCGGGCTGGAACTGGTCGGCATGTTCGAGGCGGCGCTGACGGCGGCGGCGCTGATGGTGCTGACCCGTTGCGTCAGCGTCGCCGGCGCCCGGCAAAGCATCGACTGGTCGGTGTTGTTGGTGATTGCGGCGGCGTTCGGTATCGGCGGGGCGCTGCAAAGCACCGGGCTGGCCTTGGAGGTGGCGATGGCGATCCTGAGGCTGGCGGGGGATTCGCCGGCCCTGAATCTGATAATGGTGTATCTGGCGACGGTGCTGTTCACCGCCGTGATCAACAACAACGCGGCGGCGCTGCTGATGTTCCCGATCGCTCAGGCGGTGACGGCCAATCTGGACGTAAGCATCGTGCCGTTCGCGCTGGCGATCATGATGGCGGCCTCGGCCGAATTTTCCACGCCGATCGGCTACCAGACCAACCTGATGGTGTACGGGCCGGGTGGCTACCGCTTCTCGGATTATCTGCGGATCGGGCTGCCGCTGAACGGCGTGGTGGCGCTGGTGTCGCTGTCGATGATTTTATGGTGGTATTGAGTGGTTCAGAGGGCAGGTGTTGCGGGGGCTAGCGGTTTTCGGCTGGCGCCAGCGCGTCCAGCGGGAAGGCCAACGCGTTCATCTGCCCGAGCAGTTCCAGCAGCACCCGCGCCCGGTGCGCGCCGTCCGTATGCAACAGTTCCGCCTCGTGGCCGGCGAACGGGCCGGTGAGGATCCGCACCCGGGAACCGGGGACCAGTGGCGAAGGCAGGTCCAGCACGCCCCCCACACAGACCCGCCGCAGTTCGGAGATCACCGGTTCGGGCACTGGACCGCAATTCGCCGCCGAACCGGACCAGACCGACCACGCCGCGCGTCGAACGCACCGGCCGCAGGTCGTCCTGGCCCGGCACGGCCCATAGAAACAGATGGCCGCGTTGACGGTAGCTTTCCGAGAGCCCAAAATGGCGCGCTTTTTACGCCGTGCCATTTCTTGATGCAAGCCAGCGCGGCCTCGATGCCCCTCAGAACTCGCGATCCCGATCCATGGACCCTTATAAGCCGACGCATCTCAAGCAACTCGAAGCCGAGAGCATTCACATCATCCGCGAAGTCGCCGCCGAGTTTGAGAAACCGGTGATGCTGTACTCGATCGGCAAGGATTCCGCGGTGATGCTGCAATTGGCCCTGAAGGCATTTCACCCCGGCAAGCCGCCGTTTCCGCTGCTGCATGTCGATACCACCTGGAAGTTCCGGGAGATGATCCGCTTCCGCGACGAACTGGCCCGCCGGCTGGGACTGGAACTGATCGTCCATATCAACGAAGAAGGCGTGCGCCAGGGCATCAATCCGTTCACCCACGGTTCGCGGGTGCATACCGACGTGATGAAGACCCAGGCGCTGAAGCAGGCGCTGGAACGGCACGGCTTCGACGCCGCCTTCGGCGGCGCCCGCCGCGACGAGGAGCGCTCGCGGGCCAAGGAGCGGGTTTACTCGTTCCGCGACCGCAACCACCGCTGGGACCCCAAGAACCAGCGTCCCGAACTGTGGAACCTGTTCAACGGCCGGGTACATCGGGGCGAGAGCATCCGCGTGTTTCCGCTCTCCAACTGGACCGAACTGGATGTCTGGCAGTATATCCACCTGGAAAACATTCCGATCGTGCCCCTGTACCTCGCCGCCGAACGGCCGGTGGTGGAGCGCGACGGGACCTTGATCATGGTCGACGACGAGCGAATGCCATTGAATCCGGGCGAGACGCCGAAGCGGGAGTGGGTGCGGTTCCGTACCCTGGGCTGCTACCCACTGACCGGCGCCATCCGCTCGCACGCCACCACGCTGCCCGAAATCATCCAGGAAATGCTGCTCGCCCGTCATTCCGAACGCCAGGGCCGCCTGATCGACCATGACGCCACCGGCTCGATGGAAGAGAAGAAGCGGCAGGGGTACTTTTAAGATGTCCCTCCTCGAAACCGATATCCAGGCTTATCTGGAAACCCACGAGCGCAAGGATTTACTGCGCTTTATCACCTGCGGCAGCGTCGACGACGGCAAAAGCACCCTGATCGGTCGCTTGTTGTACGACACTCAGTTGATCTACGAGGATCAGCTCGCCGCCGTGCGCCGCGACACCACCAAGTACGGGACCACCGGTGAAGAACTGGATTTGGCCCTGCTGGTGGATGGCTTGCAGTCGGAGCGCGAACAGGGCATCACCATCGATGTCGCCTATCGCTATTTCTCCACGGACAAACGCAAGTTCATCATCGCCGACACGCCGGGTCACGAGCAGTACACCCGCAACATGGCCACCGGCGCTTCGACCGCGCAACTGGCCATCCTGCTGGTGGACGCCCGCAAGGGCTTGCAAACCCAGACTCGCCGCCACAGCTTCATCGTCTCCCTGCTCGGCATTCGCCATCTGCTGCTGGCGGTCAACAAGATGGACTTGGTCGGCTACGACCCGGCGGTGTTCGAGCGGATTTGCGACGATTACCTGGAGTTCGTGGCCAAGCTCGGGGTCAAGGACGTGCGCTGCGTGCCGGTGTCGGCGCTGCGCGGCGACAACGTCGCGCAGCCGTCCAGCACCATGCCCTGGTACGAGGGACCCACCCTGCTGCGGGAGCTGGAGCAGATCGAGGTCGCCGCCGACCGCAACCTGCGCGATTTCCGCTTTCCGGTGCAATACGTCAACCGGCCCCATCTGGACTTTCGCGGTTTCTGCGGCACTCTCGCCGCCGGCGTGGTGCGGCCGGGCGACGAAGTCGTGGCGCTCCCCTCGGGTCGGCGCAGCCGGGTAACGACCATCGTGACCGCCGATGGCGCCTTGACCGAGGCGTTCGCCGGTCAGGCGGTGACCTTGACGCTCGCCGACGAGATCGACGTCGGCCGCGGCGATCTGTTGGTCCACCCCGACCGCTTGCCGGCGGTCGCCGAGGAGTTCGACGCCCGGCTGGTGTGGATGGCGGATGCGCCGTTGCTGCCGGGTCGCCAGTATGACATCAAGCTGGCCACCCGGTTGCTGCCGGCCACCCCGACCGTGCTGCACCACCGCGTCGACGTCAACACCCTGGAGCATCAGCGCGTCGAGGAACTGGGTCTGAACGAAATCGGCTACTGCCGCTTCAGTCTGAACCAGCCGGTGCCCTTCGATGCCTACGAGGAAAGCCCCGGCACCGGCGGTTTCATCGTTATCGACCGGATCAGCAACGCCACGGTCGGCGCGGGCATGATCGTGCGCCCGGTGACCCAGGCCCTGATCGACAAGTCGCGCAACGTGGTCTGGCACGAGCACCGCATCGGCAAGGCGCAGCGGGCCAACCAGAAAGCGCAGCGACCCTGCGTGATCTGGCTGACCGGTCTGTCGGGTTCGGGCAAATCGACCCTGGCCAACGCCCTGGAGCAGCGCCTGTACCAGCGCGGCTACCACAGCTACCTGCTGGACGGCGACAACGTTCGCCACGGCCTGAATCAGGATTTGGGTTTCTCCAAGGACGACCGAGTCGAGAACATCCGCCGGATCGGCGAAGTGGCGGCGCTGTTCGCCGACGCCGGACTGATCGTGATCACCGCTTTCATTTCGCCGTTTCGCGCCGACCGGGCGATGGTCCGGGCGCTGCTGCCGGACGGGGAGTTCATCGAGATGCATGTCCAGGCCTCGCTGGAAGCCTGCGAACAGCGCGATCCCAAGGGCTTGTACGCCAAAGCCCGCGCCGGGGTCATCAAGGATTTTACCGGCATCGATTCACCCTACGAGGCGCCGGAGCGGCCGGAACTGGCCATCGATACCGAACGGGTCCCGGTCGAGGAGTGCGTGAACCAGGTGCTGGCTTATCTGAGCGAGCGGCGCATCCTGCGTGGCGCCTGAACGACGGGGGTAGCCACTTCCATGGGGTGGGAAGCCTGGTTTACCGCCAGTTTGATCCTGGCGTTGCTGGGGGTTCTGGCGACTACACGGGTTGCGCCGGACATGTTGTTCCTGGGGGGGCTGGTGCTGCTGGTGCTGGTGGGGGTCGTGCCGCCGGCGAAAGCGTTCGAAGGCTTGGCCAACCAGGGCGTGATCACGGTCGGAGCGCTTTATGTGGTGGTGGCCGGGTTGCGCGAAACCGGCGGGGCGCAGTGGCTGGCGCAGCGCATCCTGGGCCGGCCGGAGTCGTTGCCTCGAGCGCAGTTACGCCTGATGGTCCCAGTCACATTGCTCAGCGCTTTCCTGAATAACACGCCGTTGGTCGCGATGCTGATTCCGGGCGTGGGTGAGTGGGCGCGCAAGTTCCGGCTGCCGGTCTCCAAGCTGATGCTGCCGCTGAGCTACGCCGCGATCCTGGGCGGCACCTGCACTCTGATCGGCACCAGCACCAATCTGGTGGTGAACGGCCTGCTGATCGACCGAGCCAACGTCCAACTGGGTATGTTTAGCATCACGCCGATTGGCTTGCCGGCGGCGATCGTCGGGGTGTCGTTCGTCATTCTGACCAGCCGCTGGCTGCTGCCGGACCGGCGGCCGGCGGTATCGCCGACTGACGACCCGCGTCGGTATACCCTGGAGATGCTGGTCGACCGGGACGGTCCACTGGTGGGCAAGACCATCGAGGCCGCCGGCCTGCGGCATCTGCCCGATTGCTATTTGATGGAAATCGACCGCGACGGCGCGGTGCTGCCGGCGGTGTCGCCCCGGGAAATCTTGCAGGCCGGGGACCGGCTGGTCTTCGTCGGCGTGGTCGATTCGGTGGTTGATTTGCAGCGCATCCGTGGCCTGACCTCAGCCTCGAATCAGGTGTTCAAGCTGGCCGAGCGGCGTAGCGACCGACTGCTGGTCGAGGCGGTGGTCTCGAACACCTGCCCGCTGATCGGGCGCAGCATCCGCGACGGCCGGTTTCGCAACCGCTACAAGGCGGTGGTGATCGCGGTGGCGCGCAACGGCGAGCGGCTGGGCGGCAAGATCGGCGATATCGTGTTGCGGCCCGGCGATATCCTGCTGGTCGAGGCCGGGGTCGGTTTTCTGGAAGGGCATCGCAACAGCCGGGATTTCTTTCTGGTCAGTCCGGTGCCCGATTCGACGCCGTTGCGACACGAGCGGGCGTTGCTGGCGCTCGGCATTCTGGTGGCGATGGTGCTGGCGGCCGGGCTGGAGCTGGTCGGCATGTTCGAGGCGGCGCTGACGGCGGCGGCGCTGATGGTGCTGACCCGCTGCGTCAGCGTCGCCGGCGCCCGGCAAAGCATCGACTGGTCGGTGCTGCTGGTGATCGCGGCGGCGTTCGGCATCGGCGGGGCGCTGCAAAGCACCGGGCTGGCCTTGGAGGTGGCGACGGCGATGTTGGGGCTGGCGGGGGATTCGCCGGCCCTGAATCTGGTGATGGTTTATCTGGCGACGGTGCTGTTTACCGCCGTGGTCAACAATAACGCGGCGGCGCTGCTGATGTTCCCGATCGCCCAGGCGGTGACGGCGAATCTGGACGTGAGCATCGTGCCGTTCGCGCTGGCGATCATGATGGCGGCCTCGGCCGAATTTTCCACGCCGATCGGTTACCAGACCAACCTGATGGTGTACGGGCCGGGTGGCTACCGTTTCACCGATTATCTGCGGATCGGGCTGCCGCTGAACGGCGTGGTGGCGCTGGTGTCGCTGTCGATGATTTTCTGGTGGTATTGAGTGGTTCAGATGGCAGGTGTTGCGAGGGCTAGCGGTTTTCGGCCGGCGCCAGCGCGTCCAGCGGGAACGCCAACGCGTTCATCTGCCCGAGCAGTTCCAGCAGCACCCGCGCCCGGTGCGCGCCGTCCGTGTGCAGCAGTTCCGCCTCATGGCCGGCGAACGGGCCGGTGAGGATCCGCACCCGGGAACCGGGGACCAGCGGCGACGGCAGTTCCAGCACGCCCCCCACACAGACCCGCCGCAATTCGGCGATCACCGGTTCGGGCACGGACCGCAACTCGCCGCCGAACCGGACCAGACCGACCACGCCGCGCGTCGAACGCACCGGTCGCAGGTCGTCCTGGCCCGGCACGGCCCATAGAAACAGATAGCGCGGGAACATCGGCTCGATCACGTCGCGCCACTGGCCACGCAGCCGGCGGCGGACACGGACTTGCGGCAGGAATATCGTAAACTCCTGGCGCGTCAATTGTTCGGCCGCTTCCGTTTCCCGGCGCGGCTTGCTGAAGACGGCGAGCCAGCAGCCAGCGGTGGGATGAGTTTGAGCGGTGGGAGCATTCATCATCGGGTTATGTGCTGGGGTGATCGGGCCGCACTATTCCGCATGCATGGCTAAAATGCAAGCCTATCGGTCGGTGCGCACTTCCCTTCGGGCGAGTAAGGCATGCTTGCACCCAGGCTGAAGCAGCGTTAGCCTTTTCAAGCTATCGTTCGTTCATTTTTTGAACGAATTTGTGCCGCCATGATTCCCAAGCGATGCCGCTTCCAGCACGGTAGGGCGGTAGCTTGGCCGCACTTTGCACTTTTATTCATACGAGGATCTGTTTTTGGTGAACGACGTTTTATCTGTTCATCTTCAGAGTTCCAGCAACCCGTTCCGTTTTTTTATAAGCCACCATGAAACCCACCCTTCGCAAACGCGTACTGGTTACCGGCGGTGCCGGTTTCCTCGGTTCCCATCTGTGCGAGCGTCTACTGGCTGCTGGACACGACGTGCTGTGCGTGGACAACTTCTATACCGGTGCCAAGGACAACCTGCTGCGCATTCTCGATAATCCGCACTTCGAGTTGATGCGGCACGACGTCACCTTTCCGCTGTATGTGGAGGTGGACGAGATCTTCAATCTGGCCTGTCCGGCTTCGCCGATTCATTACCAGTTCGATCCGGTGCAGACCACCAAGACCAGCGTGCATGGGGCGATCAATATGCTGGGGCTGGCCAAGCGGGTAAAGGCCAGGATCCTGCAAGCCTCCACCAGCGAAGTGTATGGTGATCCGGAGCTGCATCCGCAGCGCGAGGACTACTGGGGCCACGTCAACCCGATCGGCCGGCGCAGTTGCTACGACGAGGGCAAGCGTTGCGCCGAGACGCTGTTTTTCGACTACCGCCGCCAGCATGGTCTGAACATCAAGGTGGCGCGCATCTTCAACACCTACGGTCCCCGCATGCACCCCAACGATGGCCGCGTGGTGTCCAATTTCATCGTGCAGGCGCTACGCGACCAGCCGATCACCCTCTACGGCGAGGGTGGCCAGACCCGTTCGTTCTGCTATCGTGGACGATCTGATCGAGGGGCTATTGCGATTGATGGCCACGCCAGATGATTTCACCGGGCCTGTGAACCTGGGCAATCCGGGCGAGTTCACCATCAAGGAGTTGGCGGAGAAAGTGATCGAGTTGACCGGGTCGTGCTCGGCGCTGAGCTATCATCCCTTGCCGAGCGACGACCCATTGCAGCGCAAACCGGATATCAGCTTGGCAAAGTCAATTTTGGGTGGCTGGGAGCCGGTGATTCATCTGGAGGAAGGGTTGCGGCGAACCATCGCCTATTTCGACCTCCTGCTGAGCGGGCGGACCGAAGGATCATGATACGGTCGAACTGGGACGGGTGGAGGCGAGGATGGATGTGGAATCCCTGAAAGAGACGCTCAAGCGGGAATTGCCGGGTTGGCTGCGGGAAGACCCGGATTTTCGCGCCTATATCCTGGAAATGACGCGGCGGGAATATGCCGGGCGCCTGGAAACCGAGGATCGGTTTTACACCTTGTTGAACGAACTACGTCGCGACCGGGAGGAGCAGACGCGCAAATGGGAAGCGCAGAAGGCCGAGCAGGATCGCAAGTGGGAGGAACAGAAGGCCGATCAGGCGCGCGACCGGGAGGAGCAGACGCGCAAATGGGAAGCGCAGAAGGCCGAGCAGGATCGCAAGTGGGAGGAGGAAACGCGCAAATGGGAGGAGCAGAAGGCCGAACGGGACCGCGACCGGGAGGAGGAAGCGCGCAAATGGGAAGCGCAGAAGGCCGAGCAGAATCGAAAGTGGGAGGAGCAAAAGGCCGAACGGGACCGCGACCGGGAGGAGGAAGCGCGCAAATGGGAAGCGCAGAAGGCCGAGCAGAATCGAAAGTGGGAGGAGCAGAAGGCCGAACGGGACCGCGACCGGGAGGAGCAGGCGCGCGAGTGGGAAGAGTCCGGCCGGCGCTTCGACCGGATGCACGAAGAGATCATGGCCCAGGCGAAAAAATTCGAACGCTCCATCGGTGCCTTGGGCGCGCGCTGGGGCACGCAGTCGGAGAAGGCGTTTCGCGACGCCTTGGCCGGGATTCTGGAAGAGAACTTCGACGTGCGGGTACTGAATGTCACCGAATACGACGACACGGGCGAAGTGTTCGGCCGGCCGGAGCAGGTGGAACTCGACGTGATCGTCAAGAACGGCCTGCTGCTGATCTGCGAGTTGAAATCTTCCATCGATAAAGCCGGCATGTACATATTCGAACGCAAGGCGCGGTTTTACGAAAAATTGCACCAGCGAACCGCCAACCGGCTGATCGTGATCTCGCCGATGATCGACGCTCGGGCGCGCAAGGTGGCGGAGCGACTGGGGATCGAGACCTTTGGCGATTCGATCGAGGTGGAGGCATTGTGAGCGCAAAAGCGCTGGTTGCTTGAAAGCGGTGTGCGGAATCGCCGGCATCTTCGCCCATCATCATGCGGCGCCCGACGTGGAGCGGGTGGAATTGCGCCGCATGCGCGACCACATGACGGTACGCGGGCCGGATGGGGCGGGGGAGTGGTATGCCGACGACGGCCGGTTGGGGCTGGCGCACCGGCGATTGGCGATCATCGACCTGTCCGAGCGTGGGGCGCAGCCGATGGCCAGTACCGACGGTGGGCAGGTGGTGACCTTCAACGGCGAGATTTACAACTACCGGACGCTGCGGCGGGGTTTGGAGGCGCGCGGACGAGTGTTCCGCTCCGATTCCGACACCGAGGTGTTACTGCACCTGTACGCGGAGAAGGGTGCGGCGCTGGTGGAGGAACTGCGGGGAATGTTTGCCTTCGCGCTGTGGGATGCCCGGCGACGGGCTCTGCTTCTGGCGCGCGATCCTTATGGCATCAAACCGCTGTACTACGCCAGCGACGGCCGGTCACTGCGCTTCGCGTCGCAAGTGAAAGCGCTGCGGGCCGGTGGGGCGATTTCGGGCGAGCCTAACTCGGCGGGCGAAGCTGGGTTCTATCTGTTCGGCAGCGTCCCGGAGCCGCACACGCTGTATCGCGACATCCGCGCCCTGCCGGCCGGTTGCGCGCTGTGGGTGGATGAATTAGGGCCGCGTGAGCCGACGCGTTATTTTTCCATCGCGAAGGTATTCCAGCGGGCGGCGGCGGAGCCGATTCGATTGGACGAGGAGGCGCTGCAAGAGCGGGTGCGGGAGGCATTGCTGGATTCGGTCCGCCATCATGTGGTGGCGGACGTACCGGTGGGCGTATTTTTATCGGCGGGAGTGGATTCCGGCGCGCTGCTGGGCTTGATGCGTGATGCCGGGCCGACGGAGGTCCAGACCGTGACCTTGGCCTTTGCCGAATTCCGGGGCCGAGCCGACGATGAAGCGCCTCTGGCGGAGCGAGTGGCGGCCCGCTACGGCGCCCGACATGTGACACGAGTGGTGGATGAAGCCGAATTCCGCAGCGACTTGCCGCGAATCTTGCGGGCGATGGACCAACCGAGCATCGACGGCATCAACACCTGGTTCGTCAGCAAGGCGGCGCGCGAGCAGGGGCTGAAGGTGGTGATGTCCGGTCTGGGCGGCGACGAGTTGTTCGGCGGCTATCCCTCGTTTCGGGATATCCCGAGATGGGTCCGGTGGTTCGGTCCACTGGCACGCATCCCGGGTCTGGGCCGCGCTCTGCGTCGTCTGGGCTGTTCGCTCTTCGGGTCTTACGCCGCGCGCCTCACCCCCAAGGCACTGAGCCTGCTGGAATACGCCGGCAGCTATCCGGGCGCCTACCTGCTCCGGCGCGGACTGTTTATGCCGTGGGAGTTGCCGGGTCTACTGGGGGAGGAGCGGGCACGGGAGAGTGTGCGGCAACTATGCCCGTTGCAACACATCGGTGCGGTGTTGGAACCCGATCCGGGCACACCGTTTGGCCGGGTGGCGGCGCTGGAGGCGGCGCTGTACATGCGCAACCAGTTGTTGCGCGACGCGGATTGGGCGGGCATGGCGCATTCGCTGGAGATCCGGACGCCGCTGGTGGATGCCGAGGTTTTGCGACAGTTGGCGCCGGCGCTGGTAACGATGCGGGGGCCGGGTGGAAAAATCCTGCTGGGGCGAAGTCCGAGCCAGCCGTTGCCGGCCGAGATCGTGGATCGGCCCAAGACCGGCTTTCAGACTCCGGTGCGGGACTGGCTGGAACGGCTGCCGGCAGCCGGAGCACCGGCGGTCGGTCGGGAACATTGGGCGCGGCGCTGGGCGCGGCGGGTAGGGGGCGAGGCACGGGGCGTTAACGGATGATCCGGCCTCGGGTATTGATTTCCACCATCGCCCCGGGCAGCGGCGGGGTGCCGGCCATGACCGGGTTCATCGCCCGCACGCTGCGCGATAAGGGGTTTGAACCGGTGCTGGCCCATTACGAACCGTACAGCGTCTCGCCGCATCTGTCGGTGCCGAGCTTTCGGCTATTGCGCAACCGGGTGGGCGCGGAGACCCGGCGCGGGCTGGAGGATTACGAAACTCACGCCATTGGCGCCTGGCTGCCCGAGCTGGAATTTACCCATTACCTAGCCACGACGCACTGGCGACGGGTGATGGCATCGTGCGCGGCCTATGTGACGGTGGCGGGCAACGCGCTGGCGGCCATGCCCTACCGGCAGACCGGACGACCGTTCCTGGCTTGGGTGGCGACCGACTGGCAAGGGGATCGCAAGGATCGGGTGGCGCGTTTCCCTTGGCCGCGCAAGGCGCTCGACCGTGTGGTGAACGCGCCGGTGCTGCGCCGGCTGGAACGGTGGGTATTGAGCGCGGGTTCGATTCTGGCGCTCAGCGAGTACACCCGCCGCGCCCTGGACCGAATCGCTGGTGCCCCGGTGACCGCCGGGGTACTGCCGATGCCGGTGGACGCGGATTTCTTTTCGGCGCGGCCCGAGGCGGTGGTGCCGGGGCGGATCGGCTTTTCCGGCCGGCTGGATGACCCACGCAAGAATCTGGAATTGCTTCTGGCGACTTTGGCGCGGATCGGAGGTAGAGGTCCGGAGGTGACCGCGCTGCTGATCGGCGGGACGCCCGACGAGGCGGTTCGTAGCCGGGTTCGCGCGCTGGGTCTGGAGGGTCGGGTGGAGTTTCTGCCCTACCTCTCGCATCCCGAGTTGCGCGATCGTTTGCGAACGCTCGACATGTTCGCGCTGCCTTCTCATCAGGAAGGACTGTGCATCGCCGCGCTCGAAGCCATGGCCTGCGGCTGTCCGGTGGTGTCCACCCGCTGCGGGGGGCCGGAAGAGTTTGTCATCGACGACGACACCGGTTTTCTGGTTGACTTCGACCCAGGTGACATGGCATTCGCTATTTCGCGGATCGTGACGGACCGGGCGTTGCGGGCGCGGCTGGCCGTCGGCGCGCGCCGACGGGTGGAGCAACACTACACGCGGGCAAAGGCGGAAACAGTGTTCTGGAACGCCTTCGACCGAATTTTTCCTCATCTGGTCCAGTGATTCTTCATGAACAACGATACCCCTCAACGCCAAAACCATCCTGATCACCGGTGGCGCCGGCTTCATCGGCGTCAACACGGCGCGCTACTTCGCGGAGCATGGCTGGACCGTCGCCATCCTGGATAATCTGTCCCGGCGAGGCACCGAAGACAACTTGCGCTGGTTGCGTGAACGGGTCGACATCCGTTTTGAGCGCGCCGACATCCGCGATCCGGCGGCGATGGACCGCATCGTTGGCGACCTCCGACCCGATGTGGTGCTGCATCTGGCGGCCCAAGTGGCGGTAACCACGTCGGTGACCGACCCGCGAGAGGACTTCGAGATCAACGCCTTCGGTACTTTCAACGTCCTGGATGCGGTGCGCCGGCTCAGCCCGGAGAGCTTCTTCATCAATGCCTCGACCAACAAGGTGTACGGCAAGATGGAGGAAGTGGGCGTAGCGGA